>JBBRMA010000081.1:0-21226 GCA_038231075.1 Myxococcales bacterium | reverse complement strand
TCGAGATGTTCATCGACAGCCGCTGGCGGAAGACACCAAATGTTGGGCCTCGCGGGAACATGGTCGCCGCGCTCTGCGATGCCTTCAATCAGCAGAAGCTCGGCAACGGATAGGGGAGACACTTCGGGCGCGCGGTACTAGGGTTCCCTTTTCCAATTCCCCAAACAGGCCGCGGGCAGGCGGGAACCCGTCGCGAGGATTGAGGGCTCCCGACGCAAACTCTTAAGATGCGAGCGCAGCGAGCCACCTGAGTCGGGTGGGTGCCCGTTCCTCGCGGCGGGTTCCCGCCTGCCCGCGGCCGGTACCTCACCGGTGCTTGTTGGACTGGCCTTGAAACTACGGCGCCAGCATCGCATAGGCCAGCGGCGGGACGGCGATGTTCACCCAGCCGCCCCCGTCGGTAGAGACGTCGCCGATGTGCCCGCTATAGTCGTGCAGCCGGCGATTGGAGAAGGTCGTCCGCACCCAGGCGCTGCTCCAATTGCCGGATTGGTTGATCGCCGCCACCAGGTTCCCTTCGCGCTCGAAGAAGAGGGCGTCGTGGCCGGCCCACAGGCTGCGATAGCTGCCGCGGGCGAAGTGGGTGTGGATCCAGGCGAGGTTCCTGGTCGCGCCGTCCTCGAGCAGGCTGCCAGCGAAGAGCGGATAGCCGGGATAGGCGGCGAGAAAGGCATAGGCCAGCAGCCGATTGGCGGGCGCCGCGGCGTCGTGGTTCTCGACGAAGGTCAAGGCGGCGGAGCCGTTGCGCATGGCATAGCCGGCGCCGTCCAATGGCGAGAGGTCGCCATAAGGCTTGAAGGCGTTCTGCATCGCGAAGTAGAGCGCATAGTCGGTGACGGCCATGCCGGCGTTGACGTAGCCCTGCAGGAAGTCGAGGCTGCCGTCGAAGACCTCGCCGTAGGTATATTTGCCCCACGTGGCCATGTTGTTCAGCACGTGATCGTGCCAATACCAGAGGGGCACGTGCTTGGCGGCGTCGAGCCGATAGCCGTCAAACCCTACATTGTTGGTCTGCACCACATAGTTGAAGAGCTGGCCGCGCACGTAGTCGGACTCCTGCGCCAGATCGTTGAGCCCGAGCAGGTCCTGGTTCTCCACGTTCCATTGGTTGCTATAGTCGGTCAGCCTTCCGTTGTGGTGGAAGGCGTCCCAGCCAAAGCGGGGATAGCTGTAATCGCTTTTGGTGCACATATGGTTCATCACCAGATCGGCGTAGATCTGCAGACCGAAGTAATGGGCGGTCTTCACCAGCCAATAGAGATCAGAGTCGGTGCCGAAGCGGCTGTTGAAGTTGGTGTAGTCCGACGGATCATAGCCGTCGCTGTACCCACCGCCGCAGGTGGCCGTGTGCGGCGAGACCTGGATGGCCGTGTATCCGGCGTCCTTGATGTCTTGCATGTGGTCCATGATCGCCTGCCACTGCCAGCCGTGCAGATCGATGACGGCGCCGGCGGCGAGGTCGGCGTGCGAGACGATGGCGGAGGTGTCGCTGGCGGGCCCCGCCTGGGGTGCACAGGAGAGGGCGCAGCCGAGCGCGAGCGCCGCGAGGGCCCGGCGTTCGAGAGTGGAGCGGGTTCGCATGGGCGCACAAGTCGCGGGCAACCGGCGCGCCGTCCATCGGTCAGGTGGCTGAGGGGTCCGCCATTGAATCGGCGAATGAGTACACCAGGAGCGATTGGTCCTTCACGGCCAGCGCGCCGCTGCGGGTCGCCCCGAGCCGCTCGGCCACCTTGATCGACGGCGCGTTGTCCGGGTGGATCACGGCCGTAAGCCCGCGGGCGCCGACAACTTCTCGTGCCCAGCGCAGCGCCTCTCGGACGGCCTCGGTCGCGTAGCCTTTTCCCCACGCCGCCGGAGCCAACGCGTAACCGATCTCGACCGCCGGGCGGCCTTCCCAGCGCACGAGGCCGGCGGTGCCGAGGAAGGCGCCGCGGGCGGTCTCCTCGAGGGCCCACATGCCGTAGCCGCGCGCGGTCCAATGGCCGATGACGGCGCAGAAGGAGCGAAAGGCCGCGGCGCGATCCTCGGTGTCGCGGATGTAGCGCATCACTTCGACGCTGCCGTTCATCGCCGCATAGGAATCGAAATCGGCGGCGCGAAAAGGGCGGAGGAGGAGCCGCTCGGTGCGCAGCGTGGGGATTTCCATCGACCCGTTATATCGCGCCGATGCGCCCCCGGCGCGGGGCGGCACGACCAGCGACACCCAACTGGGGCTTTGGCCTCTGCACGGCCTTTGGCAAGGAGTGGTGGCTGAGCGAGAATTGATCAAAGCAAGATGCGCCGGCCCGCGCTGAGAGCGGACCGGCGCACCATGAGAGTTCCTGAGATTCGCCGACCTACTTCTTGGCGAGGAGCTTGTCGAGGTCGATCCAGCCGCCGATGCGGCGCAGCGCGGGCGAGTCGCCGGGGGTGTTCGACGGGCCGGAGAGGAAGAAGTGGGTGCCGTCCTTCTTCTTCATGTTGCGGTGCACGAGCTTGGCTTCCTGCACGGCGCTCGAGCCCTGGCCCGCGTCGGCGGTGATCCAGGTGTTGGGGTTCGAGACGTCGTAGATGACGCCGACGTGCGCGACCGAGTCGCTCGAGGGCTTGTCCTCGTAGCGCAGCCAGTAGAGGTCGCCGGGCTTCGGCATGGTGGTGCCGTCGTTGTCCACCCAGACGCCGAGCTTCTTGCCCTCGATGCGCAGGCCCTCGGTTGCGTACTGGGTGATCGGGCCCTTGACCTTGAGCTTCTGCATCAGGACGCCCGGCAGCATGCCGCAGGTGGTGCCGTGGGCCATGTGGGTCGAGCCGGCGAAGAGGTTGATCTTGCCTGCCGCGGCGGGCTGGCCCTCGACCGACGGGATGCGCTTCTCCAATTCGACGAAGAGCGCCTTGCGGGCCGCGCTCAGGTTCGGGTCCTGGAAGTTCTTCGGGCCGTCGCTCGAGCCGCCGCCGCTCGAGGCCTCGGCCGCGGGCGCGTTGCTGGCGGGGGCGCTCTCCTTGCTCGCCGACTTGCCCGAGCAGACATCGCCGACGCTCTTGCCGCCGCCGTTCATGGGCGCGCCGCCGATGGACTTGCCGCGCAGGCCGGCGTTGACGAAGTTCGCGTAGGCGCCGCCTTCGCGCATGTCGCCGCCCTTGACGAACGAGACCGCGATCAGCCGCTTGCAATCGACGCCGTGCTGGACGAGCCAATGGGCGGCGTTGGAGGCGCGCGCGGTGGAGTGGCTCTGGGCCTGCTCCGGCGAGTCCTTGCCGTCGTAGTAGCCCTGGATGCGCAGCGTCGTGATCTCGGGATGCGCAGCCAGGTAGGCCTTGACGGTCTCGAGGGTCTGCGCCTGGAACTTGCCGATGGCCGTGTTGCCCTGGCCGAAGGACAAGAACGCGGGCAGCTTGAGCGGACCCTTCGCGGCGGCCGGCTTGTGGTGCGGGTTGGCGAGGACCGCGGGCGAGGCCAGAAGGCTTGCGCCGAGCGCGGCCGATGCGAGCTTGCGGCAGAGGCCGCCCAACAGTTGCTTCTTCATGACCAGTTCCTCCAGGGGGGTGAGCGAGGGGCTCGCCTGCAAGAACGTCGGTCCGCGGGGATCTTCCCGCGCTGCCCTGGCTCAGGCCGCGAGCAGGCTGGAGGCGGTCTCGCCCAGGCGCGCGATCTCGGCGTCGAGCAGCCGCAGCTCGCCCGGGTCTACATGCAAGAAGGCGGCGCTCTCGGCGATGGCGTCCGCGGCGCCGCGGAAGAGCACGGGGTCTCTGCGCAGCTCGCGCAGCGAGGAGACGAGGCGCACGATGTGCAACTCGAGCGCGTCGGGTCCCGCGGCGATGGCGCCGTCGTGGTGGTGCTGGCAGAGCTGCTGCACCATCGCCGGCAAGGACCAGCGCTCGGCCATCTCGCCGCCGACGCGGCCATGGAGGATCTCGACGGCGCGGAGGAAGAACGGGTCGGCGAAGCGCACGCGCGGGCTGTTCTCGAGCGCGAGCTCCCCGGCGGCGCGCAGCACCACCGCCTTGCCGACGTCGTGGAGCAGCCCGCCGAGATAGGCGCGATCCGAGCGTGCGCCTTTCTTGCGCAGCGCGAGCCAGGCCGCGCCGAGCGCGGTGTTGATGGCGTGCCGGTGCAGCTCCTCGAGCTGCTCGGCGAGCGGCCGCGACATCGACTTGCTTTTGGTGCTGAAGAGCGCCTGCACCGAGACGGCGCCCGCGAGCCGCGCGACCTCCGAGGCGCCGAGCCGCGCGATCGCCTCGCGCAGCGTCTGCGACTGGCCGGCCGACTTGTAGAAGGCCGAGTTCGCCACCCGCAGCACGGCGGCGCTCATCGCCTGGTCCTGGCCGACCACGCGGGCGAGGTCGGCCATGCCCACCGCGGGGTTCGCCACCATCTGTAGAATCTGCGTGCAGGCGCTGGGGAAGGCCTCGCACGAGGGCGGATTGCTCGCCAGCCGCTCGTCGATGGCGCGGACGATCTCGTCGAGGTGCGCGACCTCTTCGGCGGAGAGCACCTGCGGCCGGGGCAGCTCGAGCTCGAGCGCGGAGGCGAAGCGGGCGAAGCCTTCCAGCTCGAGCGCGGCCGGGGCGCTCGGCGCCGGCGCGACGGGAGAGGCCGGGGCGCGCTGCACCTGCGCTGGCGCCTTGCCGAACAGCTTGCGGATGAGTGAGAGCATGCGGGCCTCCGGTGTCCTCTGGGTCGGCCCCGCGCTGCCGATCCGGGCGCTCGTCTCACTTCGAGACGCACCGTTCCACCTACAGTGCCCACGGTCAGGTGGCGGATGGCGGGGCAGAACCTCGGGTCTAGGGTCGCGCGCTCATTCTCGAGGAGGCTGGCAGATGAGCTCTCTGTTCAGGCGCAGCGCGGTCGTTCCCGTCGTCCTTGCCCTCGCCGCCGCGGCGGGCTGCAGCCCGCAAGGCCAGCCAAACTCGGGCGATAGCGTCGCCAATGAGCAGCGCGTGGTGGTCGATCGGCCGGGCAAGTCGCGGGCGCCCGTGCGCAGCGCGGCCGGCACCGTCACCATGGAGTACTTCGGCGGCACCGTGGTCGAGAACCCCAAGGTCTACGTGGTCTGGTGGGGCAACCCGGCCAACATCAACTCGGCCGTCACCGCCGCGCACGGCGGCATCGCCGACTTCTACGCCGGCGTCACCAACAGCAACTTCATGGACTGGCTCAACGAGTACAACACCACCGTCCCGGCCAACGCCGGCTCGCACAAGGGCAGCCCGGGCACCAACCAGCGCATCGGCCGCGGCAACTATGCGGGCGCGCTGACGCTCGCCAACATCCCGGCGGGCAACGTCACCGACGCGCAGATCCAGTCCACGCTGGATGCGGCCTTCGCGGCCAACACGCTGCCGCAGCCCGACGCCAATACATTGTACGCAATCTATTTCCCGCCCGGCGTGACCATCAATCTCGGCGGCTCCACCAGCTGCTCGGCGTTCGGCGCCTACCACGAGTCCACCATCGAGACCGTGCGCCACAACGCCTACTACCTCGTCATGCCCGACTGCGGCGGCGGCTTCACCAACGTCACCATCGTGAGCGCGCACGAGCTGGTCGAGGCCATCACCGACAACATTCCCACCCCTGGCTCGAACCCGGACTTTCCCCAGGCCTGGAACGACGCCAGCGGCAGCGAGACCGGCGACCTCTGCGAATCTTCGAGCGGCACCGTGGCCACGCCGCTCGGGACGTTCACCGTGCAAGGCATCTGGGATGAGAAGTCGCAGGGCTGCAAGGTGTCGCGCACCGACGCGCAAGACTTCAGCGTCGCGCTCTCGCCGAACACCGCCACCATCGCCTCGGGCGCGAGCGCGACCTTCACCGTCCAGACCGCCACCACCGCGGGCGCCGCGCAGCCGCTGACCCTCTCGGCCACCGCGCCGGCCGGCCTGACCGCGACGCTCTCGTCGAGCACCGTCAACACCGGCGGCACGGCCACCCTCACGGTCACGGCGGGCAGCCCGGCCGTGCTCAGCGGGCTGCAAGTGGTGGTCCGCGCCGACGGCGCCGCCGGCGAGACGCACTCCGCGTCGCTCCTGGTCACCGTCAGCTCCGGCGGGCCGACCAACGACTTCTCGCTCTCGGCAGCTCCGGCCAGCGTCAGCGTCGCGCAAGGCGCGTCCGGCTCGGCCACCATCTCCTCGGCCATCACCAGCGGCAGCGCGGAGTCGATCGCGCTCAGCGTCTCGGGCGCGCCGAGCGGCGTCACCGCGACGCTCTCGCCCGCGTCGATCAGCTCGGGCCAGAGCGCCACCTTGAGCCTCGCCGCCACCTCGAGCGCCGTCGCCGGCAACTATGCCTTGGTCATCACCGGGACGGCCGCGACGGGCTCGCACACCGCCTCGGTCAGCCTCACCATCACCTCCGGCGGCACCGGGGGCGGCACCTCGATCACCAACGGCGACTTCGAGACCGGCACGCTCAGCGGCTGGACCGCCACCGGCGCGGCAGAGACCGTGGCCACCGCTGGGTGCCACGGCGGCACGCACTGCGCGCAGCTTGGCTCGACCAGCGCCACCAACGGCGACAGCAGCATCGCGCAGACCTTCACCGCGGCGGCCGGCGTCACCGGACTTTCGCTCTGGTACAAGGAGACCTGCCCCGACACGGTGACCTACGACTGGGCGCTCGCGACCTTGAAGGACAACACCGCCGGCACCACCGCCACCTTGATCGCCAAGGCTTGCGCGACCAACGCCTGGACCAACGTCACGAGCGCGCTGACGGCCGGCCACAGCTACACGGTGACGCTCACCAGCCACGACGACAACTACGCGAGCGACCCGACCTTCACGCTCTTTGACGACGTGGCGACGACCAGCAGCGCCCCGCCTCCTTCGGGAATCAACAACGGCACCTTCGAGACCGGCAGCCTGACCGGCTGGACCGCCACCGGCGCGGCCTCGAGCGCGGTGACGGGCGGACACTCGGGCACCTACGCGGCGCGCCTGGGCTCGACCGCGGCGACCAACGGCGACAGCAGCATCGCGCAGACCTTCACCGTCCCGGCGGGCAAGAGCCAGCTCAGCCTCTGGTACAAGATCGCCTGCCCGGACACCCTCACCTACGACTGGGCGACGGTGACGCTGAAGAACAATGGCAGCGGAACGACCGCCACGGTGCTGGCGAAGACCTGCACCAACTCGGCTGCTTGGGTGAACGTGACCTCGGCGGTGACCGCCGGCGGCAGCTACACGCTCACCTTGACCAGCCACGACGACAACTACGCGGGCGATCCGACGTACACGCTCTTCGACGACGTGACGCTCAACTAGCTCCGCAAAAGAACAGCGTCATTGCAAGGGCCGTGGGGAGTTGCTCCCGCGGCCCTTTGCATTTGTCGCGGCGGCCAAGAATGATTGGACCCTCGCCGCGTCCAACGCCGTTCTCTGCGGCGGCGGCAAGCCGACAAACCCAGGGCGGTGACCATGCTCGACCTCGCGTGCTTCTCCCGGTTCGCCGCGGCGCTGTTCCTCCTGGCCGGCTGCTCGTCGAGCACGGCGCCGCTCGCTCCGCTCGAGTGGACCAAGGTGTCGGGCAGCGGCCCGGCCGGCGCCATCCTTGGCCTCGGCGCCGCCAACGCCTTCGACGAGCGCGGCAACTTCACCGTCCGCGCCTTCAAGGACGGCGATACCTACAAGCTCTACTATGGCGGCAGCGATACCTTTGGCCCGTGCGCGGGAATCAATAGCTCGCATTGGCGCATCGGCCTCGCGCAATCAACCGACGGCGTGACCTTCACACGCGTGGCCGGCACCGAGACGGGCGGCGCCATTCTCGACAACGGGGCCGCGGGCCAGTTCGACTCGTACTTGACCTATCGCCCGTTCGTCCTCAAGGACGGCGCGACCTATCGCATGTGGTACAACGGCAGCACTCATCCATTCAATTGCAATCCCAGCACCGGCAAGCCCGGAGTCCTCGCCGTCGATCGGCGCATCGGCTATGCCGAATCGACTGACGGCGTGCACTTCACCAGGTTCTACGACGGGGACGGCGAGGGTGGCAGCGTCCTGCCGCTGGGCGTGACCGGCACCATCGACTCCCAGCAGGTCGCCTATGTCTGGGTCATGAAGGACGGCGACCAATACAAGATGTTCTATTCGGCCAACGACGCCGGCAATTTCTGGCGGGTCGGATTGGCCTTCTCCAGCGACGCGCGTCACTGGACCAAGATCCGAGGCAAGGAGACCGGCGGCGCCATCCTCGACCTGGGCCCGGCGGGCGCGTTCGATGTCGCCTGTGCCTATCAACCATCAGTCGTCAAAGAGCGCGATCAGCTCTATCGCATGTGGTATCGCGGCTGCCAGGCGCCAGGCCCGTTCGGCGGACCGAGCAAAGGCGTCATTGGATATGCGGAATCAAATGACGGCCGCGTCTGGACCAAGGTGCCGCAGCAGGACCCGTCGGGCGCGGCGCTGCTCCAAGGCGCGGCCGGAGCGTTCGACTCCGGCGGCCTGACCACGCCCTCGGTCGAGCTCGATGGCGCCACCTGGACGATGTATTACGCGGGCTTCGACACCACCGGCCAGTTCCTCAGCGGCCTCGCGCGGGCGCCCAAGCAGTGAGGCTCGCGCGCCCGCTGGTTGCGCTGGTTGCGCTGGTCGCGCTCGCGTGGGCGCAGGGCGCCGTTGCCCAGACCATCCTCGACCAGGAGCAGCGGCTCATCGAGATTCATTCCTTGCTGGTGGCGCTCTCGCCGCTGGAAGCGCCGGGTGCGCTGGCGACGCGCGAGATCAGCGTGGGGCTCGAGTTGATCGGCGTTCCGCCCATCGACGGCACCACCGGCAACCCGGCGAAGAAGCAGATCACGGCCTCCGATCGGACCCCGGTCTTTCCCCGCCTGCGCCTGGCGGTGGGGCTGCCGGCGCCGGCTGATTTCCGCGCCTTCGTTGGAATTGGCTATATCCCTCCTGTCGAGCTGCGCCAGGTGAGCTCGCACCTCGGCGCCCTGGAGGCCGCGCTGGCTTATGCGCCCGGCCCGCTCGCGGTGGGACTGCGCGGCCACTTCCTCGCCGCCCACTCGATGAGCCCCGTCACCGACGCGAACACCCGCGATACTCTAGACACCGTTGAGTATGGCGTTGACTTGAGCGCCGGCTATCGCCTCGACTTCGAGCCGCTCGGCATCACGCCCTATGCCGGCGTCGGTCTCTGCCACGTCAAGGGCGAGTTCACCGTCTTCAACGACGGCAACGTGCTCAAGAGCAGCACCCTCAACCCGAGCTTGAGCGCCGGGCTTCGCCTCTTCGCCAGACAGCGCGTCGAGGCCGTCGCCGAGCTGCAGGTCTTTCCCGGCCGGCTCGTCCACCCGAGCGTTCGCCTCTCGTACGTCTTCGATTGGTGGGCCACCCGATAGGGCCTTGGGGTCGCGCATCGGTCAAAGATCGTACCCCGTTCAATGATCGGGCTTGCGTTGACTCACTTTCCTCTTTCGCCCCTCCTCCCGACCCCAAAGGGGGGGCCGATGCGCAGCGTCCTTTCGCCATCGGCCATCAGCCGCAGCGGGTTCGCCTCGAGTCTGGGCGCGGTGCTCCTGTCGGCCTGCGGGGCGCAGGCGCCCGCCACCGACGCCGCCGAATCAGAGCTCGACACCGTGCCGGCGCTGATTTGACCAGCATTGTCGCTAGCCAGGGTACTTTTCCGGGCTCATCCAGGTGGAAGTGCGCGCGACGATGGTCTTATGAAAGGGGCTGGAATCGTCACTTGACCGCTCAATTTCCTACCAACGGTGCCGAACTCATTGTTTAGTTGTGAGGTGTTTTCGGCACCTGCGCGGACCTGGTCGCAGGCAAAGCTTGTTGGCGGCAGGTAGCAGTCGCTAGGGTCTTGAGAGATGGAGGTCGCATGGATGAGAAGATCTCGGCCCGAGAGCTGGCGTTGACCTGGGGTCTCTTGCTGACCGCCTCGACGATGCTGTGGAGCTTGCCGCTCTTGTTGACCTGATCCGGCGCCCGGGATCATTTCCCCGCGGCAGGCTGCGGGGGCAGGTAGCGGAACACTCCGCGCCAGACGCGCGCGTCTCGCTGTCGTCCCGCGAGCAGCAGCAGCGCCTGTGCCGGAGTCGCCGCCAGGACCCGTGGGTACGGCGTCACGCCCAGCGACTTCAGGCTCTCATCCTTGGCCACGGCCGCGGCCACCTCGGGCAGGGCGGCAAAGGTCACTCCGCCGTCGCTGGAGCCGAGGAGCTCGAAGAGGCCGCTCTCGAGCGAGGCGGCGTCCACCAGCGAATCTCCCAGGCTGATCTCGCCCGCCCCTTCTGCCATCACCACGGCGGCGGCGACCAGCTTGTCCCAGTACGCCTCGGTCGGCGCGTAGGCATAGACCTGCGCGGTGCGGCCGGCGTGAGCCAGGCCGGTCAGCGGAGCGCCGCCGTTGAAGCTCGCCAGCAGCCGCAGCGGGTCGAGCACCGCGAGCAGCGGCTCTATGAGGTCGGGGCGCTGGACCCTCTCGGGGGGCTTCTCCTCGGGTGGCGGCCTCTGGCGACCGCCGCGATCGCCGCCCATGCGCTGCTGTAGCGGCCCGCCTCCAGGCGGAGCGCCGGTTGGCTGATCTCGCTGCGGGGCTGGCCCGTGGTGGCTGCCGCCCTCGCGCGGACTGCCTTCGCGGTGACCCTTCTCGGCCGGGCGATCCTCTTGCGGCGCGGTGGGCGCCAGCGCCACGCGCGCGGCCTTCTGCTGCTCGAGGGATTCGCGCAGCGCCACCACCTGCGCCAGCGAGAGCGCGCCCTGGTGCGCAAAGGTCGCGCCGCCGTCGGTCGAGCGATAGATCACGGCGGCGGTGAGCGGCCCGCCCAGGATCGCTTCCCGCCCGGGCCAGGCCAGCGCCGAGCTCACCGCCACCTGGTCGGTGCGATAGCCGTGGAGCTGCTGGCTGACGTACGCCGCGAGCGACGGCCAGCGTCGGGCCAGCCCCGCCGCCTCGACGACGGGGTCGGCCAGGATCGCGTAGAGCTCGCCCGGCCGCGCCACCAGCCAGGAGTCGAGGGGCAGGCCGGTCTTCTGCCAGAGCCCTCCGCCGTCTCGCGTGACGTAGACACCGAGGCGATCGGTGGAGGGAACGATCTGGGGCTGGCCCTCTGGAGCCTCGGCCAGGCGCCGGGCCAGCGGCGCCTCGCTGGAGCTGCCGTCGAAGAGCTGGACGAGCCGCTGGAAGAAGGGCGCGGCCGGGCGGTTGCGCGACTCGATCGACACATAGAGCGTGCCGGCGATGGCCGGATCGGCGACCAGGCTGCGCGCGCGATAGCTCGGCGCCACCGGGTCCTTGCCCGGCGCGGGAACGGGCAGTGCGAGGCGCTGGAAGGTGCGCCCGCCGTCGCGCGAGGCGAAGAGCGTGACGTCCGAGGCGGCATAGAGCGCGCCGTCGCCGGCGACCGCGGCTGCGTCTACCCGCGCCGGCCGCCCCGCGTCGTCCTTGAGCTCGACCAGCGCGAAGCTGCGGCCCGAATCCTCGGAGCGGAAGAGTCGCCCGCCCGACCGCGCGTAGCTGCGCCGCGTGTCGAGAGGGTCGAAGAGCATCGCCCGCACCGGGTCGCCGCCGAGCGCGAGGAAGGAGAAGCTGGCGCCGCCGTCCTGCGAGCTGAGCAGCCCCACCTCCGGCCGCAGCACCGAGGCCAGGAGCTGGTCGGGCGCGGCGGGATTGGCGAAGAGCTGCTGCAGCGCCACGTCATCCTTGGTGGAAGTGAAGATGCCCAGCCGGGTCTGCTCGTAGCGCAGCGGCATCGGCGACACGCCAGGGCTCGCGGCCGGCGGCGGCAGCATGCGGTGGCTGGCGCAGGCCAGGCTACAGAGCGAGGCGCAGAGGGCGACGGCGCGAGCGTTGATCATGAAGGGCGTTGAGCCTCGCCAGCCATGGCTGCAGAGAGTTGCGGCCGTGTGCGAACATTTGAGCACGTTTTCGCAGCGGGCGCGGCGCGGCGCCGGGCGTGGTAGCAAGGCGGCATGGACGATCTGCGCAGCGGAGAGCGACGTCGCGGCGAGAGCCGCATCGCGCTGTTCATCGACTTCGAGAACCTGGTGACGCGCACGGGGATCTCGCCCGAGGCGTTCGATCTGCAGCCCGCGCTCGACGCGCTGCTCGAGCGGGGCAAGGTCGTCTATCGCCGCGCCTACTGCGACTGGACGCGCTTCGCCGCCGCCAAGCAGGGCCTGCACGACAAAGGCGTCGAGCTCATCGAGGTGCCGCCCTCCACGCGCGCGGGCAAGAACAGCGCCGACATGCGCCTCTGCATCGACGCGCTCGAGCTGGCCTACCAGCGCGAGCACGTGGACACCTTTGCCATCGCCTCCGGCGACTCCGATTTCTGCCCGCTCGCGTACAAGCTGCGCGAGATCAACCGCGCCGTCATCGGCCTCGCCGTCAAGGAAGCGACCAGCCCCCTCTTGGTGCGCGCTTGCGATGAGTTCATCTACCTGCGCTCGGGCGGCACCCAGCGCAGCGCCGAGCCGGTCCCGCGCTCGCGCACGCGCTCGGTGCCCGAGGTGGCGCGCCAGGCCGCCGCGGCGCTGCTCAGCAAGGCGACCGAGCCGGTCAACCCCTCCGCGATCAAGGAAGCCATCGTCCGGCGCGAGCCCGACTTCGACGAGCGCGACCACGGCTTCTCCACCTTCTCGCGCTTGCTCGAGGCGATGGAGAAAGAGGGCCTTCTGCACCGCCAGCAGAGCGCGCGCGGCCAGTGGTCGGTGAGCGCCGCGCAGGGGCAGCAGGAGCCAGCGCCGGCACCGGCGGTGCAGCCGGATGGCCCTCCGGCCGACGCGCTGCCAGCCACGGTGGCGGCGGCCAAGCCCCGCGGCAGGCGGCGCTCATCTTCGCGCCGCGGCGGGGCCGTCCATCCCGCCAAGATCCCCGAGTAGAGGCGGCTGCCCGCCCGCTCCCTCTGCGGCTCTCCCTCGCAGTCGTCCGGGTGCGCACGTTCATGGACACCCTTTCACGAGGTCTCCCATGACGACGCGTGGCTCCCTCAAGAACTGCCTCTTCGCGGCCCTCTCCGGCGGAGCGATGCTCCTCGCCGCCGCCACGCCTGCCTTCGCGGCCGAGGACGCGGCCACCGCCCAGGCCGCCCCGCCTCCCAAGCACCACAGCAAGCTCAAGGGCGCGGTGGTCGGCGGCGCGGGTGGCGCGATCGTCGGCGGCAAGAAGGGCGCGGTGGCTGGCGCCGCCGGCGGCACGCTCTGGCAGCACCACAAGAACAAGAAAGCGGCCAAGGAAGCGGCCAGGCAGCAATAGTCGCCGCGAATTGAACCGAAGGCGCTTCAATCAGCCGGATCGATTGCAGCGCCTTCGCGGATGCTCACTTGGCGGCGCGGCCCAACACGTGGCGCGCGGCCGCCGCCGGGTCGTCGGTGACGTAGAACAGGTCGAGATCGGCGGGGCTGATCTTCTTCTCCGCCAGGACCCGCTCCCGCAACCAATCAATCAACCCTTTCCAATAGTCGCTGCCAAAGAGCACCACCGGGAAGCGGTGGATCTTTCCGGTCTGGATCAGCGTCACCGCCTCGAAGAGCTCATCGAGCGTGCCGAAGCCGCCGGGGAAGACCACGAACGCGAGCGAGTACTTGATGAACATGGTCTTGCGGACGAAGAAATATTTGAAGTTGATCACCTTGTCGCAATAGGGATTGGCCGACTGCTCGAAGGGCAGCTCGATGTTGAGCCCCACCGAGACGCCGCCGCCCTCGCGCGCGCCGCGGTTGGCGGCCTCCATGATGCCGGGGCCGCCGCCGGTGATGATGTCGTAGCCTCGCTTCGCCAAGAGCCGCGCGGTCTCGCGCGCGGCGGCATATTGCGGCTCGTCGGGGCCGACGCGCGCCGAGCCGAAGAGGGTGACGCCCTTCTTCACCGCGGCCGACATGAGATCGATCCCTTGCACCACCTCGGCCTGGATGCGGAGCACGCGCCAGGGGTCGCTGTGGACGAACCCTCCCGGGCCGTCGAGCAGCTGCTCGTCGTCGGTCGGGTCCTCGCGCAGGGCGTCGTCCACCGCCGCCGGGCGGCCGGCCTTTTCGTGTCCGCGCGCGAACCTGTGCCGCGTCTCCTCGAGCGCCGACCTCTCGCTGCTCTTTTTCGCCATGGCCCCAGACTACCTTGGCACCGCCTCGCGCGGGTTCAGGGGTAGATTGCCGGCCAATGAAAACGGTACGCATCGGAATGCTCGGCTGCGGCACGGTCGGCGGCGGCGCCATCCGCCTCTTGCGCGACAACGCGGGGTATCTCGCCTCGAGGGTCGGCGCGCCGATCGAGGTGGCGCGCGTGCTGGTGCGCGACCCCGTCAAAGATCGCGTGGCCGGGCTCGACCGCGCCCTCTTGACCACCAGCGCCGAGGAGATCCTGGGCGACCGGTCGATCGAGCTCGTCGTCGAGGTGATGGGCGGCGTCGATCCCGCCAAGGGCTACGTCGAGCGCGCGCTCGATGCCGGCAAGAGCGTGGTCACGGCCAACAAGATGCTGCTCGCGCTGCACGGTCCGGCGCTGGTCGATCGCGCCATCGCGGCCGGCGCCGACCTGGCCTTCGAGGGCTCGGTGGGCGGCGGCATCCCCGTCATCCGCGTGCTGCGCGAGGCGCTCGCCAGCGACTGGGTCGAGTCCTTGCAAGGCATCGTCAATGGAACGTCGAACTACATGCTGACGCGGATGCAGAAGGACGGGCTGACCTTTGACGCCGCGCTCGCCGAAGCGCAAGCCAAGGGATATGCCGAGGCCGATCCGGCCCTCGATGTCGGCGGCCACGACGCGGCCCACAAGCTGGTGGTGCTGGCGATGGTGGCCTTCGGCGCGCGGGTAGACAGCGCGCTCGTGCCCACCGAAGGCATCGTCGACATCGAGCCCATCGACCACCGGTTCGCCGAGCGGTTCGGCTTCGTCATCAAGCACCTCGCCATCGGCCGCGACCGCGGCGACAAGCTGGAGCTGCGGGTCCACCCGGCGCTGGTCGGCCGCGAGACCACGCTCGCCAACGTCGCCGGCGTGCTCAACGCGGTGGCCGTGCGCGGGCGCGCTCTTGGGCCGTGCCTGCTCTCGGGCCGCGGCGCCGGCGATCTGCCCACCGCGGTCAGCGTGGTCGCCGACGTGCTCGACGCGGCGCGCGCGCGGCTCAACGGCACCGCAGGGCTGGCCACGCGCGGCATCCAGCTCTCGGCGCGGCCGCTCATGCCTTTGGAAGAAGTGCGCTCGCGGTACTATCTGCGCTTCCAGGTCTTCGACCGCGCGGGTGTCCTGGCCAGCATCGCCGGCGCGCTCGGAGAGGCGCACGTGTCGATCGAGCAGATGGTGCAGGAGGGCGGCGGAGACCGCAGCGGCGCCCCGGTGCAGGTGGTGATGCTCACCCACGAGGCGCTCGAGCGCGACGTGGCCAGCGCGGTGAAGAAGCTCGCCGGCAGCGAGATCGTCGCGCGGCCGACGCGCTTGCTCCGCGTCCACGACGAGGCTTGAGTTGCCCTTGAGTTGAACTAAAGAAATTGCGCGAGGACGACGGTGACGTTGTCCTTGCCGCCGTTGTCGTTGGCGGCCTGGACCAGCTCCTCGGCGCCCTCCGTGAGGGTGCTCGCGGA
The DNA here is from genome assembly GCA_038231075.1 of Myxococcales bacterium. Lineage (GTDB taxonomy): Bacteria > Myxococcota > Myxococcia > Myxococcales > 40CM-4-68-19 > JBBRMA01. The sequence goes on along the minus strand of JBBRMA010000081.1, from coordinate 5,710 downwards.
GACCAGGATCGCCTCCATCGCCGCGCGCGTCACCATTCCCGGCAAGCCGTCGGAGCAGAGCAAAAAGACGTCGCCGGCCGCTGGCTCGTGCGCGTGCAGCTCGACCTGGACGTCTTGCTCCATCCCGAGCGCGCGGATGATGGCGTTCTTGTGCGCATAGGCCTTCGACTGCTCGAAGGTGATCTTTCCCCGGCGCACCCACTCTTCCACAAGCGAGTGGTCGGTGGTCAGGCGCCGCAGCTTGCCCTCGCGGAGCAGGTACGCGCGGCTGTCGCCGACGTGCGCCACCAGGGCGAGCGGGCCCTCCTCGCCCTCGACGAACTGGGCCGCGACGACGGTGGTGCCCATGCGCTTTCTGCCCGCGTCGCTGGTGGCGGCCTCGACGATGCGGGCGTTGGCGAGCCTGAGCGCGGTGATGAGCCGGTTCTCGTCGTAGCCGAGCTGGTCGTCGGTCTCGAACGGCCAGGGCGCGGTCTCGTCCTCGGCGGTGAGGTTGAAGAAGCCCTCGATCACCTCGGCCGCGAGCGCGCTCGCCACTTCGCCCGCGGCGTGGCCGCCCATGCCGTCGAAGGCGGCAAACAGCCGGTGAGCGGCAGCGACGAGGAAGAAGTCCTCGTTGTTGTCGCGCTTCCTGCCGACGTCGGACCTGGCGGCGTGTCTGATGCGCATGGAAAAATCCGCGGGGAGGCTATCACGCGACCTACCGCGCTTGAGCAACCAACGTCTGCAGCAGCAGATCGCCCGCCAGCGGCAAGGCCGCCTCGTGCTGCGCGAAGAGGGCGCGCGCCTCGGCGGCCTTTCCCTGCGCCAGATCGCCGAGCAGCGCCGCGGCGACCAGGTAGCGCTTGGACTGGGAATCGATCTCGGGCTCGTCGGTCAGGATCCGCTCGGCCGAGGCGGCCATGCGCGCTCCATCGCGCTGGCCCACCGCCTGGAGGAAGTCGAGCCACTCGCCCTCTTGCGGCGAGAGGCGCTTGGAGCACGGCGTGCTGGCGAGCGCGGCCCAGATCGGGTCCAGGTCCTGCGGGCTCAGCTCGGCCACCAGCGCGCCCGAGACGCGCACCACGCTGATGAGCGGGAAGGGCCGCCCGTAGCAGCCGCGCAGCCAGGAGGAGACCTCGAGGGCGTGGAGGCGCAGCTCGTCGGACTGCACGAACGTGGAAGGCGCCGGGCCGCGCGCGAGGATGGTGTCGCGCAGCCACATCGCCTCGAGGCTCCTGCGGGCGCCGGCGAAGTCCGAGACGGTGATCGAGGTGGCCTGCTGCCGCGGCGCGCCCGAGAGCATCTCCAGCGAGGGCAAGAGCTGCTTCTGGAAGCGCGTCAGCGCGCCCCCGTTCGAGCGCAAGAAGCGGGTCCGCTCGGCGCCGAGGTCGAGGACCGGCGCATAGTCCGAGTTGATCGCTGCCCCGAGCGCGCTGGTCAGCCCGCGCCACGCCCTCTTGGTGCCGACGCGCCGCACCTCCAGGTCTTGCAGGCTGCGGACGCCGATGTGCCGCAGCGCCTCGTCCAGCGCGGGCTCGCGCATCATCGCCGCGTCGGGCGGGGGCACCAGAGCGCCATTCCTGGCCGCGATCACGAGGTCGTGATCGGTGGCGGCGTAGACGGCGTAGTCGTCGAAGTTGGCCTCGAGCGCGCGGAGCACCGAGGCGGCCAGCGGCACGTCGAGATCGTAGAGCTGCAGCCACTGCACGAAGAGGCCGCCCTCGGCCAGGTGGCGCCGGGCGAGCTGGTAGAACTCGTCGGAGAAGAGCCCCGCCACGCCGCTCACCCACGGGTTCGAGGGCTCGGAGACGATCAGGTCGTACTTCGCCGGCTGCGTCGCGAAGAAGGTCTTGGCGTCATCGATGACGAGGTGCGAGCGCGGGTCTTTGAAGGCGCGCTCGTTGCGCGGGCGGAAGTGCTCGGCGCCGCGCAGCATCTGCTGCTCGATCTCGATGGTGTCCACGCGCTCGAGCCGCGGATCGCCGAGCAGCGTGTGCGTCGTCAGGCCGGCTCCAAAGCCGATGCACGCGGCGGTCCTCGCCTGGGGATGCAAGAGCGGCGGCAGCGCGCCGAGCAGCACCATGGTGGGCTCGTCGGCCGAGGCGGGCTTGTCCCTGGCCATGTAGATCATGGCGTCGGCCTTGCCGTTGGTGAGGATGGCGAGCGAGCTGACCGCGGGCCTCTCGATGACGCTCACCGTCGCCGTCTTGCCGTCGCGGTGGAAGACCAGCTTCTCCAGCGCCGGGTTGAGGAGCTGGCCGAGCCGATAGACGCCCGAGGCCATCTTGTAGGGATCGAGCCGCACGAAGAGGCCAAAGCCGAGCAGCGCCAGGGCGGCGCATGCCGTCAGCCCGAGCGGCACCCGGCGCAGGGTGAACGCGGAGGCGGCGCTCAGGAGCAGCGCAGCGCCAAGCAGCAGATCGACGCCCGCGCCCAGCATGAGCAGGCCCTGCAGGCCGAGCAGCGGCAGCCCCACGTGGGTCGAGAAGAAGACCGCCGCGATGGCGCCGACGGTGTTGGCGGCATAGACCTGCCCGATGCTCGCCTCGCCGTGGCCGCGCCGCAGCAGATAGAAGGTGATCAGCGGCAGCGTGGTGCCGGCGCAGAAGGTCGCGGGGAGCATGACGGCGAGCGCGATGCCGTTGCTCGCGAGCGTGAAGAGCCGATAGCCCTGGTCGGTGGGCGGCAGCCCGAGCACGAGCTTCTGCATCACCGCGAAGCTCTGGCCGTAGACGAGCAGGGTGCAGAGGGCAAAAAAGCCCATCAGCAGCTGCAAGTATCCGAGCGCGCGCGCCGGCCGCGCCAGCTTGTCGATGCGCCGCTGGATGAAGAGCCCGCCGAGCGCGAGGCCGAGGATGAACGCGCTCAGCATCAGCTCGAAGGCGTGGGTGGACGAGCCCAGCACCAGCGCCAGCATGCGGATCCAGGCCACCTCGTACATGAAGGACGAGGCCCCCGTGAAGAGCGCCACGCCGAGGAAGGCAAAGAGCGCGCGATCGCGCTTTGCCGCTGCCGGCGCGGGCGAGAGAGATTCCGGCGCTGGGGCGCGAAAGAGGGCGAAGACCGCGAGGGCGACCGCGAGGTTGATGACCGCGGCGACGCCGAGGGTGCCGGGCAGCCCGACGGCGGCGATGAGGTAGAAGCCGCTGGCGAGCACGCCGGCGGCGGCGCCGAGGCTGTTGGTGAAGTAGAGCAGCGCGAGCGATCGGCCGGGGCGGTCGGGAAACGCGCGCAGGACGCCGGCCGTCATCAGCGGGAAGGTCATGCCGAGCAGCACCGACTGGGGCAGGATCAAGAGCGCGCCGAGGCCCCACTTGAAGGCTTCGACCGCGGCCGGGTGGCCTGCCAGCGCGGGCAGCGCCGAGGCGTGCGCGAAGCCCGTGGCGCCGACGAACAGAGGGTGGAAGAGCAGGCCGAGCACGCCGATGGCGGCCTCGGTGGCGGCGTAGGCGAGGAGCAGGTTTCCAGCGCGGGCGCGCCGGCTGGCCAGATAGGAGCCGAGCGCGAGGCCGCCCATGAAGATGCCGAGCACCAGCGTCTGCGCATAGGCGGCGTGGCCGAGAAAGAGCTTCAAATAATGCGTCCAGATCGACTCGTAGATGAGCCCCGCGAACCCCGATGCTGCAAAGAGCGCCAGCAGCGCCGGGCGCGAGGAGCGCGCCTGGGCCCTGGACGTCGGGAGCGAAGCGGCCGGCGGTCGCGCTGGGGCCGCGGGCTTCAGCTTGCGCGCCGCTTTGTTCGCTGCCCCGCTCCGGCTTCTCATGCGCGGCACTCTAGATCAGGCAGGTCGCGGACCGGCGAGGAAGATTGAGGATCAGGCAGGTTAGGATGGCGCCATGGTCCTGCCTTGGGCGCCCCTCGCCGCCGCCGTCTCGCTGGTGCTCCTCTGCGGCTGCCCGGGCGCACAATCCTCGTGTGATTTGAAAGCGGCGGATTGGTTGGCAATCGACGGACCCAATCGAACGCACTCGGCGGCGCGGTATTGGAACGAGCTTTCGCTCCACGCCGTCCGCAAGGACCTGCCGCAGCCGACGGTGCACGCGCGCAACCTCTTTCACGTCTCGGCGGCCATGTACGACGCCTGGGCCGCCTTTGATGCGACGGCGCGGGGCGTCTTCTTCACCGAGAAGCAACCCGCGCTCGCGAGCGACGCCGCGCGCGAAGAGGCCGTGTCCTACGCCGCCCATCGCGTCTTGCGGATGCGCTACGCCAACGCGGCCGGCGGCCAGCCTCCGCTCGATTGCCTCGATGAGGGAATGCGCCGCCGCGGCTATGACCCGGGCAACTCGGCGACGACGGGGAACACGCCAGCCGCCATCGGCAATCGCGCCGGGCAGGCGGTGCTCGACGCCGGGGCCGACGACGGCGCCAACGAGGCGCACAAATATGCCGATACCACCGGCTGGGTATCAGTCAATGTGCCGCTCGATCCAACTCAACCGGGCACGACGATGGCAAAGCCCGACCACTGGCAGCAGCTCTCCATCCCGACCGGCTTCACCCAGAATGGGATTCCGCAATCACCGGGTCCCCAGCCTTATATCGGGGCGCATTGGGGCCTGGTGAAGCCCTTTGCAATGCAGCGCAGCGGGGGCGCCCTCTACCACGACCCGGGGCCCGCCCCGACCGAGGCCAGCGACGAGCTGCGCAACCGCTGGGTCGCCGAATCGATGTCCAAGCAGAGCCTGCTCTTGCCTGACCCGGTGGTGACCATCGATATCTCGCCCGGCGCGATTGGGAACAACTCTCTTGGCTCCAATGACGGACATGGACGGCAACCTAACCCCATCACCGGGAAACCCTATCCGGCGCAGGTGGTGGCCGTGGGCGATTTCGGCCGTGTGCTGGCTGAGTATTGGGCCGACGGACCCAACTCAGAGACCCCGCCTGGCCATTGGAACGTGCTCGCCAATGCAGTGGCCGACTCGGCCGGGTTTGCGCGCCAGCCAGGCGGCACCGGCGCCGCGCTCTCGCTGCTGGAGTGGGACGTCAAGGTCTACCTCGCCCTCAACGGCGCGCTCCACGACGCGGCCATCACCGCCTGGGAGATCAAGCGCGCCGCCACCACCGCGCGGCCCATCTCTCTCGTGCGCTATCTGGCGCAGACCGACCCGCGCGGGCTGCTGCTCATCCCCGGAGTGGTCGAGCAGCGCAGCGAGGGCGTGGTCGCGCTCGAGTGGCCCTTTGCCATCGGCGCCGCCGCGTACCGAACCCCGCTGCTCTGGTCTCCCTATCAAAAGAGCAGCTTCGTCACGCCGGCCTTTCCCGGGTTCATCTCGGGCCACTCCACCTTCAGCCGCGCCGCCGCCGAGGTGCTGGCCGACTTGACCGGCTCGCCCTATTTTCCCGGCGGCCTCGGTGAGTTCGTCGCCGGCCCCGGATTTCTCAAGATTGACGTCGGAGGCGCCGTGAATGGCGAGGTGCGGCTGCAATGGGCCACCTATGCCGACGCGGCCGATCAGGCGGGACAGTCGCGCATCTGGGGCGGCATCCACATCGAGCCCGATGACTTTGCAGGCCGGCGGGTGGGCCGCGACGTGGGCCTCGCCGCGGTGGCGCTGGCGCGCAGATACTTCGCCGGCGCCAACTAGTGCAGCGGTCGCGAGATAGCGTCAAACACCGAGAGCGTCGAGGGCCAAGCGATGCGAAGAGCGACGAGGGCGAATACCGTGCTGTATTCAACCGAGGAGCGAGGAAGCAGCGCGCCGGCCATCGGCGCTCGAATGTA
>JBBRMA010000080.1:0-21496 GCA_038231075.1 Myxococcales bacterium | reverse complement strand
GGAGTCGCTCAGTTCATGTCGGTGCATCGGAAGCTTCGATCAAACTTCCGATCGCCGCGCAACCTCTTTCTCGCTCCCAACCGCAGCGCCGCGCTGGTGGCCACCCAGCCGCAGGGCCTCGAATTTGAGGACAGGCCCTAGAGCACCGAACGGTTTGGTTCCCGTCGGACAACCGCGGGTTGCCGGGCAACCCGCTCGGCCGATTCGCTGCGCATCGCAGCGTCTCTCCTCGTTGCCGTACAGAAAGTACGGCGCCTCGTCGTTCCTTGCGCTGCTTGCGACTCGGCCGTTCTCCTCGGTCCACCAAACCGATCGGTTCTCTAGCGCTTGCTGAACTGGAACCGCTTGCGCGCGCCGGGCTGGCCGTACTTCTTGCGCTCGACGGAGCGCGAGTCGCGGGTGAGGAAGCCCGCCTTCTTGAGCGCCGGCCGGAAGTCCGGGTTCATCTTGAGCAGCCCGCGGCTGATGCCGTGGCGGATGGCGCCGGCCTGGCCCGAGAGCCCGCCGCCGCAGACGTTGACGGAGATGTCGACCTTGCCCTTCTGCTCGACGATCTCGAGGGCCTGCACCAGGACCATCTTGCTGGTGGCGCGGCCGAAGTACTGGTCGATGTCGCGGTCGTTGATCACGATGGCGCCGGTGCCCGGCTTCATGCGCACGCGGGCGATGGACTGCTTGCGGCGGCCGGTGGCGGTGACGATCAGTTCCTTGGATGCCATTTCGATTCTCTCGGGACTAAGCGTAGGGGGCGACGTTGACGACGGGCTTCTGCGCAGCGTGCGGGTGCTGGTCGCCGCCGTAGATCTTCAGCTTCTTCATCAGGGCGCGGCCGAGCGCGGTGCGCGGCAGCATGCGCCGGACGGCGTCCTCGATCAGCCGCTCGGGGTGCCGCTTGACGGCCTCCTGCGCGGTGAAGGTCTTCATGCCGCCGATGAACATGGTGTGGTGCTTGTACTCTTTGTCCGACCACTTCTTGCCGGTCAGCTTCACCTTCTCGGCGTTGATGACGACGACGAAGTCGCCGCAGTCAGCGTGCGGGGTGAAGGTCGGCTTGTGCTTGCCGCGCAGGACCGACGCGATGTGCGTCGAGACGCGGCCAAGAACCTTGTCCTTCACGTCGATGACCAGCCATTGACGCTCGGTGGTCTCTTTGTTGCCCATCACCGTCTTCATCGACTTCGTCTCCGGAGCGAAAGCGAACGAGTTCCCCCGCGGCGAAGGCGGCAGGGCGGGTGTGTCTATGCGATCGCCCTGAGAGTGTCAATAGCGCTCTCCACCCCCGGGGCCCGCGGACGGTTCCGCGGCAGTTGCAGTCGCGGGGGAGTGGTACGAGGGGGCGGCAGCCCCTTTGTACAGCGGAGCGCCAGCGGAGCCCCTGATCCTAGCCTTGGGCATACCGGCGGTGCTCGACCATCAGGCAGCGGTCCTGCACCACGTCGATCCCCGCCTCGGCCCAGCGGCGCGCCGCCTCCTCGTGCGTGATTCCGAGCTGCAGCCACACCGCCTTGGGCCGCTTGAGTAGAATCTCTTCAATGTGCTTCGCGACATCCGCCGGCCGGCGAAAGACGTTGACCAGATCCAGCTCGCCCGGCACCTCGGCAAGCTTGCGATAGACGCGCAGGCCGAGGATCTCGGTGACCTCTGGGTAGTAGACCGGCACCGGGACGACCTCGACGCCGGCGTCGTGCAGGTACTCGGCGACGTAGAAGGCGGGCTGGCCGCGCTCTGCCTCGGTCTTGATGCCGAGCACCGCCACGCGCCTGCTCTGCCGGCAGATGCGCGCGACGCCTTCTTCATCGTCGATCAGAGCCATCGGCCAACTCTACTTCTTGTCGGCGAAGAGCGAGTCCATCGCCGCGAAGAAGTTCTTCGCCTTGGCCAGCTTCACCTCTTGCGTCGCCTCGGGCTGCTTGCCGCTGGTGAGGTCGATGCGGTCCACCAGCTCGTCTGGCAGGTCCTCGAGGAAGCGGCTCTCGGTGCGCGGCTCGGGCTTGCCGCGGCGCAGGCGCTCGGCCGCGCGGGTCAGGGTCAGCCGCTCGCGCGCCCGGGTGATTCCGACGTAGCAGAGGCGCCGCTCCTCCTCGAGGTTCATGGCGCCGGTGGCGGTGGGGTCGCCCGAGGCATCATCGAAGCCCTTGCCCGAGTGGGGCAGGAGGCCCTCCTCCATTCCGCAGAGGAAGACGGCGCGCCACTCGAGGCCCTTGGCGCCGTGCAGAGTCATCAAGGTCACCGCGTCGCCGCCGTCGCCTTGCGCTTCCTTGGAGTCGAGCGCGAGCCGCGCCAGGTATCCGGGCAGGCCGGCCGCGAACGGCTCGTCGTCGTCCTCGGCGGCGGCCTGCTCCGCGGGCGGCAGCTGCGCCTTCTCCAGCGCCCGATCGGTCGCGGCCTGCTCCTGCTTCTGCTCGTACTGCACCAGCTGCCTCAAGAGCGACTCGAGCGCCTCCACCTTGCGCGCCTGCGCCGGAAGGCTCTGGGCCGAGCGGCGCGCCTCGTCGAACAGGCCCACCGCCTCGCAGAGCTCGCGCGCGGCCAGCGAGAAGCCCTTCTGCGTCAGCCGCGGCCCGAGCTTGTCGAAGAGCTCGACGAAGGCGGCGATGCGCGCATCCGCGATCTTCAGCTCCGGGATCTCGTGCGCCAGGCGCAGCGTCTCCATCAGCGGGAGGCGGCGCTGCACCGAGGCCTCGCGCGCCCTGGAGATGGTCTGATCGCCGATGCCCCGCGCCGGCACATTGACGATGCGGAGCAGGCTCACCTCGTCGAGCGGGTTGAGCGCCGCGCGCAGATAGGCCAGCAGGTCGCGCACCTCTTTTCGATCGAAGAGGCTGGTGCCGCCGACGATTCGATAACGAATCCCCGCCCCGCGAAACGCTTCTTCCAAAGGCTTGGACTGGCCGTTGGTGCGGTAGAGCACGGCCATCTCGTGGTGCGGGATGCGCTCCTCGAAGTTCAGCCGGATGACCTCGTCGGCGATGAACTTCGCCTCGGCGTCCTCGGCCGGCGCCTTGACGATGCGAATGTTCGCGCCCCGCCCGCGATCGGTCCACAGCCGCTTGGCCTTGCGGCCCGGGTTCTGGCCGATGACGGCGTTGGCCGCATCGAGAATGGCCGAGCTCGATCGATAGTTCTGCTCGAGAAAGACCTCGACGCAGCCCGGGAACGCTTGATCGAATCCGAGGATGTGCCGCAGCTGGGCGCCGCGCCAGGCGTAGATGCTCTGGTCGTCGTCGCCCACGGCGCAGACGTTGCGGCGCAGCCCGGCCAAAGACTCGAGCAGCTTGAACTGCGCTTCGTTGGTGTCCTGGTACTCGTCCACCATCAGGTAGCGAAAGCGGCTTTGATAATTTTGCAAAACGTCGGGCCGGGCCGCGAAGAGCTTGAGCGGCAAGAGCAGCAGGTCGTCGAAGTCCACCGCGCCCATGGCGGAGAGGCCAAGCTCGTACTTGGGCAGCAGCTGATCGGCCACCAGCTCGTACTCCGCGTCGACGCCGTGGGTGGCCGCGGCCGCGCCCGTCATCCGCCGACGGCTGAGGATGGCAACCACGCGGGGCACGTCGAACTGCTTGTCGTCCACCTTGAGATCGCGCAGGAGGCGCTTCACCAGCGCGGTCTGATCGCCCGAGTCGAAGATAGCAAACTTCGTCGGCAGGCCCAGCGCCTCCGCGTGCTCGCGCAGGATGCGCACGCCAAAGGCATGGAAGGTGCTGACCGTCAGCCCGCGGCAGCGTGGCGCGCCGCCCGCCAGCTTGACGATGCGCTCCTTCATCTCCGCCGCGGCCTTGTTGGTGAACGTCACCGCCAGGATGGCGCGCGGAGGCACGCCGCGGTCGAGCAGGTGGACGGCCCGGTGGGCGATGACGCGCGTCTTGCCCGACCCGGCGCCGGCGAGCACGAGCAGCGGCCCCTCTGTCTGGAGCACTGCCTCGCGCTGGCGCGGGTTCAGGGAAGAGAGATCGACGGGAGGGTGCTGCGCCACGGCCGGCGCGTTGTACCGGACCCCGCCCGCGGATCAAAGGGAACCCGCTAAGTGCGCGGGAACCCGGCGGGCGCCAGGCGCTGGGAAAGGCTCGACACGAAGGCTCGCACCTCGGCGACCGTGACTCCGCCGGGCAGCCTGGCGTCATCGCCAAATTCCACCTGCGAGAGCGCCCAGGCGATCTGGCCTGGCGTTGCGCCGCCGTCCTTCAGGACTGCCAGCGCCAGCGCGTCCTCGACGCGATGCCCGGCGCGCTCAAGCATCAGCACATCGACGTAGTCCCGCACCTCGGAACGCGACATGATCGTACAAAGCTTGTTGGCGAGAATCTCGAGCGGCGGATCGACGCGAATCGGTCCGATGAACGGCTTCTCGGCGATGGCCTGAGCAGCCCGATCATGGACGAGGTCGACGACCACCGATTCCTGCCCTCGCTGCACCAGCCGCCGGCGCGCGAGCGCCGCACCGCCGGTCAGAAAGAGCCTTTGCTCGCGGCGAAAAAAGGCCTCCAGGAGATCGCGCTGCAGCGGCGTGAGCTGGCTAGCGACGGATGAGCCCATGCTCGCCCCATTTCCCCAGCAGCCAGATCCAGAATGGTCGGCGACGACCCACGTTGCGCTCGATCTGGTCCCAGTTGTCCGCGACATATTGCGGCGTCGTGAAGTTCCAGACGTCCCGATCGTTGGCTTCGCGCAGGATCTTCCCCAGCAGCCGGAAGCGCTCCGCCTCCGACGCCGTGCGAAGCCGCTCGTGGATCTGCGCCACCGTCATCGGATCATCCCAGGTGAAGTAGGGGATGGCGTCCGGGTCCTTCATGTCGGTGCTCAGCTCAGGCTGCACGAGCGGGATCCTAGAGCACCGAACGGGTTGAATCCCGTCGGAGAACCGTGGGTTGCTGCGCAACCCGCTCGGCCGATTCGCTGCGCATCACTGCGTCTCTCCTCGTTGCCGTACAGAAAGTACGGCGCCTCGTCGTTCCTTGTGCTGCTTGCGACTCGACCGTTCTCCTCGGTCCTTCAACCCGATCGGTGCTCTAGGCCTTGCCGGTCGCCATGGCCACCGCGTGCACCACCTCGTCCTCGGTGGGGAACCCGTGCAAAAAAGTCTTCTCGGCGACCTTGTGGCCGTCGACCTGCACCTCGTACTGGCCGCTCTTGCCCGGCTTGAGCTCGGCTTGCATTCCCAGCTTGCTGTGTAGCTCGGCCGCCGCCCGGACGGCCCTTGGCTTGTAGCCTCAGGATGTGCAGTAGAAAATGGTGACGTTGGCCATCGAAGCTCCTTGTTCAGCAAAGATGCCGCAGCTGCGAAGTGGTCGCTATCGGTCGTCGGGCTTGCGCTCTCTCTGGGCCTGCAGCCGCTCGCGGATGAGGCGCTCCTCGCCGCTGTCCGCCGGCTCGTAGAAGCGCTGTCCGCGCAGCTCGTCTGGCAGGTACTCCTCGGCGACGTAGTTGCCCTCGAAGTTGTGCGGGTACTTGTAGCCGCCTCCGTAGCCCATGCTCTTCATCAGATTGGTCGGCGCGTTGCGCAGCTTGAGCGGCACTTGCAGCGGGCCGTGCTCGTTGACCGCCGCGCGGGCGGCGCCGTAGGCCTTGATGACCGCGTTCGACTTCGGGCAGGTGGCCAGAAACGCCGCCGCCTGGGTCATCGGCAAGACGCCCTCGGGCAGGCCGACCAGCTCGAAGGCGCGCAGGGCGTCGCAGGCGACGGCGAGCGCGCGCGGGTCGGCGTTGCCGATGTCCTCGCTGGCGAAGATGACCATGCGGCGCAAGAGGAAGCGCGGCTCCTCGCCGGCCTCGAGCATGCGCACCAGATAGTAGATGGCGGCGTCGGGGTCCGAGCCGCGCAGCGACTTGATGAAGGCCGAGACGATGTCGTAGTGCTGGTCGCCCTGCTTGTCGTAGAGCAGCGTTTTTTGCTGCAGGGCCTCCTCGGCGTCTTTCACGGTCAGTGCGTGTCGCCCTTCGGCGGCGGCGCGCGCGGCGGCCACCTCCAGCGCCGAGAGGGCGCGCCGTGCGTCTCCGCTCGAGTGCCTGGCGACGTGCTCGACGAACTCGGCCGGCGCGGTCAGCTTTTCTCTGCCCAAGCCGAGCTGGTCGTCGGTCAGGGCCCGCTCGATCAACCCGCGCAGCTCGGGCTCCTCGAGCGGCCGGAGCGCGAAGACCCGGCAGCGCGACAAGAGCGCCGAGTTCACCTCGAACGACGGATTTTCCGTCGTGGCGCCGACCAGCGTGATGGTGCCGCGCTCGACGTGCGGCAGGAGCGCGTCCTGCTGCCCTTTGTTGAAGCGGTGGATCTCGTCGATGAACAAGATGGTCCGCCGCCGCTGCTCGCCCCGCAGCCGCTCGGCGCGCGCGACGGCCTCGCGCAGATCCTTGACGCCGCTGTCGGTGGCCGAGAGGCCGACCAGGTCTGACTTCGTGGTGCGCGCGAGCAGCCGCGCCAGGGTCGTCTTGCCGCTGCCCGGCGGACCCCAGAGGATCATCGAGGGCACCTTGTCCGCCTCGATGGCGCGCCTGAGCAGCGTGCCCGGGCCGAGGATGTGCTGCTGGCCCACGACCTCGTCGAGCGTGCGCGGCCGCATCCGCTCGGCCAGGGGCACCAGCTGCGGGTCCTTGTCCGCCGCGGCGGCGAAGAGGTCTTGCGGGGTCACGCACGGCAGTCTAATCGGCTAAGGTCGTTCCGTGCGGACCATCGGGATCATTCCTCGCATCGGCAAGGACGCGGCCGCCGAGCTCTGCCGCGAGCTCTCCGCCTGGCTCACCGAGCGAGGACTCGAGCCGCTGGTCGAGCGCCAGGCAGGCGTGGTCGGCTGCCCGACGGCGCCGGGGCAGGAAGTGGCCGCGCGCGCCGACCTCATCGTCGTCCTCGGCGGCGACGGCACGCTGCTGCACGCCGCGCGGCTGCTCGCCGATCGCGAGGTGCCGATCCTCGGCGTCAACCTGGGCACGCTCGGGTTCCTCACCGAGGCGCCGCGCGAGCGCATCTACCCGCTGCTCGAGCGCGCGCTCAGAGGCGAGCTCGAGGTGAGCCGCCGGCTGATGCTCTCGGTCGAGGTGAAGAGCGGCACCGGGATGGTGCTGGCCGACTCGGCGCTCAACGACGTCGTCGTCTCCCGGCAGGCCCAGAGCCGGCTGGTGCGCCTGGAGGTCGAGGTCGATGGCCGCGCCGCCGCGACCTATGAGGCCGACGGCCTCGTCATCGCCACGCCCACCGGATCGACCGGCTATTCGCTCTCGGCGGGCGGCCCCATCGTCTTCCCCACGCTGGAGGCGATCGTCATCACGCCCATCTGTCCGCACGCGCTCACGCAGCGGCCGGTGGTGCTGCCCGCGACCGCGACCATCCGCGCCCGCGTCGCCAACTCGACCGAGATGTTCCTGACGGTCGATGGCCAGGCGGGCCGCGCGCTGGAGATGGGCGAGGAGGTCCTGGTGCACGCGGCGCCGCACCGGACGCTGATCCTGCGCAACCCCGACGTCGAGCCGTTCGGCATCTGGCGCGACAAGCTGCGCTGGGGCGAGCGCTAATCCACGTTCATCTGTTGAACTCCACCGTGCCCTACGTGAGCAGCGCGGCGAGCAGGTGCGTGATGGCGATGCCCTCGATGAGCTCGCGGTCGGGCGCCAGCAGATCGACGAAGAGCGCGCCGATGGCGCCGTCCCTTCCCGCGCGCGTCCAGACGATCTCGGCGCCGGTGGTGATGGGCTCTGTGCGCAGCTGGGTGTCGATGGCCAGCGAGATGCGCGTCCCCTTGGGCGGCGGGTCGGCCATGCGCAACGAGAGGCCGCCGGCGCTCAAGGTGGTGGTGAAGAGGCCCGCGCGGTCCACCGGCGCCAGCAGTCGGATCTGCAGGCTGGCCTTTGCGCGCAGGCTCGAGCGGCGCTCCACCTCGGCCTCCGAGAGCTTGCCGAGCAGCTGCGTCACCAGCTCGCGCCAGCGGTTGCGGAGCGGCGGCGTCAGGCCCGGGCCGAGGGTCCGCTCGGCCAGGTCGAGGATCTCGTCGAACTCGTCGTCGCCGGGCTCAAGCATCGTGCAATCGTACAGCAAGAGCGCAATGGGTCAAACGCGCTTTCCAGCAACTTGTCAGACCCCCTCTGCTAAGGTTCGCCGCCATGCTGGACTCGCTGCGGGTCAGGTCGTTTGCCATCATCGAGGACCTCGAGGTCCGCTTCTCCGAGGGCTGCAACGCGCTCACCGGCGAGACCGGCGCGGGCAAGAGCATCCTGGTCGACGCGCTGCACCTGGTGCTCGGCGGGCGCGCGCAAGCCGACAGCGTGCGCACCGGCGCTGAGGAGGCCGACGTCGAGGCGCTCTTCCGCCCGCGCGACCCCGAGGCGCTCACGGCCCGCCTGCAGGCGCTCGGCCTGCCGGCGGCCGGCGCGGAGATGGTGGTCCGCCGCGTGGTGCAGCGCGAGGGGCGCAGCCGCGCCTACGTGAACGGCGCGCTCGCTACTGCAACACAGTTGCAACAAGCGACGGGCGGGCTCCTCGACATCAGCGGGCAGCACGAGCACGTGGGGCTGCTCGACGCACAGAAGCACCTCGAGCTGCTCGACGCCCACGCGCGGGTCTCGGCGACGCGGGGTGCGTACGGGGCCGCCTATGCAGAGCTCGATGCGGCCGAACGCGCGCGGGCCGCGCTGGACGCGGACGAGAGCGCGCGCGCCGATCGCGCCGACTTCCTGAAGTACCAGCTCGACGAGCTGGAAAAGGCCGACCCGCAGCCCGGCGAAGACGAGAAGCTGGCGGTCGAGCGGCGCGTGCTGGCCGCCGCCGAGAAGCTGCGCGCTGGCGCCGAGGAGGCCGAGGAGCTGCTCAAGTCGGGCGAGGCCGCCGCGGTGTCGAGCGCGGCCCGAGCGCTCAAGCGGCTCGACGAGCTGGCGCAGATCGACGCGCAGCTGCAGCCGCTTTTGGCCTCGGTCCGATCAGGGCTGGCCGAGCTCGACGAAGCCGCGCGCGCGCTCGGCAAGTACGCGGGGAAGCTCTCGGGCGACCCGGAGCGGCTGCTCGAGCTCGACGAGCGGCTCGAGCTGCTCCGCCGCCTCGCGCGGAAGCACGGTGGCACGCTCGGCTCGGCCATCGAGCGGCGCTCAGCGATGAAGGCCGAGCTTCTGGACCTCTCGCGCCACGACGAGACCCTGGCCGAGCGCACGGCCGAGGTGCGCCGCTTGTCGGCCGAGGCGCTCAGGCTCGGCCAGGCGCTGTCGAAGGAGCGCCGCGACGCCGCCGAGGGCTTCTCGCGCGCGGTGGCTGCCGAGCTCGCCGCGCTCGGCATGGCGCGCACCGAGCTCGGCGTCCGGTTCTCCCCTGTCCTTGAAGGCGGGGTGAAGATCGACGAGGTGCGCCTGGGGCCCGCCGGCCTCGAGACCGCCGAGCTGCTCCTCTCGCCGAACCCCGGCGAAGAGCTGCGGCCCCTGGCGCGCATCGCCTCGGGCGGCGAGCTCTCGCGCGTGCTGCTCGCGGTCAAGCGCGTACTCAGCGAGACCGACCCGGTGGACACTTATCTATTCGACGAAGTGGACGCCGGCATCGGCGGGGCCACCGGCGAGGCGGTCGGGCGCGCGGTCGCGGCGGTCGCCAGCCGGCGGCAGGTCATCGTCATCACCCACCTGCCGCAGATCGCCGCCTTCGCGCAGCGGCACCAGGTGGTCGAGAAAGAGATCGTCCGCGGGCGGACCCACAGCCGCGTCCAGCCGGTCGAGGGTGACACGCGCGTCCGCGAGCTCGCCCGTCTATTGAGTGGATCGACGACCCCCGCGGCACTGCAGCACGCGCGCGAGCTCTTCGACAGGTGTCAGTCGCAGCCGGCCAAGAAAGCGCGACGCACGGCATGAAATACCGCTGGGCACTGCGCCACGTCGTCCAAGCTCCGCGTCGTCGTGTCTCCGTGCTCAGCAGTTCTCTTCGACCAGCCCCATCCGGCGAGCGGCTTCTATCCGAAACGCCGATGCTCTGGTAACAAGCCAAACTCCACCTCGGGGCCAAACGAGTGCCAAAGTTCCGGAGCGCTTCGCTCACCGACATCGGCAGGAAGCGCGACCACAACGAGGACAGCTTCCTCGTCAACGAAGAGCTCGGGCTCTACGTGGTCTGCGACGGCATGGGCGGGCACGCCGGCGGCGAGACCGCGAGCCGCCTCGCCGTGCTCACCATCGAGCGCGAGCTGATCTCGTCGCGCCTGCGGACCGAGGATCCGTTCACCTCCAGCGCTTCGCTGCCCGAGTCGCCGCTGGCGGGCGCCCTGCGCGAGTCCATCGAGGGGGCGTGCGCCTCGGTCTTCCGCACCGCCAAGCTGAACCCGCACCTGCAAGGCATGGGCACGACCTGCATCAGCCTGCTCTTCCATGGCGAGCTGGGGCTGCTTGGCCACGTCGGCGACAGCCGCGCCTACGCCGTGCGCGATGGCGAAGTGACCCAGCTGAGCGAGGACCACTCGCTGGTCAACGAGCAGGTCCGCGCGGGGTTGCTCACGGCGGAGGAGGCCAAGCACAGCCGCTTGAAGAACATCATCACCCGCTCCGTCGGCTTCGAGGAGGACGTGCTGGTCGACCTGATCGGCTTTGCCACCATGAAGGGCGACAAGTTCCTGCTCTGCTCGGACGGGCTCGCGAACCTCGTGGACAACGATGAGATTCGCGACCACCTCGTCAAGTTCCCGCTGGGCGACGTCCCGCGCGAGCTGATCGCCCTGGCGAATGACCGCGGCGGAGATGACAATATTACAGTGGTAGCGGTCGAGCGGACCGAGTGACCGCCTGGCCGGCCGCTCGCGCGCTCGCCCTTCCTTGCAGCACCGCGCAGCACCCCGGCAGGTTGACGACTCCTCCTGCTTTCCGGTACTTGACGCTCCTCTTGCCGCTTGGCGACCGAGCGCCCAGCTTATGCCGGGGCAACTGGGGGTGGCGGGTTGGACAAGTCGTATACGATCTTGCTGGTCGCGGACCGCGACGCCAAGGTGAAGAAGATCCGCCTCGAGCACCGGACGCTGGTGCGCGGCGGCATCTGCCTCGCGGTGGTGATCACGGGCCTGACGGCGATGGCGGCGCACTACTTCTCGGTCGTAGGCCGGGTGGCCGAGAACGGCTTCATCCGCGCTGAAAATCTGGAGCTGCAGAACCGCTGGCGCGAGGCCGAGCAGAAGTTCTCGCACATCAACGAAGAGCTCGACCGGGTCAAGCGGCTCAACGCCAATCTCAGGCACATCACGCGGCTCAACGACCCGGAGCGCAAGCTCGCGCTCGGGCCCATCGAGCGGCCCCGCGGTGGCCAGGACCTGGTCGGCGGTGGCGTCTCGCCTGAAGCGACGGCGAGCCTGGCCACCGAGCCGCCCCTCTACGCAGACGGCACGGGCAAGCCGACGCCGGTCGCCACCGAGCGCGACGGCGACCTGCTCAAGCAGCTCGACGACCTCGACAAGAAAGTGAAGACGCAAGAGAAGGAAGCGCGCTCGCTCAAGAGCTACTTCGAGGACCAGCAGGCGCTGCTCGCGTCGGCGCCCTCGATCTGGCCGGTGCGCGGCTGGGTGACCAGCGACTTCTCGGTGCGGCTCGACCCGTACACGGGCGAGCGGGTCAACCACGAGGGCCTCGACGTCGCCGCGGCCATCGGCACCAAGGTGCGCGCGCCCGCCGACGGCACCGTGGTCTTCGCGGGCGTCGAGGGCGGCTACGGCCGCGTCGTCGTCATCGACCACGGCTACGGCCTCAAGACGCGCTACGGCCACTTGTCCAAGGCCGAGGTCAGGGTCGGCGACAAGGTCCGCCGGGGCCAGACCATCGCCTCGGTCGGCAACTCGGGCCGCTCGACCGGCCCGCACTTGCACTACGAGGTCCGCGTCAACGGCGTCGCCGACAATCCGCGCAAGTTCATCTTGGAAGAGTAGCGCGCCTGCACGCTTGACAAGCGGGCCCTCGGCCTTAGTCTGTGCGCAGATGCGCGGAACCATCGCAGCAGCTTGCGCGGCAGTGCTGGTGGGGCTCGCCCCTCCGGGCGCGCTCGCCTGCGTCGCGTTCGCCTCGGGTGGAGCGCCCGCGTGCGCCGCCATCGCGTCGTCTTCGTACCGCGTCGTCAGCCATCGCGCGGCGGCGGCCAGCACCAAGGCCGCGCGCGCCTTCGTCGGTCAAAGGCCCGCTCTCAGCGCCGCCGCCCCGCGCGCCCCCTCTGCCGCGCCGCGCGTGTATCAAGCCCAGTCGGGCCCCGCGCCAAGCCAGGCGCCTCCGCGCGCCTAGCTGCGTCGTCTCGCTGCCGCGGCGCATCGCGCGCGGCCACCCGCTTTGCGAGCGCGGGTGCGCCGCTCCCTCGCGCCAAACACCACTTTGCTCTTCTGTCCTTCACCGCTCGCGGTAGGTTTCCGCCCATGTTCGATTACGTCGTCAAGAAGCTCGTCGGCACCAAGAACCAGCGCGAGCTGAAGAAGATGGCCCCCGTGGTCGCGCGCATCCACGAGCGCGAAGGCTGGGCCAAAGCGATGACCGATCAGGCCATCAAGGAGCAGGTCCAGGCCTGGAAGCGCGAGATCGCCGCCGCCAAGGACAAGCCGGCGGTGCTCGAGAAGATCCTGCCCGACTGCTTCGCGCTCACCCGCGAGGCCAGCGTCCGCGTGCTCGGCATGCGCCACTTCGACGTGCAGATGATCGGCGGCATGGCGCTCCACCGCGGCATCATCGCCGAGATGAAAACCGGCGAAGGCAAGACGCTGGTGGCGACCTTGCCCTGCGTGCTCAACGCGCTCGAGGGCAAGGGCGTGCACGTGGTCACCGTCAACGACTACCTCGCCCGCCGCGACGCGGAGTGGATGGGCAGGCTCTATCGATCCCTCGGATTGTCGACTGGCGTGGTGGTGCACGGCGTCTCCGACAAGCAGCGCCAGCACGAGTACGGCTGCGACATCACCTACGGCCAGAACAACGAGTTCGGGTTCGACTACCTGCGCGACAACATGAAGTTCCGCCTCACCGACTATGTGCAGCGCGAGCTTCACTACGCGGTGGTGGACGAGGTGGACTCGATCCTCATCGACGAGGCGCGCACGCCGCTCATCATCTCCGGCCCCTCGGACGAGACGACGGACAAGTACTACATCATCAATAAAATCATCCCCGGCCTGATCAAGGACCGCGACTTCAATGTCGATGAAAAAGCCCGCTCGGTGACGCTGACTGACGACGGCGTGGAGAAGGTCGAGAAGAAGCTCGCCATCCCGAACCTCTACGAGCCCGAGCAGATCGAGACCCTGCATCACGTGGAACAGGCGCTTCGCGCCTACACCCTTTATCGAAAAGATCACGACTATGTCGTCAAGGACGGCGAGGTCGTCATCGTCGACGAGTTCACCGGCCGCTTGATGCCGGGCCGCCGCTGGAGCGATGGCCTGCACCAGGCCGTCGAGGCGAAAGAGAACGTCAAGATCGAGAACGAGAACCAGACGCTGGCCACGGTCTCGTTCCAGAACTACTTCCGCCTCTACACCAAGCTCTGCGGGATGACCGGGACGGCGGACACCGAGGCCGAGGAGTTCGCAAAGATTTATAATTTGGAAGTGTTGGTGATGCCGACCAACCGCACGAACGTCCGCAGCGATCAGCAGGACACGGTCTACAAGACCGAGCGCGAGAAGTTCAACGCCGTCTGCGACGAGCTGGCCGAGCACCACAAGAACCAGCGGCCGGTGCTGGTCGGCACCGTCTCGATTGCAAAATCGGAAGTGTTATCGAATTTGCTGAAGAAGCGCGGCATCCCGCACGACGTGCTCAACGCCAAGCAGCACGAGCGCGAGGCCGAGCTGGTGGCGCAGGCGGGGCGCAAGGGACGCATCACCATCTCGACCAACATGGCAGGCCGCGGCACCGACATCTTGCTCGGCGGCAACTCCGAGTTCATGGCGCGGCGCGAGGTGGGCCCCGAGCCGACCGAGGTCGAGATCGAGGGCGCGCTCGCGCAGGAGGCGGCCGCGCGCGCCAAGGCCGAGCACAAAGGGGACGGCAAGCCCGCACCCATCCACGTCCCGCGCGCCGAGATCGCGGCGGCGTTCGAGAAGGCGCAGGCCGACTGGAAGGCCAGGCTCGAGACGGCGATGGCCAAGCACAAGGACTCGTGCGCCAAGGAGCACGACGAAGTGGTCGCGCTCGGGGGCCTCCACATCCTCGGCACCGAGCGGCACGAGTCGCGCCGCATCGACAACCAATTGCGCGGCCGCGCAGGCCGGCAAGGCGACCCTGGCTCGTCCAAGTTCTACTTGTCGCTCGAAGACGACCTGATGCGCATCTTCGCCAGCGATCGCATCGCGAAATTGATGGAGACCTTCGGCGTCCAGGAGGGCGAGCCCATCGAGCACCCCTGGCTCACCAAGGCGATCATGGGCGCGCAGGAGCGGGTCGAGGGGCAGAACTTCGACATTCGCAAGAACCTGCTCGACTACGACGACGTCATGAACCAGCAGCGCAAGACCATCTACGGGATGCGCAAGGAGGTGTTGGCGGCGGGCTCGACGCGGCAGGTGGAGCAGGACGACGGGACCTTCAAGACCGAGCCCTTGCCGCTGGTCTGGTTTACCGAAGACTTGAAGACCAAGAAGAAGACGCGGCACGAGCGGCTGGTCACCTTCAAGGATCAGGAAGAGCGGCTCTACGACATCCTCGAAGACTTGATTATCGAAATTGTCGACGAGTCGGTGCCCAAGCACAAGAACGACGAGTGGAACCCCGAGTCCCTGGCGGCGCGGGTCAAGGAGCAGTTCAACGTCGACTTGAGCCTCAAGGATTCGCACCCCGACTCCGAGAAGCTGCAGACCGACATCTTCAACGTGGTCGAGAAGAAGCTGAAGCAGAAGCTCGAGCTTCTGGGCGACGACTTCCGCTCGTACGCGCAGTGGCTGTGGCTGAACGCCATCGACCAGCTCTGGAAGGACCACCTGTTGCAGATGGACCATCTGCGACAGGGCATCCACCTGCGCGGCTATGGGCAGAAGGACCCGAAGATTGAGTACAAGAAGGAAGGCTTCGAGCTCTTCCAGATCATGAAGGGCCGCATCTCGGCGTCCACGGCGGCGATGATCATGCGGGTCGAGCCGGTGCAGCAGCAGGCCGCGCCCGCGACCTCGCCCGCCCAATCGGCCACGCAGCAGCCAGCCGCCGGCGCGCGCTCGGGAACCCTGCCGCCGGTGCCGCAGCGCAAGCAGCAGCAGATGGTCGAGAGCCACGGCGACGCGCCCGCGGGACAGCCAGGCCAGCGCGGTCAGGCGCCCGTGCAGCGCGCCGGCCCGCGCGTGGGTCGCAACGACCCGTGCCCCTGCGGCAGCGGCAAGAAGTACAAGAAGTGCCACTTGCCGGCCGAAGAGGGCGGCGTCGCGGCAGGGGACTGAGCGCGGTTCAGCCCTTGCGGCGCAGGACGGTGAGCACGAGGTTGCCGAAGGGCAGCCTCCACCGCGCGTGCGGCAAGACGCGCGAGAGCCACTGGGCGGCGCGGAACGAGAGGGCCGCCAAAAACGGCGTGAGCAGGTGCGTGGTGGTCTTGAGCTCGAGGTCGAACTGCCCGGCCAGGGGCGGGTGGATCTGACGCAGCCGGCGCTCGACGTTGAACCAGTTGAAGCGCGTGATGTGCTGCTCGGTGTAGTCGACGTCGCCGACCCGGTTGAGGATCAACTCGATGAGCGGCCACAGGCTGGCGTAGTTCGGCGTGGTGATGACGAGCTTGCCGCCCGGCCGCAAGAGGCGCGCGGCGTGGTCGAAGAGCACGCGCAGCTCGGCCGGAGTCAGGTGCTCGATGACCTCGATCAGCGTCACGCAGTCGAACTGCCTGTCGAGGCCTTTGAGCCCGGTGATGGACGGCAGGTGCACAAACGAGCGGAAGTGCGTGCCGTACTGCGCGTTGGCGTAGGCGATCTGCGCGGGCAGGATGTCCACCCCGAGCTGGCGGGAGAAGCGCCCGCCGTCGGCCATCGAGAGGAAGCTGCCGGCGAAGCAGCCGATGTCCAGGATCGACTGGCCGGCCTCCTGCGGGAGGTAGTCGAGCACGCGCTCGAACTTGGAGAGGTGCCACAAGCGCCGGATCGGGCTGCCTTCGCGCAGGACGCGGTCGTAGTGGCCCTCCGGGATCGACGAGTAGTCGAAGGCGGTGCCGGGCGGCTCGGCGAGCGCCACCGCGGGCGCGAGGTCTGCCCGCTCGCTGCCGACGTCGAAGTCCAGGGGCTCGGCGGCGCTGGAGGATGGATGGCGCGGGCTCAATCGCAGGTCCCCTACCACGGCGTGGCAAAGCGTGGAAAGTGCGGCGCGCGGCAAATCGCTTGACGCCGCGGTGCCGCTGGGCAAGGTGACCCGCTCGATGCGGTCCTGGCCACCGGCGAGCGAGAGCGACGCGAAGACCGGCCAGCCGCGGCTGCGGGCGCTGGCGCTCGGGTACGCGGGCGGCCTTTTGGTCGCGGCGGCGGCCTCGTGGCTGCGCTACTGCTGGGCGGGCACGCTGCGCATCGACACTGCCACCGCGGCCTTCGCGGTCTCGTCGCTGCTGCTGGGCGCGGGGCTTGGCCTCTCGAGCGCGTGCGGCTGGAAGCTTTTGCAGAGCGCGCCGCGGCTCTCGCGGGCGACCATCTTGCGCCTGGCCATCGCTGCGCAGCTGGTGGCGGCGCTGGCCGTGCCGCTCACCTCCGGCGACTACTTCCAGTTCCTCGCCTACGGCCAGCTGCAGCTCGAAGGCAAGAACCCGCTCGCGGCCGGCCCGAGCGCGCTCGGCGCAGGCCCCCTGCTCGCGGTGGTCTCGGAGCGCTGGGCGTCGCAGCCGTCGGTCTACGGACCGCTCTTGTTGCTCCTCCTCCGCGGCGCCGCGTGGGCAGCCGCGCCGCTGGCGTCACCCCTCTGGGGCAACGGCGCCGTCCTCAAGCTGGCGATGCTCGCGAGCGTCCTCGCCACGCTCTTTGCCGCTGCGGGTTTTCTGCGCGCAAACCGGCCCGGCCCGAGCGGCGACCGCGCGCTGGCGCTCCTGGCGCTGAGCCCGCTGATGGCGTGGGAGCTGAGCGGGCAGGGCCACAGCGACGGCGTGCTCACCCTCTCGCTGATGCTCTTTGCCTGGGCGGCAGTGGAAGAGCGCGAGCTGCCCGCGGTGCTCGCGCTCGCCGCCGGGACCTGGGCCAAGGTGACCATCGCGCCCATCCTCGCCCTCTATCTGCTCTTCCTCCTGCGCCGGCGCGGCCTGCGCGCGGTCGTCTACGGGATGGCGTCGCTGGCCCTC
Source organism: Myxococcales bacterium (assembly GCA_038231075.1). Lineage (GTDB taxonomy): Bacteria > Myxococcota > Myxococcia > Myxococcales > 40CM-4-68-19 > JBBRMA01. The sequence continues at coordinate 4,302 of JBBRMA010000080.1, read as the reverse complement.
GGCGCGGTGCTCTTCCTCCCCTACGTGCGCGGCTTTCCCGGCCTCGGGCCGATGCTCTCGGCGGTGCGGGGCACCCGCTCGCACTCGCTCGGCGACCTGCTCGCGATCGCCGCGACGCCGCTCGGCCCGGCCGCGCAGCACCTGGTCGAGAGCGCGAGCTTCCTCCTCTGCATCGCCGCCTGCGCCGCCGCGTTCGCCTACGCCGCCCTGCGCGCCCGCACCGTGCCGCAGCTCCTGCGCGGCGCGCTCTTCTTCCTCTTCGTCTGGGACCTGACGGTGCCGCTCTTCCAGCCCTGGTACGCGACCTGGCTCCTGCCGCTGGCCATCGCCGACACCGACGAGCGCTGGCAGGACCTGGTCGCCCTCTACTGCATCTTCTGCGTGCTGCAGTGGGCGGTGCAGATCGATCCGGTGAGCTCGGTTGCCCTCGACGCCTGGGTGGTCTGGAGGGCCGCAAAGCTGCTGCGCGGCGGGCCGGCCCTGCCAATGCAAGAGCTCGCTTGAGGCTGGCCTTCAGTCGGGCAGGCCTGCGGACTTGTCCGATCGAGGCTGCGATCGGGCCGGATCTTCCGCCCTGCCCACGCGCGCGAGGTTTCGCCGGATGCGGCGGAGGCCAAGCAGCATCTTGACCGCGTCGATCACCGGCCGGACCTTGGAGCCGCCCGGGTCGTGCCAGTCGATGGGCTCCTCGCGCGCGCGGCCGCCCAGGCGCTGCACCAGCGCGAGCAGCTCGATGTCGAGCAGCCAGCGCCGCTCCTGCAGGAGCGCGAGGCGCGGGCGCAGAAGCGAGGCGCGCACCAGCTTGACGCCGCACTGCGTGTCGTAGAAGCGGAGCCCGAAGGCCTGCTCGGTGAGCGTGGCGAAGACGCGGCCCTGGAGATGGCGCGCGAGGCTTCGCTCGATGGTGCGCCCCGCCATCAGGACGCGCGCGCCGGCCAGCAGATCGACGCCGTCGTCGAGCAGCTCGACCAGGCGCCAGAGCTCGCCGGCGCTGATGGCCCCGTCGGCGTCTACGAAGCCGAGCCAGGCCGCCTCGGCTGCGGCCTCGCGCCAGCCGCGGCGGATGGCCGCTCCCTTGCCCTCGTTGCCGCCGCTCTCGAGGAGCCGCACGCGGTGGGGAGAGCCCGCGTCCGCGAGCGCCCGCGCGGCGGCCGCGGTGCAGTCGCGGTGGCGCGCGAGGTGCTCGGGCGCGCTGCCGTCATCGACGACCAGGAGCTCGACGGGCCGCAGGTCGTGCTGGCCCGCCCGCGCGACCAGGGCGGCGAGCAGCGGCGGAAGGCGGTCGCCTTCGTTGAACGCGGGGATGACGACGGTGGCGAAGATGCCGGGCAAGGGATCGGGCTGATAGCCGGCTTGAGCCGCGCCGGTCAATCGTCTCGCGGGGAGGGGCCGGGCGCGGTAGGGTCAGGCCCTTGAAGTCGCTCCGCTCGGCAGCGCCGTGGATCCTCGTCGCCCCGGCGGCGCTGCGCCTGCCCGGGCTCCTCTTCCACATCCTCGGCATCGACGACAGCGACTTCACCGTCATCGCGCGGGCGATGGCGAAGGGCGCGGTCCCGTACCGCGACATCGTCGACATCAAGCCGCCGCTCGCCTTCGCGCTCTACCTCCCGAACGCCTGGGCGCACGCGCTCTGGCCGGTGCAGGTCCTCGGCGTGCTCTTCGTTGCCGGCACCGCGCTCTGCCTGGGGCTCGCCGCGCGCCGCCTCTGGCAGAGCGAGTCGGCCGCCGTCTGCGCCGCTTTCCTCTCGCTCTTCGCCGGCCTGTGCGAGCTGCCCACGGTGAGCACCGAGCTCTTGATGAACCTGCCCACCGCGGCGGCGCTGGCCCTCTTCGCGCGCGCCGAGCACGAGGACCGCAGGGGAGGGGACCTGCTCGCCGGCCTGCTCCTCGGCCTCGCCACGCTCATCCGCCACCAGGCCATCTTCACCCTCGGCGCGCTCGGGCTCGCGGTGCTCTGCCTCGGCGTCTACCTGCGCCGCCCGTGGCTCTGGCGCTGCCTCGCGCTCTCGCTTGGTTTCGCGCTCCCCTGGCTCGCGACCCTGGCCGTCTTCCACGCGCTCGCGGCGCTGCCTGACTTCCTCGAGTGGGTCATCGTCCGCAACGTCAGCTACGTCGGCCAGGGGGCGGGGTCTGCGCTCTGGCGGCTGGCGAAAAGCCTCGCCGTCTGCGTCCTGCTCGGCGCTCCGCTCGCGTGGTGGGCGGCCCTCGCAGGCTTCGCCGAGGCGGCGCGATCGGCCCTCTCGCGCGCTTCCCTCTCCTCGCCGGCGGCGCGCCTGCGCGTGACCCTGGCGCTGCTCCTCGCGGTGTCCTGGGTGCCGGTCAGCCTCGGCGGTCGCTTCTACGAGCACTACTTCTTGCAGCTGGTGCCGGCGGTGGCGCTGCTCGGCGCGGGTCCGCTGGCGGCGCTCGCGGCGGGCTTTTCCGCGCGCCCGAGGGCCACCAGGGCGGCCTTGCTCGCCGTCGCGCTCTTGCCAGCGATCGGCTCGGTCGGCTACGGGATGTGGCGCGGCCTGACCGGCGACTATCCGCTGCAAGACCGCCGGGTGGCGCTGATTGGCGACTGGGTTCGCGCACACAGCGCGCCATCGGACCGCCTCTTCGTCTGGGGACACGAGTCGCCCCTCTACCTCGCCGCCGATCGCCTCCCGGGAACGCGCTACATCACCACCTCGTGGCACCTCGGCAACTTCGATCCGGCGCACCTCGACGACTCGATCGACCTGCGCCGCTTCCGCTCCGCGCGCGACGTGCAGCGAACGCTGGACGACCTGGCAGCGCACCCTCCTGCCCTCGTCATCGACACCGCGCCCGCCAACATCCACTCGTTTGGCCGCGTGCCGCTCTCGCTCGTGCCCGCGCTGGAGGCCGCCATCGATGGCGGCTGGGTAGAGGTTGCGCGACCCGGCGGCGCGCGCGTGCTGCGGCGGCGCTGATCGATCGGCCGTCAGGCTTGGAGCACGCCGAACATCGCCGCCCCGCGACCCAGGGCGCGCTCGAGCAGCGCGAACGGGTACCACGCCGGCAGGAGCGCGAGGCTGTACCAGGCCGTGCCCGCCGCCGGCGCCTTGGCGAGCCGCGACTGGACGAGGTTCTGGAACGAGAGCGTCCAGGAGCCCGGATCGGTCGCGTAGACGAGCTCGATGCCGTGATAGCCGGCCTTCTCGGCCAGCTTCCGCAGGCTCTGCGGATTGAAGAGCTGGGTGTGCCGCGGCGCGTGCAGCCCCGACCAGTAGCGGCCGAAGAGCTGATGGCTGAGCGAGGCGGTGTTGGGCGTGAGCAGGATGAGCCGCCCGCCCGGCCGCAGCGCGCTCTTGCACGCGCGCAGCACCGCCTCGGGGCTGGCGAAGTGCTCGATGACGTAGTTCATGGCGATGGCGGCGAAGGGTCCGCGGAGGTCGAGGTCCTGGTCGAGATCCTGCGCGCGATAGCGAATGCCCGTGCCTTCAAATGCGGCGCCGAGCGCAGGCGAGCGATCGACCGCGGTCAGGTCGGTAAAGCCGCGCCGCTCGAGCGCGCGCAGAAAGCCGCCGGCGCCGCAGCCCAGCTCGAGGATCGGCTCGGTCTTGGCGGGCAGAAACGCGGCGATGCGCCTGGCCTGCCCGTCGGCCTGGAGGTCCTTGAGGCGCGCGACCAGCCCGCCACCGAGGTGCGGTCGATAGTCTTTCGGGTAATAGCCGGCCAGCGCCGACGCCGCGGGCGCCGGCACCTGGGCGACCAACCCGCAGCTGGCACAGGAGGCGAAATCGACGGCGACGGGCAGCCCGTGCTCGTAGTCGGGCACCTGCCGGTGCAGTCCCGCGGCCAGCGCGCCTCCGCAGAGCGGGCAGGTGATCGCGGGCGACATCTAGAGCACCGAACGGGTTGGTTCCCGTCGGATAACCGGGGGTTGTTCGGCAACCCCCTCGGCCGATTCGCTGTGCATCACTGCGTCTCTCCTCGTCGCCGTACAGAAAGTACGGCGCCTCGTCGTTCCTTGCGCTGCTTGCGACTCGACCGTTCTCCTCGGTCCACAGAGCCCGATCGGTGCTCTAGTTCCTCGACCGCGGCGCAGTGCTCCCTGCGAACGCCGATCGCTGGTCTACGCCGTGTGCTCGGCTCGCCGTAGCGCTCGACGTTCTCGTGGATCATTGCGCCGCGACCGCTGCACTAGAGCACCGAACGGGTTGAATCCCGTCGGAGAACCGCGGGTTGGTGCGCAACCCCCTCGGCCGATTCGCTGCGCATCGCCGCGTCTCTCCTCGTTGCCGTACAGAAAGTACGGCGCCTCGTCGTTCCTTGCGCTGCTTGCGACTCGACCGTTCT
>JBBRMA010000079.1:0-22039 GCA_038231075.1 Myxococcales bacterium | reverse complement strand
GTCGAGCTTCACGGCCGTGGGAGGGGCGCCGCCAAAGACCGGGTCGGCCGTCACGCCGTACAGGTGCGACGAATCGAAGAGCAGCCCGTGGTTCGGGTCGTCGAAGAAGGTCTGGGTCTGGGGCGTGTTGACGAAGCCCCCCGACAACGGGCCAAGAGTGCGGCCTGCGGCGCCCTCCGCCATCCAATTGAAGAAGCTGACGCCGACGCTCGCGTCGAGGCCGGCCACGAGGGTGTAGTAGTTCAAGTAGTCGCTGCCGGAGACGAGGCCAACGCTGAACGGCCCTGTGCCAGAGCCGAAGAGGTACGCCTCCTGGCTGTTGTCGCGCGGGAGCAGCGGGTTGAACAGCTTGCTGCTGCCGGGGATCTGGTACGAGGTGCTTCCGACAGGCGCGGCGGTGTAGACGCCATTGTCGAACCAGCGCAAGTAGCGCCAGCCCGAATTGTCGAGCGCGCCGGGCGTGGTGCTCCGATCGAAGCTGACTGAGTTCCTGTACGTCCACAGATGCGTGCAGGTGGAGGCCGCGCAGAGTTTGGTGGCCGCGCTACCCTGTTGCCAGCTCACGCTGAAGAGGCCGTCCGGAGTGTTGAAGACGACCCTGTCGCCGGCGGCGGACGTCAGCGAGTTGCTGGGGCCGCCGGCGATGGAGCCGGCCGGCTCGAGCGCGCTCTCGTTGTAGGTGGCGAGCACCTCTTTGAGGGGAAACGGAAGGTCAGCGCCGGCCTCGGTCTTGAGCACCTCCAGACCAGAGTTCGCCAGCCGATACGAGACGGCTCCCGGCTGGTTGTTGGAGTCGGGGATGTTGATGAGGAGCGCTCCGCCCATCGGGTAGACCGTGATGTGCGGCTGCGCGATGGGCCCCACCGCGAGCGGCGCCACGGTAGGGGGCGCGCCGCCCATCAGCCGCAGCGTGCCGCCGTTGTTCTCGAGGAAGACGATGGACGAGCCTTCGAACGAGAGGACGGCGCTGCCAGGGACATAGGCGGTGGAGAGCTCGACGACCGGCTTGGACGGTGGAAACCTGACGTACTCGAGGCGCGTGCAGTTGCCGTCGGCGGCCGCGGCCGGGAAGGCGATGGCGTAGCCGTCCGACGCCATCACCCCGGTGAGCGTGTCGAGGGCGGCGGTGCCCGAGCCGGTGAAGCAGGCCGCGTCGTGGAGCGTCACTTCCTGACCGCCCTTGGTTCCTGTCCAGCGCAGCTCGCCGACGTTGGCCACGCGATTGGCCGCCCAGAGAACGCTCTTGGCGTTCTGGAAGTTCTGCATCACCAGCACATCGCTCAGGGGGTGCGTCGTGCTGCCCGAGCTGCCGTGCAAGAGGCCGACGGTGAGCTGCGCCGTGCCGGAGTTGGTGTTGCCGATGTCATCGCTGGCGACCGCCGTCACCGTGACGTCGCCGGTGCCGAGCTGGCTCGCGCGCACCACGGCTTGGAAGGGCGGGCCTGCGACCGTGGCCAACACCGTCTCGCCCGCCTTGAACTGGACCGTGGTGGTCCCGTCTGGCGCCGTCACGTTGAGCGTCACCGGCTCGTTCACCAGGTAGTAGCCCGACAGTCCGACGAAGAGGGGCGTGACGTCCCGGACGATGACGTACACCTGGACCGGCGTCGCGTCGGCGGTGCGGGCGCCCTGCACGGCGCGTGCGGTCAGCGTCACGAGAGTTCCGCTGGCGACCGCGCTCAGATCCAGGGTGGCGGGGACGCCGGAGGTGACGTCGATGGTGGGGCCGGGCGTGGCGGTGAGCTTGAGCGAGTCGAGCGAGCCAGTCGCGGTGACGCTCACCGTTACCAACGGATGCTGCGAGACCAGCGAACCGTCGGCTGGCGAGCTGATGGCCACGGCCAGCGTCGGCGGCGGCGTCGGCGTGCAGTTACCGGTCACGCAGGTGTTGTCCGCGAGGCAGGCGTGGCCGCAGCTGCCGCAGTTCTGCGGATCGGTCTGCAGATTCTTGCCGGCGCAGGGATCGACGCAAACAGCTGTAGTGCAGACCTGGCTCGCGAGGCAGGCGTGGCCGCAGCTGCCGCAGTTCTGCGGATCGGTCTGCAGATTCTTGCCGGCGCAGGGATCGACACAAACGGCTGTAGTGCAGACCTGGCTCGCGAGGCAGGCGTGGCCGCAGCTGCCGCAGTTCTGCGGATCGGTCTGCAGATTCTTGCCGGCGCAGGGATCGACGCACACGGCTGTAGTGCAGACCTGGCTCGCGAGGCAGGCGTGACTACAAGACCCGCAGTTCTGCTGATCGGTCTGCAGATCCTTGCCAGCGCACTGGTTCGGGTGGTCGGAGCAATTGCAACGCGCGAGCGCAAGGAGAGCGAGCACGAGAAGGAAGCGATGCATGGAGGCGGCATCGTAGGGCAGCTTCACCGTGGCGCGAAATCGCACCAGGCAGGGATTCACGAGAGAGTTCGGCTCGCCGAAGCGCTGGCCGATTGAGGGAGCTGCACGTCGTGCAGTGTGCACGACATCAGCGATCTCGAAGCGCTGTCCCCCTGCGCGGCCCACCACGCTCACGCCCGCGCCTTCGGAGCGCATCGGTGGCGGCGCTGCAGGCGCACGAAGCGCTGGCGCCGCGCGGGCGGAGGCCGTCGCCCGAGGACCTGGAGCGGCTGCTCGCCGAGCAGGGTGGCAACGTCAGCGCCCTGGCGACGGTGCTGTCGGTGGGGCGCAACACGCTCTACCGCTGGCTGGAGGCGGCAGGCATCGACCCGCAAGCCGCCCGCGACTGAACGTTCCATGGAACGCTCCGGAACACCGGAGCTCGACGCCAAGCGCCCTATCTTGCTGGAGGCAAAGCAGGCCGTTCGCTTGCACTGGCTGCGCGGCGGAGGCAACACATGGATACTTGCAAGCATATCGGCCTGTACGCCCTGATCTCCCTCGCCGCCGCCTGCGGCGGAAACGACCACCCGGACAAGTTTTACGGCGAGGCCTCTGTCTCGCTCTCGACGGTGCCGGTGGGTGTGATGTGCCTGGAGATCGACACCTGGTCCGCTAGTGACCCCTCGACGCCGCCGGGCCCCGACCTGCGGCGAGAGCGCTTCAGCACAGGCTGGGACATCTATTTCACCGCCAAGCTGAAGGGCTTGCCCTTCGGCAGCGTGGCCTTCTCGGCCAGCGCCTTCAACGTGGCCTGCGACAACGCCGACAACGCCACCGCCGTCTACCTGAGCGACGTGGCGGTCGCCTCGATTACCTACAACAGCCCCATCCGGGTGGCGCTGATCATGCGCACCAACGGGCAGGCGACGGTGGCGCTCGACTTCACCGGCGCGGCGAGCGCAACCTGCGGCACGAACCTCGCTACCTCCTCGCCGGGATGCCAACTGCGCCAGGCAATCCCCTCCTACTCGCCGATCCAGTACCCCTACGAGCTCGCCGTCTCGCCCGATGGGTCGTCGCTCTGGTTTCCCAGGCAGGGCACGGCGCCGGCGGTCGGCCACGCGCTGATCGGAGCGCGCGACCCTGCCACGCACCTGCCCACCGGCCCGCTCAACTTCGCCGCCAATGTGGCGCTCCCCGCCGGCGCGGTCCCCGGCGCCATCACCGTCGATCCCACCGGCCGCGTCTGGGTGGCCGACACCGGTCCCTGCGACTGCGTCTGGACGTTCGATCCCGCGCAGGGAGGGGCGCCGCAGTCGCTCCCCATGGGCCAGGGGGCGCGCGCGGGCGTGGTCCACCTCGGCGTCGTCCCCATTCACGGCGGGAACACCGCCGTGGTCGCGTCGGCCTGCGAGGGCGCCTTCGTCGCCAGTCTGGGCGTGAACGGCGGCGCCCCGGTCGTAGGTGGCCTCCTGCAACTGCCCTCCGGCTACTGCCCGCGCGGGTTCGCCAACGTCACCTTCTCCGAGGACTTCAACCTGTTAGTGGCGACCGACGAGGGCCGCCTGGTGTTGATCCAGAACAGCGTCAGCCCCAACTATCCCCAGGCGTACGGCGTCGCGCGGATGGGCGGCCACGCGCAGTCGCTCGCCTACGACTCCCTCGTCAAGCAGGCCTACTGGACCGACCCCGCGGGCGACGACGTCCTGAGCGCCAGGCTCGGGGGTCCTCTATTCCTGGGGGGCCAGGAAGTGGGCTTCGAACTTGGGGGCCAGGAAGTGGGCTTCGCGGCGATGAACCCAGACGGGAACGGCGGCGTGACCTACGGCGGCACGGAGGTCGACCTCACCAGCCTGCGCTCGCAGTTCACGCTCATCCACGACCCCGGCGCGCGGCCCGGCGCGCTCACCACCAACGAGAACCTGGTCAATAACGAGAACCTGACCGAGCAGATGGCGCCGTTCTACCTGGCGTTGCCCGGCCACGGCGAGGTGTCGGTGATGAGCACGTCCGGCGATCGCGTCTCCTGGCTGACTCCGGGCGCGTCCTCCACGATGGCCCTGGCCATCGACCCCCTCGTGCCCCAACTCGTGTGGGCAGCCGACTCGGGCTTCGGGTCGCTGACCGCGATCCGGCGCTGATCGTCGTGCATCGCATTACCAGAAGCTGACGGCTCCGCGCCCGCGCTGCGCGGGCGGGAGCGGAAGCGACTGCAGAAGACGCCGGAGGATGCCAACATCAAAGTGGCCAGCGGACATCAACGCGGTCATAAGGCCACGTCATCAGGACGCCACAAACCCCGCGCGAGCGCGACGTCGGTGCCGGCGGCCACGGCGATCGATCCGCACTCGTCGGACGCCACGGCCAGGTTCTCGAGCGCGTTGGCGGCGGTGCCCGTCCAGTCGAAGTCGACCGTCACGCCGTTCGCGGGCGTGTTGATCTGGACCAGCGCGGCGCCGTGATCGCCGGCGCTGTCTGGCAGCGAGCAGCTGCCGTGGCAGACTTGAAGTCGAAGGCACAGGCTCTGGTGCCCGAATGTGTTGATTCGGCATCCTGAAATTGCATGAACAGCACGACGCGAGGGGCCACGTCTTCGGCGTACGGCCGATAGAAGAGCTGCGCGTCGGCCTGGTCGGGCGCGCCCGGCTTCACGTCGCCGCCGACGCCGCCGACCTCGCGCGGCGGCAAGCCCTTGTCGATGTCGAAAGACCACGCGCTTTCCGATCGGGTCTTGGTTGGGGAGCGAGCGCTGCGCGAAGGTCCGGCTGATGATGATGGTCTTGCGCGGCACGGCGTCGTCTGGGCCGAAGTCGCGCCCTGCAACGATGGGAATTCCCCTGGTCGCGAAGTGAGCCCTGATTGCGGCGCCATCGAGACGGCGTGCGGCGTGGCGAAGAAGAGCGGCTTGGATGGCGCCGAGAGCCCCCTGCCGCTGCAGCGGGCGTTCCTTTGGAGCGTTCCGTGGAACGGTCGCCGGCTTGCGCCTGCTTCGGTCTGCAGAGGTGGACGCGGCCTGCAATTGGTGGCGCGGCGCTTGCGATGGGCAATCCCCGATCATTCACTGGAGGGGAACCTTGATGTCCCGGAACACTGCGCTCTACGCCGCCGCCGTCCTTGTTTTCGCCGCCGCCGCGTGCGGCCCGTCGATCGGAGCGCCGCTCGGTCAGGCCAGCTCCGGTCTGGCCGAAGACAAGAATGGAAACCCCGTCTACCCCGACGCAGGCCCCTGGCAGTACCCGCCCAGCACGGCCGACACCACCAACCTCCTGGTGGCGAGCGACTTCGACTACGCCTCGCACGGCGCCGCAACGCTCGAGAGCGGCGAGGTGACCCTGCTGCTCTGCTCAGACCACTGGCCCGCGGGCAGCGCCGCGCGCGCCGAGGTGGTGGCCGCCGCCGACCTCTACAACCACGTGGCCGGCACCGCGGCGCGCGTGACCATCGGATCGATGAGCCACAAGACCATCGCGCAGCTCTTCCCCTCGAGCCCGACCGCGAACTTCATGGACTTCGTCGACAACAGCACCACCGCCTTCCCCTGCATCGGCGCCGGCGACACCGCCACCTGGGCGATGAACACCTGCCGCTTCGGCTCGTCCGGGTGGAACTCGGGCGGCACCGGGAAGGTGAAGCACTTCGTCATCTCGGTGAACGCGAACAACTATACGTTCGACACCAATCCGGCCTCGACCGACTTTCCCAAGTTCGACAACGTCGCGCACGAGATGGGGCACTCCTTCGGCTTGAACCACACGCCCGACTGGCCCGACACCGCTGCGCAGCTTCTGCTCTCGACCATGCAGGGCAACATGCCCATCTTGCCGCCGCACGACCGCGGATACCTGCGCCATTTCTATCCGCCGACCTCCGGCAGCACCACCACGCTCAACCTGGTGGCGAGCCCCAAGGTGCGCCTGCCGCGCTCGCCCGGCCCCGGCGGGCAGAACTTCGACTTCGCCGACGTGAACCCGAAGGACCTGTTCCTCTCCGGCGGCAGCTATCTGGACTGCGCCACCCGCGCCACGCCCGTCTTCCAGGCCCAGTGGCTCAACGCCGGGCAGGTCTCGACCTCGGTCGACGTGACGAACCGCTTCCGCATCGGGCCCGCGGGCGACGAGGCGTCGAGCGCCAAGATCACCGTCAAGGCGTGGTCCGCCGCCACCATGCCCGCCGTCTCGCAGGACCGGATCGCCGCCAGCGTCCCGATCGACGAATCGAAGCTGTCGTCGCTGAGCAAGGGCGTGCCCCTCGAGCTGACCTTCATGGTCGACCGCGACGGCGCTTTCTCCGAGACTGACGAGGGCGACAACGTGGTGTCGTCGACGATCACGCTGCACGCCTCGTCGGCGAGCTGTCCGTAGCAGTCGGCGGTGAAAGGAACTCCAATGATGCGCGCTTCGATTCTCGCTGCTGCGGTCTGCTCGCTGGTCTCGGCGAGCCCGGCGCTGGCCAACCTCTGTCCCCAGGGCGACAGCCCGCAGCAGCGCCACCTCGCTGAGGCGGTGGCGCTGCAGACCGAGGCGTTCACCGCCGCGGCCGGCTATGCGGGCAGCCCGTCGTACGACGCGCGCGTGCTCGAATGCAACCGGCGCCGCGACAGCCTGGGGAACGACGTGGAGGCGGCCATCACCGCCACCCAAGTCTTTCCGCAGACGCTGGCGCCGCTGCTGGTGTCGGGGCACCTCTGGTTCTTCGACGCCTTCCCCGAGCGCTACGGCTACGAGCTGCGGCGCGACGCCGGCACCTGGACCGTCACGGTGGCGGCGCGGTTCCACCTGCCGGGCTCGAACCCGCAGGCGCTGGACGTGCCGTTCCTCCTCGCCACCGCCGCGCTCGCCGACGGCGGCATGGGCATCGCCTGCAACGACGCCGCGCACCCGATGGTGGTGGAGGACGCGGCGCTCCCCGATGCCTTCCAGGCCTGCCGCGTCGGCCGGGGGGAGCGGTTCGGAGGCAAGGCCCCCGACGCGCTGCTGTTCCGCTATTGGCAGACACAGATCGAGACCTTCTGGACCCGGCCGGGCTTCGCGGTGCGGCTGCGCGTCGTCAACCTGGGTGACGTCGATGACCTGACGCTCAAGGGCTATGACAAGGATGGGGTCACCTGGGAGGTGCGCTTCAACGACCTCCCCGAGACGCGCGCGCTCTACAAGGCGGTGCCGTTCCGGCCGCACCCGCTCTTCAGCGGGCTGCCCGCCACCACCTTCGTGCACGAGTTCGGTCACCAGCTCGGCAACGACGACGAGTATCCCGAAGACAAGAAGTTCGCCGCTTTCCGCGACTGCGGCGCGCTGGGCGGGATCTCGTACATCATGTGCGACGAGGTCCTGACGCCGCAGAAGACCAACGCGAAGGGAATCTATCCCTGGATCGTCACCCGGCGATACGCGGTGGCCGACCCGAGCAAGTTCCAGTGCAAGACCGACGGCGATTGCGGGACGGGGAAGTTCTGCGCGGCGGCTGCGCTGGGCCTGGGGGCGCACCTCTGCGAAGACAAGCGCGCGCGCTGCACCGCCTGCGGCGCGGACGACGAGTGCGCCGCGCCCATGGCCTGCGCCGGGAAGCCGCTGGGCAAGTGCGCGGGCGCCGACACCCTGCCGGTGGGCGGCGCCTGCTGTCGCGACGCGCAGTGCGCCTCGGGGAGCTGCAACGCCGACGGGATCTGCCAGTGCACCGACAACGCGCAGTGCGCGGGCGGCCAGTTCTGCGACAAGGGCACGCTCGGAATCGGAAAGAATCAGTGCGTTCCCGCGGGCACGCGCTGCTCCACCTGCGACGCCGACAAGCAGTGCACGGCGCCGATGACCTGCGCGGGCAAGCCGCTCGGGCGCTGCGCGTCCGCCGACAGGCTGCCGGTAGGCGGAGCGTGCTGCCGCGACGCGCAGTGCGCCTCGGGGAGCTGCAACGCCGACGGGATCTGCCAGTGCGTGAGCGACGGGCAGTGCGGCGCCGGCCGCTTCTGCGATCTGGGCACGCTGGGCGTGGGCAAGAATCAATGCAAGTCGCTGGGCGCCGAGTGCGCCGCCTGCAGCGCCGACCACCAGTGCACCGCGCCCGCGGTCTGCGCCGGCGCGCCGCTCGGCCACTGCACCACCAAGGGTTCGGTGGACGTGGGGAGGAGCTGCTGCACCGATTCGGAGTGCCGCTCGGGGAGCTGCGCCTCGAGCACGCGGACCTGCCAGTGCGCCTCCGACTCCGATTGCCCCTCGGCGCAGCACTGCGACAAGGGCACGCTCGGAGTCGGTTTGAACCAGTGCGTGCCCGACAAGGGCCTCTGCTCGGCGTGCTCCGGCGACGATGTCTGCCCGCCGCCCGCGGTCTGTCTGGCGGCGCCCATCGGCCACTGCGCGGTGGCCGGCTCGAGCTCGCTCGGGCACGCCTGCTGCGCCGACAAGCAGTGCACCACCGGCCTCTGCCAGGCCGGGGCCTGCACCTGCACCGACGACACGCAGTGCCCGCGCGGCCAGAGCTGCAAGAAGCCGCTCTTCGGCACCCACCGCTGCGAGTAGCGGGCGCGGCTCAGATCTCGATCAGGCCCTGGCGCAGGCCCTCGGTGACGGCCTCGCGCGGTCGACTCGATGGTGATCGCTTACAAGGAAACGCGCTTCCCGTAGTTCCATGACAAGAAGACGCCTCTGAGGCGTGCCGCGAAGGATGAGATCGGCGAGCCGGTGTTCGGCCCCGGACCCGACAAGAAGAACCCCGACAAAGGTGGCGGCAGAACATGGGCGGTGCTGTGTCAATTACCGACGCGCGGTGTTCTTCCGAAGGCAGAAGATGCCTCCCCATGCGCTACCGATCTAGAACGGACTTATCTCGAGGGACCGAGAATCAATGAGTTAGTTACTATAGTTCGTGAGTGCGTTTGGTGCCCAAGTGCGATCACGAACTCTCTCTGTGTAAACGGGAAGCGCATTGCGGTCGACCCAAGTTGGGAGGAGTGAAGCAGAGCGCCGGTGGCCGAGCTCGCCGGCGCGGGCGGAGCCTTGCCCTGGTCGCTGCCGGGACCGCTTATCGGCCCGATGGGCCTGCCGGCGGAAGTCACGCATCTATCGCCCGCAGGGCTGGATCTCCCTCCGTCCTTCTCGCCTCTGGAAAGGTCGAGGCACATGCCTCTATCGAGGCCCGCGCGGCGTACGACGCCGCTTCGCGGCCGCCATTGACGCCCCGTCGACCAACACGCCTGCGGCGAGCTGCGGTCAGCGCCGCGTCAGCGTCTTCAGGCCGTAGCGCGCGAGCAACTTATAGAGGTGCTTCGGACTCATCCCGGCCGCGCGGGCGGCGGTCTGCGCGCTGCCCGCGTGCCGCTCGAGCAGCGCCTCCAGATAGCGCCGCTCGAACTCCTCCAGGGCGGTCTTGCGCGCCGCTTCCCAGGGCAACTCCAGATCCAGCGTGGGCCACGCCGGCTCGCCGCCCTCGCCGACCTCGGGCGAGCTGCCCAGCACCATGCAGCGCTCGAGGTGATTGCGCAGCTCGCGCACGTTGCCCGGCCACGCCGAGCCTTTCAGGAAGTCGAGGACGCGCGGCGACAGCAGCAACGCCCGCTGCGCCTCGGTGGCGCGGAGCGTGCCCAGCAGCTGCTCGACCAGCACCGGGAGATCCTCGGGCCGCTGCGAGAGCGCCGGCAGCGGAATGCGCACCACCGCCAGCCGGAAGAAGAGGTCGGCGCGGAAGCGGCCCGCGTTCACCTCGGCACGCAGCTCGCGGTTGGTGGCGGCGATCACCCGCGCCTCGCAGCGCTTGAAGGTATCGGAGCCGACGCTGCGGTACTGCCGCTCCTCGAGAGCGCGGAGGAGCTTGGGCTGCACGTCGGCGGGCAGCTCGCCGATCTCGTCGAGGAAGAGCGTGCCGCGGCCGGCGGCCTCGATCGCGCCGGCGCGTTTCTGCTCGGCGCCGGTGAACGCGCCGCGCTCGTGGCCGAACAGCTCGCTCTCGATCAGGCTGGTCGGGATGGAGGCGCAGTCGACCACCTGGAATGGCTGGCCGGAGCGCGCCGATGCGAGGTGGATGCCGTGCGCCGCCTGGCCTTTGCCGGTGCCGGTCTGGCCTTCGAGGAGCACGGTGGCATCGCTCTTGGCCGCCCTCTCGAGGAGCGCGAAGGCGGCGCGCATCGGCACCGAGGTGCCGACCAGCGTCCCGAACCTGGTCGCGTCGGAGAGGAGCAGCGGGTTGTCGCCGGCGCCCAGATCGAAGCGCAGCATCACACCGCCCAGCCGCAAGAGGCTGCCGACGCGGAGGAAGGCCTCGCCGACCGGCACGCCATCGACCAGCGTTCCGTTGAGACTGTTCAGGTCGCGCACCGACGCGCCGCCGCTTCCCAGCCGCACCTCGCAGTGGAAGCGCGACACCGTCGGGTCGGCGATCACCAGGTCGTTGAGCGGCGCCGCGCCGATGGCGCAGCGGTCGCTCTCGGAATGCCAGGCATGGCCGGGTTTGCCACCCTCCACCGTGGTCAGCCGGAAGCGGCGAACGCTCCGCGCCGGCAGCTGCGCGCGCGGCCCCTCGATGCGCAGCGTGGCGGGCAGGCTCTCCTCAGCCAAGGCGCCACTCCTGGTCGACCGCGAAGGTGCGCGCGTTCTCCGGCACTCGAGCGAGGAAGCTCTCGCGCCAGCGCGGCTCGGCGATGAGCGCCGCCCGCCGCTGCAGCCGCTCTCGCGCCAGCCCCAACGCGGCGCGGGCGTCGTCGCGCGCGCCGGTAGCCCAGAGCGTCTCGACCAGCATCAGCCTGACCAGCGACTCTCCCTCGTCGGTGCCTCCCACCTCATCGAGCAGGCGCGCCGCCTCGCGCGCGCTGCCGAGCGCGCTCTCGAGGTGACGCTCGGCGAGCCGCACCTGCGCCAGATGTGCGAGCGCGTGCAGGTGACCCGGCGAGCCCGACCTGGCATCAGCCACCGCTCGCGCAGCCTCGCGCGCAGCGCCGTCGACGTCGCCTGCGCGGAGGAGGATCTGCGCCAGGTAGCAGCGCGAAGCATTCAGCAGCCTGGTATCGCCCTGCTCGGCGAAGGCGGCGATGGCCAGCTCCTCGAAGCGCCGCGCCTCCTCGACCTTGTTCTGCAGCACCAGCGCCAGCCCGAGGTTGTGCCAGGCGCCCGCGCGGATCTGGTGCAGGCCGTGCCGCTCGGCCAGCGCCAAGGCCTCCCGCAGCTCGACCTCCGCCTCGGCGTAAGCGCCCAGCATCAGATTCGCGTAGCCGAGCTTGGCGCGCTGCGAGCACGCGTTGCGCCGATCGCCGGCGTGCTCGAACAGATCGGCGGCGCTCGCCTTCAGCTCGCGGTAGGCGCCGAGGTCGCCGCCGAAGAGCGCGCGCACCGAGCGGCCGTGCTCGACGAACGCCAGCGAGCGCGGCTCGGCGGCCAGGGCGCTGCGCGCGCGCTCGGCGCGATCGATGAGCGCGGTGGCCGCCGCGCCCTGGCCGGCCAGGAAGAGCTGCGCCGCGGTGCGCACGCAGGCCACGGCGTGGGGCGCGGCCAACTCGCCGCCGCCGCCCTGCGCGAGCAGCGCACGGCCCAGCTCGAGGAGCTGCGGTTGGTCGCCGTGCTTGCCGCGCGCCTCCGCCAAGAGGCCCGCGGCGGAGAGCCAGGCCTGGCCGCCCTCGGGCAGCAACGCCAGCGACTCCCCGGCGCACTGCGCGGCTTGCGCGTACTCGCCCCGCCACAGGTGCGCCTCGGCGCAGAGCATGAGGAGCGCGCCGCGCGAGTCGCCCCCGACGGCGCAGCCCAGCGCGCGCCGGGCGCGGGAGAGCGCCGCCTCGACGTCGTCTCCCTCGAGCGCCTGCTCGGCCGCGCGGTGCCAGTAGCCCCCTCCGCGCTCCGGCTCGCCGCCGCGCTCGCAGTGCTCGGCGAGCACCAGCGCATCGGCCTCGCCGCGCGCCTGCAGCCAATCGCGCGCCAGCCGGTGGCCCAGGGCGCGGTCGGCCTCGGTGAGCGTCGCGTAGCAGGCGTCGCCGACCAGCGCGTGGCGGAACGAGTGCTGCTCCTCGCCGGGGAAGCGGCTGCCATCGCCCGCGGCCACTACCTCTTCGTCGGCCAGCGCCAGCAGCCACTCGCGGACGCGCTCCTTGGGCACCTGTCCGCCGAGCAGCGCCTCCACTCCGCCGGTCCAGAAGCGCTGGCCGAAGATGCTGGCCGCGCGCAAGACCTGCCGGCCCTCGGGATCGAGCCGCGACAGGCGCGCGTGCAACATCGCCAGCACCGTCTGCGGCGGCGCCTCGCAGCCGTCGGCCGCGGCGCGGATCAGCTCCTCGAGGTGGAGGGCGTTGCCCGCGCCGAGCTGCACGATGCGCTCGATGGCGGCGTCCTCAGCGTGCTCGCCGAGCGCCACCCGGACGAGGCGCGCGCTCGCCTTGGGCGTGAGCGGCAGCAGCCGAAGCTCCTCGACGCGGCGCTCGGCCCAGAGCCGGGGAAACGCCTCGTGTACCTCGGGACGGCCCACGCCCACCACGAAGAGCGGGCGATCGGCGAGGTTGCGCAAGGCCAGATCGACGAACTTCACCGTCGGCAGATCGCCCCAGTGGAGATCCTCGAGGACCAGCACCACCGGCCCGGCGGCGCACTCGGCGGCCAGCCACTCCTCGAAGGCCCGGCGGCGCTGATCGCCCATGAGCTGCGGATCGCCGCGGGCCGCCGCCAAGAGAGCGCCGCCCGCCGCCGCGCCGAGGAGGTCGCCGAGGAAAGCCGCTACGCGCTCGGCGTCGACAGGGGCCAAGAGCCTCGCCAGCCGGCTGCCGATCTTGGCGGCGCGCTCCCCGGCCGGCTCGCCGGCGCGCACCCCGAAGGCGTTGCGCAGGAGCGACCTGAGCAGGCTGAAGGGCGAGCCCGCGCGCATCGCGTCGCCCGAGCCGAGGAAGAGCCGGGGCGCATCCGGCCGCGCCCGGAGCGCGTCGACCATCTCGGCGACGAGGCGCGATTTGCCCACGCCGGGCGGCGCGACCAGCAGCGTGGCGCACGCCACCGGCTCATCGGCGCACTCCGCGTAGCCGGCGACCAGCCGCTGCAGCTCGCGCTCCCGGCCGACGCACGGCGTGGGCTTGCCGAGGAGCGTGCGCCGCACGGGCGCTTCGCGCTCGCGCACCAGCTCGAGCCCTGCCGCCGGGCCGCGCAACTCGAAGCGCGGCCCGAGGAGGCTCGCGGTCACCTCGTCGATCAGCAGCGCGGGCTCGCCGCTGGCGGCGCGCAGCCGGCGCGCAGCGCGGTCGATGGCCTCGCCCGACCAGGAGCGAAAGAGCGCGACTCCCCTGCCGGTGGCGATGGCGATGCGGGCCGAGGGCGCGAGCCCGCGCAGCGCCAGCGCACAGCGGGCCGCGCTCGCCGCCTGATCGCCCGCGTCGGTTCCCGACCAGGTGGCCACGAGCGCACCGTCGGCCAGCTCGGTGAGCCGGCCCTTGTGCGCCTCGACCGCGTCGGCCGGCGCGATCGGCGCGCCGTGGGCGGTGGACGCCTCGCCGACGCGCAGGGTGCCGCCGGCGCGCGCGACCTGCGCCAGCGGCTCGATCAGCGCCACCGTGAGGAAGCGCTGCTCGGCGGGAGTGAGCGCAGGCCGCGCAGGCTCGGGTGGCGCGGCCGGGGAAGAGTCCGCGGGCAGCTCCGCGACCAGCGCCCGAAGCTCCTCGAGCAGCGCCGACGCGCCGGCAGGCCGCCGCGCCGGATCTTTCTGTAAAAGTGATTCCACCAGCAGTGAAATTTCCCTCGGCGTCCCCGGCGCCACCTGCGACAGCGAAGGCGCCTCCTCGAGCACGATCTTGGCGAGCACGGCCAGGCAGTCCTCGCCGACGAAGGGCGGCGCGCCGGACGCGCACTCGTAGAGCACGCAGCCCAGGGCGAAGAGATCGGCGCGCCCGTCGCAGTCGCCGCCGCGCGCCTGCTCGGGAGCCATGTACCCGGGCGTTCCGAGGATCGAGCCGGCGCGGGTGATCGAAGCCGAGGCGCGGCGCAGCCCGGCGATGCCGAAGTCGAGCAGCTTCACCGCCGGCCCGGCGCCCGCGAGGAAGATGTTGCCGGGCTTCAGATCGCGGTGCACCACGCCGCGCGCGTGCAGCTCGACGAGGATGTCGGCGATGGCGGCGCCCAGCGCCAGGAGCTCGGCCGCGCCCAGGCGCCCGCGCGCGAGGCGCGAGGAGAGCGGCTCGCCCTGGAGCCACTCCATCGCCAGCCACAGCTCGCCGTCCGCCAGGAGCCCGTTGGCCACGTAGCGCACCACGCCCGGGTGGCGAAGCTCGGCCAAGAGCCGCGCCTCGCGCTCGAAGCGCTGCAGCGCGCCCGAGTCGGCGGGCGGCTGAATCTTGAGGGCCACCGGCTCGCCCGAGAGCAGATCGCGCGCCCGGTAGACGCAGGCCATCCCGCCTCTCGCCGCCAGCTCGTCGATCGCGAAGCGCTCGGCGACCAACGCGCCCGTGAGCAGCTCCAGCATGGCGAGACTCTACACCGTCGCGGTCGCCGCCGAGGCGACTCGGAGCGCGCCCGAGTCGCCGACCAGACGACTGCACCCGCGCGCTGGCCGCCGGATCGCCCGCATACCGCGGCGCGGTCGTTGCACTGGGTGCTGGTCACCATGGCAACCCTCAAGAGAGCAGCTCCGCAGTGGGCGATCTGCGCCGCGCTCCTCGCGCTCACCGCGGGCACGGGCGCGGGCGCGATTGGCGTCACGGTCGATCGGCGGCCGTTCCACCTCCACGTGCCGGCCGGCTACGACGGCTCGCGCGCCGTGCCGCTGGTGCTGCTCCTCCACGGCATCGGCGTCACCAGCACGCTGCAAGAGACGTATATGCGCGTGAAGGCCGAGTCGGACGCGCGCGGCTTCATCTACGCCTATCCCGACGGCACCCGCGGCGGCCCCGAAGGACAGTTCTGGAACGGCGCCGCCTGCTGCCAGCTCCCGACCACGCCGCCGGTCGACGACGTCGGCTACCTCGACCAGATCATCCAGTACGTCCGCCTCCACTACCGGCTCGACGAGCGGAAGATCTTCCTCATCGGCCACTCGAACGGCGGGTTCATGGCCCACCGCTACGCCTGCGAGCGGCCGAACGTCGCCGCCGTCGTCACCTTGTCCGGCGGGCTCTACGTGGACGCGGTCCGCTGCGGCCCGCCCGGCCTGGGCGGGGTGGCGGTGCTGCACATCCACGCCACGCTCGACGAGATCACGCCCTACTTCTTCTCCGACGTGCCGGGGCTGCCGTCGGGCCTGCTCACCGTCTTCAACTGGACGGTGCGCAACGGCTGCTTCCCCTTTCCGCGGCCGGCCGGCTCGGTCGACATGGTCTCGGACCTGCGCGGCGACGAGACCCACAAGGCGTCGTTCTTCTGCCTGGGCGCGCCGCTCGACTTCTGGACCATCAGCGGCGGCTCGCACGTCCCCAACTTCTACCAGCCAGGCGAGGCCGGCCGGACCTTTGGCGCCGACGCGCTCGACTGGCTCCTCGCGCACGGGAGGCGATGATCATGAACGCCAATGGCTTCCGACCGCTGCTCCTCTCGCTGCTGCTCGCCGCGCCGGTGCACGCCTTCACCGGCGGCATCCCGCTGCCGATCGCGAACAGCGGCTTTGTCATGGTGCGCGGCGCGGGCGCCAACTGCACCGCGGTCGCGCTGACGCCCGATCTCCTGATCACCGCCAAGGCGTGCATCGAGGGCGACGAGGTCCAGCACCCCGAGCTGCTCGGCTGGTTCATGGGCGAGCAGGACTCAGACGACAACCCGGTGCGCGAGGTCGCGTTCGACGCGGCGAATTTGTTCGCGCTGCTCCGGCTGAGCAAGCCGCTGGTGATGAACGGGAAGGGCGTCCCCCTCTACGGCGGCGAGGACGCGGCGCTGACCGATCTGCGCTGCGTCAGCTTCGGGCCAGTCTTGCCGGTGCCCTACTTCGCGTACGGCGACATGCTCGCCTTCCAGGACTTTCATGTGATCGGAATGATCGCCGGCGGCTTCGAGACGTTTCCGGTGCCGCTGCTCCATCCGCTCGACATCGGCGGGGCGTGCTTCCGCGCCGGGACGGACGAGCTGGCCGGGCTCTTCGTGCCCACCCAGCCCGCGCCGTTCTTCGGCGGCATCATCGTTGGTATCGCCCGCGCGCGCGCCTTCATCACCGAGTTCCGCGCCACCTTCGAAGTGGTCGCCGCCCAGAGCGGCCTGTGCCTGGGCAACGTGCCCAACGGCACCCACGTGTGGCAATTGCCCTGCATCGCCGGAGGGCAGCCGGGCCGCGTGAATCAGGAGTGGAGCCTGCGCCGCCACGGCAACCACTTCATGATCCGGCCGGCGCGCTTTCCCGAGCTCTGCCTGGGCGCGGCCCCCGGCAACCGCGGCGAAGGCGCGCCCATCGTCTTCTTCGGCTGCCCGCCGCCGCTCATCAACGGCTCCTCGCCGTGGTTGTTGCCCTCGGAGCCCCGCGCCGATCAGCTCTGGGACATTGCCCAGACCAGCGGCGATGGCCTCGAGCTGCAGAACGTCGGCACCCGCAAGTGCCTCGACGTACCCGGCAACTCGCGCTTGGCGGGCACCGTACTCACGCAGTCCACCTGCCACAGCGGCGGAGTCAACCAGCGCTTCTTCATCAACGTCGATCGGTTCGAGGGCGGCACCCACCGGCTCGCCTCGTTCGCCGATCCGCTGCAATGCATCGACGTGGCCGGCGGCGCGACTGCCGATGGCACGCCCATCCTCGGCTTCGACTGTCACGGCGGCGAGAACCAGCAGTTCGAGCTACTGCGCGACGGCACTACTCACAATCAACTCATCGCCCGCGGGCTGGGCAGCCTCGGCCTCTCGTGCGTGAGCGGTCCTGCGCCCGCTGCGGGCACCGCGCTGGTGCAGCTCCAATGCGCGCCGGGCCTCGGACAGGAGTGGCTGTTTCGCTGGCTCCCCAACGGCATCGGCTATCGCCTGCACTCACGGCGCGACGCCAATCAATGCCTGACGCGGCCCGCCGGCGCGCCCTCCGGTGCTCCGCTCGTCGAGGCCCTCTGCTCGGGCGAGGCGGCCTCGCAGCGCTGGATCGCGCAGTAGGCGCTTGCACAAGTCTGCGATTCGCCGAAGCGATGAAGCTGCCGTGGCGTTCTGCCAGCGGATGCACTTGCTGACGGTGGCGACCTGCACGCCGAGGTGCTTCGCGTACCAGGCGCCTGGCTTCTCGCCGTTCTTGGACTTGAAGCAGACGCCGCCGAGTCCCGATTACTCTTGCCATCAGGCCAACCGGTTGAGGGTGACCACGGGACTTGAAGTTCTTCGCGCGGAAGAGCAGGCTTGGCACTGGGGAAACATTTTCAGCTGCGCACCCGTCCAATCGTCGTTCGTGGGGACGCGCTTTGCTAGAGGGAGCCATGCGTTTGCGCGTACAGCTTCTCGTGGCGGCGCTCGTGGCGTGCGGCGGCAACACCCAGCTCCAGTCTGCGCGCTGCGGCGTGACCATCAGCGGCGCGCTCAGCGGCTCGTTCGACTGCAAGCCCGCGCTGACGGAGTGGACGTCGGGGGACGACACCGGCGTCTTCCGCTTCAACCTCGATCCGAACACGACCGTCTCGGTCCTCTACGTAGGGGTCGGGTTCGCAGGCGAGCCGCGCGTCAATACTTACCGGAGCAGCGACGTGGGGGCATCGTCCGGCATCCTCATCAACGCGCCCGGCGCGAACGTCGATGACGGCAGGCGCATCTGGTCGGCGGGAAAGCTCGGCAACAGCAGCACCACGACCGGTTCGTGGACGCTCACCTTCACGAGTATCCCGGCGAGTGCGCCGCAGCAGGGCGGCAAGATCTACGATGGAGAGGGCTCGCTCGACGCGACGCTGGTGTCGGCGGCTGACGCGGGGCCAATCACCTTGCATGCTGCATTCTGAGCGCGCAATCCTGGTGCGATCACCTTGTCGTCGCCGCTCACCCGCCGAACCAGCCTCGTTCGTATATCTGCGAGCACATCCTGCAAGATTAGCAGGAAGCCGTCTCGGTGGCGGCAACATCATCTGCCCTTGGCATGCTTCGCGCCGCTTCCGTTTTCGCCAAGGTAGTCAGCGCAATTCTATCGCTTGCGAGGTTGCTATCGGAGGAGATCCCAAACCCGAGGAGTGTCCGACTTGCAAGAAGCCGGGCCGGCGCCTTTATGAAACGAAATGTCACGCGAAGGAACAGGATGACCTTCGCCTTGGCAAGGCGCAATTCAACCGGGTATTCCGCCGCCGATACGCCCGCCTACCGTCGCACTGAGGCTCTCGGGGACGCCACGGGGACAGTAGCGCGCCCCCGAGGCGCCCAACGATGACGACGGACCACACGCATCCCGCCGTTACAAGGCCGCCTCTCGTCAGTCGCGAAGGTCAGTGCAGTGAAACAACCGTGGGACAGCATCGAGCGACGGCTCTCGACGCCAAGCGCCCAACGCGAAACGGGCGCCTTCCTCATCGGAAGACGCCCCGCTCGCTGTGCCGCCGCCCCTCGTTCGCTACGCGATCAGCTTGCGCAGTCCCTCCGCGTGCCGCTCGACCACCGAGCGCGCCTTCTTGCGGTGGTCCTCGTCGGTGCTCGCGCCGAGCGCGTCCTTCGCGGCCGTAGCGTAGCGCTCGAAAATGGTCTGGAGCCGCTCCGCCCGATCCTTCTTCGCGCGCGGCGGCTTGCTCAAGCCCCAGAACACGAAGCCGTTGTGCGAGCGGCTGTTGAGCCCGAGATCCTCGGCCGCCGCGACGGCCGCACCCGAGAGCGAAGTGTAGTGCTTGCCCTTGTACGTCACGCCGTCCTTCGTCACCGTGCACTCGCAGCGGACCTTGCCGTCGCGATCAATCTTCTTGAGAGCGGTGCCCGCGGGAGGCAGTCGCGTGCCGCCGCGCGAGCGCCGCTCGCGCGCGTTGCTCTCGTCGGATCACCTGCTGCAGAGGCGTCGCTGGCGTCGGAAGGCGCGTCTCCGCGGGCGGCTTCGCCCCGGTCGCCGAGCTGCCTATGCTCGCGCACTCAAGAAGGCTGACATCGTGCTCGTCACGGACGGTGCGGCTGACACGGGTTCTGCGGCACGGCTCAGGGAGCAGGCAAGCCAGCTCGGCGTCACCATCCTCGGCGTGGGCATCAGCATCACGCAGGATGCGCTCGTGCCCTGGTGCGACCAGTACGCCGTCATCGACCAGCTCGACACCATCGACGACAAGACCGCCGAGCAAGTGTTCACGGTCTGAACTTTCACGTCTTCGACCGTGACCTCCTTTGCAACTCAATTTCGGCAGGCCTGCCGGGAGCGGAGGAGCCTCGATGTGGACTAGGGCGTGTCCTCAAACCCCCGCCGACCTACGTCGGCCGATCGCAGCGCTCCGTCGGACAGGCTCGTTGCTGCGCTGCTCAACGTAGAACCACTACGATTCCGCTGCTCACTCCTCGCGTGCCCGCCTCGCCTTTGCGCTCGGCCGCCTCGGTGCCCGCCGGGAGTTTGAGGACACGCCCTAGTCGGCTGTGAGCACATCCTCCAGAATTCGCCGGTGGGCTGCCGGGGAATGTCGGCCTTCACCCAGTCGGTGATGGCGGGGATCCCGTTCGTCCGCAAGGGTTCACAAGTCGTCGCGCGCGCTCATCGGTCGTCTGCGAGCACTCATCAGCACTCCGCGCGCGCTCGTAGGTCGCCCGCGCGTGCTCATTGGTCGTTCGCGAGCGCTCACGGGTGCGCCAAATCAACTCTTCAAGACCAGCTCTGCCCCTGCGATCACTTTGACGGAAATGCGGGCTTGGGCACGAACACGCACGATTTGGCGAAGTCAGCGAACTCACACACCGAGTTATAGGCGAAGGTCTTCAGCTCGCATGCCTTCTCCGCCACCTCACCGGCCTTCTTCTCCAGAGCCTGCCGCGCCAGCTCGGCAGAGTGCGGCACGAGGCAGGCGTAGGCCTGCGCCGACTGGTGATTGCGCGCCGCCCAAAGCCGCGTGAAGCCGTCGTCATTCCATGCGACCGGTGGCTGCGACTTGGCCTCCAGCTGGTCCATGCGACCCAGGATCTCGAAGTGGATGTGCAGGTACAGCGAGATCACGCGATGGAACACGTACTCCGAGGGTGAGCTGCGCTCACCGTCGGGCAGGTGGTGGTAGCAGAGGACGTCGGGGTTCAGCAGCTTGGCGAAGAAAAAGGGAAAGTTCGGATAGTGCGAGACGAAGGCCAGGTTCCAGGTCGAATAAAGATCGGCCCACTTCTCCGGCAGCGGCGGCGACCAGAGGATGGCCTTGTTGTCCTTCGACATCCGGCTTGGTCCTTCGAACGTCTTCGGATCCACCAGCTCCCGGTTGCCGACCGGCCGCACCATCAGTGTCACCGCTGCCGAAGCGTTGTCGCGGAAGCCAAGGCGGGTGTCCTCGAGCGCCGCTTCGGCGATGTTCACCGCGAGGCCCAGCCGGCCCGACTCGACGGGGACCTTGTGGGTGGCCAAATACTCGAGGTACGCGGTAATGGCTGGATCGACGGTCAGCACCTTGGCTCGCTCGAAGAGGTTCGCCACCTCGGCAAAGCGTTTGGAGAAGGAAGGATCTGCGCGGACCTCGAGGTAGCGCGCGTGGAGCTCGGCCAGCGCGTGCCAGTCGTTGCGCACGAGCACGCCCACGCGATCGAGGGCCACCGAGTAGGCGAGAACCTGGCGGAGCGTGTGGGCACCTTCGGGCGCTGCGGCGAGCTTGACGAACGGGTAGCTGGTGCCGCCCGCGACGGCTTTCTCCAAGTCGGCCATCACGTCGTTCAGGTACGGGTTCTGCCTCGCGCAGCCGAGAATCCTTTGCACCTCCGCGGCGGGGTCGAACGACGCGAGCAGTTCGGTCTCGTGTCGCCCCAGCGCTCCTCGGAACGCGCTGCCCTTCGGCCCCGCCAGGACCAGATGGCCTGCGCCGTCGAGCAGGCGCAGCCGGCGATAGATCGCGCTCAACTCCTCCACGCGCGCAGGCGGCTTCGAGCCTTTGTAGCTGTCCACGAGCGCCGCGGCCGCCGCCGCGTAGACGGAATCGCCAGGCGCACCCTGCACCCGAGCCGACGCGACGAGCGTGAACAAGCCGGCTACCAAGACGAGGTTTGCCTTCATTTCTCCGCTCCCGTGGTCGGTCTTCGAGGTCACTATACCAGGACAGCTCGTTCACGAGGCCTCGGGCCAAGCTCAAGCAGATGGCATGTCAGACCCCTTTCGTACACTCGCTCCACTTCCAATGACGGAACAGTGACGCTCGCACCATATCTGTACGGGAACGCGGATCCCGCGAATGCGGCGGATCCGAGTGGGTACTTCGCCGACTTCACGTTGGTGCCCTCTTCTTCGACCACGGGTGCAAGCCGAGCGGGACGTCGTAGCTACCCGGTATCACTAGCACTAGCCTTTCTTGTGTTAAGCGGGAGTTCGCACCAAGAATGCACTTGCGAGGGGTTGCAGAGGAAAAACGAGAACTTACAACCGAGCCGAGGCCTGCAACGATGCATTCAATTCGCTACTTCATCGCTACTCGTCGAAAACGGGCTCCCGCTGGAGGGCCTGTTTTAACTAGGCGCTTTGGTACCAAATAGGAACCGAACAGGAACCGGACGGGTACCGGAACGGCCAATAGGGTTGCCTTAGTCGGCCTGGAATCGAAACCCTGCTGCGGCCCTCTCCAACTCGAGGAGCCGTACGCGGAGCCGCTGCGGTACGAGTTCGCAGCCCTTTGTTGCAAGAGAGGCTGCGCTCAGGTACCCGAGATCACGAATAGGGCGCAGATAGGTACCGATTAGGAACCGAATTAGGTTCGTGGCGT
>JBBRMA010000078.1:0-22185 GCA_038231075.1 Myxococcales bacterium | reverse complement strand
GAGCCCGAGGGATGAGGACCAAGCAGCGCAAGGCACGAGGAGGGAGCCGTACTTTCTGTACGGCGACGACGAGCAACGCAGCGATGCGCCGGTCGTCGGCCCTCTGGCGACGGGAGGAGTTTGCGGACACGCCCTAGTGCCAGGCAAATCAGCACCGGTAGGGTTACCGGCCGCCGGCAGGCAGAGGCCCGCCGCTCGGAACGGGCGCCCACCCGCGTGCTGTGGCCTCGCTGCGCTCGCATCGATCGATTTCTTGCCGCGGGAGCCCTTGATCCTCGCGACGGTCCTCTGCCTGCCGGCGGCCTATCTGCCGATCTGACTGAAATTGGGAGGGGGTAAAAGAGACGTCAAGCAGTCGCGCTTGAAGACTCAAGCTGACTCACTGGCTCACCAGCTCGGACTCGCTCGGTGCGCCGAGCTCGTGCTTGCGCTTGACGAGCGCGAGGCCGAGCGCGGCGATGAGCACGCTGCCGCCGCCGAAGCCCGCGAGCAGCAGCTTGAAGTAGAGATCGCCCGCGCCGGGAGGGGCGAAGCGCACTTCGCTGAACTCGGCCAGGGTGCGCGTCTGGTTGGCGAAGCTCGAGCCGTTCTTGCCCGGGTAGCGCACGTTGAGCTCGACGCGGATGGGCATGGTCTGGCCGGCGAGCTCGGGGTGGCCGTCGAAGTGGACCCGCGCCCAGACCCTGCTAGAGGCGTCGCCGTCGGATGACTTGGCGCGGATGGTCGAGCCCCATTTCTCTTCCCGGCTGCTGACGCGGAAGAGCGCGGGCGCCGCCGGCGGCAGAGACTGCGCGCCGCCGCTGCCGGTCCAGATCGCCGAGACGCTGCGGACCTCGGAGGCGAAATGGAGCACCGCGCTGTCGCCCGGCCCGATCACGCCCGGCGTCCAGGCAGGGTTGAGCGGCCACCCGCGCGCGAGGCGGAAGAGCTCGGCCGCGGGGAGCGCCAGCACCGCCAGCGCGAAGAGGGCGAGCGCGCGCTTGCGGCCGGGATCGAGCTCGCCCTGGCCAGGCCGCAGCGCCGGCTCGATCGCCGAGCTTCCCGCCTGCCCTTGGAGCTTGCCCGCGGCCAGCTCCTGCTCGGCCACTCGCCGGTTCTTCTCCAGATCGGCGTTGGGCCGCACCGTTGCGGAGCGCACGTGCAGCAAGAGCGCAAGCGCCGCCGCCCCGGTCGCCGCCCACGCGGTCACATGCCAGTTGAGCCACTCGATGAAGGCAAGGCCGACCAGCACCAGCGGCGCCACATGGAGGAAAAACGAGACCACTCCATGCACGCCGCGCCGCGCTCTTGCCACCATCTCCGGTTGATAGATGCCGCAGCCCGGACAGGGATGAGCGTCCACCTCGGTGGTCAATTGCAGCCCGAGCGCCTGCCGCGCATTGGCCTGCGCCTGCACCGCGGTGGGCGCGTGCCCCCCGCCTTTGCGCTTCATCAAATAGCGAAAGACGGCGCCACACCCGACACACCGATGCTGCTTAGTGGCCTCCCCCTGGATCGTCGCGTTGTATCCGGCCATTCGCCCAGATTACACGCGTGCGCTCCTGCGCTCTTCCCGCAATCCAGCGAACGTCGTGAGCATGCGAAGCCAAATAGGCGGGCGCCAGCCAGAGGTGCGTGGGCGCTCATGGGTGCCCTGTCGCGGGAACGTCAGGCGATGCCGGGTCAGGGCGGGCCCCGTCTGCGCCCGCGCGCCTCTGGCTGGCGAACGCCGATCGGCCGCTACGCCTGCCCCTCGACAATGAGCGTCACGACCATATTGCCGCGCGTGGCCACCGAGTACGGGCAGACCTGGTGCGCGGCCTCGACCAGCTTCTGTGCCACGTCATTTTGCAGCTCGGGCAGGGCCACCCGCAGCTCGGCGGAGAGCGAGTAGGCGTGCTGCTCGGTCTTGCTCAGCGTCACCTTCGCCGTCACGCTCGAGCTGGTGACGTTGATCTTCTGCATCCGCGCCACCACGCGCAGGGCGCTCTCGAAGCAGGCCGAGTAGCCGGCCGCGAAGAGCTGCTCGGGGTTGGTCGCGCCGCCGGGCCCGCCCAGCTCCTTGGGCGTGGCGAGGTTGAGGTCGAGGATGCCGTCGCTCGACTTGGAGTGGCCGGTGCGGCCGCCGGTGGTTGTGACCTGCGCGGTGTAGAGGGGGGTCATGACGACTTCCTTTCGGTCGGCGCGCTGTCCAAGAGCGCCTGGGTGAGCTCGGTGAGCTGCCGGGTCAGCTTCTTGGCCTGCGCCGCGGTGAGGCCGGTGCGGGCGAGCATGGCCGCCGGGATCTCGCTGGCCTTCTGGCGCAGCTTTCTGCCCTGGGCGGTGAGGTGGACCAGCACGCGGCGCCCGTCGCGCAGGCCGCGCTCGCGCAGCACGAGGCCGTCGCGCTCGAGCCGCTCGAGCAGCGGCGAGAGGGTGCCGGAGTCGAGCCGCAGCCGCTCGCCCAGGCGCGACACGGTGGCGGGCTCCTCCTCCCAGAGGATGAGCAGCACCAGGTACTGCGGGTAGGTCACCCCGAGCTTGCCGAGCAGCGGCTGGTACGCCTGGGTGACGGCGCGCGCGGCCGCGTAGAGCGGGAAGCAGAGCTGGCGATCGAGGTGCAGGGGATCCATCGTGCACAACTAGATTGCGCACAATCGATTTGGATTCACCGCTGCCTGACTATTTGTCGCGGTGGCGCAGCGTGAAGAAGGCCACCTCGGGGTGGCTGCCGAGGCGCAAGAGCGGCCCGCCGGCGCCAAAGCCGAGCCCCCGGTTCACGTAGAGCAGGTTGCCGTTCACCTTGTAGAGCCCGCGCACATAGGGCTGGCCGGCCAGCTTGAAGATGGCGCGGGTGACGCCGGGCAGCACGAACTGGCCGCCGTGGGTGTGGCCCGAGAACTGGACCAGGCCCGCGTTGGCCGGCAGCTTCTCCGCCGTGGGCGGCGTGTGGGCGAGGACCAGCCTCGTCCCGCGCGCGGGGGCTCCTTTGAGCGCCTGGTCTACGTCGTCCTGGCCGGTGAGGCCGTCGTCCACGCCAACCACGGTGAGCGGCGCTCCCCGGACCTTGAGCGTCTGGTGCTCGTTCTGCAGCACCTGGTAGCCGCAGCTCGCCAGCGCCTTGGCGACGCGCGCGGGAGCGACCCAGTGGTCATGGTTGCCGAGGACGCAGAAGGTCTTGGCGCGGATGCCCGCGAGCAGATCCGGGATGCGCCGGATGGGCAGCTCCGAATGGGTCACGTAGTCGCCGGTCAAGAAGACCAGGTCGGGCTCGCCCAGGTTGATGGCCTCGATGGCCGAGGCGATGCGCGCGGACGAGGTCGCCGCGCCGACGTGGATGTCGGAGATCTGGGCGACCCGCAAACCGTCGTGCGCCTTGTCGATGCGGGGCAAGGCCAGCTCGGTCTCGGTGATGGCGAAGCCCGACGCGCGCCAGGGTCGCAGGCGGGTCTGACTCGAGGCTAGGGCTCGCGCGCGCATGCTGGCTCCTGAGGCGTTGGGTCGGCTGGTTTGCAACCGACGAGCGAGGGCAATGCTTCCGGGGGCGCGACCGGCTAACCTTGCCCGGCCATGACCATCGCCTCGATCAACCCGGCCACCGGCGAGACGCTCGCCTCCTTCGAACCCCTCTCGGACGGCGAACTGGACCAGCGCCTGGCGCTCGCCGAGCGCACCTTTGGCAGCTGGCGCCGCGAAACAGCAGCCGCTCGCGCACAGGCCCTCAGCCGCGCCGCCGAGATCTTCACCAAGCGGCGTGAAGCGCTCGCCCGCACCGCCACCCTGGAGATGGGCAAGCTCTACACCGCCTCGCTGGCGGAGGTGGACAAGTGCGCGGGCTGCCTCAGGTGGTACGCCGCCGAGCACGAGCGGCTGCTCGCCCCCGAGGTGGTCGCGACCGACGCCGTGCGCTCGTACGTCCGCTTCGATCCGCTGGGCCCGGTGCTCGCCGTCATGCCCTGGAACTTTCCCTACTGGCAGGTGGTGCGCTTCGCCGCGCCGGCGCTGCTCGCGGGCAACGTCGGCCTGCTCAAGCACGCCTCCAGCGTCCCGCAAGTCTCGCTGGCGCTGGAGGCCATCTTCCGCGAGGCCGGCCTGCCCGAGGGCTGCTTCCAGTCGCTCCTGGTCGAGTCGGGCCGGGTGGCGCGCATCGCCCGCGACCGCCGCGTCCGCGCCGCGACCTTGACGGGCAGCGAGCACGCGGGCGCGAGCCTCGCCAGGGTGTGCGGCGAGGCGCTGAAGAAGACGGTGCTCGAGCTGGGCGGCTCGGATCCATTCATTGTCTTGCCCAGCGCCGACGTGGCCAAGGCGGCGGAAGTGGCCGTGGCCGCGCGGGTGCAGAACAACGGGCAGAGCTGCATCGCCGCCAAGCGGTTCATCGTCCACGACAAGGTGTTCGACGAGTTCGAGGCCGCGATGACGAGGCGCATGGCGGCGCTGCGCGTCGGCGACCCGATGGACGCCAGGACCGAGCTCGGCCCGCTCGCCGGCGAGCAGCTTCGCGAGGACATCGACAAGCAGGTGCGCCGCTCGGTCGAGCTGGGCGCCGCGGTGCGCACCGGCGGCAAGCGTCTCGAGGGCCGCGGATTTTTCTACGCCGCCACGGTGCTCACCAAGGTTTCCGCCGGGATGCCCGCCGCCGACGAGGAGCTCTTCGCGCCGGTGGCTGCGCTCTTTCGCGTGCCCGATCTCGACGAGGCCATCCGGGTCGCCAACGCCACCCGCTATGGCCTCGGCGCCTGCGCCTTCACCCGCGACCCGGGTGAGCAGGAGCGCCTCGCCGCCGAGCTGGAGGCGGGCAGCGTCTTCATCAACGGCATGGTCAAGAGCGACTCGCGGCTGCCCTTCGGCGGCGTCAAGCTGTCGGGCTACGGCCGCGAGCTGTCGAGCTACGGCATGCGCGAGTTCATGAACGTCAAGTCGGTCTGGATCGGCGGCGAGCAGCACGACGGCAAGGCCGCGGTCGAGTGACCGCGCCGCTGCTCGCCGCCCTGGCTGCCCTGGTCGCGCTGGCAGCCGCCGGCCTGCCGGAGCAGGACGACCCGCGCGGCCGCGCCTCCGCACGCGAGCAGATCGCGGAGGAGCGCCCTTCGCTGGAGGCGCGCTGGCACCTCCTGCAGCAGGCGCAGAAGGAGCGGGCCCGGGTCGGCCAGCGCGGGCGCGAGCGGGTGCAGGGCGGCGCCTGGGTCAACCTCGGCCCGGTCGACGAAGCCTTTGGCGACAACGGCGCCCGCTTCACGCGCGTGGACTCGGGCCGCGGCCGCCAGCTGGTCTTGCACCCGACCGATTCGTCCACCTTCTATCTCTCGACCGCGGGGGGCGGCGTGTGGAAGACGCGCGACGCCGGGCAGCGCTGGGAGCCGCTCACCGACGCGCTCGGCGTGCTCGCCGTGGGGGCGCTGGCGCTCGATCCGGCCGCACCGGAGATCTTGTATCTGGGGTTTGGCGACCCGTTCGACGAGCAGGCGCCGGGCCTGGTCCGGAGCGGCGATGGCGGCGGCACCTGGTCTGACCCGGTGCTGCTGCAAGCGACCTACAAGGGCGGTCAGTTTCTCTCCGGCTCGGTGCGCGATCTCGCCGTCGACCCCGGCGACAGCGCCCACCTCTTCGCCGGCACCGACGTCGGTCTCTTCGAGTCGCACGACGCGGCGCGGACCTTCGCGCAGGTGGCGCTGCCCGGACCGAGCGGACCCGCGGTCGCGTCCGTCTGGTCGATCGCCTGGGCGGGCTTTGGAACGTTCCTCGTCTCGGGCCAGCTGCTCGCGGACGAGACCAGGATCCAGGGCGCCAATCGCAACGGCCGCGACGGCGCCAGCCCGCTCGGCCTCTGGCGCACCAGCGACGCCGGCCACTCGTGGACGAGCGTGCGCGAGGGGCTGCCCGCGGGCGAGGCCGACCACATCTCCCGCGCCACGCTCGCCCTCGCCCCGAGCACGACGCTCGACCCGCTCACCTCGCGCCTGTATCTGCTGGCCGCCGCGCGCGTGGACGACCTGGCCGACAGCCACCAGCGCGACGTCTACCGCTCGGAGGACGCTGGCCAGACCTGGACGCCGCTCGGCGTCAACGCGCTCGGGGTGCCGCTGAACCCGAACGAGCGGCAGAAGGACCTGGACGTGATGCAGCAGCAGGCCTGGTACAACCAGGCCATCGCGGTGGACGCGATCGACCCCGACGCCGTCTTCGTCGGGGGCAGCGAGGCGTCGCTCCGCTCGCTCGACGGCGGCGCCACCTGGTCGGTGATGACCGAGGGCTACGCCGCCTACGCGGTGCCGCTCGCGAGCGTGCACCCCGACTTCCACGGCTTTGCCGCGAGCGCGATCCCAGGCCAGGCGCACGCGATCTACGCGGTCAACGACGGCGGCCTCTACCGCTCGCCCGACGCGCACTTCGCCGCCGACGGCAAAGTCACCTTCAGCGACGCGCTCAACCGCGGCCTCGCCACGCACCTCGTCTACGATCTCGCCTGCGCCGCCGACTCCTGGCCCGCGGCGCTGCAGGGCTTCCTCATCGGCGGCACGCAGGACAACGGCACCCGCCTGCGCGAGGGCACGACCGGCACCTTCGACGAGGTGCTCGGCGGCGACGGCGTCGGCGTCGCGGTCTCCAGGGAGGTCGCCGACAACAACGGCAGCCCCGCGCCCCGCCTGCTCCTGGCGTCGGTGGGCGCGGGCGGCATGCGCATCGGCAAGAGCTCGGATGGCGGCAAGACCTTCAGCGACTTCACCTCGGGCATGGCCGGCGAGCCGCCCTTCTTGGTCCGCTTCGCCCGCGACGCCGACGGCCAGACGTTCTTCACGTACACGGCGCCGCCCGACAACGCCGTCTACTCGACCAAGGGCGCCTCGTGGAGCGCGCTCCCCTCGGTGGTGCACCTGCCCTCGGGGGCCACGGGCGCCTT
The DNA here is from genome assembly GCA_038231075.1 of Myxococcales bacterium. GTDB lineage: Bacteria > Myxococcota > Myxococcia > Myxococcales > 40CM-4-68-19 > JBBRMA01. Next base: position 15,329 of record JBBRMA010000078.1, on the reverse strand, counting down.
CGTCACCAGCGAGGGCAAGGTGTCGGCGTTGCACGCGCTCGGCGCCCACCCGCTGCGCAGCGGCGTGCTGGGCGCGGCGGGCGACGCGGGCACGATCTATTTCAGCCACGACGGCGGCGCCAACTGGACCATGGCCGAGGCGGTGCTCGGCGTCGATTCCCGGCGCGCGCAGGGCGTGAAGGGGACCAGCAGCGTCGCCTTTCCGCCCGACTACGACCCGTCAAATCCAGCCGCGCAGACGCTCTACGCGAGCAGCATCGCGACCGTCCTCTACGACGGCACGACGCCAATTCCGCCGGGCTTTGGCCACGCCTTCAAGACCACCGACGGCGGCAAGTCCTGGCAGCCGCTGCTCGGCTCGGGAGCGCGCCTCTTGCCCGACGTGCCCGTCGAGGCGGTGCGCGTGGACCCGGCCGACGCGCAGACGATCTATGTCGCCACCGAGCTCGGCCTCTACCGCTCGACCGACGGAGGCGGAAGCTTCGACCGCCTGGGCGCGGGGCTGCCGCTCGCGCGGGTCAGCGAGATCTGCTTCACCGGCGGCGCGCTCTACGCGGGCACCTACGGGCGCGGCTTCTGGCAGCTCGACGTGCTGGCGAGCGGCAACCCCGCGGGCGTGCGCGGCACCGGCGACGCGAACCACGACGGCAAGCTCGACGGCCTGGACCTGCTCGACCTTGCTGCCTCGCTCGGCGCCAGCCAGGCCGACCCGCGCTACCGGCTCGAGCAGGACCTGGTGGGCGCGACCAACCAGATCGACGACGATGACCTGGCGGCGCTGCTGGCGCGCTTTGGCGGAGCGCCGTGAGGGCCGCCCTGCTGCTGCTCGCGCTCGCCTTCGGCTGCCAGAAGGGACCGGTCATCGACTCCTTCAGCGCCGACCGCACCAGCGTCGAGGCCGGCGATGTCGTCACCCTCTCCTGGGTGGTGCGCAACGCCGACGACGTGGTCATCGACCCGGGCGGCCTGGTCGTCACCGGGCAGAGCTCGACCCAGCTCACGCTCTTGCAGACCGCGCCCGTCACGCTGACCGCCCGCAAGAGGGCGCCCTTCGTCGGCCACGTGATCGCGCGGCGGTCGATCAGCATCGCGGTGGCGCCGCGCGCGCTGGTGCCTCTGTTCTCGGCGCGGCCTTCGCAGGTGCCGCCGGGAGCGCGGGTGACGCTGTCGTGGAAGACCTCCGGCGACTCGGTGACCATCGACAGCGACGCGGGGAGCCTCGGGCAGCAGGCGGCGCAAGGTTCGCTCACGGTCACGCCCTCGGCGACGACGCTCTACACGCTCCGGGCGCACCAGTCGGGCAGCCTCCAGCCCGCGCCCATCGCGGTCCGCGTGCGCGTGGCGCAGCCTCCAAGCGTGCACCTGACCGCCGATCAGCTGGCCGTCACGGCGGGCCAGGTGGTGACGCTGCGCTGGACGGGCGCCGGCGCGCTCGGCTTTGGCCTCGACAACGGCATCGGCTACCTGGCCTCGGCGACCTCGCTCGCCGTGCGGCCCGCGCAGACCACGACGTATCGAGTGACGGCCTATGGACCCGCCGGGGGCACCGCGACCGACGCGGTGACTGTCGCGGTCTCGGGGCCAGCCCCGGGCACGCGCGCGCTCAGCTACCGCGACCCGACCGTGCCGGCAGGTGCGGTGCTGGCCCTCGTGCAAGACCCCTCCTCGACGCCCTCGCTGCTGGTCCTGCGCCTCGTGACCACGCGGGCGGTCGCGGCCGGCGGCCTCGCGCTTACGCTTCCGCTCGACGTCACCCGCGCCGTGCTCGACGCCTCGGCAGCAGGCGACGCCTCGCCCGGCTTCTCGGTCTCCGTGGGGGCCATCGACCCAGGGCCGCCGCCGCTGGCCGCCAAGGCGGTGCTGGGCGCGGGTCTGCTCGCGGGCTCGCTGGTCCTCGGGCTGGCCGCAAAGGCGAGGAGCGCGGGCGGCACGCCAGACGTTCAGCTCGCTGCGGGCACCGAGCTGTGCAGGGTGCGCCTCGTGCCTGCGCCGTCCAGCCAGCCCGGCGTCGTCTTTCCCCTGGCAGGCGCGCCGGCCAGGGCCGTCTTGACCCATCTTCCCCGCGATCCCAACGCGCTGCCCTCCCCGATCGCCGTGGGCACCTTGACGCTGCTTTGACAGAGATGCGGCGCTTGGTCTCTGTTGACCTTGGAGGGCATCGCTAATTATGAAGTCCCTAGCGCTTCGGCGCCTGGAGGGCGAACGATGGCGACGGTGATCACCGAAGAGTGCATCAACTGCGGCGCTTGCGAGCCGGAGTGCCCCAACCAAGCCATCAGCCAGGGCGAGGACATCTTCATCATCGATCCGGCCCTCTGCACCGAGTGCGTCGGCTTCCACGACGAGGAGGCCTGCGCCTCGGTCTGCCCGGTCGATTGCTGCGTGCCGGACCCCGCCATCCCCGAGACGGAAGACGTGCTGCTGGAGCGCGCCCGCAAGATCCACCCGGACAAGCCGTTCCCCACCCTGGCCGAGCTCCCCGCCAGCCTCTCGCGCTTCCGCAAAGCCCAGGCGTAGCGCAGTTGCCGGACAGCGCGCGCGTCGACTTCGTTGCCTCGACGCCCCTGCGCGCCGTGGAGTGGCCGCGCCTGGTCGCCTCGCTCTGGCCGCGTGCGCCCGAACTTCCCACCTGCCTGACGGCGCCGCTGACCGGTGACGCCGTGCTGCTCGGCCGCTTCCAGTGCGCGGACTCGGTGCTGGGCGAGTCCGCCGAGCTTCCCGTCGCGCGGCGCGCCACCGGAGGGCGAGCGCTCAGAGTCGGCGACGGGTGCCAGGCCTTCCTCCTCGTGCTGCCCGACACCGGCGCGCTCTTGACCGAGGGTCGGCCCGTGCCGGCCGGCAAGATCGTCAATCGCTACGTGCGCCCGGCGCTCGGCGCGCTGGCCGTGTTCGGCGCCAGCGCGGGCTGGTTCGGCCGCGACTTCATCTCCGTCTCGGGCCGCCCGGTGGCCTACGTGTCATTCGATGCCACGGCGGAGGGGGCGGCGCTGGTCGAGGTCATCTTCTCCTTCGAGCGGCCGCTGCTCTGGGAAGGCGCCTACCCTGGCGTCGGCCCTGGTCCGGAGGGCGAGAGGCCCTGGGCCGGCTTGTCCGAAATCGTGGGACCTGGTCGAAAGCTGCCAACCCCCGCAGAGTGGGACGCGGCGCTCCGCCGGGGATTCGAGGAGCGACTCTCGGCGACGCTCGGCGAAGCGCAGCCGGCGCCCGCCCTCTCAGACACGCTCTGGCCCGCGGCAAGCGAGCCCCTGCCCCCGCGCGGCTCGCCGCTCTTTGACGTGCCCATCGGCCACCTCGAGGCCCGCGTCGAGATCGACCAGCTCGCGCAGATGCGCAGGCCCGAGCTCGGCACCACCCGCGTGCTCGGCCGGGCGCGGCTGCTCGGCGACTTCCAGGCTCCGGCCCCCTCGGTCGCCAGGCTCGAGGCAAGCCTCGCCGGGTGCGCCGCGACCTTCGAGCAGCTCGGCGCGCGCGTGGACGCAACGTTTGGACCCACCGCCGGCGGCACGCTCGTCGGCTTGACGTCACTTCGCCCCATCGCCGAGGCGCTGCTCCAGGCCGCTGCCGCGCGAAGCTGATAGCGTCGTCGCTCCTCGGGAGGCACAGAGATGGCCACTTCGACCGGCGCGCAGCTCCTCGCCCGCATGCTCAAGGCCGAAGGGGTCAAGCGCGTCTACACGCTCTCGGGCCTGCACATCGCGCCCATCTACGCCGCCTGTGTCGAGGAGGGCATCGCGCTGGTGGACACGCGCCACGAGCAGGCCGCCGCCCACGCCGCGGACGCCGAGGCGCGCCTGACCCGCGGCATCGGCGTCGCCTGCGTCACCGCGGGCCCCGGCGTCACCGACGCGCTCACCGGCGTCGCCAACGCCTTCGCGGCCTCCAGCCCCGTGCTGCTGCTCGGCGGCGCGGCGCCCACGTTCAATGCCGGCAAAGGCTCGCTGCAGGAGATGGAGCAGATCGACCTGTTCCTCCGCATCACCAAGTGGAGCGACAAGCTCAACGCCCCCGATCGCGTCCCGACCTTGATGGCCAAGGCCTTCCGCACCATGCTCACGGGCCGCCCCGGGCCCGTCTTTCTCGAGTGCCCGTGGGATGTCTTGTCCAATGGCGTCGACGACGCCGATTGCCCATTGCCGACAAATTATCGAACGCGCGCGCGCCAGCCCGGCGATCCGCTCTTTATCGAAAAGGCGCTCGAGCTGCTGGCCCGCGCCGAGCGGCCCGCCATCATCGCTGGCAGCTCGATCTGGTGGGACGACGCCGGCGCCGCCTTGTCCGCGTTCGCCGAGCGCGCGGGCGCGCCGGTCTATCTCAACGGCTCGGGCCGCGGCTGCCTGCCGTTCGACCACCCCTACTTCTTCAACCAGACCCGCAAGGACGCGCTCGCGGAAGCCGACGTCGTCTTCATCATCGGCACGCCGCTCGACTTCCGGCTCGGCTACGGCACCGGCATCGGCGAGGCGGCGCGCCTGGTGCAAATCGACTCCGACGCGAGCGAGATCGGGAGAAATCGCGCCGTCGAGATCGGCATCATCGGCGACGCGCGCAGCGTGCTGACGCAGCTCGAGGCCGGCATCGACAAGAAGCGCGACGGCAGCGCCTGGCTGCAAGCCCTGCGCGCGCGCGAGCGCAAGAAGGCCGACAAGCAGCGCGTCTTCGAGGCCAGCGACCAGGTGCCGGTGCACCACTTCCGCCTCGCCAAGGAGCTGGACACCGTCGCGCGCGCCGCCGGGGATTCGATGTTCGTGGCCGACGGCGGCAACTGGGTCGCCATCGCCGCCAAGGTCATTCAACTTTCGAAGCCGGGCCGCTGGCTGGACCCCGGTCCGCTCGGCTGCCTGGGCGTGGGCGCACCGTTCGCCATCGCCGCCAAGTCGCTCTATCCGGAGCGAACGATCTTCGTCATCCAAGGCGACGGCTCGTTCGGCTTGAACGGCATGGACTTCGAGACCGCCCTGCGCTTCAAGCTGCCCATGGTCTGCGTGGTTGGAAACGACGCCGCCTGGGGCCAGATCCGGCTCCCGCAAGTGCAGCTCTTCGGCGCCGACAAGAGCCCGGCGACGCTGCTCGCGCCCACGCGCTACGACAAAGTGGTCGAGGCGCTCGGCGGCCACGGCGAGCTGGTCACCGAGCCGTCGCAGATCAGGCCGGCCCTGGAGCGCGCGGTGGCCTCCAATACCGTCGCTTGCGTCAACGTCATGCTCGATCCAGAAGCGCCGGCCTCGAGCGGCGCGCAGGGATACGCCATATGAGCCACGACTCCGAAGAAGCCGCGCACACGCACATGCACGACCCCGAGCTGGCCATTCCCGACCGGCGCGGCGCGCCCGACGCCGAGGCGCTCGCGCTCCACCGCGACACCGCGCTCCTCTTGGTCGTCGATGTGCAGGAGAAGCTGGCGAAGGCCATGGCGGCCGACGGGATGGCGCTGCTCGAGAAGAACGCCGGCACCCTGATCAAAGCGGCAAAGCGGCTGCAGATCCCAATCGTCGTCAGCGAGCAATATCGCAAAGGGCTCGGCGTCACCGTCGAGCCCCTGCGCGCGCTCTTGAGTGACGTTGAGTTGCCGGTAGAGAAGCTTGAGTTCAGCTGCGGGGCCTCGAAAGAGATCGCGCGGCGCATCTTCAAATCAGGCCGCCGGCAGATCATCGTGGTGGGAATGGAGTCGCACGTCTGCGTCTTCCAGACCGTGCGCGATCTGCAATTGGGCGGCTACAAGGCCTTCGTGCCCGTGGACGCGATCATCTCGCGCACCGAAGCCAATAAACAAGTGGGACTCAAGCTGATGGAAAAGGCCGGCGCGACGCTGACCAGCACCGAGGCGACCCTGTTTGATCTGCTCGGCGTCGCGGGCACGCCTGAGTTCAAGGAGCTGTCGCCGTTGATTCGGTGATCTCTCGAGCTTCTATCCCCGCTGGCCAAACCCCAGCAGATCCTTGCGCGCCCCGTCGGCTTGCCTCGCGACGCGAATGTCCGCCGGGCCGAGCGGGCGGCCGATGCAGCCTTTCGCAAAGCGCCGCACCACGCGGTCGCCGAGCCAGACCGCGAGCGCGAACGGGGCCAGCGCGCAGAGGACGGCCGCGGCCCACCAGAGCGCGGCGTGGGCGCCGGGGGCGATCATCGCCTTGCGGCCGAGCGCGAGCGCGAAGACCAGCCCGAGCAGGATCCCCCAGAAGGCGACCAGCATGCCGCTGCGCGCGCCGTAGTAGGTGCGGATCGAGCCGGCCAGCTCCTTGTCGCGGAGGAAGACGCGGCGGCTCTGCAGCTGCGCGACGTCGATGAGCGGAAAGCCTTTGCCGCAGCCGGGGCAGTCGCGGCCGCCGCTCCAGGTGCGCTTGCAGACAGGGCAGATCTTCAGCACGCGCCGTAGCTACGGGCAGGCGCAGAGAGAGTCAAGCTGGCACGCGGCCTGCCGCGGCTGTAGCGTGGCAACCCATGGCCAAGAACGTCGAGTTCCTCTTCGACATCGGCAGCCCGTTCAGCTACCTCGCCTCGACGCAGATCGAGGCGCTGGCAAAGCAGCACGGCGCGGCGCTGCAGCTCTTGCCCGTGGCCCTCGGCGGCATCTTCAAGGCCACTGGCGCTGGCCAGATTCCGCACCCGATCCGCCTCTCGGCCAACAAGCTCGACGCCGAGCGCTGGGCGAGGCGCTACGGGGTGCCGTTCAGCTGGCCGGCCTCGTTTCCGGCGCGGACCATCCTCGCCCAGCGCGCCATTCTCGCGGCGCCCGCCGGGACCCAGGGCAAGGCGATGCACGCGCTCTTTGCCGCCTATTGGGGCGAGGGGAAGGACGTCGCCGATCCCGCCGTGGTCAAGGCCGCGCTCGATTTCGCGGGGCTCGACGGGGCGGGCTTGATCGCGCGCACCGAGGAGCCGGCCATCAAGGACGAGCTGCGCAGGAACACCGACGCGGCCATTTCGCGGGGCGCCTTTGGCGTGCCCACATTTTTCGTCGGCGACGAACTCTTCTTCGGCAACGATCGCCTCGACTTCGTCGCCGAGGCACTGCAGGCGCCTGGTTCGCGATAGGCGCGGGAGGCATCGATGGGCTCGTTCCGGCCGGATCCCAACATCCTCAAGAAGCACCCGAACGCGGTCACCGTGCCGCAGCTCGAGGAGAGGTCCCGCCTGGTCGGCGCGCTCCTCGGCCTGGCGGCGGGCGAGGCGCAAGGCGCGCAGGCCGCGGGCATCGACGCGCCGGCCGGCGGCGAGCTGGCGCTGCTCGTGCTGCGCTCGCTCTCGACGCGCCGCAAGCTCGACCCGCTCGACGTCTCCGAGCAGCTGGTGCGCTGGTTTGCCGGGCCGCCGAAGAAGCTGCCCGACGTCCTCCGCGCCTCGCTGGAGAACCTCCGCGCGGGCGAGGGCCACGAGCAGTCCGGCACGCTCGCGTGGGAGGACGCCGGTCGAAACGCGCCCGACAACGCCGCGCTGGTCTGGGCCGGGGCGCCGATCGGCCTCTCGCACATCAAGGACACCGAGGGGCTCTCGGACGACGCCGCCGCGCTCTGCCGCATGACCCACGCCGACCCGCGCTCGGTCGCCGGCGCCGTCGCGGTGGCCACGGCGATTTCACTCCTGGTACGAGGCGGCAAGGACGGAGAAGAGGCCATCTCCCGCGCCTCGCTGGCGGCTGCGCCCTTCAGCGACGACGCGCTCGCGGTCATCGAGCGCGGCGCCGCCAAGAAGCCCGAGCAGGTGAGCGCCGACGGCGAGGCCAAGGGCTCGGTGCTGGCCACGCTCGAGCTCGCGTTCAGCGCCCTCGCCAGCGCGGCGTCGTTCGAGGAAGGCGTGAGCGCGGTCATCGCCCGCGGCGGCGACATGGAGATCAATGGCGCGGTGGCCGGCGCGCTGCTCGGCGGCAAGCTCGGCAAGAACCAGGTGCCTGACAAGTGGCTCAAGCTGGCCAAGGGCGCCGGGGAATTGCAGACCCTGGCCGAGGCGCTGCTCAAGGCTTGAGCGGCTCCTCTGCGCACGCGACCGGCGCGATTGGCGAGAGCCTGTCGATGCGCCCCTCGTTGCCGGGGAACGCGGCGATGTAGAGATCGCCGTCCGGGCCCTGGTGCAGCGACACGGGCAGAGCGTCTTTGTACCGGTGCAGCTCCTTGCGCGAGCCGGCGACCAGGCCATCTCGCTTCTCGTTCACGCCCAGGCTGAAGACCCGCCCGTTGGCGTTGTCCGCGAAGAAGTAACGGCCGCGCTGCGCCGCTGGCCAGTGGCACGCGTCGATGATCAGGCCGCCTGTGATCGACTGGCAGTCGCCGTCGATGCCGTTCTCGGTGGCGCCGTGCTTGCACTCGTAGACCGGCTCGGCGCAGGGACCGGTGTCGGGGACGATCTGCTGGCACTTGCCGCGCGGCCAGCCGTGGTGGCCCTCGCGCCAGGGCCAGCCGTGGTGGCGGCCCGCGTAGGCGATGTCGATCTCCTCGATGGTCACTTCGCCGACGTCGCCGACCCAGAGCTTGCCCGTCTTGGGATCGAACCAGAACCGCCACGGGTTGCGAAAACCCCACGCCCAGATCTCGCGGCGCGGCTCGCCCATCACCGCGCCGACGCCGTCGCGGCAGCTCTTTCCGCAGGCGGTCACCTTCTCCACCTGCGCGAGCGGATTGTCGGCCGGGATGCTCCCGTCGAGGTTGACGCGGAGGATCTTGCCGTTGGCGTTGGTCAGGCAGGTGGCGAAGTGGTTGGTGGGCGGGTAGGGCGCCCAGGGGGCGCGGTTCGAGTTGCAGCCGGTGTCGCCGACGCCGATGTAGAGCTTGCCGTCGGGCCCGATCGCGAGCGCGCCGCCGTCGTGGTTGGCGGGCCCGCGCAGCCCGCGCACCAGGACCCTGGCCCCGGCCAGGTCGAGCTTGTCGCCCTCCAGCGTCGCCGAGATGACCCGGTGCCGGTCGAGGTCCGTCCCGCCCGCGCCGTCCGACAATGAGTAATAGAGAAAAAGTCGGCGCGTGGTGGCAAACGCCGGATCGACCGCCACGCCCAGCAGCCCTTTTTCACTGTGGGTATCGACGGGAAAGGTCGCGGCGGTTGCCATTGCGCCGTCGGGCTTGCGCACTTTGAGCGCGCCGGATTTCTCGGTGATGACCATCCGGCCGTCGGGCAGGAAGGCGAAGTCGGTGACCTCGCCCAGTCCCGACGCCACGGTGCCAAGCTGCAGTCCCTCGCCGCCGCCTGAGAGCTGAGCGGCGGCCAAGAGCGGCGCGAGCGCAACCAGACCAGAGAGGAGGTTCATCCGCGCACTCTAGCGCGACCGCTGGCGCGTGCCGGGGCTCTCTCGCCAGCTTTAGGCTTTCGTGCGATTACCTGTGCGCGCGGATGGCTCACGCTGGCGCGCCCAGGAGGACGCTTGAAGCTCGTCGGCTCGGTGGACCTGAATCCGCGTCGCGGCGGCCCCTCTCTGCGCTTGCTGCTGGCCGTGCTGGTCGGGCTCGCGCTCGTCTATCTCTTCGCCTGGCCGACGCGCGTCGATCCCGAGGCGTGGACCGCGCCGCCGAGCACGCCGCGCATTGGCCCGCTCAGGGAGAACGGTGCGCTGGCCAAGGTGGAGTGGCTCCTCCGCGGGCAGGGCATCGGACCAGAGTCGATCGCCATCGACCCGCAAGGAATGCTGGTCACCGGATATGTGGACGGCCGCATCGTCCGCGCCTCGCTCGACGGCAAGAAGGTCGAACCCATCGTCAATACCGGCGGCCGCCCGCTGGGGCTCTCCTTCAATCGGCAAGGTGTCCTCCACGTCGCCGACGCGTATCGCGGCCTCTTGCGCATCGTGGACGGCAAGGTCGAGGTGCTCGCCACCGAGCAGGGCGGCGTTCCCTTCCGCTTCACCGACGACCTCGACATCGCCGCCGACGGCACCATCTATTTCAGCGACGCCTCGTCTCGCTTCGGGCTCGATCAATACATCGAGGACCTGCTCGAGCACCGCGGCAGCGGTCGCTTGCTGTCCTATTCACCAAAGACCAAAGAGACCAGCCTGCTCCTCTCAGACCTGCGCTTTGCCAACGGCGTCGCGCTCTGGCCCGATCAGCAATCGGTGCTGGTCAATGAGATGGGCAACTATCGCATCATTCGCTATTTCATCTCCGGCGCCCGGCGCGGCCAGCACGAGGTGTTCGCCGCGGGGCTGCCTGGCTTCCCCGACAACCTGACGCTCGCGGCGGGGCGCGATCGCTTCTGGGTAGCGCTCGCGTCTCCGCGCGATGCGGCCATCGACCTCTTGTCCAACTGGCCGCGCCTGCGCCGAGTGGTGGCGCGCCTGCCCGCCGCGCTGCGACCAAGGCCCGCGCGCTATGCGCAATTGGTGGCGATCGGGCTCGACGGTAAGATCATCGATTCGCTCGACGACGCCTCGCCCGGATCCTATTCGCCGCTGAGCAGCGTGCGCGAATACAAGGGCTCACTCTACTTGGGCAGCTTCCAAAGGGAGGGCATAGGAAGGATCGGCGCGCCGTAGCAGTAAAGCCAGTCAGATAGGCACCGGTAGGGTTACCGGCCGCCGGCAGGCAGAGGCCCGCCGCTCGGAACGGGCGCCCACCCGACAGAGGTGGCTCGCTGCGCTCGCATCTTAAGAGTTTGCGTCGGGAGCCCTTAATCCTCGCGACGGGCCTCTGCCTGCCGGCGTCCTATTTGCCTGTCTGCCTGACATTAGGGAATGGGAGAAAGAAAGAGAACCAATTGATTGCGTTTGAGGCTCGAGCCCAGAACCGAATCATTTGGTTCTCCATTTTTCCTCTTACTCAAAGGCTGGCAAATAGGCCGCGGGCAGGCAGAGACCTGTCGCGCGGCTTAAGGGCTCCCGCAGCAGAAATCCAAAAATGCGAGCGCAGCGAGCCACAGCATGCGGGTGGGTGCCCGTGCCGCGCGGCAGGTCTCTGCCTGCCCGCGGCCGGTCCCTCCGGCCATTGAGTACTACCGTGGCCGATACTCACGCTGGTAGATCCGGACCAGCGCGACGAAGACCGCGGTGACGATGGGCCCGAGGATCAGGCCGAGCAGGCCAAAGGCCTCGATGCCGCCGAAGATGGCGATGAAGACCAGGAGCTCGTTCATCTTGACCTTGGTGCCGAGCAGCCGCGGCCTCAGGACATAGTCGGCTACGCCCACCACCAGCACCATGCCCCAGGCGATGAGGCCAAGGCCGCGGCCGATGGCGGAGGTGGCGAGCAGCCAGATGGAGAGCGGCGCCCAGACGAGCGCGGTGCCGATGCCGGGCAAGAGCGAGGCGACCGCGGTGAGCGAGGCCCAGAGCCCCGGGTTCGGCACGCCGAGCACCCAATACCCGATCACCGAGATGACGCCTTGATAGAGCGCGGTGACGCCGGTGCCGAGCAGCATCGCTTGGGTGACGTCGCGGAAGTTGCGCACCAGCTCCCAGACCTGGCCGTCGGGGAGCGGCAAGACATCGACCAGCCAGGCGGTGATCTCCTCGCCCTCGCGCAAGAGGTAGTAGCTGGTCAGCGCGGCGAAGACCACGACCACCACACCGCCGAGCGAGAAGGCCACGAGCGTGCCGGTGGCGTGGGCGACGTTGCCGGCGGCGGCTTCCGCGGCCTGGGCGACCTTGCCGACCAGCGTCTCCGGATCGACCCCGACGCGCGCGAGGAAGCCGTGCAGCTTGGGGCCGAGCAGCTCCGCGGTGCCGCCGTGCTTGTAGTGCTCGCTGGCGGTGCGCGCCAATTGCACGAGCTGCGTCGAGACGATCGCCAGCACGAAGCCGAGGACGGCGAGCGAGGCGATGAGGATGGCCGCGGTGAGCCCCGCCGCCGAGAGCGCGGCGCGCTTGGGCGAGCGGGCCACGATGCGCTTGTGGAGCGGGAAGGTGCCGACAGCGACGAGCAAGCCGAGGAAGAGCGGCACCCAGAGCGGCTCGGCGGTGCGCCAGAAGAGATATCCGGCGGCGGCGAAGAGCGCGAGGAAGGTCCAGCGCTGCAGGCGCATCCGCTCGGGCGGCTGATCGATCATCGAGGCTCCGCGCGGCGCCGTGAAATTTGCGGGCGCGGCGTCCGTTCTCTGGTACCACTTCCGGGGGTCTACGCCGCATGCACCGCTCGCCCGACGTTGAGACGAGGACGGGCCCCCCGCAGGCTCCGCCGGCGGTGCAGCTCTGCTCCGTCGCGAAGGCGTATGGAATCTTGCACCCGCGTCCCGCGCTGCGCGGAGTGAGCCTGCGCATCGCGCGCGGCGAGTGCTATGGCCTCGCGGGCCCGAACGGCGCCGGCAAGACGACACTCCTCAAGATACTGCTCGGGCTCATCGCGCCGGATTCGGGCGAGGCGCGGCTCTTTGGCCTGCGGCCCGATGCGCCCGAGGTGCGGCGCCGCGTCGGCTTCGTCCCCGAGTCGGCCGAGCTGCCGCCGTCCGCCTCGCCGCTGCAGCTGGTGCGCCGCTTTGCGCGGCTGCGCGGGCTGCCGGCGCGCGCCGCGCTCGAGGAAGGCGAGGCCCACTTGCGGCGGCTGGGCATGGGCGACTTTCTCGAGCGGCCCGCGCACCGTTTCTCAAAAGGCGAGAAGCAGCGCACGCTGCTCGCGCTGGCGCTGCTCGGGTCGCCGGAGCTGCTGGTCCTCGACGAGCCGACCGACGGCCTGGACCCGCTCGGCCGCGCGCTCATGCGCCGCGTGATCGTGGAGGAGTGCGCCGCTGGCCGCACCGTCTTCATCAACTCCCATCTCCTGTCGGAGACCGAGCGCATCTGCTCGCGGGTTGGAATTTTGCACCAGGGTCGGCTGGTGCGTGAGGAGGTGCTGCCCGGCGCCGCCGCGGACGTGGCGCGACAAGGGCGAGGCACCACGGCGCTCTTGCTGGCTGCGCCGCTCGCCGCGGAGGTCCTGGTTGCCGCCGGGCTGCGCCCCGCCGGGCCCAGCGACTCCTACCTGGTCGATCACGAGGATCTCGCCGCGCTCAATCGCGCCGTGGACGCGGTGCGGGCGGCGGGCGGGCTGCTCGTGGAGGCGCGCCGCGTGCGCCGCGATCTGGAGGAGACGCTCGCCGAGGTGGCCGCCGCCGGGGACCCGCTCGCGGAGGCGCCGGGCCTCGAGCTGCCGATCGAAGAGGCAGGGCTCGCTCCCGCGGCTCCCGCTCGCGCTCTGCGCGCGGCCCTGCGGGTGGCGCGAGAGATCGCGAGCGACCTGCACGCGCGCAAGCTTGGCTACGTGGCGCTGGCCGGGATGGCGCTGGCGCTCGGCGGAACGGTGCTGGCCGTGCGCAACGAGATCGTGCAAGGCCTCGCCGCCGGAGCGCGCCAGCTGCGGGCGGGCGGCATGCTCGACCAACCGCAGCTCGCCGCGATGATCGGCCGCGGTGCCGCCGCGGGCGAGTTCTGGGTCTTGCTGGCGGGCGTGCTCGGCCTCTCGGCGCTCTTCGCCCCGCCCCTGCTCGAGCCCAGGCGCTCGGCGCTCCTCTTCGCCCAGCCCGTCTCGCGCGGCGACGTCGCGAGCGGCATCTTCCTCGCCGTCGCCGCCCTGGCGCTGCTCCTCTTCGCCTTCGCCGGCGCGACGCTCTATCTCGCCCTGCGCGCGCTCGGCGTGGTCGTGCCCTCGTCGTTCCTGCTCGTGCCGCTGCTCACGGCGACGGCGTTCGCCGCGCTCTACGCGGGCGTGCTGCTCGTCACCTGGCTCTGGCCGAGCGGCCTCTTTGCCGCCGTCTTCGCGCTCGCCTCGCTGATCGCGCTCGCCATCGCCGGCAGCTCGCCGGCCGCGGAGCCGGCCAGCGCACATGGAATCACCGGCTTCGTCTTTGGACTCTTGCCGAAGATCGTCGGCCTCTCGCAGCAGGCGATGCGCCTGGGCGGCGGCGGCCGCGCCTCGCTCTTCCCCATCGCCTCGACCCTGGCGTTCGCGTTCGCGCTCATGCTCCTCGTGCAGCTGGTGTCGCGCCGGAGCGAGCGATGACCCCGCCGCGCAAGCCTTTGCGCAACAAGCGCGGCGATCTGCGCTTCGCGTTGCTGGCGTTGGGGCTGCTCCTTGTCAGCGGCTCGCTCTGGCTGTGGATGTCGTCGGACGCGCGCACGCGGCGCGACTCGGCCGTGGCGAGCGTCCCCGACTTTCCCTCGCGTGGGCAGCCGGTGCAGCACCCGCGCCGAGCGCCTGCCGAGGCCCCGCGCCGCCCGGTGCTCGTCCATCACGCAGCAGACGCGGGCCGGCCAGCGCCGCGCAAGCTCGACGGGATGACCTCGTTCGTCCTCCACCCGGCCCACTCGGTCGGCGTGGTCAACGTCAACGCGCTCGTCAACACGCCGCTCTTCGCGCGCATCAAAGAGTGCCTGCCCGTCGGCTTCGAAGCGCTCAACGCGCGGGCCGCGAGCCTGGGCGTTGACTTCGAGCGCGACGTCGATCGCGTCGCGTTCTTCGAAGGCGGCGCCGCCGTGTCGGGCTTCTTCGAGGGAAAGCCGGTGGCGCAGGCGCTGATCGCGCGCGCGGGCCAGGCCGCCGAGACGCGGGACTATCGCGACGCCACCATCTATTCGGTGCGCAACTTTGCCGTGGCCCAGATCGGCAACGTCGTCGTCGAAGGCTCGCCGGACACGATCCGCGGGCTTATCGACCGCGTGCTCGACCCGCCGCCCGCGGGCGCCGACGCGCAGGACATCTACGGCGACGTCTTCTTGCGCTCCGATCTGGAGGCCTTTCGCGGCACCGGCGGAGCAGGTCAAGCGGCAGGCCCCATGGATGCGATGCTCGACTCGCTCTCGGGCATGACCGTCCGCGCCAACGTCTGGGACTCGGTCGCCCTCTCGCTCGAGGGAGCGCCGGCCGGCGGCAAGAGCGTCGCCGAGCTCTCGCGCATGGCCCGCGGCGCTCTGCAGCTGGCCCGAGACCAGGTCGATCAGGAGGACGTCGAGCTCTCGGCGCTTGCGGACCTCGCGCGCGTCACCAGCGCGGACGACGGCCTGCACGTGGACCTCGCGGTGCCTGCCAAGGACCTGTTCGACAAGCTCCACTTCCCTTGCCCGGGTAAGGAGGGAACTCCCGCGCCGGACGCCGGCCCTCAGCTCGTGCGGTAGGGCCCGGCCGCGGGCAGGCAGAGACCTGCCGCGCGGCACGGGCGCCCACCCGACAGAGGTGGCTCGCTGCGCTCGCACTTTAAGAGTTTGCGTCGGGAGCCCTTGAGCCGCACGACAGGTCTCTGCCTGCCCGCGGCCTATTTGGGGAAATTGGAAAAGGGAACCCCAATAGTCAGCTTGAGTCTTCAAACGCGACCACCTGACGTCTCCTTCATCCCCCCTCCCAATGTCAGTCAGATAGGCCAAATAGGCCGCCGGCAGGCAGAGGCCCGTCGCGAGGATCAAGGGCTCCCGCGGCAAGAAATCCGATCGATGCGAGCGCAGCGAGCCACA
The DNA here is from genome assembly GCA_038231075.1 of Myxococcales bacterium. Lineage (GTDB taxonomy): Bacteria > Myxococcota > Myxococcia > Myxococcales > 40CM-4-68-19 > JBBRMA01. The sequence goes on along the minus strand of JBBRMA010000078.1, from coordinate 1 downwards.
G
>JBBRMA010000077.1:0-23537 GCA_038231075.1 Myxococcales bacterium | reverse complement strand
CGCCGGCAGGCAGAGGCCTGTCGCGCGGCTTAAGGGCTCGCGCGGCAAGAAATCCGATCGATGCGAGCGCAGCGAGCCACCACACGCGCGTGGGCGCCCGTGCCGCGCGGCGGGCCTCTGCCTGCCGGCGGCCGCTACCCTGCCGGTGCTTATCTGACTGGCATTGGGGCTAGGTCACAGCCGTGTCAGCCTGCGATGCGATGCCGAAGGCGCCGGTCAACCCAACAAGGTTGCGAGCGGGATGGCCCACAGTCTCTCGCCGAGCTTCACCGCGTCTTCCCCGTTGTGCGCCAGCACCGCCGCTCGACACCGCGGCGTCTGCGCAAGGAACGCGCGCAGGCCAGCCAGGTCCCGCTCGCCCCAGCGCGACGCTGCTTTGACCTCGATGGCCATGCAGTCGCGGCCGCTCTCGATGACGAAGTCGACCTCGTGGCGCCCCTGCACGTTCCAGTACCCGAGGCGGGCACCGGGCCAGTGCGCCTCCAGCACCGCCCCGATGGAATGCGCCACGTAGGTCTCGAACAATGCTCCGCGCATCGGCTCGTCGGCCGAGAGCGCGAGGTCGTCGACGCCGGCCAGGTGGGCCGCGAGGCCTGCGTCTCCCGCAAAGATCTTGGGCGCCTTGATCAGGCGACTGGCGCGATTGCCGAAATAGGGTGGCAGGCGCATCACCGCGAATGACGTCTCGAGCAGCCCGAGCCACCGTCCCGCAGTGCTCGAGCTCTGGTGTGCGTCCCGCGCAAGCTCGCTCACGTTCAGGACTTGCGCGGTGCGGAGGGCAGCGAGCCGCAGGAAGGTCCGGAAGGCCGCCAGGTCGGCCACCTGCGCAAGGTCCCGGACGTCGCGCTCGAGGTAGGTCTGCACGAACCCGCGAAACCAGAGTGCTCGGTCGCCGATCTGGCGGAGCGCGACCGGCGGCAGGCCTCCCATGAGCACCTCGTCTGGCCGCAGAGGCGTGGCATGCCCCTTGGGCATTCGCTGGTCGGCGAAGAACGCCGGGAGAAACGCCGGCTCCTCGATGCGCCGCCGGAGCTCGCGAACCGAGAAGGGGCGAAGCGTGAGGTAGACGGCCCGTCCAGCGAGAGACTCACTCACGCCCTTGAGCAGCGAAAGATTGGCGGAACCCGAGAGCAGGAAGCGACCAGCGCGGCGGTCGCGATCGACGGCGCGCTTGACCGCCACGAGCAGCTCCGGCGCGCGCTGCACCTCGTCGATGGTGATGGGCTCGTCGCCGGCCAGGAAGGTCTCGGGATCGTCCCGCGCGGCGGTGAGCTGCGCGAAGTCGTCGAGCGTGATGTAGCGTCGCTCGGAGAGCCCCGCCGAGGTCGTCAGAAGAGTGCTCTTGCCCGTTTGGCGCATGCCGGTAAGGACGACGACGGGCATGTCGTCGAGGGCGGCGACGATCGACGGCACCAGGTCGCGGGCGAGAGCTGCTGTCACAATTCACCACCAAATGCGTCTTTAAGACACAGCACTAGGCGGCATCACGACACTAGTCAAGCGTGCCAGCCTGCCATCGCATACAGCTCGTCGACCTCAATCATCTGCGCCACGCCTTCTCGTTCGCCTGCATCCAGTTGATTAGCTCTTCACCCTCGGCGGGTCCTCGTCCGGGGCTGGTCAGCAGATCGGCCGCCACCTGGCTCGGCGCCGCATACGAGACGCGGTCTCGCCGAGTTGCTCCTTCGAACACGCCCTCGTCTCCTGGCTCGATGAGCAGCACGTTGGCGCCGGTGTCAGCGGGGCGGAGCGCGAGCCTCGCCGCGGCCCGCGCTGCATCGCGAGCCCAGACCATCGCGAGACGCGTCGCTGCAATGGGTGCGAAAGCAGCAGCGGCGAGTCCTCCGCTGACCAGGTACTTCTCGTCGGACTTCGCGAGGCGCGCGACGAGCGCCGGGAAACCGCGAGGCTCGAGATACGTCCGCACTTGGCCGCGGGAGTCGATAGGCGCTTCTTTGGCCCAGCGCCGAAGGAGCGCGGGCCAGTCGACGGCCTGCATGCGCCCGCGGCCGACGCGCGTCACCAGCGCTTCCGTGTCGAGGAAGGCGAGCACGCGCGAGACGTAGCCGGCGTCGACCTTCGTGAGCGCGGCGAGCTCGCGAACGCCAGGCGGCTCCTTGCGGTCGATCAGGGCGCGCACGATGCGCCCGGCCTTCGGGCCACGCAGCGAACGGGCGGGACGCTCCTCGCGGTCGGGGTCTTCGGAGGCCCCCTGTGTCTCGATGAAGAGCCCAGGCTTGGGCATCACGATCCGCACGTTGCCTGTCAGGTCGAGGTAGTTGACTCTGTTTTCTCGGAGACCAGCCCTGGTTCCTTCGCTCAAATAACGGGCGACTACGACCAGCGGCCCGCCAGTCCGCGTTTCGCGGGTGGCCTCGACCAGGACGCGCACGTCTTTCGGATCGAGGCGCGCTCTGGCCTCGAGGGCGATCGCGCCCTTCCGGCGATCTGGCGCGGTGATTTCGGCCACGACGTCGACAGAGTCTTGCGCAGATCGGAGTGTGGTTTCGCTCACGCGCCAGCCTGGCGGCAGCCGACTCTGAAGCTCACGGAGCCCCTCGCGGACCAACATGTTGTCTTGGAGTCGCTTGTTGCGCACGTTGCGCAACTGTGCACCCTGAGGCAACAAAGTCAAATCAGTTGCTGCGGACGACAAGTTGCGCGTGGCGTGCAACTCAGTTGTTTTGGACGACACTCAAGCGTGATCTCAGTACCCCACACCGAGCTTCTCCGCCTCGCTCCTCGGTTGCGCGCCGCCCATGCTCCTCGCCGGGATGCGTGTACGTGAGGATGTCGACCTGCCGGATGCGACGCGTCGAGTGACGAAGCCGCCGGAGTTCGATTAAGCTGACTGGATGCTGGAATCCCCGGTCGAAGTGGCGCTCCGACTCGCGCTCGATGGCTCACGAGGAGCCGGCGCCTACGAGAGCAAGACCGACGCCCAGCTCGCCAAGATCGTCGCCAAGCGCGCGAAGGTGACTGAAGCCGCAGCCGGGGGAGCGGTGAAAGCCGTGCGCCAGGCAATTGTCGATGCCGAGCGCATCGCCAACGAGCTTCGGGACGGGAAAAAGAGCGATCAGGATTCCGCGATCAAAGCGCTGCGCAAAGTGGCGCCGGCGCTTTCTGCGGACCAAATCGATAGCCTATTTGCGGCGGGGCTGCGCTGGAGCGCGTTCTAATCAAGGAACCGGCGGCGGCGCCGATGCGGTTCCGATGGTCCAATCGCCAGCCCTCTTCCAGTCCGCGCTGACCGTCTTGGCGAAGTGCACCTCGACGGCGCCCTGCCCTTCCAACGTTCTAAGTATGGGCAGCTCGTATTTGTAGAACACCCGCTTCGCGCCGGCGTTCGTCACAAAGCACCAGACCTTCACGACTTTTCCAGTGGTCGCTTTGGCGAGTGGCGCCATCTCGGCATAGCGCTGGGAATACTCGCCCCAGACATCGTCGGCCTGGGGCAGCGCGACCTTGACGGTGAGCGAATACTGCTTGTGATCGACGTCCCATTGAAACGTCGCTTTCACAGGCGGAGTCGAAGCCACCGCCCGCTCGTACCAAGCTTCTTGCAGCATGATTCGATACGAAGGGAACTGCCGCGCGACGCTCGAGCCCACACCCTCATCCCAAAACGCCACGTTGGCCTTCGTCGAGCTCTTGTTGATGGTGTTGAGCACGCGCACGAAGGCGGCGCGGTTGGGATCACGAAGCGACCAATAGCCCATATGCACTTGCGTGCCCTTGCGCTTCAGCGCGGGCTCCAACTTTATGGCCTCTGACCAGAGCCTGGCCGCGAAGGACTTCGCACGGACCGTCTTCAGCTTTGCGGTGGGGGAAGTCTGAACTGGCGCTGCCGCCAGCGCCTGCAGCGACACAAGGAGAGCGGCGAACGATAGGAAGCGGGCCGCGAAGAGCTTCATTGAGTCTCCCTGCGTCCATAGTCGCTCGAAAGAACAGAGCCGCGCAACGGCCCCTCGTGGACCAGGATGTTGTTTGAGATGCTGAAGTTGCCATGTCGCGCAGCTGCGCGGCCTGAGGCAACACGTCAATTGAGTTGCTTCAGATGCCCCGTTGCGCGTGACGCGCAACTCAGCCGTTTCGGGCAACACGCCACGACGACCTCATACCCCAATCCAAGCTTCTCCGCCTCGCTCGCCAGGTCCTCGGCTGCGCTCCGCCTACGCTCCTCGTCGATTCGCTTGTGCGTGAGGACGTCGGCCCGCCGGATGCGACGGCGCGGCCCGACCTTGCGGCACGGGATCGCGCGTCGGCTTGGGTATGCGCGGCCGAGCAAGAAGGACTACCTGCAGATCGAGCGCGCCTGCGAGGCGCTCAGGTCAGTCGAGCTCAAGTTCACCCACGCCTGGCACGAGCGCGGCCGCGGGCGGCTACCGGACGTGCACATCGAGGGCATCCTCGCGGCCATCCATTTCGAGGACGAGCGGCTCACGCAGGATGATGGCAACGGGCAGCCGCGGAGTTGGGTGAAGCTCAGCGACCTGGTCTTTGAGAGCTTGCGCGGGCGGTACTACTACCCGGTGGACCTCGACTACACGGTCGCGCTGAAGAGTCCGCTCGCGCAGCGGCTGTACCTGTACCTCACGAAGAAGGACCGGCACGGGCAGTACGTCGAGGGGCTCAAGCACATCGCTCGCAAGCTCGGTCTGGCCAAGACAAGCCCGTCGGCGATCATGGATTCGCTCGGACCGGCGCTAAATCTTCTTAAGAGCGAGTTGCAGGTCGTCACGCCCGAGGGCAGAGCCCTGCCGAAGCGGTTCCTGGAGTCTTGGGAGCTGTGCAGGGAGCGCGGGCAACTCGTCGTGCAGTTCTACGAAGGAGACACGAAGCGCGAAAAGGCGCGACGATTCTTCGCTCGTGTCCAGGAGCAGCTTCAGGGGATCGCCCCGGCAAAGGCCGGCTCCATCCACACAGTCGCTTGAGAAACCAATGTGACGCGACAGCCGAGCGGGCGGTCCTACTCCAATTGCTCAGGCCTCCGGATCCTCGGCGACCTTCGCGAGAAGTTGCGCCATCGCAGCCATCATCGCCGAGAGCTGCCTGGCGACTTCCACCGGAGCCTCGATGGTGACGCGCGACGGCCCGGAAGGCCGTACCGTCACCTGCGCGAGCAGTCCCGCGAGCCCATCCTCGGCCGGCGGCGCTACAGGCGGAAGTGCTGCAGGCGGAAGTGCTGCAGGCGGAAGCGCTGAAGGCGGGAGCGCCAAAGCGGGTGGGGGCGCGGCGGCGGCCGATGGCTCCGGCTCATCCTCGGCAGCTTCTTCGTCGGCTGGGTTGGGTGCGGTAGTCGTGCTCGCCGCGGGGGCAGGCTCGATGAGTCGTTCGATCCGCGCCAGGAACGAGCCTGCCGCGCCCGGCTTCACCTCGTCGGTGGTGCCGTCGAAGAGCCCGTTGAAGACCGCCCGCTTCTCCTCGACGAGCTGGGCGATGCGCGACTCGATGCCCTCTTCGGACACGAGGTTGTACACCTCGATGGGGCGCTTCTGGCCGTGGCGGTGGATGCGCCCGATGCGCTGCTCGAGCACAGCGGGGTTCCAGGGAAGCTCGAGGTTGATGAGCGTGCTGGCGGCGCGCTGCAGATTGAGACCGACGCCACCCGCGTCCGTGGCGAAGAAGACGCGTGTGCTCTGGTCCTCGTGGAAGGCCTCGACGTTGCGCGTGCGCTGGTCCTGGCTCTCGCCCCCGGAGAAGAAGACCGAGCGCTGACCCGCCTCGGCCAGCAGATCCCGCACCGCCCAGTGCGCGAGCTCGAGCATCCGCCGCCACTGGCTGAAGATGACGACCTTGCGCCCCTGCGCGACCGCGAGGTTGCGGACCAGCTCGCGAAGTTCCGCAAGCTTGGGCGAGGCCAAAGTGGCGAGGAGCGCGTCGCTCGCGGTCCGCCCAGCGAGCTCGGTGAACAGCTCGGTGAAGCGCGAGAGGGCCAGGCCGTTGCAGATCATGCGCTGCGAAGTGAGGAGCTGCATGAGCTGCAAGAACTCCGGCTGCGTCAGAGGCCGCTTCGTCGCCCGCGCGACGAGGCGCGCGATCCCCGGGGTCAAATCATCGTGCTCGGCGCGCTGCTCCGCCGTCAGGGCCACCGGGACGCGCACGTCGGTGCGGAGGGAAGCTGCGCGAGAACTTGCTGCTTGGTCCGCCGCAAGAGCCATGGAGCCAGCCGCGCGCGCAGCGTGTCGAGGTGGCGCGCACCGCCGCCCTTCTTGCCATCCTCCGCGGGAAAGGTGTGGAGCGGCGAAAGGCGCCACTTCGGCTCGAGCGCCAGGTCGTCCACCCAATCCATCAGCGAGGCGAGCTCGTCGAGCCGGTTCTCGAACGGCGTGCCGGTGAGCACCAGCCGATACCTCGGTAGAAGGCGCTTGATCGAGTGGGCCGTCTTGGTGGCCCAGTTCTTCATCCGTTGCGCCTCGTCGAGCACCATCAAGTCAGGGCCCCAGGCGATGAAAGCCTCCACGTCCCTCACCACCTGCTCGTAGTTGGCGATCAGGAATCCCTTGCGGGTCGCGCGCAGAAGGGAGGCCCGCTCGCTCGGATTCCCCTCGAGGACAGCGATAGGAACATCGGTGAACGCGACCCACTCTCGCCGCCATTGCGCCTTCAGGCTGGCTGGGACGATCAACAGCCCTCGCTTCACCTGCCCGGCGTCCCACAGCGCGCGCGCCGCGCCGATCGCCTGCACCGTCTTGCCCAGGCCCATGTCGTCGGCCAGCAGCAATCGTCCGCGCGCGAGGAAGGTCTCCACGCCTTCGCGTTGGTAGGGATAGAGACGGTGGCGCAACCCCTTCAAGGAATGCGCGACGCCTCGTCCAAGTTCGCGGCCCGACGCCTCGAGTTCGAGTTGCTCGCGCTCGCGGACGAGCAGCGGCGGGATGGCCGGCTCCGCCGCGACCCGCCCGCGCGCGATCGCGGCCGATAGCTCCGTGACAAACGCCGCCCGAGATCCGCCGCACCGCTCCTGCAGCGGCAGCTCGAACAGTCGCGCGATGCCGGCGCGCACTCTTCCCCCGCGCGGATCAAGCCGGAGGCGCTCCAGCCAATCCCCCGCGCCGGTGAGCGGACGCACCTGATCCCACCTCACCGTGGTCACAAGCTCGCTCGCGGCCTTGAGGCTCCTGGCAAGGACTCGCGGGCGCGCCAGGACCGCGGCGGTGTGCTTGCAGAGGCCGAGCGAGCTGCGCAGGAAATCTGGGCAGTCGCAGCTCGCGACCAGCGGCGATCGCGAGGAGACTTCGCAGCGATAGGCCAGGGGGCCGCGCAGGGCCGAGCGCAGGGCGATCGCGCCCGATGTCCAGCGGGCGGTGATCTGCTCGCGATGAGCGCTGGCGATCCGGCGGACCAAGGCATCGAGCGCCGCCCGTCGCACGGCCCGGTCGCCGCCCAACGTGACTCGGAGCGCCTGCAGCGCGACGTCGCGGGGCGCGAGTTCGTGCGTCCTGCGGCGAGCGAGCTCCTCCAGCCACGCCAGCACCTGGCTCTCCTCGGCAGCGCTGGGGGCGGTGACCAGGGCGGGCATGCGCTTACCCTGCCCCGGAGACGGTGACGCGACAAGGAGGTTTCCGCCTCCAAGTGGAAAGCCTATCTCGCGGGGCTGCCAGAGGAACCGCCCACGTAGTTCCTCACGTTCTGCGCTTTCCACAGGAGCCCCGGGTGGCCTTGGATGATCGCCCGCATCGACGGGTCATCGGTGAGGAGGCTGGGAACAATCTCCCCTCGGCCGTTGAGCTGCTCGAGGAAGTCCTGCTCGTTCTTGGCGAGCGGAAGCACGGCTGACATCAGCTCGCGCGTCTCCCGAACGAGGGTCTCGGTCCACTCAGGGATCTCTCGGTCCTTCGGGCGAACGCTGGCCCGCAGCATCGGCACGAGTTGGCGCCTGAGCTCGGCGGCTTCGCCAACAATGTCTTTGACCCGGATGGTCCTCCAGTCCTTCCGGTTGAGCCCTCCGTAAACCACGAACGCCAACCGCAGCTTGCTTCGCTCCAGGTCAGTGCGGCGGAGAAGCTCTCGCGCGTCGAACAGGTCGCGGCTCGCGTTTCGGGAGCAGAGAGCGGCCAGCTTGCCCGCTGCGAGTTCGTGACGATCCACCACGGCGATCTGCCGCGCGATGGCCGGGCCGACAGTCTTGGAGTCCATTGTCGTCACCGGCCACAGCGGCGCACGGAGCATGAAGTTCAAATCGACCTCGAGCTTGTCGGACGAGCCCGCGGTGTTCGTGAACGACAAGCGCCATTTGCCGCCGGCGTGCTCGCTCGGCATCCGCTTGACCGTAAGGCCCTCGCGAGCGCACGGCCTGGATCGCCTGCTCGACCTTTGGCTTGTCGGCGAGCATGACCTCGCGATCCGCGGACCCTATGTAGTTCAGGTCGATGTCCACCGAGAGCCGGGGCATGTCGAAGAGAAAGAGGTTGAGGGCGGTGCCGCCCTTGAGCGCGATCCGTGGACGAAGGAAGGCATTGGTTCGCAGCGCCTCGAGCAGACTGAGCAGGCGAAACACTTTCTCCAACGAATCGGGACGAAAGCCGACGGACGCTGCGTGCTGCCTGATCTCTTCGGCGCCGAAGATCATTCGCCCTCCGCCCACGAGCGCGCAAGCACACTCTCTGGAACGATCAGATTCCAGCGAGCCACAAACCTGCCTCCCCCGCGATGCCGGCGCTCGAAGTAGGTAGGCTGACCGGGGGCGAGCCTGCGAAGGGCTGCGAGGTGGCGGTCCTCGACCAGCAGTTGGTCCTTGTGCTGCTCGAGGAAGAAGCCGACGCGCGCCGCCGTGAGCGCCGAGTGAAGGCGCCGCGCGTAGGCGATGACAAAATCCAGGTCGAAGAACTCGATCGCCTCGAGTGAGCGCCAGATCTCCTCCCAACCGCCGCCGTGCTCGGGCGCGTCGAGGACGTCGACCATCGTTCGCTCGAAACCGGTCACGCGCACTGTTAGCCCCTGGCGGCTCTCTTCGCGAATGCCACCACCGACGTCCTTCCGCTTGCGAACGGCAGCCGGGAACAGCACCGGAACAAACTCGGTGTCCTGGAAGGCGAAGGGCTTGGCCCGATGGCGCGTGAGGTAGGTGATCCGGCTCGAGAGGGAGTGGGCCTTGCCGAGAAGCTGGAGAGCGCTGTGGTAGGCGATCACCGAATCGTCGGAGAGGCGGCTCGCAAGGAGGAATGGGTCAACGCGAAAGGTCGCGGCGTCCGCATCGTCCGGCACCCGGGCGTAAAGGCCACGGCGCACGTTGACCAGGTTGCCGGCCGCCACGTGCTGCTTGAGCACGGAGGCGGTTGTCTCGGGGCTCCGGGTTCCCCCCGCAAGATGGGCGGTTCGGAATTCCTCGAACCGGAACACAGAGTGACGGGCGAAGAATTCGGTGGGCTTCATCTTGCCGTCAGGCGCTCCAGGGGTCATTAATACTGCCTTTTGCAGTGCGAAACGGCAAGTTTCAGTTGCCGTCATGTACCGCTAGGGGCACCTATTATGGCCCCAAAGGCGTCGAACGACAACTCGTGAGCCGCTGCTCTGGCGAAGTCGCCCCGTGTCACCACCGGCCCGCCTGAGCACCAGTTCCACCGGTGCCCGGGCGTTCCATGTTCAATGAAAGACCGAGAATCGCCGCCTTGGACAGAGGCCAGACCACAGAGATCGGCGTGGCTTGCGGGCGGGTAACTCCTTGTATTTTGGGAGCCCTGCCCGCAGGAAATTGCTCTTGCGGTTAGAGAGCAAGGATTGGGCCAAAATAAAACAGCACAATTTCAACGTTTTGTGGCGTCCCCACAGAGATTCGAACTCTGGTTACCGCCGTGAAAGGGCAGCGTCCTGGGCCACTAGACGATGGGGACGCAAAGCGTCGGTCGCTCTGGTAGCACGCCTTCGCGCGGCGATCCAGAGCCTGTTTTCGCTAAGCCGCCGCGGCGGGCTTCTTCTTGCCGAAGATCCACGAGCCGAGGATCCCGAGCTCGTAGCAGGCCACCATCGGGACGGCCATCAGCGCCAGGTTGAAGGGGTCGCCGGTGGGCGTGACGAAGGCGGCGATGATGGTGTTGATGACGATGGCGTGGCGTCGATATTTGGAAAAGAATTTGTAGTCCACCAGCCCGATCAGCCCGAGGAAGGTCATCACCAGCGGCAGCTCGAAGATCAGGCCGAAGGCGAGGACCAGCATCATCACGAGGCCGAGCTGGTCGTCCATCATCAGCATCGGCTTGATGTCGGGGCCGGCCGAGTGGATGAGGAAGTCGAACGCCGGCGGCAAGATGACGAGGTAGCAGAAGACCGCGCCGCCGACGAAGAAGAGCGTGGCCGCGGCCACCAGCGGGAGCACCGCGCCCTTCTCTTTTCGATAAAGCCCGGGCGCGACGAAGGCCCAGATTTGGTAAAGAATAAAGGGCGCCGCGACGAAGATGCCGGCGTAGAGCGCGACCTTTAGATAGATGAAAAACGGCTCGACGCTGGAGGCGAAGTGGAGGGCTTTTTCGCCCTCGGGCAGCGCGCGGTAGACCGGGTCCATCAAGAAGCGGAAGATCTTCTCGGCCCAGTGGTAGCAAGCGAGAAACCCCACCACCAGCCAGATCAGGGCCCACTTGAGCCGCTTGCGCAGGTCCATCAAGTGCTCGCGCAAAGTCAGGTGGACGTCGTCCTCGGGGCCCTCGCCCGGTGCGGTCGGCTTGGGGAGCAGCGCCAGGGGGCTCACGTCGCGCTGCCGCCCGGAGTCGCCGGACCTGGCAGCTCGCTGGCGCGCGGGGCGTCGGCCGGGCGGTCAGCGCCCTCGCGCGCGATGGCGCCGGGCGGAGGCGCGAGCCGGGCAATCTGCTCGGTGGGCGTCTCTGAAGAAACAGGCGGCAGCTCGGGAGCGGGCGCGTCGGTTGGCGCGGGCGGCACGGGCTTGCCCGCGGCGGCAAAGCGAGCGGCAGCGCGGGCGGCGCCGGGATCGCTCGTGTCGACGACCGGCGGCAGCATCATCGGCGTGCCGAGCGGCGTGCCCGAGACCTTGGGCTCGTCGTCGAGCTTGTTCATCTCGGTCTCGAGCGTCGACTTGATGTCGTCGGTCGCCTTGCGCAGCTCGCGCAGGCCCTTGCCCAGCGCCTTGGCCATCTTCGGCAGCTCGTCCGGCCCGAAGAGGAGCAGCGCGAGCGCCATGATGATCAGGATCTCGGTGAACGACATTCCCATCATACGGAGTGCCGATTACCACGAAATCGCCGCGCGAGGACGCGACCGAACGGCGCGGGCGGGCGCTTGGTTGGCGGCAAGTTTCAGAGCCCGTCGCGCATCAGCGACTCTTGCGCCTTGGCCGACTGCACGGGGGTCGAGCCGAGCGCCGTCTCCTCGGGCGGCTCGGTGCCCAAGAGGAACGGCTCCTTCACCACCGAGCGCGAGCCGGGCTGGGCGCGGCGCCCGTTGTCGCCGTCGACGTCCACCCAGACGATGCTGTCGCCGGGCGGCGGCTCGAAGGCACCCTGCGGCACGCCCTTGAGCGCGGTCTTCATGTAATCGACCCAGATGGGCAGCGCGGTGTGGCCGCCGGTCTCGTACTTGTCCATCGGCTGCTCGTAGGTGTCGAAGCCGACCCAAACGCCCGTTACCAAATCTTTGGTAAAGCCCATGAACCAGGCGTCGAACAGATCGTTGGTGGTGCCGGTCTTTCCCGCCACGGGCTTCTGCAGCGCCAGCGCCCGCGTGGACGTCCCGAACTTCACCACGCCCTCCATCAAGTGGGTAATCAAGAACGCGGTCTCGGGCGTCATCACCTGCTCGGGCTTATCGAAAAGTTTCGCATAGCCCGCGGCGAGCCGATCGGTGAGCGAGGTCCACGGGTCGTAGTACGAGCTGTGGTCTTCCAGCAGGCGCCCGTCGCGGTCGAGCACGCGGCGCAGGAAGATCGCGCGCGGCCGCTTTCCGCCGCGGTTGATGAGCGAGTAGACGTTGGTCAGGTCCCACAGCTTCACGCACGAGCTGCCGAGGGCCATCGACAGGTCTTCGTTGATTGGCGTGGTGATGCCGAGCTTGTGCGCCCAGGCCGCGGCCGACTTCACGCCGACCGCCTGCAGCGTCTTGATGGCGATGACGTTCATCGAGTGCGCGAGCGCCATGCGCACGGTGGTGTCGCCCTTGAACGACTCCTCGAAGTTGTTCGGCTTCCAGCGCTTGGCGTTTGATTCGTCATCGGTGACGATGGGCGCGTCCGAGAGCACCGTGCTCGAGGTGAAGCCCTTCAGCTCGATGGCCGCGCTGTAGATGATGGGCTTGAACGAGGACCCCGGCTGGCGGCAGGCCTGGAAGGCGCGGTTGAACTCGCTCTTCTCGAAGTCGTAGCCGCCGATCATCGAGATGACGTAGCCGCTGTTCGGATCGGTCGAGATGAGCGCGCCCTGGATCTTCGGCTCCTGCTCGAGCGCGTAGACGCCTTTTTGCAAATCGGAAATGTTCCCCTTCTTGTCGCGCTTGGCAGAGGCGCGGCGGACCAGGATGACGTCGCCTGGCTCGAGCACCTTCTTGAAGTTCTGGATCTTGAGGTCCTTGGCGTTGACCTCGGGGTTCGGCTTGCGCGCCCAGTAGGCCTGCTCGATCGGTAATTTGCCTTTGCTCTTGCCGACCGAGACGTGCGCGACCTTCCAATCTTTATCGACGCCGGTGACGAGCGCGGCGACCACGCCCTTGCCGGAGGCGGCCGAGCCCTCCTCGCCTTCTTCAGCGTCCTCGGTCTCGTCCTTGGCGTCGCGCTCGAGGAAGGCCTGCTCCTTCTCCTCGAAGTTCTTCCAATCTTTCTCTGCCAGGTGCAGCAGCGGGCCTCGATAGCCCTGCCGCTTGTCGACGGCGAGGATGCCCTTCAGCGTCGCGGCGATGGCGTCGCGCTCGCGCTCCAGATCGACGGTCATGAAGATCTTCAAGCCGTCGTTCAACAGACGCTCGTTGCCGTAGCGGGCGACGACGTCGCGGCGGACGTGCTCGGTGACGTAGGGCGCGGTCTCGCGGAAGATGTCCTCGACCGGGTACGCGGTCACCTCGGCCTTCTCGGCGGCGTCGTGCTCGGCGGGCGAGATCATCCCTTCGGCGAGCATGCGCCCGAGCACATACTTGCGCCGGTGCTTCGCTGCTTCCGGATTGGTGAACGGCGAATAGGCGGAAGGCGCCTGGGGCAATCCAGCGATCAGCGCCATCTCGGGCAGCGAGAGCTCCCAGACGTTCTTGCGGAAGTAGTTCTCGGCCGCCGCCTGCACTCCGTAGGCGTGGTGGCCAAGGTAGACTTCGTTTAAGTAGAGGTTGAGTATCTGTTCCTTGGTAAAGTGATTCTCCAATCGGCGCGTCAGGATGTATTCGCGAATCTTCCGGCGCACGCCGGCCATGCCCTTGCGCACGCGCGCCGCCTTCGCTCCCTCTGCCGAGGCGATGATCGCCTTCGCCGTCTGCTGCGTCAGCGTCGAGCCGCCCTCGATGCGCCGGCTGCGCAGCACATAGGTGCGGAAGAGCGCGCGGGCGAGGCCGGTGAAGCTGACGCCCGGGTGGTCGAAGAAGTCCTTGTCTTCGCTGGCGACGAAGGCCTGGACCAACTTTTTCGGGATCCGTTCGTAGGACACGACGCGGCGGCGCTCGTTGTAGAACTCGCCGGCGAGCTGCTGATCGCCGCTCCAGACCTCGGTGACGATCGGGGGCCGATAGTGGCTGGCCCACTCGATCGAGGGCAGCCCGCGCGAGAAGGTCGCGTAGGCGATGGCAAAAGCGATCGCCGCGATCACGCCGAGCACACCGACTGCGCCGAGCGCCCACAGCCAGAGCCGCCGCTTGCGACGCGGCGCTCGTGACGGCGGCGCGCCTGCGCCGGCGGGATCGGTCCTCTCCTCGTGTGGGTCGATGGCCATGCGCTCCCGAGTCTACGGCTTCCAGGTGATGCCCGCCTTGGGAAGAACCGACAGCAGCTCGGCGGGCAGGGCAGCTTGCAGCGACAATCGCTTGTTGGTCACTGGGTGGTGCAGCGTCAACTGGGCAGAGTGGAGGAACATCCGCTTCAGGCCAAAGGCCGCCCGCGCGCGGCGGTTGAAGGGGAAGTCGCCGTGTTTGCCATCGCCCACCACCGGGTGGCCGATGGCCGCGAGGTGGCGCCGGATCTGGTGGGTGCGGCCCGTCTCGATCTCCAGCTCGAGCAGCGTCGCCTCGGGTCCGCCGGCCAGCCGCTTCCAGTGCGTCACGGCCTCCTGCATGTTGACCCCGCGCTGCTGCTTGCTGTTGGCGGTCTGCTGGTGCTCGGGCAGGCGCAGGTTGATGGTGCCCTTCTCGCGCTGGAAGCGTCCCTTGGCGAGCGCCAGGTAGCGCTTGTGGGCGGTGCCCTCGGTGAAGATCTCGGTCAGCTTGACCATCGCCTGGCGGGTCTTGGCGATGACGACGACGCCGCTGGTCTCGCGGTCGAGCCGGTGGGCGGGGCTTGGCTTGTACTCGCCCTCGGGGATGACGAGCCCCATCTTTTCAAAATATGCCCGCGCCTGGTCCACCAGCGTGTCGCCGGTGATGCCGGTGCCGGGGTGCACCGCGAGGCCCGAGGGCTTGTCGCAGACCAGGATGTCCTTGTCCTCGAAGAGCACCTGGAAGTCCTGGCCCACCGGCCTCGCGGGCCGCGCGCTCTCCGGCTTGGGACTCGACTTCTCCAGCAGCGCCTCGTCGGTGCCGCGGACGCTGACCAGATCGCCCGCGACCAGCTCCTGGCCGATCTCCGCGCGCGCGCCGTTCACCTTGACCTTCTTGGTCCGCACCATCTTGTAGAGGTGGCTGATGGGCACCGCGGGGAGCCGCTTCTTCAAGAACTTGTCGAGGCGCTGTCCGGCGGCGTCTTCTGTGACCTTGAGCTCGAGCATCGGCCCTTCTACCTCGGCGCGGGTTGGTTTAGTCGCGCCAATGCCGATCGCAACAGCTCGATTGGCCGCACCACGCGCTCGAGCAGCTCGCGCCAGGGGCCCTCGGCGGGGAGCAGCGCGCGCAGATCGCCAAGCTCGGCCGGGACGCGGCGCTCGCGCGCGGAGGCGGCCAGCTCGTCGAGCGCCGCCGTCAGTCGCGCGCTCACCTGCGCCGGAACCTGCGAGACGTCGCCCGCGCGCAGGACCGAGAGGCCGACCGAGGCAGCGCCCAGGCGGCGCGCTTGCGAGAGCGTGACCATCATCGGCTCGATCTGGGCCAGCTCGTGGGGCTCGGCCAGGAAGCGCTCGAAGGAGGCCTCGGCGTTGCCGTGCGCGAGCCCGAGCGCCCTGCGCGCGGCCTGCCGCTCGTGGGTGCCCTGGTTTCCGAAGACCGCCTGCAGATAGTCGCGGGACCGCTCGAGCGAGCTGCCGATGTACGCGAAGACCCGATCGCGCTCCCAGACGGGCCACATCAGATACGCGGCGAGGATGGCCACCGCTCCGCCGACCAGCGTGTCGATGATGCGCACCTGGACCAGATGGGCGCCGCCGGCCGCGGAGCTCTCGGCGAGCAGCACGAACAGCGGCGTCACGAACAGGCCATAGAGCGCGTAGCTTTTCTTGCGCAGCGCGATCGCCGCCACGGCCAGCGCGAAGAGCACCAGCACGGTCACGAGGGGCCGGTGGAGCAGCGGCGCCAGCAAGGCGGCGGCGGTGGCGCCAAGCATGGTGCCGGCCACGCGCGAGAGCCCCTTGCGCAGCGTGGCGCCGGCATGCGGCTGCAGGACGATGACGATGGTGACCGTCACCCAATATTGGCGGTGCAGATCCAAGAGATGCGCCACCAGCGCGCCCGCGGCCACCGCGGTCGCCATCCGGAGCGCGTAGCGCAGCTCCAGCGACTCCCAGGAAAAGGCGGAGCGCAGGGCGATGAGCGGCGGCGGCGCGGCCGGCTGGAAGGCGGGGGCGCCCGCTAGCTGCAAGGGCGCGCGCTGGTCGAGCAGTGCCCGCACATGGCCGGCGAGGCGCTCGAGCAAGACGGCGGCGTCACCGGCCGCGGCGCTCGAGGCCTCGAGATGCGCGGGAGGCTCGGCGGCGCCCTGCGGGATCTTCGCGGCTTCGTCGATCAGACCCGCGAGCGCGTGCAGTCTTGCGCCCGCGGCCAGGTCCGGCGAGCCGCGCTCGGCGCAGCTCTGCAGGACCTCGGCCAGCGCGATCAGGACCCCGTAGGACAGCTCGGCCCGCTCGACCAGCGAGACCAGCGCAGCGGCGCGGGGGGTCTCGCGCAGGCGCCGCTCGTGCACCTCGGCCAGCGCGGTGCGGGCCAGCTCGAGCGCGGCGCGCACCTTGGGCCGCGCGACCAGGGTCTTAGACCACGCCTTCTCGTCGCCCGACTGCGCGGCCTCGGCCACCGCGCGCGCGCAGTCGGCCAGCGCCCGCAGCGCCTCGGCCACCGCCTCGCGCGCGGGCCCATAGGCATGGATCGGCCAGAGGGCGAGCGCGAGGAAGGCCGCGCCGAGAGCGCCCGCCGCCAGCAGCCCGCCGCGCATCAAGGCGGTGTGCACCGAGTCCGCCGGCGCCCCCGCCGCGATGCAGAACACCAGCAAGGACAGGTTCCCGATGGTGCCGATCGACGCCCCCAGCACGCGCGCGAAGCTGGCGCCGAAGGCGACCACGAAGAGCGCGAGCACGCCCGCGGCCGGGAAGCGGCCGACCAGCGTGCCGAGGACGTACGCGCTCGAGCCGACCAGGATGAACTCGAGCAGCGCCTGCGCCCGCGCGCGGTACGGCCCGCCCGGATCGGCAAAGCCGGCCAGCCAGCCGCCGAGCGCCATGGAGGTGAAGGCCTGCCGGTGCAGCAGCTCGGCGGCCACCAGCGGCAGGATGGTCGCCGTGGCCGCGCGCAGGCCCGCCGCCAGCTCGGCGCGCTGGGCCGAGACCCGCAGCGTCTCCCTGAGGTGGGCGGAGGCGTGGCGCGGAAGTTTCATCTCAGCGCGGCGTGGTCTCGGTGAAGCGCGTCACCCGCCAGGTGTCGTCGGGCTGCCTCGCGAGCTCGAGCTGCACGGTGCGCAGGATGTCGGTGCCGCCCTGGGGCTTGATGGTGAGCGCGTAGTCGGCGCGGGCGGTCTGCGCCTCGGCGGCCAGCGATTTGCGCTCGTAGAAGACCTTGGCCGCGTGGCTCCCCGGGGCGATGCCGCGGCGCGAGTCGCCGACCAGGGACAGCTCCGCCGAGAGGCGCAACTTCGCCACACCGTCGGCGTAAGGCATGGCGCCTTGCTGGTCGCTCTCGACGTAATATTTGTCGACGAAGTGGTCGGCCACGCCGCCCGCGCTCTTCATCGCGCCGCAGGAGGCCAAGAGCGTCGCTAACACTGCCAGTGAAATTGATTTCACCACCCAGCCCCCACGCCGAACAGCTCCTCGGCCTTGATCCAGAGCGCCTTCTCCAGCTTGACCACTTCCTGGGCGCGGAACGAAGAGACGCGCAGGTCGGGCGCCGGCTCCTTCTGCGCCGTGTCGAGCGCGGTGGCAAGCGCGGTCCACCCGGCCGCCGCCTGCTTCGCGTGCGGCACCAGGTGCGCCGCGTAGCTCGCGCCCGACGCCGCGGCCTCCTCGAGAAAACGGGCGTAGAGCTTGCGAAAGAGGCCCCCGCCGTTGCCGCGCACCTCGATGACCTGCGCGGCCATGCGGGTGCAGCGCTGCCAGTCGGGCAGCTTCTCCCAGAGGGGCAGCTCGCGGGCAAACGTCTGCAGCGCGGCTAGGCCCGAGCGCTCGCCGTGCAGCATGTCGCGCGCCTGCCTGGCGATGGCGTCCACGGCGGCCTGGGCGAGCTGCCCGCGCTCGAGCGGCCGCGCTCCGTCGACGCAGGCAAAGTAGGGCGCGCCGGGGTCAGGCTCGACGCCGGGCCTGGCAGCGCTGATCAGCTGCTCGAGCGGTACGGTGACAAGCTCGTCGCGCTCGTTGTCGGCCAGGATTGCGCTCTTGTCTTTGAAGCCCGCGATGGCGACGAGGTGGCCGCCCCAGTGGCCGTGGGCGCCGGTGTACTTCAGCTCGAACAGGTCGGTCCAAGCGAGCGCCGGGTGCGCGCGCGAGAGCCGGATCTGCACGTCCTGCCAGCGCTGCAGCTTGAGCAGCCGCGCGCCGAGCGCTGTGCACAGGTCGGCCTCGAAGGTCGCGCTCCGCCCCGCGAACAGGCGCCGCGGCTGGGGAGGCAGCGCGCGCAGGCTGCCGTCGTGGAGCGTGAACGAGCAGCCCGCGCCCAGGCCGAACGCGAGCGGCTCGGTCAGGTCGCAACCGTAGAAGCGGAGCACGTCCGCCATCGCGGTGGAGCCGCAGTGGATGCCGCGGTGGTGCTCGAAGGCCGTGAGGATCACGGCTCGATGATACCCTGTCGCCCATGCGCATCTACACCCGGCGGGGCGACGATGGCTCTACTGGACTCTTTGGCGGGCCGCGGGTCGGCAAGGACGACCTGCGCGTCTCGGCCTATGGCGACATCGATGAGCTGAACTCCGCGCTCGGCCTCGCGCGCTGCGAGCTGCAGTCCGACGCCCGGCTCGCCGACCTGGACAAGTTCTCGGCGCGGCTGCAGAGCGAGCTGTTCGATCTGGGCGCCGAGCTGGCCACGCCCGACCTCGAGTCGGTCAAGCACGCCGTGCCGCAGACCAAGGCCGAGGACGTCGCCCGCCTCGAGCGCGAGATCGACCGCCTCGAGGCCGAGCTTCCCGAGCTGCGCGCCTTCATCCTGCCCGGCGGCACCCGCGCGGCCGCGCAGCTCCACCTCTGCCGCACCATCTGCCGCCGCGCCGAGCGGCTGGTCGTGCAGCTCTCGCGCACGGTGCCCGTCTCGACCCATGCGCTGGCGTACGTGAACCGGCTCAGCGATCTGCTCTTCGTCATGGCCCGCGCGGCCTGCCACCGCGCAGGCGCCGCCGAGGTGCCCTGGCTGCCCAGCTCGGCGCGCCAGGGCTAGCCGATGTCGCGCCGCTTTTTGTTCTGGTCGGCCGATCTGCACCCGGGCCGCTCGCTGCGCTTTCCGCTCGACGACGGCAGCGAAGGCTTCGCCATCCGCGACGCCGGCGACGCCGCCCGCGCCTATCGAAACGTCTGCCCCCACCGCAGCCAGCCGGTCGATCTGGGCGACGGCAAGCTGTTCAGCAAATCGGGCGCGCTCGAGTGCCAGGCCCACGGCGCGTTCTTCGAGAGCGCCACCGGCGCTTGCCTGGGCGGGCCCTGCGACGGCACCGGATTATCGAAATTACCGATCGAAGAGGCCGGCGGCCGCGTGTATCTCTTGGCGATGGACGAGCCGCACGACGACGAGGGCTGAGCTACTTCAACCTGCGCAGCACCGCGTTGGTGAACATGCGGGTGCTCGCGTTGCCGCCGATGTCCGGGGTGACGGCCTCGCGCGAGGCGATGGTCTCGCGGATGGCGTTCATCAGCCGCTCGGACGCCGTGCGCTCGCCGATGTGCTCGAGGAGCAGCGTGCCCGCGAGCATCACCGCCGTGGGGTTCGCGACGCCCTTGCCGGCGATGTCGGGCGCGGTGCCGTGCACTGCCTCGAAGATGGCGGCCTTCTCGCCGATGTTGGCGCCCGCCGTCAGGCCGAGGCCGCCGATGAGGCCGGAGGTCAGATCGCTCAGGATGTCGCCGAAGAGGTTCGTCGTCACGATGACGTCGAACTGCCCCGGGTTCTTGACCAGCTGCATGGCGCAGTTGTCGACGATCATCTCCTTGAAGATGATCTCCGGATATTTCGCGGCGACCTTCCGGCCCGTGTCGAGGAACAGGCCGCTGGTGGCCTTCAAGATGTTGGCCTTGTGCACGAGCGTGACCTGCCGCCGGCCGCGCGACTTGGCGAACTGGAAGGCGTACTCGACGATGCGCTCGCTGCCCTTCCTGGTGATGATGGAGATGGACTCGGCGGCGCTGCGCTCGTCGTCGATGTAGTGCTCGACGCCCGAGTAGAGGCCCTGGGTGTTCTCGCGCACGACCACGATGTCGACGCCGCTGTAGCGGGTCTCGACGCCGTCGAAGCTGCGGGCGGGGCGGACGTTGGCGTAGAGGTCGAACTCCTTGCGCAGCGCCACGTTCACCGAGCGGAAACCTTCGCCGATGGGCGTGGCCAGCGGGCCCTTGAGCGCGAGGTGCGTGCGCCGGATCGCCTCCAGCGTCTCGTTGGGGATGGGCGTCCCATGCAGCGGAACGGCCCCAGCTCCAGCAGACGCGCGCTGCCACTCCAAGTGCGCGCCGGATGCTTCGATGACCTGCACGGCGGCCTCGACCACTTCGGGGCCGATGCCGTCTCCAGGGATGAGCGTGACTGGGATTGCCATGGGGCGTGCGATCTAGCCCGGAGGCAGCGGCAGGGCAAGGGCTAGCGCTCGCTGCGATCGCCGTGGCGGCGAGCAGGCTTTCGCACGTCGCTTGCCGATGGGGCACGCAGGCAGGACCTTGCAGAGGTGGGAGGGCCCACGTTCGACTTTCGTCACCGGAGGCACCCGTGTCCCTTTCTCGCGCACTCGTTCCGCTCTTCTCGCTCGCGCTCCTGGCCGCTCCCGTGGCCTCTGCCGCGAGCGCCGCCAAGGACTATCGCGTCACCTGCGGCGACGACACCACCGCCCGCCCCGGAAAGGGCGCGTGCTCGCACCACGGCGGCATCAAGACCGACGGCAAATCCGGCGTGCTCTGCATCGACGGCTCGCTCTCCGAGAAGATGGGCCGCGGCGCCTGCTCTGGCCACGGCGGCCTCGCGCGGAAGGGCGAGGTGAACGGCAAGGACGACGCTGTCGTCAAGGACGGCCGGGCCGAGAAGGGCCTGCGCGGCGACAAGCGCGAGCGAGACGACGCGCGCGAAGATCGTCAAATCGACCGCGAGACCGACCGCAAGGCCGATCGGAAGATGGATCGCGACGAGCGCAGCGCCGGCAAGGACATGATCACCTGCAAGGACGGCAAGGTGACGACCGGCCGGCTCGGCTGCTTCGGCCACGGCGGCGCGCTCAAGGACGATCACGTGCTCCCGAGCGACGACCGCGGCATCGACGCGAAGAACCACGACGCGCGCACCGGCAGCGGCGGCGACGAGCCCGGCGGCGTGACCATGAGCCAGGCCGGCGCCACCGCGCGCTGCAAGGACGGCAAGTTCTCGCACGCGCAGCACCACACCGGCGCCTGCTCGCGGCACGGCGGCGTCGCGGAGTGGCTCGACAAGAAGTAGAGGCGGCTTCCAGGCTCCCGGCCTTCCGGCCTCGCGAAAACCTGCGCGTTTGCCCGGAACGCCGGAGAGCCGGCAGTCCTCTTCAGTCGGCGGAAGGGCCACCTTGCAGCGCTCCAGCCCGCCAGAGCGCGAGCGCGCCCAGCAAGAGCTCGACGGCCACCAGCGCGGTCGAGAGCGCGTGCAGGCGGCCAAAGGCCGGCGTCGCGGTGGACCCCTGGGCGCGCAGCGCGTGAATGGCCGGCGTCACCAGCATGGCCGAGGCCGCGGCGCACAGCCCGATCAGCACCGGGGGCAAGGCCGCTCGCAGCGCGATGGCGCTTCCCCGGCGCGCGAGCAGGATCGCGGCAATGACGGCGAGCGCGGCGCAGGTCAGCGCCAGCCGATCGAGCGCGGCCAGCTCACGGCCTACCAGGTCGGCCGCAGCCGTCCGCAGCGGGTGGCCCTGGGGCAACGCGGCGACCTCGCGGTTGAAAGCAGAGGGCGCTGCCACCGCGGCGAAAAAGAGCTGCGCCCCGAAGAGCGCGCCCGCCGAGAGCCGATAGACGAAACCGAGGAGCTTGATCACGGCGCGCACTATAAAGTGGGCCGATGCAAGGCGACATGGACATCGTCGATCCGCTGATCGAGGAGTACCTGGCGCGGCTGGCCGGTTCGCCCGACGCGGTCGAGGCCGACATGCGGCGAGCCGCCGACGAGCTCGGCGGCTACCAGCTGATCTCGCCGGCGACGGGGCAGATCCTTTCGCAGTACGCCCTGCTCTGCGAAGCGCAGCGCATCTACGAGCTGGGGTCGGGCATCGGCTACTCGGCGTTCTGGCTGGCGCGCGTGCTGCAGCCCGGCGGCTCTGTGACCTTGACCGATCGCGACGGCGACCACCTCGACCGCGCGCGTGCGTTCCTCGGCCGCGCGGGGCTCTTCGAACGCTGCCGCTTCGAGCCCGGCGGCGACGCGCTCGAGTCGCTGGCCCGCGCCGACGGGAAGCTCGACCTGGTCTTCATCGACATCGACAAGCGCGACTACCCGCGCGCGCTGGCGCTCGCGTTGCCCAAGCTGCGCACCGGCGGGCTCGTCATCGCCCATGGCGTCCTCTGGGGAGGGTCGGTGGCGCGCGGCGAATCGGACGACGCGACGCTGGCGCTGCGCGAGTTCCTCCGCGTGGCCCATGGCTCGGAGGGCCTCTGCACCACCGTGCTCCCGGTGGGCGACGGGCTCTCGATCACGCTCAAGAGATGACGGCAGCGCGCATCAAAGAGAAGGCGGCGGCGCTGGGCCTGGACCTGTGCGGCGTGGCCCGGGCTGGCCCGCTCGACCCGGCGCCGTTTGCAAAATGGTTCGACAACGGGTGGCACGCGAATTTGCAATATGTGAAGGATCGGCTGGCCGAGCGGCTCGATCCGCGCCTCGTGCTCCCGGGCGCGCGCAGCGTGGTCGCGGTGGCCGTCAGCTATGGGCCGGACCTTCCAAATCACAAACCGGTCGCCGATTTGGAAATCGCAAAATATGCGCAGAACCGCGATTACCACAACGTGCTGCTCAAGCCGGTGCGCAAGCTGGCAGCCTGGATGCGAAGCGAACTCGCAGCGCGCGTCTACGCCGAAGTGGACGCCGGCGCGGTGGCCGAGAAAGCCTGGGCGGAGCGCGCGGGCCTCGGCTGGATCGGCAAGAACGGCTGCTTGATTCACGAGCGGTACGGGTCCTGGCTGCTCCTCGGCGCGCTCGTCACCGATCTGGTGCTCGAGCCCGACGCGCCCCACCCGCAGCGCTGCGGCGATTGTTCGGCTTGCATCCCCGCCTGCCCGACCGACGCCATCCCCGAGCCCGGCTTCGTCGATGCGCGCAGGTGCCTCGCCTTTCACACCATCGAGCACCGCGGGCCCATCGCGCCGGAGCTGGCCGCGCGCGCCGGCGGCCGCGTCTTCGGCTGCGATGCCTGCCAGGACGTCTGCCCCTGGAACCACAAGGCGCGGCCTGGTCAACTCGTCACCTTGCGCGCCCGCCCCGATCAACGCTCGCTCTCCTTCGCGGAGACGCTGGCGCTCACGCACGACGAGGCGCGCGCGCGGTTCACCGGGACTCCGCTGCTCCGCGCCGGACGCGATGGCCTCGTCCGCAGCGCGCTCGCGCTCTTGCCGCGCCCCGTGCCGGCCGCGCTGCTCCCGCTGGTGGAGAGGCTGCGCGACGATCCGGCCGAGGGAGTCCGCGTCGAGGCCCGGCGCGCGCTCGACGGCTAGCCCCAATGTCAGTCAGAGAGGCGCCGGAGGTACCGGCCGCGTGCAGGCAGAGACCTGCCGCGCGGCACGGGCGCCCACCCGAATCGGCATAGGGGTTGGCGTTCGCCGCCAGCCCCCTGCCACACCACCGGACATGCGGGTCCGCATCCGGCGGTTCGAGAGGTTGAGGTCAAGTGACCAGGCTCGGAAGACCGAGCTTGGCGAAGT
>JBBRMA010000076.1:0-24682 GCA_038231075.1 Myxococcales bacterium | reverse complement strand
CTTCGCCAAGCTCGGTCTTCCGAGCCTGGTCACTTGACCTCAACCTCTCGAACCGCCGGATGCGGACCCGCATGTCCGGTGGTGTGGCAGGGGGCTGGCGGCGAACGCCAACCCCTATGCCGATGTCGGGTGGGCGCCCGTGCCGCGACCGGCCCTCTGCCTGCCGGCGGCCGATACCCTACCGGTGCCTATTTGACGGGCATTACCGCTCTGCCAGCTTCTTCTCCATGAGGTCGATGACGTCGCGCTCGATGCTGCTGCCGTCGAGCGCGTCCACCTCGCAGATGCCGGTCGGGCTGGTCACGTTCACCTCGATCAGCTTGCCGCCGATGACGTCGATGCCGACGAACCAGAGCCCGCGCCGGCGCAGCTCGGGGGCGAGGCGCGCGCAGATGCGCCGGTCGGCCTCGTCGATCGCCGCGCGCACCGGCTTGCCGCCGACGGCCATGTTGGCCCGCGTCTCGTCGTCGCGCGGGACGCGCAGCACCGCGCCGAGCGGCTCGCCGTCAACGACCAGGACGCGCTTGTCGCCGTCGCGGCTGGCGGGCAGGTACTCCTGCGCGACCACGTGATCGCGGCCGGCGCGGGTGGCCAGCTCCAGCAGCGAGGCGACGTTTCGGTCCTCGCGGCGGCAGTGGAGGATGCCCTGGCCGCCAAAGCCGTCGAGCGGCTTGACGATGGCGCCCTCCGGAAACTCGCCGACGAAGGCGCGCAGCGCAAGCAGGTCGCGCGAGACCACCGTGCGCGGCACCAGGTCCGGATAGGCGAGGGCGAACAGCTTCTCGCTGGTGTTGCGCAGCGCCGCCGGGTGGTTGAAGAAGAGCGGCGGCTTCGGGCCGGTGAGCTCGACCAGCTGCGTCGCGTGGACGAACTCGGCATCCACCGGCGGGTCCTTGCGCAGGAAGATGGCGTCGAGCTCGGCGAGCGGCGCCAGCTCGTCCTTGAGCACGGTGAAGTGGTCGCGCGGGTCTGGCCGCAGCTGCACCGTGCGCATCCGCGCCGCCGACTGTCCGCCAGCAAACGAGAGGTGAGGCTGCTCGAAGGCGCGCACCTCGTGCCCGCGCCGCTGGCACTCGAGCATCAGCGCAAAGGTCGTGTCGTGGCCGACGTGCAGCCCCTCGAGCGGGTCGATCAAGAAGCCGATGCGCGCGGGCATGGCTGCAAAGTGCTTCCGGGGCCAGCGCCGAGCAAGCAGGCGAGCTGGAGAATCACCCATGCATCACCGCTAAAAACTACGGATTGACGCCAGCGCCCCCCATTGTCAAAGTCGCCCTCATGGCCAACCGCCTGCTCCTCGTAGAAGACGACGAAACTCTGCGCGAGTCCCTGCGCGAGACGCTCGAGGACTATGGCTTCTCGGTGGACGAGGCCGAGCACGGCAGGGCCGCCCTCGAGTACCTGCGCTCGCACGCGAGCCCGTGCCTCGTGCTGCTCGACTTGATGATGCCGGTGATGAACGGCTGGGAGTTCATGGCCGCTTGCAGCTCGAGCGGGGCATCGCCATCCCGCGCGTCGTCGTCACGAGCGCTGTGGCCGGCAACGCGCCCCAGGGCGTGATCGCAGCCATCAAGAAGCCCTTCGACATCGAGGGCCTCGTCGCCATGCTGCACCGCCTCTGCCCGGGCGCAGCGAAGCCCGTCTAACGCGCTTTCCACGCCGCCAGCACTTCCTGCTCGCGCGCAGGCGCGATGCCCGCGCGCAGCTTCTTGCGCCGCTCCTCTGGCTGGGCCTTCCACCAGGCGAGCGTGTGCCTGGCCGTCTCCTCCGCAGGGCGGAAGCGCAGGCCAGCCTTGATCGCCTTGGCCGCCGAGATCTGCGAGAAGCCACCGTCGGGCCCCGTCCAGACCGGCATGTCGCTCCAGGGCTCGACTTTCTGCTCCGCCAGGAACTTCGCGTCCGCCCAGGTGAGCGCCGCCGGACTGGCGCTGGCCTTTCCGCAGGCGCCGAGCATCTGCGCCATGGTCAGCGTCTTCTCGGGCCCCGTGGCGTTGAACGTCCCGACCACGCGCGCCTCGACGCAGTGGATCATGAACGCGGCCAGGTCGCGCACGTCCACGTATTGGACCGGGTCCTTGCCAGAGCCCGGCGCGAGCGCCTCGCCGCCCTGGTCGAGGCGCACCGGCCAGTAGGTGTAGCGATCGGTGGTGTCGCCTGGCCCGACGATCAGCCCGGGCCGGATGTTGGTGGTGCGGCCCGGCAGCGCGGCCTCGGCGGCCTCTTCGCAGAGCGCCTTGAGCGCGCCGTAGTTCTTCATCACCTCTTCGTTCTTCGGGTCGGCCATCCGCAAGACCTGGGTGCTCTCGTCGGCGCCGGGCTTGACGTCCTCGGGAAAGACCGAGATCGACGAGACCAGCAGATATTGCTTCACGTTCGGCGCCAAGAGCTCCGCCGACGACTTCACCAGCCGCGGCACGTAGGCGGTGTCGTCGATGACCGCGTCCCACTTGCGGCCCTCGAGCGCCTTGAGGTTGTCCTTGCGGTCGCCGCGCAGCTTCTCGACGTCGGGGAAGAGGCCGGGGTTGGTCTTGCCGCGGTTGAAGAGCGTCGGCGTGTGGCCGCGCGCGCGCGCACGCTCGACGAGGTGGGGCCCGAGAAAGCCGGTGCCGCCGAGGATCAATATTTTCAGTGGTACCCGGGCGCGGGCGCCCAGCGCGGGCCTCCCCAGGGTGGCGGCGGCGCCGAGGAGCGCGGTCTGCAAGAGCTGCCTGCGCGTGGTCATGGCGACACTCCGGTTGCCGCCTCGTCGCGGCGGGCGAGAAAGAGGCTGTTCCAAAGCCAGACGAGCGAAAGTAGCACCGCGCCGGCGGCCACAGGGACCACGCCCATCCCGAAGCCCTGCAAGAGCGTTCCGACCCAGGCGCTGATGGCGTCGCCGCCGCGGTACACGACGGTGTCGATGAAGTTCTTCGATTTGTACTTCTGCTCGCGGTCGACGACGGTGAAGAGCACCTCGCGGGCGGGCCGCTCGATGCCGTGGTGGGCTGCGCGCCGGACCGCTTGCGCGACCATCAAGATGCCGAGCGTGGGCGAGATGGCCAGCGCCACGAACCCGAGCGCCGTCAGGATGGGCAAGAGCGCGATGCCGACGCGCACGCCGAGCCGCTCGATCAGCCGGCCGGTGACGAAGCTCTGCAAGACCAAGGTGCCGATGTTTACAAATAGATCAATGCGGGCGAAGAGCGCGGTCCGGACGCGCGGGTCGCCGCTGGCCTTGGACACGAGCTGCGCCTGCTCGAGGTAGAGGAAGGTCGCGGTGGCCGTGAGCAGCAGCACGTAGCCCGAGACTGCGAGCAGGAAGGGCGAGCGGAAGACCGCGCGGACGCCGCTCAGCAGGTCGCCGCCCACCGGCTGCTGCTCGGCGCGCGCGCGGGCGGTGAGCTCGCCGTGGACCTGCACCGACCAGCGGTTCAAGGAGAGCGCGCACTGCACGCAGACCTCGAGCGTGGCGGCCGAGACCAACAATAGATTGGTCGTGCCGAGCGGGCCGACGAGCCACGTGGTCAACAGCGGGCCCGCGAGCGCGCCCGCGCTGCCTCCGGCGGCGATGAAGCCAAACAGGCGCGCGCCTTGCCCGTGGCGGAAGATGTCGGCGAGGAAGCTCCAGAAGACCGAGACGACAAAGAGGTTGTAGACGCCGGTGACGATGAAGAACGCGCGCGCGGTGGGCACCTCTGCGGTGCCCAGCCGGAAGAGGGCCCAGAAGGCGACGAGCACGACCACGAAGAAGCGATACGAGAGCGGGATGAAGCGGCTGCGCGGCATCCGTCCGGCGATGGCCGAGAAGGCCGGCACCGCGACGAGCATGGCGCCGAAGGTTCCCGAGAAGAGCCAGGGCAGGTTCTTGACGCCGCCCGAGATGGCCATCTCGTCGCGCAGCGGGCGGAGGACGTAATAGCCGGCCATCAGCGCGAAGAAGTACGTAAAGGCGAGGATGACCGCGGAGAGCTCGTGCGGCTCGGCGTGGATGGCGCGGGCGAGCGGGGCGAGGACGCCTCTCTGCGCGCCGGCCGAAGGAGTGCTCTCGCTCACGGCAATCAGACAGCGCGGGCGCGCGTTGTTGCGGCCGTCCGCTCGGCGACCGATGCACCTCGCGCGAGCGACGTGAGATCAATGCAAGCCCATGCGCCGTCTCTTTCGCCCCATTCCGGCAATGCTGCCGATGCTGCTGGCCATCGCCTGCCAGCAAGACCGCGTCCGCGGCCTCGACTCTGATGCCACGGCGCCGGCCGTCCTCGACTTTGGCCAGCTCGAGGTGGGCGCGACCAAGACGCTCGCGCTCGCGGTCACCAACACCGGCGTCCTCTCGCTCTCGCTGGCGCCCGCGGTGGGCGCGCCTTATGCCATCGCCGCCGCGCCCGCGACCCTCGCCGCCGGCGCCGACGGCTCGGTCAGGGTCACCTTCGCGCCGGCGGCGGTGGGCCAGTTCGAGCAGCCGCTCACCATCGCGCTCTCTTCGCCGCGGACGCCGATGCTCACGGTGCGCCTCACCGGCGCGGCCATCGCCAAGGTCGCGCCACCTCCGCCGCCGCCGCCGCCTCCGCCTCCGCCTCCTCCGCCGCCCGTGCCGACCGCGGCCTCTTTGAGCGTCACGCCCGCGGCGCTGGTCTTTGCCTCGCAACTCCCCGCGGCGCCGGCAGCGCAAGACCTCACGCTCGCGAACAGCGGCGATCTGGGCCTCTCCTTTACCGCTGCCGTCGATGGTCCCGAGCTCTCGCTCTCCAGCGCCAAAGGCGACCTGGCAGGCCACGCCACCAGCAAGGTCACCGTGCACGCCACCTCGCCCGTGGCGGTCGATCTCGTGCGCCACATCACCTTCACGGCCACCGCGGCCGCCGCGATCGCGCCCATCGTCGTCGCCGTGCACCTCACGGTCACCGCGGCCGCGCCGGCCCCAGCGGCGTTGCTGGTCGAGCCCCGCTCGCTGGCCTTTGCCGCCCAGCTCCCCTCGGCGGCGCTGGGCTCGCAGGTCTTCCGCGTGCACAACACCGGCGGCACCGCGCTGCACTGGTCGCTCGGACTGACCAGCGCGGCCTCGCTCACCGCGCTGCCCCACTCGGGCACGCTCAACGCCGGCGAGGTCGCGACCATCACCGTCGCCATCCCGACCTTGCCCTCGCTTCCGGGCTTGCTCGCACAGACCATCACCGTCGCCACCGCTGAAGCGGGCAGCGCCGATGTCGCCGTCTCGCTCTCGGTGACCAAGGCCGGTCCGCCGCCGCCTCCGCCGCAGTACGGCGGCTCGGTGTGGCCCAAGTTCCACCAAGGCAACAGCTGCACCGGCCTCTCCAGCGTCGCCACCGCCACCCGCGGACACCTGCGCTGGAAGGCGCGCTTTGGCCCAGCGCGCCAAGGCTCGAACGACGGCACCTACGTCAACTCGCCCGCGCTCGCCGAGGACGGCACCGTCTACCAACTCGGCGGCGACGGCTTCGACGGCTCCATCACCGCCTTCAACCCGCGGAGCGGCGCGACGGTCTGGTCAACGCCCATCACCTCGCCGGCCAGCATCTCGCCGTCGATCGAAGCCACGCCCACCGTCGTCAAGGACGGCTCCATCTTCGTCATGACCGGCGCGGAGAGCGCCGAGCCGCACTTCTTCAAGCTCGCCCACGACGGCCACATCCTCTGGCAGGACGACGGCTCCACCTACGGCGACGGCTTCGACAGCTCGCCCGCGCTGGGCGCCGACGGCACGCTCTATCTCGCCTGGGACGAGCTGCCGGGCGTCGTCTTTTTCAGCCAGGGCGGAAGCGGCGTCGCGCCCAAGGAGACCGCGCGCGTCTCCGTCGATCAGGGCAGCGACATCGAGACCCAGTCGGCCGCCATCGCCGACGACGGCACGGGCTACTGGTCCGACAACGGCGTGCTCTGGGTGATGGAGAAGGGCGGCCTCCTCTGGAGCCACGACAGCACCGACGGCGACTTCTCCTGGATCCACAGCCGCTCGGCGCCCCTGCTCACGCCGGGCGGCCAGGTGGTGCTGGCCCGCGCCAACACCGACTTCAGCTCGGGCAACCAGGGCTTTGTCACCACCAACGTCACCATGGTCACCGCCGGTCAGGCGACCGGCCGCCGCGTCTGGCGCGCCACGCTCGGACCGACGCTGCCGGTGGTGCCGGTCGGCCCTTCGGACAGCTTCACGCTCGCCGATCGCCTCGGCCTCTCGTCGCCGGCGATGGGCCCCGACGGCACGATCTACATCGGCCACGCCGACGGCCTCTACGCGCTCGACGCCGCCACGGGGCGCACGAAGTGGCACGTGGGCGGCGCGCTCGTCGCCAGCTCGCCCGCGGTGGGCGCGGACGGCACCGTCTTCTTCGGCTCCGCCGACGGCAAGCTCTCCGCGGTCAGCCCGCTCGGCCGCGTCTTGTGGACGGTGCAGACCGGCGGCCAGGCCAACGGCTCTCCCGCCATCGGCGCGGACGGCGCGGTCTTCTTCCCCAGCGACGACGGCTTCCTCTACGCCGTCGAGTAGGGCGCTTGAGAAGTGAAGAGGTCCGCACTGCCACAAACTGAGTAGCCGTTGGCGCCTTCTTCGGCCTATACGTCGCGCGCCTTGCTGACGATCCTGCGCAACGCCGACGTCTTCGCCCCCGAGCCGCTCGGCCGGCGCGATCTGCTCCTCGGTGGGGGCAGAGTGCTACAGATGGCGCCCGCGCTGCCTGCGCTCCCTGCCGGCGTCGAATTCACCGAGCTCGATCTGCAGGGCGCGCGGCTGGTGCCGGGGTTCATCGACGCCCACGTCCACCTGACGGGCGGCGGCGGCGAGGCGGGACCAAAGACGCGCGTGCCCCCGCTGCCTTTTTCGGCGCTGAGCCGCGCGGGCGTGACCACCGTGGTTGGCCTGCTCGGCACCGACGGGACCACGCGGACCATGCACGACCTGGTCGCGCGCACGCTCGCCCTGCGCGACGAGGGGCTGACCGCCTATTGCTGGACGGGCTCCTACGAGGTGCCGCCGCGCACCCTGACCGGCTCGGTGCGGGGCGACCTCTGCTTTGTGGACCCGATCATCGGCGTGGGGGAGCTGGCGCTGAGCGATCACCGATCCTCCCAGCCCACGCTGGACGAGCTCTTGCGCGTGGCCGCCGATTGCCACGTGGGCGGCATGATGAGCGGCAAGGCCGGCGTGCTCCACCTGCACCTCGGCGACGGCGCGCGCGGGCTGGATTTGGTCCGCCACGCGCTCGAGGCCAGCGAGCTACCCGCGCGCGTCTTCCACCCGACCCACGTCAATCGCAATCGCCGCCTCTTTGCCGCGGCGCTTGAGTTGCCAAAGCGCGGGACTTGCATCGACGTCACCGCTTTTCCCGCCGATGACGACGGATACTCAGCCGCGGAAGCAATCGAGCGATACTATTTCGCCGCCGACCTTCCCCGCGAGCGGCTGACTTGCAGCTCGGACGGCGCGGGCTGCCTGCCCGTCTTTGACGGCGAAGGGCGGATGGTGGAGATGGGCATCGGCCAGCCCGCGGCATTGAATGAGGCGCTGCGCGAATTGCTGGCGCGGGGCATTTCACTCTCGGACGCCTTGCCACCTTTCACCTCGAACCCCGCGCGCCTGCTGCGCCTGCCGGCAAAGGGGCGCATCGCCGAAGGGTGCGACGCTGATTTCGTTGCGCTCGACGAGCAGGGCAGGATCGGCGAGGTGATCGCCGCCGGGCGGCTCCTGGTGCGGTCGGGCGCGCCGTGCGTGCTCGGCACCTTCGAGAGGAAATCGTGAGCCCCAGCAAGTCCAGGGAAGGCGAGCGCGGCTACATCGTCCCGGTCGGCGGCGCCGAGGACAAGGTCGGGCCGAGCGAGATCCTGCGCCGCTTCGTCGAGGTCAGCGGCGGCAAGCGAGCGCGCATGGCGGTCATCCCGACGGCTTCTGGCCGCGCCGACACGGGCTCGCGCTACGAGAAGCTCTTCGCAAGCCTCGGCGCGCGCGAGGTGGACGTGCTGCCCTACGCCGAGCGTCGCGACGCCGAGCGCGAGGAGTGGCTGGAGAAGCTCGAGCACGCCACCGGGATCTTCCTCACCGGCGGCAACCAGCTCCGCATCTCGACCATCCTCGGAGGGACTCAAGTCGCGAAGACGGTGCGGCGGATGAACGCGCGCGGCGTCCCCGTGGGCGGCACCTCGGCGGGCGCGGCGATCTTGAGCGAGCACATGATCGCGAGCGGCGACGAGGGCCCGACGCCAAAAGGTGGCATGGCGCGGCTGGCCCCTGGGCTCGGCTTGACCAATGGCGTGATCATCGACCAGCACTTCCGCCAGCGC
Source organism: Myxococcales bacterium (assembly GCA_038231075.1). Classification (GTDB taxonomy): domain Bacteria; phylum Myxococcota; class Myxococcia; order Myxococcales; family 40CM-4-68-19; genus JBBRMA01. The sequence continues at coordinate 16,420 of JBBRMA010000076.1, read as the reverse complement.
GACCGCTTGGGACGGCTATTGACGGCGCTGGCCTATAATCCCTTTGCGGTCGGGATTGGCCTCGACGAGGACACCGCTGCCTTCATCGACGCGCACGACCGCATCGAGGTGGTGGGCAACGGCGCCATCACCGTGGTGGACGCCTCGACCCTGGGCTTCTCCTCGATGGCCGAGGTGGACGACGGCAAGCCGGTGTGCGTGACCAACGTGCGCCTGCACATCCTCACCAACGGCGCGCACTATGATCTGTCCAGCCGCGCCGCGACTCCGCCGGGCAAGAAATAAGCAGCGGGGCCAACCCAACTGAGTTGGCCCCGCCGGTTGAGTCAACTCAAGCGCGCGCCCTATTTGTGAACGATGCAGGCGTTGGAGCCGTTCGACCACTCCTTCTGCACCGTGTAGGTGCGCCCGTCGCCGCCGACGATGCTGCCCTGCTGCCCATTGCAGATATCGCCGATCTCACCGTTGGCCGAGTCATACCAGGCGAGCGGCGGGCCGACCACCGAGGCGAGGCCAACTTCGGCGTCGGTGATGGTCTCGATCAGCTCGTGCGAGGCCACCGAGGTCTGGTTGTTGAAGACGCTGCTGCCGCCGCAGCCGGTGTCGCAGCCAGAGCCCGCGCTCATATCGGGCAGCACGCCGTAATAGACGTTCTGGTGCCCTTCTTGAACGTGCCGTGATAGGCGCAGAATCCGCCGGCCTGGCACGACTTGCTGCCGCCCTGGCTGATGTGCTTCCCCTTGGGGAAGTTGATCATATAGATGGTGTTATTGTCCGCGGCCGGCAGGTGGCCGGCTGTGATCTGCGCGGAAATCTCGGCCTTGATGCTGGAGTCGCTGATGGTGCTGCCGTTGCGAGAGGCGGCCGGCGTGATCTGCTTCTTGCTGTTGAACGTTCCCCGGCCGATGTGCTGCACCGGCGAGCTGGTGTTGTACTCAACCAGCCAATCGACATAGGGGCTCGCGAGGACTCCCCCGTAGAAGGTGCCCATGTTGGGCGCCGTGCTGGAGCTCACCCCCGAGATATAGGTGCCCGTCCCATAGAGCACCTGCACCACCTTGGCGTTCTGCACCACCTTGCCGCCGAAGTAGCTGAGGTGCGCGCCGGCGGTGTTGATGATCGCGTCCGCTTGCTGTTGGAAGGCCGCGCGCTCGGTCTCGCTCCGGTAGGGCATCTTGTGCACGTAGCCGTTGTCGACCGCGAGGTCGGCGCTGTCGTCGGCGGTGTTCTCCGCAGTGCCGCCGCACGCCGCGGCCAGCGCGGTCAAGAGGGTGATGCCGAGACGGAAGACAGGAATCCCGTTGATGGAGCGATTTGCCATTTGGGTCCTCCCCAGGCGCGCGGTGAGGTGGGCTTGCAGACCGCGGGCGCCCGGCACGCTACGCAGGTTTGCAAATCGGCGGCAACGTGGGAAAGACTCGCACCCGATTCGTCTCCACCGCCAGGCCCGGAGCCCGCCAACGATGCAGATCCTCGAGCGTCGCACTTATCGCGGACCCTCACTGTACGCCCACTTCCCGGTGATGCGGCTCACGGTGGATCTCGGCAACCTCGAGCAGCATCCGAGCGCGAAGATCCCCGGCTTCAACGATCAACTGCTCGCCGCGCTGCCTTCCCTGCGAGCCCATACCTGCTCGTATGGCACCGAGGGCGGGTTCGTGCGCCGCCTGGTCGAGGACGAGGGCACCTGGCTCGGCCACGTGCTCGAGCACGTCGCCATCGAGCTGCAGCAGATCAGCGGCGCCAAGGTGACGTTCGGCAAGACGCGCAACGCCGATGACGGAGTGATTGGCCACTATCACGTCGTCTATGAATATGAAGAAGAGCGCGTCGGCGAGGCGGCGGCGGAGCTGGGGCTCAAGCTCTTGCACCACCTCCTGCCCAAGGACTTGCGCCCGCCCGACGCGGAGAAGGAAGACGCCAGTTTCGAGTTCCAGACCGAGCTGCGCGCGCTGATCGACTTTGCCCAGCGCCGCCAGCTCGGTCCCTCGACCAGCTCGCTGGTGCGCGCGGCCGAGGCGCGCGACATCCCCTGGCTGCGGTTGAATGACTTCAGCTTGATTCAATTCGGCCACGGCAAGTTCCAGAAGCGCATCCAGGCGACCGTGACCAGCGAGACGCGGCACATCGCGGTTGAGTTGGCGAGCGACAAGGAAGAGACCAATCGCATGCTCTCTGACCTGGGGCTGCCGGTGCCGCGCCAGCGCACCGTGCGCACGGCGGAGCAGGCCGTGCGCGCCGCGGAGAGGCTGCGCTGGCCGGTGGTGGTCAAGCCCCTGGACGCGAACCATGGTCGCGGCGTTTCGCTTGATTTGAAGGACGGCGACTCGGTGCGCGTCGCGTTTGAAAAGGCGCGCGAGCACGCGCGGACCATCATCGTCGAGAACTATCTGGATGGGTTCGACCACCGCATGCTGGTCGTCAATGGCCAACTGGTCGCGGTGGCCAAGCGCGTCCCCGGCCACGTGATCGGAGACGGCGAGCACACCATTGAAAAGCTGGCCGAGATCGTCAACAGCGACCCGCGCCGCGGCATCGGCCACGAGAAGGTGCTCACGCGCCTCGAGCTGGACGACCAGGCCGATCGATTGCTCAAGTTGAAGGGCTATACCAAGGACACCATTCCGGCCAAGGGCGAGCAGGTCTTCCTCCGCTCGACGGGGAATCTCTCCACCGGCGGCACGGCGATTGATTTGACCGACGTGGTGCACCCGGACAACCGCGACATGGCCATCCGGGCGGCCAAGGCCATCGGCCTCGACGTGATTGGAATCGACTTCATCACCGTCGATATCAGCAAGAGCTGGCACGAGGTGGGCGGCGGCATCTGCGAGGTCAACGCCGCGCCCGGCTTCCGCATGCACGTGGCGCCGACCGAGGGCAAGCCGCGCGACGTGGCCGCCCCCGTGATCGAGATGCTCTTCCCGCCCGGCACGCCGGCCAAGATCCCCATCGCCTCGGTCACCGGCACCAACGGCAAGACCACCACCGCCCGCATGCTGGCGCACATCCAGAAGATGAACGGCTTCACGGTCGGCCTCTGCACCACCGACGGCGTCTATATCGACGGCGAGCGCACCGTGGTCGGCGATATGACCGGCCCGCAATCGGCGCAGATGGTCTTGCGCGACCCCAGCGTCGATCTGGCCGTGCTCGAGACGGCGCGCGGCGGGCTGCTCCGCGCCGGGATGGGATATCGCTATTGCAACGTCGGCGCCGTCCTCAACGTGACCAGCGATCACCTGGGACAAAAAGGCGTCGATACCCTCGAGCAACTGGCGGAGGTGAAGCGCATCGTCGTCGAGGTGGCGCGCGACTGCGCGGTGCTCAACGCCGACGACCTGCACTGCTTGAAGATGGCCGACCACACCAAGGCCGCGCGCATCGCTTATGTGACGATGAACCCGCGGCACGAGCTGGTGCGGCAGCACATCCGCGCCGGCGGCCTCGCCTGCGTGCTCGAGGAGGGAATCAACGGGCAGATGATCACGCTCTTCGACAAGGGCGCGCACCTGCCCTTGCTCTGGACCCACCTCGTGCCGGCCACGCTCGAGGGCAAAGCGCTGCACAACGTGCAGAACGCCATGTTCGCGGCCGCCATGGCCTATGCGATGGGCGTGAAGATAGAGAACATCAGGGTAGGGTTGCGCACCTTCGATAGCACCTTCTTCCAGGCGCCGGGCCGCACCAACGTCTATGACGGCCACCCATTCAAGGTCATCCTTGATTATGGGCACAATCCGGCCGCCGTCTCCGCGCTGGTCGATCTGGTGCGGCGGCTGGAGGTGGGCGGCAGGCGGATCTGCGTCCTGTCCGCGCCCGGCGATCGCCGCGACGAGGACATCGCCGAGATCGCGCGCGCCTGCGCAAAGAGGTTTGATCACCTCATCGTCCGGCGCGACGATGACCCGCGCGGCCGCGGGCCCGAAGAGGTGCCGCTGCTGCTCAAGCAGGGGCTGGTGGCGGCTGGGCACCCCGAGAGCGCGATCAGCGTCGTCATCGACGAGCAGCAGGCCATCGAGGCGGCGCTGAAGATGGGCCGGCGCGACGACCTGCTCTTGATCTTCGGCGACAAGCCTTCGCGCTGCTGGAAGCAGATCATCTATTTCAAGCACGAGGCGGGCGATCCGCCGCCGGTGCCGCACAAGCCCGCCCCGACGGCGGTGCCGAGCGCGGCGCCAGGCGAATCGCGCGAGCTGCCCCGCGGCGCGGGCATCATCAGCGACGAGCGCGGCGTGCGCCTCGCGCGCGAGGTGGATGATTGAGGCTGCTCGACTCGCGCCGACTCACCGGGCCAAACCTGCTCTCGCACGCGCCGCTCGCGCTGGCGGAGGTGGCGTTCGACGCGGGCGAGCCCGCCGATCGCGGCGCCGAGCTCTGGGCCACGGAGGCCGCGCGGCTCTGCGCTAGAGTTGGCCTTGAGTTCAGCGCGCCAATCATCCGCCACTCGCGCAAGTGTTCGCTCTTGGCCTTCGCGGCGCAAATCGACGTGCTCCTGGCCGCGACCGACGTGAATGATTGGGCGGTCGCGAGCGCCGCGGCGCTGGTGGCGGGCGGCGCGCCGCTCGAGGTGGCGTCCGCGGCGGTTGAGTTGCGCGCGAAGCTTGAGTTGGCGCGCAATCCCGGATTGTTAAGCCTCCAGCACGAGGCCCGCGCGCGCGGGGTGCCCTTCTTATGGGACGATCAGCTCGTCTCCCTGGGCCACGGCGCGCGCTCGCGCAGCTTCGCCCCCTCCGCGCTGCCGCCGCTGGCGTCGATCGATTGGCCCTCGTTGGGTCGCGTTCCCATCGCATTGATCACCGGCACCAATGGGAAGACGACCTCGGCGCGCTTGCTCGCCCGGATCGCCAGGCTTGCCGGCCTGCGCGCGGGGCTTGCCTCGACGGACGCGATCGCGGTGGACGGGCACGTGCTCGACCGGGGAGACTTTACCGGCCCGATGGCGGCGCGCTCGGTGCTGCGCCACCCCGACGTGCAAGTGGCCGTCCTCGAGACCGCGCGCGGCGGCATCCTGCGCCGGGGGCTGGCCGTGGAAGAGGCCGACGCCGCGCTCTTGACCAATGTCGAGGACGACCACCTCGGCGAATATGGAATCGATACCATCGAGCAATTGGCCGAGGCCAAGGCGGTCACCGGCCGCGCCGTGGTGCCATCGGGCCGGGTGGTGCTCAACGCCGACGACCCGCGCCTGCTCCACCTGGCGCCTTCGTTTCGCGCGCCCATCACGCTCTTCTCCCTCGACGCGGCCAGCCCGGCGATCGCGCTGCACGTGGCGCGCGGCGGCGAGGCGTTTGCGTTGCGCGGGGAGGACCTGGTCCACCTCTCGCCCGGCGGCGAGCGGCGCTTGATCGGCGCCGCCGAGGTCGCGCTTTCGTTTGCCGGCGCCGCCCGCTTCAATCTCGCCAATGCGCTCGGAGCGCTCGGGCTGGCCTCGGCGCTGCGCCTGCCCGAGAGCGCCGCCCTGGAGGCGCTGCGCACCTTCAAGCCCGACGCCGTCGACAACCCTGGCCGCGCCAACCTCGTCAACGTGGGCGGCGTCTCGGTGTTGATTGATTTCGGCCACAATCCGCACGGCGTGCGCGCGGTGGCCGGCCTGCTCGCGGGCTTGCGCAAGGGGCGCGCGCGCGGGAGGCTCCTGGTCATCAGCGGCGCCGCCGGCGATCGGAGCGACGAGAGCCTGCGCGCGCTGGCCGCTGAGTTGGTGGCCTTGAGTCCGGAGCGAGTCTACCTCCGCGAGCTGGCCGACTACCTGCGCGGCCGCGCCTTGGGAGAGACCACGCAATTGCTTCGCGCTGAGTTGTTGCGACTTGGAGTGCAAGAGAGCGGCGCCCTCATCGCGGAGAGCGAGGCGGCTGCGCTCGACTCCGCGCTCGACGAGGCGCGCCCCGGCGACTTCGTCGTGCTGCTCGTGCACCTCGACGAAGAAGAGGTGAAGGCAGTCATCGACCGGCGGCGCGTTTAGTCAATTCAACTACGCCCGGCGCTCCCCGCCGGAGCAACCCAGGCGCGCGCGCCGCCGATGGGCGCTGACAGGATCTCCCAGCCCAGGAGCCGCTGGCCGACCTGCGCCAGCACCCCCTCGGAGGCGTTCTGCAGCGCCAGCGCCGCCCGATCGGGCGCTGCCGCGCGCAAAGCCGAGAGCAGCAGGGCCGCTCTGGGCGCGGCCGGCGTCGCCACCGCCTCTTGCCCGCCCACGTCCTCGAAGACCGTCCCCTCGCCCGCGCAGATCACCGCGCGCACCCGCACGCCGCTGCCGTGCGCGCCGCGGGCGATCTCGTGCGCGAAGCGGACGCTGCTGAGCAGCGCGTCGTCGGGCTCGGCGCGAAACGGCGGGCGCTCGAAGGAGACGGCCATCAAGCCAGAGCCGATCTGCAGGATGCGCGATTGATAGGCCTCGAGGTAGGCCGAGGCCTCGCGCGCCACCGCGCCGAAGAGCTCGTGCGTGCCCTCGGGTGAGGCGTCTTGCCCGTGGCTGACGATCTCGCCGAAATAGACCACGGCGCGCACCTGGTCGGGCGGCTGGACGAGCGGAGCGTGCAGCGCCCGCAGCGCGCGGTTGATCAGCACCCGCGGCGGATCGGGCGCGAACCAGGCGCGCAAGAGCTCGAGCTCGCCGGCCGTGCGCGGGCCGCCGCTGCGCTCGACGATCCGATCGACGATGGCGCCGATCGACTCGCCACTGGTCTCGACGGTGGTGTCCACCGGCCGCGCCGCGCCACGATTCCAGAACGGCAGCTCGACCGGATCAAAGGCGCGCGGCGCGCAGCGCTCGTCCACCAGCTGGACGTCGGCGAGCGCGGCGACGGACGCGGACTGGTGGAGGAAGCGCACCTCCCGCACGGCGCCCTGCGGCGACTCCCGGCAGAGCACCGCGAGCGCGACGCGCAGGCACTCCTTGAGCCGGTCGGCCAGCTTGTCGTCGCTCAGCGCCGCGGCGGCCGGGAGCACGAGGCCCTGCGCGCGGCAGGCGACCGCGACCTCGCGCACCTCGTCGGTGAGCAGGCGGAAGACGTCGAACATCGAGCTCAGCCGCTCGCTCTCGCGCTGCACGATGGCGACGGTCGCGCGCAGCCGCAGGCGCAGGCCGTCGAGCTGGTGGGGCACGATCAGCTCCTCGATGCCGGGGAACTCGAGCTGGGCGAAGTCCTCGGGGCCGAGCGCGCGCAGGCAGCTGCGGATGCTGACCGAGGTGGTGCCCTCCAAGAACCAGGCGCCCGGGACGCCGCGCAGGTACGAGGGCAGCACCAGGCGCAGTTGGTGGCGTCGCTCGTTGAACGCGGCGCTCAACGCGACGCCGCCTTGCTCCAGGCCGCGCCGGGCGCGGGGCGCGCGCGGCCGCAGCTCGTGGTAGCCGCCGAGGAACAGCCCGCCGACGATGTGCGAGAGCGGCCCGCCGACCGAGGTCGTGAACGCGAGCGCGCCGTCTTCGCGAAAGCCTTGCCGCTTCTTGCCGGGCTCTTCGGTGAGATAGCGGCTGTCGACGCAAAACAGGTGGTGTGTCTTGTTGACCTGCACCAGGCCGGAGGCGGCCAGCGCGTGGCCGAAGCCGAGCAAGCCGCCGATGGGGTTCGACCAGCCCTCGGCCATCCGCTCGGAGCTGCGCTCCCAGCCGAGGCCCAGCGCCATCAAGAACGACAGCTCGATGCTGGGAAAGGCGTCGTGCACCACGCCGAAAGCGCAGGAGGCAAAGGTCGAGAAAGGCCGCCGCGCGTCGTCGGCGGTGTCGGCCAGCGCGTCGCGGACGGCGGTGGCGAAGACCAGCGGCGACTTGCGGTGCAGGAGGTTCTGATTGCTCGAGCCTTCGCCGACGCCCAGCACCTCGGTCACGGGCGCCGTGCGGAAGCGCGGGCTCCTGGTGGCCGAGATGGCCTCGACCAGCTCCTCGTCGGAGGTGAGGATGGTCGCCGCAGCGCCGCAGCAGGGGATGGCGATATCGGAGGCGTCAAACCAGGGCGTGCGCGGCGAATCGCGCCGGAATGGCTTTCCCGAGCTGATACCAGCCGGATAGTGGACCGACGCCTGCTGCTTGTGCGCGGCGACCCGGGCGAGGAAGCGCTTTACCTCGCCGGGCGCGAGGCCGAGATTGCGCCGGAAGCCGTCCATCAATAAATCACCGACGGCCAGCATATCGAGCCCGTGGGCCTGATCGGCCTCGCCGAGCACGGTGCGGATTTGATATTGAGAGAGATATCCGGCCGGGATGACCTGCCCGGCGAGCACCAGCACCGTGGCGGGCCGCTCTGAGTTGCGCGCCGCGCGCACGGCCTGCGCGAAGGTCCAGGCGCCGCTGTCGGAGGTGCCGGCGATGAACTGCGCATGGGCCCGGGGCGACAAGCCGAGCAGCGCGCGCAGCGCTTGGGGCAAGAGGCCGACGTTGACGCGCTCGTTCGGGTCCAGGCCCGGCATCGAGGTCACGAAGACGTCGGTGATTGAGTCGCGCGTCTGCCGATAGTCGCCGCCGCGGAGCGTGTGCAGCGTGGTGAGCGCCCGGTGCGCGGCCGAGACCAGCAGGTCGGCGAGGCCGACGGGCTCTTGCACTCCGAAGGCGCGCTCCCAGTCTGCGGGCCGCGTGCGGCCGTCGTCGCCGCGGTTGGGAAAGCGGAAGAAGAGCCGCGAGAGCTCGTCGCGCGACGGCTCTCCGAGCGGCTCGGTGAGGAAGGCGCGCCGCTTCCGTTCCGGCGTCAGTTGGCGCGGATTGGCGCTGTACTCTCCAGCGACGACGAAGACCCTGCGGCGCATGGAGTGATTTGAACCACGGAGCGCAGCGAGAGGAAAGTCAGGCGGTGCGGGATTGTCCGCTCCTGCCTCGCCGGCGCGCGAGCGCGAGCGCCAGCAAGACCGCAAGCGCGGGCGCGCCCGGAGCGCCTCCGCTCGCGCAGCCGGCGGTCGCGGGGTCCAGGGCCTGCACGGGCGCGCCGCCGTCGGTGGGCTGAGGCTCGATCGATCCCGCGTCGGGCGCGGACCCGCCGTCGAGGCCCGGCGCGCCGGCGTCGGGAGCAGGGACGCCAGCATCTGCCGCGCCGGCGTCGTTTTCGTCGGGCGGAGGTCCCGCGTCGGGGTCGCTGACGCCCGCGTCGGCGCCGTCGGGGTTCACGCAGCCCGCGACGCCGTTCAATTGATCGACGCAGGCGCTGCTCGCGTCGCAGGCCTCGCTGCGCAAGACGCCGCCCGAGTCGCAGTGGCCGAGCGTCCCGTCGGGCAGGCAGAGGTCGTGCGCGAGCGGAACGTCCGCGGGGGAGCCAACGCAGGCAGTGTTGACGCAGCGGGGCGCGGAGGTGCCGGCGGTCGAGCAATAGCTGTCCTCGGAGGCGCAGTCGGCCGCGCCCAAGACAGACCCCGCCGAGCAGAACCCGATGGTGGTGTCGTCCACGCAGACGTCTGCCTTGCCCGCCGGCGGGCAGACTTGCAGTTGGCATTGGACGCCGCCGATGACGGTGCACCCTTGCCCCTCGGCGCAGTCCTCGGGAGTGGCGGCGCCGTTCTCGTCGCAATGCAAGATGCGCCCGCCGCTGGTGCAGGTGTCGTGCGCCACCGGCACCTCGCTCGGCGATTGTACGCACGAAGAGGAGACGCAGCGCGCGGTGGTGGCGGTGGCGCCTGCCGTCGAGCAGAAGCCAGCCGAAGCGCCGCAGTCGCTGCGCGAGGCGAGCGCGCCGTTCGAGCAGTGCGCGGCGGTCCTGCCGTCCAGGCAGATCTCGGCCTGGCCGACCGCGGGGCAGAGCGAGAACACGCAGCGCACGCCGAGCTTGTCGTCCACGCAGCGGGCGCCGTAGGGCGCGCAGTCGCCGCGGCCGCAGTCGGCAGAGACGATGACCGAGCCGTCGCAGCGCGGCGTGCACGCGGGCGGGGCCGCGCCGGCCAGCGCGAGCAGGTTGGCATGGGTGCCATCGAAGATGTTGACGTCAACGCGGCCGCTGATCCCCGGAATGCTCCCCGAGCTTGAGTATTGGTGCATCACCCAATGGCTCCAGGGCGTCGGAAGGATGGGACAGACGGGACCATAGCTCGCGAGCCAGAGCGGAAAAGAGGAGAACGCCGCGCTCTTGACGTTGTCATTCCAGAAATAGCTGCCCGTATAGATGATGGGCTTCTTTCCGCTCACCTGCTGGATGCGATTCACCCACGCCTGGATGCCGGCGCTGATCCGGGCGGGGCTGGCGCCGTCGGTGACCTCGACGTCCAGCACCGGCGGCAGATCGCCCGCGCCCAGGCCCACGGCGTGCTGCAGCAGTAGATTCGCCTGCGCCACCGCGTCGTCATTGGGCCGAAAGAATTGATAGACGCCGCGCACGAGCCCGGCCTGCTTCATCGCCGGCCAATTGGTAGAGAATTGGGTATCGAGATAGAAGCCGTCGCTGACGCGCGCGATTGCAAACGACCTGCCCGACGCGGCCACCGACGCCCAGTTGACGTGGCCTTGGTAGACCGATCAGGGATGAGCAAGAGCTTGGCCATTCCTTAAATCGGTAGAAAGCGCAGGTCGAACGCTCGTTCGATCAGCCAGACGCTCGAGAGCGTCGCGATGCCGACCGACCCTCCGCCGAGGACCACGCGCTGGTAGATCCAGGGCCGCCGCACAGGATAGGCGAGCGCCAGAAAGCCGGCCACGATGGCGAGTTGCCCGAGCTCGACGCCGACGTTGAATCCAAAGAGAGCCCGCGCGAGACCGACAGCGGGAAGTCCCATATCCGTGAGCACGCTCGCGAAGCCGAAGCCGTGGAGAAGGCCGAACCCAAACGCGAAGGCCCATTGCTTGCCGTGCAGGAACGGCCAAAGGTTGTTCAGCGCGGCCAGGAGGACCGAGAGCGCGATCGCTGATTCGACCAGGCGCGAAGGCAACTGCACGATGCCCAGCGCGGCGAGACTCAGGGTGAGCGAGTGGGCCAGCGTGAACATGGTGACGACCTTGAGCACCTCGCGAAGCGCCACTCGCCAGTTGTCGACTGGCACCCAGTGACCTTCCTTGCGCCGGACGACCACAGGCAGGAGCAGCGCAAGCAGGAAGAGGATGTGATCGAATCCAGTCCAGATGTGGAACACACCTTCGCGGAGAAAGGTGGCGAACTGCCCTATCCCGCTGCTGGAGGACAGGTGCAGCTCTTGCGTCGCGTGGGCTGGGCTGAAGACCGCGGTCTGTACGCCGTGCGGGCCGCTCAGGCGCACCAGCCCGCGGTGGGAAGGGTCGATATCGAAGAGGAGCGAGTAAGTCATTTGGATGGCCTCGCCTTCTCTCTTGCAGTCCATTGAGAAATGCAGGACGGCGTATGCGCCGTCGGTGTGGCTATCGACCTGGAGGCCGAGTTGCTCGGAGGCGCACTCACTCCCGCCCATGCTGAGGCGCAGGCGGGGGAGCGCATAGGCGGCGATCTGGACCTGGTGCTTGCGCAGCTCTCCCCAAGTCACGGTCCCGTCGCCATCGTCATCGAGGCCCACGGCATCGTCGAGATCGCGCAGCGCGATATCCCAGGTGCCGTCGATGTGCCCACCGTGTGACGCCAAAGACAGGTACGAATCGCTGGGTTTGTGCGCCCGCGCGGCGAGCCCCGAGAGGAGCAGGAACGCGACCAGGGCCGTGGACATCGTGCGACGGGTCATCGGGCCATCTCCAGTTGCGCCTTCAGCCGCGCCAGCGTCGCGTCCTGCATCTTGGTGACCTCGAGAAAGGCCAGCGCAGGCTTCGCAGCGTCGCGGTCGTGCGCCGCCACCGCGGCCTCGAGATAGACCCGCAGATCGGCCGGCTCGCGCTGTACCTCGAAGTTTTCCCGCGCCAATCTCAGGGCGTCTTTGGAATCGCCGCGAAGCTGGAGCGCGAAGCGGCTCTCCTCGCGGCGGTGCACGACGTCGCCCCGCAAGTGGCTCGCCGCGAAGCGATCCGTCAGCGCTTGCACGTGAACGCTCGTGTTGGATGCGCCGGTGGCCTTCTCGGCGAGCGCGAGTCGCAACAAGAGCCCGTCGGCGCGGCCGCGGCTCTGGAGCAGCGGCACGACTTCGCCGGCGCGTCCCTGATCGAGCAAGAAGTCTGAGTAAGACCCAAGTAAGTAAGGATCGTCCGGATCGAGCCGGAGCGCCGCCCTGTACTCGCTCTCGGCGCCCGGGCCGTCACCGGCGCGCACGGCCATTTCGGCAAGCGCAGTGCGGGTCCAGATCTCCTGGCCTGTATCCGCCGCACCGTCTGCCGCCATGATTCCTTGCAGCAAGAGGCGGCTCTTCGACAGCTCGCCTGAAAGGGACATCACCTGCGCCAGGCAGGTGGCGGCGATCGGTCGCGGCGCGAGCCTCCAGAGCGCAGCGCACGCCTTGCGGGCCTTGGCGAACTCGCCCTTCACTTGCAGGACCGCAGCGTCGGTCAGCCAGGCCTGCGCGTCGTTTGGAGCGAGCTGAAGAGCCCTCTGCAGATCCACGAGCGCCGGCTCGAATTCATGGCTGCTCTGCCGGATCGTCGCTCGCAACACGAGCACCTGCTCGGGTGGCTGCGCCGCGTCCCACCAGGGCCGGAGCGCACTCTCCGCCCGTCCCAGCCAGCGCGGATCGCTGGTCGCGCGCGCCAGATCGACGGCCTTCCGCGCGGCCTCCAGCGCCGTCGGCAAGTCGTCGGGCTTCTGCGCAAGCTGCTCGCGGAGAGACCGGAGCTTCGCCACCCGCGCATCCTCCGGTCCGCTGCGAAGCCGCTCGAGCACCTCGCGGTCGTCGGCCGGCGTTCGAGGCGCGGCGTGGACGCCCGTCGCCGTGAAAAGGAGCGCGCCCAGCGCGCTGAGTAGGTTCTTCGCTTGCAGCATGGGAAACCCTCTCCCTCGAGCACCGGAGAGTCGCGAGCCGAGCCTCTGGGTAGCAAGGCCCAGGGCCCGCGGCTCTCCGGCCAGTGCACTCACTTGCCGTTGTTCCCGTTGCTGCCGCCGGTGGTCTTCAGGATGTTCGACTGCCCGTCGCCTTGAGGCGAGCCCGCCAGCGGAGCGCGCAGGTACGGGAACGCCTCGTCGAAGAATGAGGCCTGGACGATCGCGCCATCGGTGAAGGGCAACTGGCCCGACGGAGCCACCTCCACGGGCAACAGAACGCCCATGGCCACTCGCAAGGAGATGTCGACCACGTCGTCACCGGGGCGACGGCCGTTGGGGAATCCAGCGTTGTCCTTGCCGAGCACTCCCAGGTTGCTCTGCGAGGCGGCCGGGGTCACAGGCGTCGTCACGTTGAGTCGAATCATCTCGGCGGTGGCGCCGTTCGCGTTCACGCCGGGGATTCCAGTGAGGAAGACGGTGACGAGGTCCTTGCGCGGAAAGGCGGTCGGCGCCTTCACGCCCTTGTCGGCGAAGAGCACTTGCAACAGCGCCGGCAGCGTCGGGTTGGTCACGTAGTCAAGGAACTGCGCGTCGTCCTTGGGCTCGCTCGAATTGAAACGATCCTTGTCCTTGAGGCCGATGACCACTTCGTTGACCAGCGGCATGCCGAGCCGCGACACCTGCACCCAGTCGTCGTCGGCGCCCGTCTGGTCGGCGGTCGGCTTCTTCGGGAGGAAGGCCTGGTGGCCGATGCGGCTGCGCTTCATGAATGCGGTCGTCCAGCCACCGATCACCTTGTTGCCGCCGGCCAGGCACTTGGCTGGCGCCTCGAGGACGAAGGAGGTGATGTTGGCGTTGGCCAGGTTGTCCTTGCCTTGGTCCATCGGGCCGACCGGGTCCAGGTTCACCAGGTCGAAGAGCTCGGAGATGTTGACGTGAAAGGGGTCCTTGCGCTGGCCGACGAAGACCCTGCCCGATCCCTCGCAGCCTGGAATCTTGATGTTGTAGACATATTGCTTCGCGTAAGCGTCGTAGTCGGGGATGGTCTTCGCGCCGAGGTTGTCCGCCGGCTTGATGAAGATGGCCGGGTTGTCCTTGGCGCTCGCGTCGATGTTGGTCACCGTGCCGCCGTTGGCGCGGAAGGCGGCGCCGCCGCGGTGGACGCTCAGGTTGTAGACCTCAGGGTCGTTGAGCTTTGAGTTGTCGCCGGCCTTGATGGGTCCGAACTGGCGCAGCGGAATGGCGACCTGCTTGTCGCCGATGCCAAGCGAGGCCTCGCGCTGTTGCCGCGCGAAGCGGAAGGTGAAGACCATGCCGGCCTTGCCGCTGCCGTCATTGTCGATGTTGATCTCGTAGAGGACGTCCGAGTCGAGCGGATAGAAGTTCGGGCCGCTGCCGGGCTCCTGCGCTGGGAAGTAGTCGGCGATGAGCGTGACGTAGCCCTGCCGGCCGGCCTCGTAGCTGTTGAACATGTAGAAGTCGGCGCCGTCCGCCTTCGGGATCTGGGTGAGGAAGGGCGCCTCCCGGTGGCTCGAAGCGCGGGATGGCAGAGCAATCATCGCGGCGCCTGCTGCGCCCGCGAGGGCAATGAACAACACTGACCTTCGTTGCATGGCTGGTCTCCTGGTGTCCGTGCGTGAGTTGTGTAGCGTGCGTGAGTTGTGCAGAGCCGGTAAACGGGGCCCGAACCGCCTGCGGGCGCCTCCAATGGAGCCGCGCGCATCGCAAACTGTGGACCGATGGATGTCTTTGCAAGTCCCTGTTCTTTATCTATTTTCAAGCAGGCTGACAGAGGGAAAACGCGAGACTTGAGCGCTTGCGAGAATTAACGAATCGACAAGATTCGATAATCCCAGCGCGTCAATGAGCACGACCCGGTCGCGGTCCTGGGTGCGATGATCCATTCGTCTGACTCAGCATAGTGACGCGCGTCGGACCCACTTGGATTCGTCGGTAGGCGCTCGCAGGCGCTCGGTCGCCCGAGCAGCTACGCCCCGCCTGCTCGATGTCCGCAGACCGGGATCTTTACCGAGCGAGTAGCGCATGCGGGCCACTCGCAGGAGGGCTTCGCGGCCGGCGTTGGCAGCGATCTCGCGCCTCGGGTCGCATACGCAACGCGACTTATCTTCTGGTTGCAGCCGCTCCGTGCGGTGCGGCGACGCAACCGCCTGCAAGGCGGTCTTCCGGCTGGAGACTTTCGGCAACGCGGGATTCTGGACCGACGCGCCCAGGACCCGGCCCGCAGGGCGACCTCGCCGGCTGGTGGCCGCTGCAGGGCTGGAAGCCGCCTACCGCTTTGCGAATCGGTGACTGGCTCGCCGGTGCGCGCCATTTGCACTTCGGCTTCGCCTGGCTGTTCCTGGCGAACGCGCTCTTCTACCTTGCCTACTTCGTGACCAGCGGAGAGTGGCGCAGAAGGGTCTTCCGTCCGCTGCGCGATTCGCGTCTCGCGCTGCAGCAGCTCGCGCGCTACCTGCGCCTGCGAAAGGATGACGCCCCCCCGGCCTCTACAACGGCCTCCAGCGCCTTGGCTACAGCGCGGCGCTGCTCCTCGGCCTCATCGAAGTGCTCTCCGGGCTGGCTCTCTACAAGCCGGTGCAGCTCTGGTGGATCGCGGCTCTCTTCGGCGGCGACGACGGCGCGCGCGCCATCCACCTGCTCGGGCTCTGCGCCCTGGCGCTCTTCACGCTTGGCCACGTGGTGCTCGTGGCCCTGCATCCGCGCACGCTCATCGACATCACGGCGGGAGGACACTCACATGGAAAGGATTAAGCTCGGCCGGCGCGAGCTCATCGTCTTGGGCGCCGGCGCGCTCGCGTGCAACGCGAAAAACCCGAGCGAAGGCGCCCTGGCGCAATGGAGAGATTCAATGGCAAGGCGCAGGCCGCGCTCTTTTCGGGACGCCGGCTGGCGCGCACCGAACCCGAGCGCGCGCTGACTGAGGGTGAAGATTTCCCCTCGTATCACATCAGCAAGGAAGTACCCGTGGCCCCAGCCGGCTGGGTGCTGCGGATAGGCGGGATGGTGAAGACCGGGCTGCATTTGCACCTCGCCGACTTGAAGAAGTTGCCGCGCACCGATCTGCGTGTGCGGCACCACTGCGTCGAAGGCTGGAGCGCAGTGGCGAGCTGGCACGGCGTGCGTCTCTCGGAGATCGCCCGGATCGCCGGGGCAGACCCGCGCGCTCCCTTCGTCGAATTCCGCTCCTTCGACCAGGGCTACTCTTCGAGCTGGGACCTCGAGAGCGCGATGCACCCCCAAACCATTCTTGCCTACGGAAAAGACGGCACTGACCTGGAGCCCGAATATGGTGCTCCGGTGCGCCTCTATTCGGCCGTGAAGCTCGGCTACAAGATGGTCAAATACGTCACCGACGTGCGCTTCATGCCGAAGGCGACGGGCGGTTACTGGGAAGATCTAGGATACGAATGGTTCGCAGGCGTCTAGCGGTGGTCTAGCAGTAATGCCAGGCAGAGAGGCGCCGGAGGTACCGGCCGCGGGCGGGCAGAGACCTGCCGCGCGGCACGGGCGCCCACCCGACAGAGGTGGCTCGCTGCGCTCGCATCTTGAGAGTTTGCGTCGTGAGCCCTGAAGCCGCGCGACAGGTCTCTGCCTGCCCGCTGCCTATCTGCCAGACATTGAGT
>JBBRMA010000075.1:0-24731 GCA_038231075.1 Myxococcales bacterium | reverse complement strand
CTGTCTGAGCCTCCCCTCCGCCACGGCCGGACTCCCGGCCGGGCCGCGCCGTGCGCGTCCTGGGAGGGGAACGAACTTCCGGGCAGAGATACTAGGGCGTGTCCGCAAACTCCTCCCGTCACCAGAGGGCCGACGACCGGCGCATCGCTGCGTTGCTCGTCGTCGCCGTACAGAAAGTACGGCTCCCTCCTCGTGCCTTGCGCTGCTTGGTCCTCATCCCTCGGGCTCGGTCCGGAGTTTACGGACACGCCCTGGCGCCCGCTACTCAACAGGCGAGCGAACGGCCCTCGACTTGCATTGGATATCGGGCGGCGGGGGAGGTGGTCGATGGGTTCCGGTGTCAGCCCTTGGTTGGTCGGGGCACTTTTGATCGCGTGCGGGGCGGCGGCCACATCGCAGGTCGTCGCCCACCGGGCACGCGCGCCGCTGGCCGACGTCGCCTCGGGCGAGCAGGTCGAGCTCGTGGTCCAGGAGGTCGCGCGCTGCGCCAACGGCCAGGCCGTGCTGGTGCTGCGCGAAAAGGGCGGCGAGCGGCGCCTGCCCGTGCCCATCGGCCCAGCCGAGGCAACCGCCCTCGATCGCCGCTTGCACGGTGAGCGAGGCGACCGGCCGCGCTCGAACGAACTGGCCGCCTCCTCCATCGCCGCGCTCGGCGGCCGCGTCACCCGCGCCAGCATCGAGCAGCTCACCGGCGAAAAAGTCTTCCTCGGCCACGTCACCGTCGCCGGCCAGCGAGGCAAGGTCGAGCTCGAATCGCGCGCGCAGGACTCGGTCGCCCTGGCCTTGGACGCGGGCGCGCCCATCCTGGTCTCGCGCTCGCTGCTCGATCAGTCGGGCATCAACCCGAGCGAATTGACCCGCGCGCACAGCGCCGAGAAGGCTCGCAGCGCGCACACCTCGACGCCCGCGCCGGTCTGGCGGATCTGACCGGGAGCCTGAACGCCGTCCCGGGCACCTCTGCGGCACGACAGTTGTTGCGGGCCCCCGCCGCTGGCCCTACGCTCGTGGGCCAATGCGCAAGGCCAAGATCATCTGCACCATGGGACCGGCCTGTCGCGACGAGCCGGTCCTGGGCAAGCTGGTCGCCGCCGGGATGGACGTCGCCCGGCTGAACTTCTCGCACGGCACCCACGACGACCACGCGCGCGCCATCGCCAATGTGCGCCGCGCGGCCGAGGTGGCGGGCCGACCCATCGCCCTCCTGCTCGACCTGCAGGGACCAAAGATCCGCGTCGGCAAGATCAAGGGCGGCAAGCTGCAGCTCAAGGCTGGCGGCGAGGTGACGCTGGCGGTCGGCCCCGACGCGGTGAGCGGACCAGGACGCCTGCCCTGCTCGTACGAGGGGCTGCCCGACGACGTTTCGCTCGGCGATCCGGTCTTGATCAACGACGGCGCCATCCGCCTCGAGGTCTCGAAGATCGGCAAGAAAGAAGTGCGCTGCCGGGTGGTGGTGGGCGGCCTCGTCACCGATCACAAGGGCATCAACCTGCCCGGCGCGGCCGTCAGCCTGCCCGCGCTCACCGAGAAGGACATCGAGGACCTGCTCTTTGGCCTCTCGCACGGCGTGGACTTCGTCGCGCTCAGCTTCGTGCGCACGGGCGACGACATCCGCCAGGTGAAGCGCTACGCGGGCACCACGCCCATCATCGCCAAGCTGGAGAAGCCGCAAGCCGTCGATCGCATCGACGAGATCGCGCAGCTGGCCGACGGCGTGATGGTGGCCCGAGGCGACCTCGGCGTCGAGCTGCCGCTCGAGCGGGTGCCGCTGATTCAAAAGACGGCCATCGAGCGGACCAACTATCACGGCAAGATCGCGATCGTCGCCACGCAGATGCTCGAGTCGATGATCCACTCGCCGCAGCCCACGCGCGCCGAGGTGTCGGACGTCGCCAACGCCATCCTCGACGGCGCCGACGCGGTCATGCTCTCGGCCGAGACGGCCACCGGCGAGTACCCGGTCGAGGCCGTCTCGACCATGGCGAAGATCATCGAAGAGGTCGAGCGGAGCGCGCGCTATCAAAGCCTGCCAGACCCCACGCTCGACCGCGGCGAATCCACCTTTGCAACTGCGGTTGCAAAAGCGTGCTCGGCGGCCGCGGGGCAGCTCGGCATCGGGACCATCGTGGTCTACACGCGCACCGGCGAGACCGCGCGGCAGGTGGCCGAGTACCGGCCGCAGGCGCGCATCGTGGCGTTCACCGCTTCGCCCGAGGCCTATCGGCGCATGGCGCTCTACTGGGGCGTGACCGCGCGCCGCGTGCCGCAGCCGTTTCAATCGACCGACGAGATGATCTCGACCATGTCGAACATCCTCATCGGGGCAGGCGAGGCCCTGCGTGGCGAAGCCATCGTCATCGCCAGCGCGGTGCCGCCGAACCGGCCCACGTTCGGGGCCTCGATGATGCAGATCCACCGCTTGTGAGCTGATTACAAAGCGAGCTTCTTGGTGACCGCCTCCCTCGAGGCGCAATAAGCTTTGTAATCACTTTCGACCACCTCGGCATAAGAGGTCGCGAACTTGACCGCCTCGTCGGCGGCCTTGCCGGGGTCCCACTCCGCCGAGAGCAGGAGCGGAGCGCTCTCCCGCACGTGGAGCCGGGCCAGGACCTCGCCGCACTGCGCGGCATAGGCCGACAACTTCTGCGGGGCCAGGGCCAGGTCCTCGCACGAGAGCTTGGCCTCCTCGGGCTGCACGCTGCGCGCGAGCGCGGCCACGCTGCCGAGGTGGGTGCCGGCCACGTGCGGCCAGGGGTCGGCCTGCAAGCGCCGGATCGACGCCGCCTGCATGCGGGCGCGCTCTCCGGCCGGCGCGAGGCCGCGCGCTTCGTCGAGCGCCGACTGCCGCGCCTCCTTGATCTCGACCAGGCGCCGCTCCTCTCCATGGCCGAGCAGCGCCGAGAAGCGCAGCCGCCCGAGCGACCCCGTGCCCTTGAAGCGATAGGCGACGTCGAGCACCTCCCAGGTCTTGCCGGGCAGCACCGCCTTGAGCTGCTCGAGCGCGGCTCGATATTCGTCGAGCGCTTTGTCGACCAGCTTGCGCCAGGGCTCGGCTACCGCGGCGTGGCGCGGGGGATCGCCGCCGGCGTCGAGGTGCTTGTGCCCCTTGTCGGGCGCGGCCTTGCCGTGAGGAGCGAAGAGCGAGTGCAGGGCGCCCTCGGCCTTGTCCTCGTCGAAGGCGGCGACGGGAAAGCGGCCCCCGAGCCTGCCGATCCCCTCGGCCCATCCCTGCGCAATGGCCTTGGCGGCGGCGAGCGCCTTGTCGCGCGCGAGCCCCGGAACGAGCAGCGCGCTGGCGCAGAGCCGCTTCACGTCGAGGTCCACCGGGCCAAACCCGACATCGTCGAAGTCGTTGACGTCGAAGACCAGCGCCCCGCTCGCTCCGCGATAGACGCCGAAGTTCTCCAGGTGGAGATCGCCGACGATCAGCGCCTCGGGCGCGTTGGTGGCGGCGTGCGCGACGCGGCCCTGCAAGAGGTCCCTGGCGAGGAGGTGGAAGGTGCCGCGAAAGAACGAGAAGGAAGAGCGCGCGAGGGCCTCCAGCTTGCGCCGGAGCGCCTCCGCCGTCAGATCGCGCCCATCCTCGGCGGCGGCGACGCGGTGCGCGGAGGCGAGCAGCGGCGCGTTGTAGGAGACGATCTCGGCGAGGGGGTCTCTGCGGGTCATCGTCAGCTCAGTGGTGCTGGAGGGCGACCCAGGCCGCGACGGCGATGATGGCGAGGACGGCGAGCGCGGTGAGCAGCGCCGCGGGATCGGGCCGCGTGTCGTCGAGGACCTGCCGGGCCCTGGCAGCCGCGTCCGCCGAGGGAGCGCCGGCGAGCGCGGAGCGGGCAAGCTTCCTCGCCTGGCGAAAGTCGCCGCGTGACGCCGCCTCGAGCGCGAGGCCGACCGGGCCCGCTGGCCGCTCGACCACGGTCTCGACGCTCACCTTGCCGCCCTGTCGCCGCCTGGCCATGGACCGATGATACCGCCGGCAGCGCGTCGATAAAGTGCAATTCTTGCTACAACCGCGGCATGGCGATGGGACGCGCCTCCGAGCTGATCGAGTTTCGCCGCGCCTTCGTCTGGCTGCTCTGCGCCGTGCTCTTGCCCAGCGTCGCGCTGGTGGCCTTTGGCGTGGTCGCGGTGGCCAACGAGCGCGCGGCCGTCGAGCGGCGGCTCGCCGACGAGTACGGAGCCAAGCTGCGCGCCCTCGAGGCCGAGCTGGACGCGCGGCTCGAGGTGGCCGGTAGCGCCGCCGCGGCTGCCTGGGCGCAGGCCGACTCGAACCCGGGGGTGCCGGCCTCGAAGACCGATGCGCTGCTCGGCGACTTGATCGCAGGCGAGGCCGTCCAGCAGCTGGGGCTCGGGCCTTCACTCTTGGCTGCCGCCGCGCTGCCGCCGGGCGGACATCTCTTTGCCCCGGCGAGCGGCGTGCCCGCGCTCGGGCTGTTCGTGCTCGTGCAGCGGCAGGGCCTGCGCGGCATCGGCGCCGTGCGCGTGAAGCTGGAAGCGCTCCCCGGCGAGCTGGCGAAGCTGCCGGCTGGGCAGGGACCGCGAGAGCGCGCGCAGTTCCGCCTCCACCCGCTGCGCGAGGGCGACGCCGGCCTGCCCACGCTGCGCCGCATCGTCGCTGAGGTGGCGCCCTCGGGCAGCCGCGCCACCAGGGTCGCCCGCCTCGCCCTCGGGCCGCCGCTCGACGGGCTCGCCATCGCCGCCGAGCTGCCCGGCGATGATCCCGTCGCGGCCGCGGCCTTTCGCAACCGCACGCTCTACATCGTCCTCCTGGTCCTGCTCTACACCAGCATCGGGGTCGGCTTTGGCCTGACGCTGCGCGAGCTCTATCGGGGCGCCCAGCTCTCGCAGCTCAAGACCGACTTCGTCGCCAACATCTCGCACGAGCTGCGCACGCCGCTGACCTCGGTGCGCCTGTTCGCCGAGACGCTGCAGAGCGGGCGCGCGCAAGGTCCCGAGGTGCAGGAGTGCCTGAACCTATTGACCCAGGAGTCGGAGCGCCTCTCGACCCTGGTGGAGAAGCTGCTCGACTGGTCGCGGCTCGAGTCGGGCCGCCGGTCGTTCGCGAAGCAGCCGCTCGAGGTGGGCGCCCTGCTCGACGCGGTTGACGTCGCCTTCCGCGCCCAGCAGCTCGGCGCCACGTACGAGGCTGAGGTAGACCCGGAGCTTCCCCGCGTCGAGGTGGACAAGGACGCCATGGCGCAGGTGGTGCTGAACCTGCTCCACAACGCGGTCAAGTACACGCCCGCGGCGGGCCGGCACATCCGCGTGCACGCGCGGCGCGCGGGGCGCGAAGTGGCCATCGAGGTGACCGACAACGGCCCGGGCGTGCGCCCCGCCGATCGCAAGCGCATCTTCGAGCGCTTCTACCGCGCCGACGACCTGCTCTCGCGCAGCACCGAGGGCACGGGGCTCGGCCTCGCCATCGCCGAGCGCATCGTCGCCGGCCATGGCGGCCGCATCGAGCTCGAGTCCAAGGTCGGCGCCGGGAGCACGTTTCGCGTCCTGTTGCCAGCCGAGCCGCGATCATGAATGAACGTTCATTCCTACCCAGCCTGAGGACACCTTGGCGACCATCCTCATCATCGAAGACGACCGCGCCATCGCCCTCGGCATCAAGCTCAACCTGCGCAAGGAGGGCCACGAGGTGCGGATGGCGAACGACGGCGACGAGGGCCTGCGCCTGGCGCTCGCGCCCGAGGTCGAGCTGGTGCTGCTCGACGTGATGCTACCCGGGAGGAACGGCTACGACCTGCTGCGGGAGCTGCGCGAGGCCGGCTCGACGGCGGCGGTGCTGATGCTGACGGCCAAGGGGATGGAGGGCGACAAGATCCTCGGCCTCAAGCTCGGCGCCGACGACTACCTGACCAAGCCCTTCGGCCTGGGCGAGCTGCTGGCGCGGGTCGAGGCGCTCTTGCGCCGGCGGCCCAAGCTCGATCCGCGCCTCGCCGATCGGGACCGCTTCGGCGAGATCGAGGTGGACCTGGGCTCGCAGACGGTGCTGCGCAAGGGCGCGCCTGTGGACGTCACGCCGCAGGAGTTCAAGGTGCTGCGGCTCTTCCTCGAGTCGCGCGGGCGGGCCATGAGCCGCGAGGACATCCTCCTGCGCTGCTGGGGCGCGGACTACGAGGGCACCCCGCGCACGGTGGACAACTTCATCCGCTCGCTGCGCGTCAAGCTCGAGCTGGACCCGGAGGCGCCCCGCCACATCCTCACCGTGCGCGGCCACGGCTATCGTTTCGAGCGCTGATCCACACGGCGCTTCGGCTATCTTCCGCCCATGAAGTTCATCCCGACAGAGCTGCCCGAGGTGCTCCTGATCGAGGCGGTCGTGCACCGCGACCCGCGCGGGTTCTTCCTCGAGACGTACCACTCGGAGAAGTTCCGCGCGGCCGGCCTCACGCTGCCCTTCGTGCAGGACAACCACTCGCGCTCGCAGCACGGCACGCTGCGAGGCCTGCACGCGCAGCGCACGCGGCCGCAGGGCAAGCTGGTGCGCGCGGTGCGCGGCGAGATCTTCGACGTCGCCGTGGACGCGAGGCCTCACTCGCCGACCTTCGGGCGCTGGGCGGGCGCGCTGCTCTCGGCGGACAACTTCCGCCAGCTCTGGGTGCCCCCAGGGTTCTTACACGGCTTCTGCGTGACCAGCGACGAGGCCGAGGTGCTCTACAAGTGCACCGACGTCTACGCGCCGGGCGACGAGATCGGCGCCCGCTGGGACGACCCGCAGATCGGCATCGCCTGGCCGGTGAAGTCGCCGCTGCTCTCGGCGAAGGACGCGGTGCTGCCCTCGCTCGCAGAGCTGCGGCCACGGCTCTAGGCGCGGCCTTCATCGGTCATCTGTCCGACGACGCTGGCGACGCGCGCCTCTAGAAAGTCGCCCCATGCGCGCATCCCGCCTCTTCCTCCTTGCTGCCCTCTTCTCTTCCCCTCTGCTCGTCGCCTGCGGCGGCGGCGAAAACACCGCCAGCGACGACAGCAGCATCACCGACGCCAAGAAGCACAAGTGCAGGTCGGACAGCGACTGCCACACCGGGCAGATCTGCAAGAGCGGTGTTTGCACCACGACGGCGCCGCCGCAGTGCACGAGCAACGCCCAGTGCTCGAACGGCCAGGTGTGCCTCGCCGGCGGCACCTGCGGCGCCTGCACCTCCGACAGCCAGTGCGGGGCGGGCCTCGTCTGCACGGCGGGCCAGTGCGGCTCGTCTTCGGGCGGCGGGGGCGGCGGTGGCGGCCCCGCGGTGAACCCGCCGCCGACCTCGTGCGACCAGCGCTCCGCTGGAGTGACCGCCATTCAAGCGGTGGTGACGGTGACGAAGTACCAGGGGCTGCAGCACGGGCGGAACGGCACCCACGAGATCGTCTACGGCACCATCTCGAACACCGTCTGGGTCTACGACCAGCAGATCGTTGACACCAAGAACGTCGAGCTGGCGATGAACGTGAAGTCGAGCATCGACCCGACCGGCCTGCCGCAGGAGATCCCGCTCGCGCCCGGCCAGACCTTCGAGGTGGAAGGCGAGTACAAGCCTGCCTCCTCCTCGAACGCCGGAGGGTTCGCCATCCTGCACTACACGCACTCGCCCTGCGGCTACGTAGTCCTCAACGGAACGAAGTACCAGTAAACCGCAACTCTGGCTGCCTCGACGGGCCGGGCCTCGCTATGGTGCGGGAGCCCGGCCCGTGCTCGTTTCTGCACGCGGCGGGTTCTATCTCTGGGAGCACTTTCCGCCCTCTTGGGCGCAGGAGAATCCGCCGTGCAACGACTCGCACTCGCCTCGCTCGCAGCACTCGTCCTCGCGGTCCCTTCGGCAGCGCACGCCACCATCGGCTTGCGTGCAGGCCTCGAGGCCCCGCTCGTCACCCACACCTCCAACGGGACCTACGGCTTTACCGATTCACTCCAGCCCGCGATCGATCTGATGCTGAGCGCCTATCCGTCGAGCCTGCTCGGCTTCGATGTTGAGCTCCGCGAGGGCTTCGCCGGCACCGGCTCGAGCGCCTTCAGCCACCGCACCGGAACTTCGGTCGGCCCTGGCATCACCCTCAGCCCGCCGCTCCTGCCCGTGTACGTGCGCGCCGCTTTGCCCATCCACATCGAGCCCGGCGACGTGACCTTCGGCCTGCGCGCCGCGGCGGGGCTCAGCTTCAACCTGGTGGTGCTGTCGATCTACGTCGAGGGCGCCGCCGACTTCCCGCTCGCGGGCAACAACGTCACCCCGTTCAACACGCAGCAGTTCTCGGCGGGCGCGGGAGTCTGGTTCAAGTTCTAGAACGCCGATCGTCCTGGGGCGCAGGCCTTCGGCCTGCGCTGTACAAGGGGGCTGCCGCCCCCTCGTACCACTCCCCCGCAAGACCATTGCCGAATCGGTTTGCCTATTCGGTAAAGAACTTCTTCCCGCCCGCCGCCATCTCCACCAGGAGCGGCGCGGGCGTGAAGCGGATTCCAAACTTGTCCTGGTACCGGCGCAGCTTTTCGATGATTTGCGAAATTCCCACCGTGTCCGCGTAGCGGAAGGGGCCGCCGCGGAAGGGCGGGAATCCCAGGCCGAAGACCGCGCCGATGTCGCCGTCGCGCGGGGAGCGGAGGATGCCCTCGCCCAGGCAGAGCGCGGCCTCGTTGACCATCTGCAAGACGCAGCGCTCGGCCGCCTCCTGCGCGTTGAGCGGCGTGCGCTTGTGGCCGTTCGGCAACAGCTCGTACACGGACTTGTCGACGACCTTCTGGCCCTTCTGCTTCTCGTCGCCATAGACGTAGAAGCCCTTCTTGTTCTTCCGGCCCATGCGGCCGTCGGCCAGGATCTTGTCGAACGAGCCCGGCGGCGAGAGGCGGTCGCCGAAGGCGTCGTGCATGATCTTGCCGACCTTGGCGCCGACGTCGATGCCCACCTCGTCGAGCAGCGTCACGGGGCCGACCGGGAAGCCGAAGTCCACCAGCGCGCGGTCGAGGTCCTCGATGGCCGCGCCTTCGGTGAGGATGAATGACGCCTCATTCATGTACGGCGCCAGGATGCGGCTGGTGTAGAAGCCGACCCCGTCGTTCACCACGATGACGGTCTTGCCGATCTTCTTGCCCAGCGCCACCACGGTGGCCACGGTCTGCGCCGAGGTCTTGGGCGCGCGGATGATCTCCAGCAGCGGCATCTTGTTGACCGGCGAGAAGAAGTGCATGCCGACGACGTTCTCGGGCCGCGCAGCGCCTTCCGCGATCTTCCCGATCGGGATCGAGCTGGTGTTGCTGGCGAAGATGGCCTTCTCCGAGCACTCGCGCTCGACGTCCTTCACCGTGGCCTGCTTGAGCTTCAGGTCCTCGAAGACGGCCTCGATGATGACGTCGGCGTTCTTCATGCCGGAGAAATCGGTGGTGCCGGTGACGAGGCCCAGCTTCTCGTCGCGCTCGCGCCGGGTGATGCGGCGCCGCTTTGCCGCCTCGTCGAGCAGGCCGTTCACCTGCTTGAACCCGCGCAGGAGCCCCGCGTCGTCCTTGTCTTTCAAGCGCACCGGAATTCCCGCTTCGACCGTCACGTAGGCAATGCCCGCGCCCATCAGGCCCGCGCCGAGCATGGCCACGCTCTGCACCTTGGCGGGCTTGACGCCCTTCTCGTCCACGCCGAGGTCTCTCTTGAGCGCGGTGGTGGCAAAGAAGATCTCGGTGAGCCGCTTGGAGACGTCGCTGACGACCAGCTCGCCAAAGCGCTCGGCCTCGGCCAACAAGCCCGCCTGGCGGCCCTCCTCGACGCCGATGCGGACGGCCTCGAGCGCTCTCTCAGGAGCCGGGTACTTGCCCTTGGTTTTCGACAGCAAGGCCTTCTTGGCTTGCTGAAACAAGATGCGCCGGCCGATCGGATTCTCTTCCAGCGCCACGGCCTGCAGCACCTCGGCGTCGGCCATCTCACGCAGGATCTTCGGTAGCCCGCCCTTCAGATCCAGGCGCGAGCGCTGCGGCACCAAGGTCCCGTTGGCCAGCTCGGCGGCGCGCCTCTTGGCGACCTCGAGCAAGATGGGCCGCGGCACCACCTCGTCGACGATGCCGAGCTTCTGCGCCTTCTTCGGCTTGACCGACTTGCCGGCCAGGATGATGTCGAGCGCGTGGGCGATGCCGATCAGCGCCGGCAGTCGATACGTTCCGCCCGCGCCGGGCAAGAGGCCGAGCTGGACCTCAGGCAATCCGAGCTGCGTCTTCTTGTCGTCAGTGCAGATTCGATAAGTGCACGCCAGCGCCAGCTCCAGCCCGCCGCCGAGCGCGGGCCCGTGGATGGCGGCGACCACCGGCTTCTTCTTGCCGATGGCCTCGAGCCTGTCGAGCGACTGCTGGCCGCCGCGCGAGAGGGCGGTCGCCTCGGCGGCGCTCTTCACCGCCCGCAGCATCTGCACATCGGCGCCGGCGATGAAGCCCTCGGGCTTGCCGCTGGTGATGACCACCGCCTTGATCGCAGGGTCGCTCTCGATGCGCTGGGCGATGGCGGCGAACTCGTCGCCGAACTCGGCCCGCAACGTGTTGACCGGCTCGCCTGGCACGTCGATGAAGACGACGGCCACGCCGTCCGCTCCGAGGTCGAGCTTGAACGTCCCAGGCTTGTCGGAAGCTCTTGTCTCAGCCATCACTCACGCTCCAGGATGCAGGCGCCGCCGAGGCCTCCGGCCGCGCAGATCGACAACAGCGCCGTGTTCTTCCCGCTCGCGTGCAGCTCGCGCAGCGCTTGGTGGATCAAGCGCGCGCCGGTGGCGCCAAACGGGTGGCCCAGGCTGAGCGAGCCGCCGTTCGGGTTCAGCTTCTGGTCGGAGACCTCGCCGATGGGCGGAGCGCCGCCGAGGTGCTCGTCGGCAAACTTCTTCGAGGCGAACGCTTGCAAATTCGATAACACCTGCGCCGCGAAGGCCTCGTGGATTTCGACCAGATCGATGTCGGCCAGCGTCATGCCCGCGCGCTTCAACACCTTGGGCACGCTGAACGCCGGCGCCTGCAGGAGCTGCCAGTTCGGGTCCACCGCGGCGTAGGCATACGCGCGCAAGTAGCCGAGCGGCTTCATCCCGAGCGCCTTGGCCTTCTCCTCGCTCATGACGATGAGCGCCGCGGCGCCGTCGGTCAGGGGCGAGGCGTTGCCGGCGGTGATCGACCCGTACTTGCGATCGAAGACCGGCTTCAACTTCGCATATCCCTCGAGCTGCGAATCCTTGCGGACGGTGTTGTCTTCGCTAACGGCGTTATCGAATTTCGGCGGCACCAGGACGCGCATCACTTCTTTTGCGAAGGTGCCGTCGGCCCACGCCTTGGCGGCCTTGGTGTGCGAGCGGTGCGCGAAGGCGTCCTGCGCCTCCCGCGAGATGCCGTTCTCCTTGGCCATCTTCTCGGCCGACTCGCCCATGGTCATGCCCGTCGAGTACTCGGCGATGGCCGGGGGCACCGGGAGCAGATCCTTGGCGGAGACATTTGCAAACGAGCGCAGCTTGTCGACGACGGTCTTGCCCTTGGCCGCGTTGACCACGGCCTGCGCGACGGGCCGCGAGTAGCTGATGGGAACGTCCGAGAGGCACTCGGCCCCGCCGGCGATGACCACGTCGGCTTCTCCGAGCGCGATGGAGTCGGCCGCCGAGGTGAGCGCCTGCAATGACGTCGCGCACGCGCGCGAGACCGAGTAGCCCTCCACCCGCTTGGGAAGCTGGGTGAGCAGCGCCACCTCGCGGGCGAGGTTCGGCGCCTGGATGCTCGGGATGACGGCGCCGAAGACGATGGAGTCCACCTCCGCCGGCTGAAGCTCGGTGCGCATCAAGAGCTCGGCGACGACCTGCCGCCCCAGCTCCAGCGCGGTCAGGTCCTTGAAGACCGTGCCCGACTTGACGAAGGGGGTCCGGAGACCGGCGACGATGGCGACGCGGCGCCCAGGGCGTGCCTTTGCCATGCTCTCTCCTCGGGGAAGTGACGGCCCGCGCGGTATAGCGACCCTGACGCAGGGGGTCAAGCGCGATTGAATGAGCGCTCATTCAGTCGGGCGGTCCGGCGCGGCTTGTTGGAAACGGCGAACAGATGCTTCGGCGTTCTAGGCGGCCTGCTCGACGCGCAGCTTGAGCAGGTAGTCCCAGCTGTAGATTCCGGTGGTGTGCCCGTCGCTCCAGTTGATCTGGATGGCGTAGTTGCCGACGGCGACCATGCCCATCGAGTGGACGGAAGGGTCCACCTGCGCCTCGCCCACGGTGCGCTTGCCGGTCCACTCCTCGACGCAGCCGGCGCAGGGGCAGCGAGCGCGCAGCCAGCGGGGGGCGAAGGTGCTCTCGACTCCGTCGTCCCAGCGGATGCGCAGCGTGCTCGCGTCGTCGAACCCCATGTCGATGGGGCGGACTTGCGGCGCTTGCGGCTTGATCTTGTCGAGGAGGCCCATGGGCTCCTTCTAACCTAATAAATCGCTTCCAGGCGGACCCGCGAGCGCGCCTTGGCCTGCAGCGGCAGCACGCAGTCGCGGGGGACGAAGTAGGCGTCGAGCGCGCAGCCGGCCAGCGGCAGCATCCGGTGGAAGTCGGTCTCGAAAGCCCAGAGCGAGCGGCGGCCTTCCGGCGGCAGCGGGCCGAGCGTCTTCAGCTCGTCGCCGAGCAGCAGCCGCGCCTTCTTGAGCGCCATGGTGTCGTAGGCGACGTTGCCGCTCGAGTCGGCGAGGGCGACATCGGCGACCTTGCCGTCCTCGCGCTGCGAGATGAGCACGCGGGCGATGAGCAAGCTGCCCGACGCCGTGCCCACCTGGCGCATGAACATCTCGGTCGCCAGGGTGGCCTGCGAGATGCCGCGCTGCTCGAGGCCGAGCGCCAGCGTGTCGCCGCCGAGCGAGCGCGGCGCGCCCGGCCCGCTCGGGTCGCCGGCGAACGGGTTGCCGCTCTTGCCGTAGGCCGCTGCGTCGCGCGTGTGCCGGTCGGCGAGCTTGACCATCGCCGAGCCGGAGTTGCGCTGGTCGCGAATCTCGAAGGGCACCTCGAAGCCGTTCTCGAGCTTGTCCTTCAAGTTTCGCCAATAGACGTCGGTCAGCTCGGCGCGGGCGTAGGCCTTGGCGGCGCGCACGAACCCGTCGATTCGGCCGGCGATGCGCTGCTTGGCGACCTGCGAGCTCTCGGGGGCGATGGGGTCCGCGTGCGGGAGCGCCTCGGGCTGCGCCTCGGCGATGCCAAGCGCGTCGCCCGGCCTGTTGAGGACGAGGCCAAGGCCAGGCTTTCCGGTCGCCGAGGGGGGCGCGACCGCCAGGCCTTCGCTGGCACGCCAGGTGTCCGACCACGCAGGCGATCCCGCGGTCTCGGGGACCGAGGGAGCCGCGGGGCTGGCCGGTGCCGCAGGGGCTCGTGCGCTGGCGACCGCCTGGGGCGCGGTCGGGCGCGATTTTGGCGGGCGCGCACGGATCCTGGGCGACGCTTTCTGTGCGGACTTCTCGACCACCGGCGCGACGTGCTTTTCCGGAGCCTCGCTGAGCACCACCTCGATGGCAGGCGACTGGCTCGGCGCGTTCCACTGCGGCGCCGGGCGGACGCGGGCCAGGAGCAGCACCAGCGCCACGTGCAGCAGCGCCGACGCCCCGGCGCCGAGCAGGAACCGCCATTGTCGCCGCACCAGCTGCATCGTCCTCCACATCGGGACCCGCGACAGGGTGCCTCGAACACGACCGGATTTCCAGCGGCAAACAGCGGAGGGGCCCGTCGCAGGCCGCTTTGACGCCGGCCGCGCCCTTTCCTGCTATGCAGGCCCCGTGTTCAGGTCCAGCCTCGTCTTCAACGCCGCCGCCCTTCCCTACGAACTGCTCACGCGCCACCCCGTCTGGGAGCGCCACTGCGCGGCCATGACCCGCGAGCTGCCGCCGAGCGCTCGCCTGGTGCTCGATCTGGGCTGCGGGCCGGGCAACTCGACCTCGCACCTGCGCGACGCGGTGGGCGCGGGCGCGGTGGGCCTCGACATCGCCAAGCCGATGCTGCGGCGGGCGCACCTGCGCGACTCTCGCCTGTCCTTGCTCTGCGCCGATGGGACCGCGCTGCCGGTGCGCTCGGGCTCGCTCGATGCTGCCACCACGCACAGCGTCCTGTACCTCTTGCCCGACCCGAAGCGCGCGCTCGCCGAGGTGGCGCGCTGCCTGCGCCAGGGAGGCCGCGTGGTGCTGCTCGAGCCCCAGGCTGGACTGCGCGCGACCGCGCTGGGCCTGCTCCGGGCGCTGCCGACGCCGCGCTGGGCGCTGACGGCGGCGTGCTGGCACACGATGAGCGCGGCGTACGGCAGGTACTCGGTGGCCTCGCTCCGCGCGGTGCTCGAGGAAGCTGGACTGCGCGTCCTGCGCGTCGATGAGGCGCTCGGAGGGCTGGCCTTGCTGGCGGTGGCGGAGAAGCCGTGAAGCTGGTCCATTTCTCGGACGTCCACGTGCAGCTCCCCGACTGGCGCACCCGCTCGCTGCGCGCGCTCGGGCCGCTGCGGGCGCTGGCCACCGTCGAGCTCTGGAAGGGCCGCGGACGGGACTACGACGGCGCGGCCGCCACGCTGGCGGCGCTGGCCGCGCGCGCAGAAAGCATGGGAGCCCATGCAATCTGCACCGGCGACTTCACCCAGCTCGGCCACGAGGAAGAGTTCGCCCTCGCCCGCCGCGCGCTCGGCCCGCTCGCCTCGGATCGCGCGCGCTTCACCGCGCTGCCCGGCAACCACGATCGCTACTACTGGCGCGGCCCGCGGCTCTGGGAGCGCCACTTTCCCGAGCAGACGCAGAGCGACCTGCCCGGCCCCATCCGCGTGCGGCTCCTCGACGGCGTGGCGATCTTGCTGCTCGAGAGCGCGCCCGTCCCGAGCTGGCCGGTGCTGGCGTACGGCGCCATCTCGCCGGCGGTCGTCCCTGCCCTGCGCGGCCTCCTCGCCCACCCCGAGGTGCGCTCCCGCTGCGCGCTGGTGGCGACCCACCACGCGCCGCGCGTGCGCACGGGACGCGCCGACTGGCCCTGGCACGGCCTCCGCGGCGCAGGCGACTTCTTGCGCGCCTGCGCCGAGGGAGGCGCACAGGCCGTGCTCTGCGGCCACGTGCACGACCGCTTCGACCTGCCCGCGGCGGCAGATCGCCCGCGCATCCTCTGCGCCGGCTCGTCAACCGAGCGCGGCCACGAGGGCTACCTGGAGCTGACGGTCGAGGGCGCGCGCCTTGTCTCGGTCGAGGCCCGCGCTCTGGGCTAAGTGGTTCGCTCGTCAATCGCCACCTTCAAGCCGAGCGCGGCCCCTTTGCGAAAAGGAGTCGTGGCGATGTACGCGACCAGCCCGAGCGGCACGATGATGGCGCGCCCGAGCCAGAGGTTCGAGGGCCGCCAGAGCAGCATGGCGATGACGAACAGGCCGGTGATGAAGGCGGTGCTCAAGTAGAGGAAGCCGACCACCTCGCCGCTGTACCAGTCGAAGGCCAGCGCGCAGGACGAGCAGCGCTCCAGCTCCTTGCCGAACCCTGCGTAGAGCGGCCCGACGCCACAGCGAGGACAGCGGCGGCGCAGGCCGCGCGCGACGGCGGGCAAGAAGGGCAACGGGCTGCGCTCCGGGGGCACGCTGGCAGTGTGCGGCCGGTGGCCGACCGCGTCGAGGGAAAGTCTTGCTGCGCGCGTACGCCGCGGGCAAGCTGCCGCGGCCCCGAGGTCACAAATGCACTGGTCGCTTTCGTCGCTGCTCGGATGGATGCTGCTCGCAGGCTGCGGCGGCCCGAGTGCGCCCTGTGTCATCAGCGTCGTACCCCTGACCGCGTCCGTGGCGCCCGGCGGGAGCATCAAGGTGACCGTGTCCGGAACCGCGTCCGACCCGACCGGCGCCTCGCTGGTCGCCTCCGCGCCGCAGGGGGGCGAGCTGCACCAGGTTCCGGACGCGCTCGCGACCTCGTCGGTGTGGCAGTGGACCGCGCCCAGCGCCGCCGGGACCTACGGCGTGACGTTCAAGGACGGCGCCTGCAGCGGCGCATCCACCCTGACTGTTCCCTGAAGACGCCCCGGGCCTGGCCTTCTTGGGTCGTCACTCGCCGCTGCGGATCGCCACTGCCGGATCAAGCCTCGCCGCCCTGGCCGCGGGGTAGATGCCAAAGAGCAGGCCGATGCTGCAGCTCGTGCCCAGGCCGAGCAGGACCGCCCAGGCCGGCACCTCCGCGGGCAAGTTGAAGGCGAAGTCGGCCAGCCACGCCGCCCCGTAGCCGAGGACGATGCCGATCAGGCCGCCGCAGAGCGAGAGCAGCACCGCCTCGATGATGAACTGGATGAGGATGCGCGACTTGCGCGCGCCGAGGGCCTTGCGCAGGCCGATCTCGCGGGTCCGCTCGGCGACCGCCACCAGCATGATGTTCATGACGCCGATCCCGCCGACCAAGAGCGAGAGCGCGCAAACGCCGAGGGTGAAGGCGCTGACCGAGCCGGCCAGCTGATCGAACGTATCGCGCAGCGAGTCGTTGGAGAAGATCTCGAAGTCGTCGGCGTCGTCGGCGCGCAAGCCGCGGATGCGGCGGAAGCTGGCGATGGCCGCGTCCTGCAGCTTCTTCAGATCGTCGGACGAGCGGGCCATGATGCTGATGTCGATGCTGCGGCCGCCGCCGTAGATCTCCGAGAAGATGGAGATGGGCACGACCATCTGGCTGTCGGGCGTGAAGCCAAACGGCGAGCCGCCCTGGCGCTCGAGGACGCCGATGATCTCGACCGACATCCGGCCGAGCTTGACGCGCTCGCCGATGGGGCTGCGATTGGGGAAGAGCGCGTCGGCCACGCTGGCGCCGAGCACGGCCACGCGCGTGCCGCCGAGCGCCTCGCCCTCGCTGAAGATGCGGCCGCTGCCGAGCGGCATGTTGTAGTTCGAGAACGCCTCCGGCGTGCCGCCCGTGACGTTGACGGGCTGGGCCTTGCCGTAGCGGCTCTCGGCCAGGCGGCCGCCGGTGCTGACGTCTGGCCCCACTTGCTGTGCTTGAGGCAGCGCGTCGCGCAGCTGCATCGCCATCTGCAGCGTGAAGTTCTTGCGCCGCCAGATCGACGGATCGAGCGGCCCGAAGTGGAGCGGCGGCGTGCGCGTGATCTGAAACGTATTGGCCCCGAGCGCGCCCATGCCGCGGTTGATCGAGTTCCGCAGCCCCGTGGAGAGGCCCATCATCGCCACCACGGTGAAGACGCCGATGACGATCCCGAGCAGCGTCAATGCGGACCGCAGCGGATGTGCGGTGAGAGCGCCGGTCGAGAGCAGGAAGTCATCAGCCCGCGCGCGGGCGAACTTGCGGAGGGCGGCGGGGTTCCAGATTTGCACGGCGGCAGCCTAACAAAAAGCCTTCACCGCGAAGGGCGCGAACATGCGGCTGCTCACTCGCTCCGCAACCCGACGGCAGGATCGAGTCGGGCCGCGCGCACTGCCGGGTAGATGCCGAAGATCAGGCCGATGCCGGAGCTGACCGAGAGGCCGAGCACGACGGCCCAGACGGGGACCTCGGCCGGGAAGCCGGCGGCGAACTCGACCAGCCAGGCGGCGCCGTAGCCGAGCGCGATGCCGATGCAGCCGCCGAAGAGCGCGAGGAGGACGGCCTCGATGACGAACTGCAAGAGGATGCGCGCGCGGCGGGCGCCGAGTGCGCGGCGCAGGCCGATCTCGCGGGTCCGCTCGGCGACCGCCACCAACATGATGTTCATGACGCCGATGCCGCCGACCAAGAGCGAGAGCGCGCAGATGGCGAGCGTGGCCGCGCTGACGGTGCCGGCGAGCTGGTCGAAGATCTCGTGCAATGACTCGTTGGAGAAGACGTCGAAGTCGTTGTCGTCGGCGTTGGTGAGCCCGCGCACGCGCCGGAGCGCCGCTGTGGCCTGGTCTTGCAGGCGGTGGAGGTCCTCGCCGCCGCGGCTCATCACCGAGATGCCGATCGAGTGGCCGGTGCCGTAGAGCTCGAAGAAGAGGCCGATGGGGATGGCGAGCTGCGAATCGGCGCTGGGGCCGCCGATGGGGTTTCCGCCCTGCCGCTCGATGGTGCCGATGACGTTCAGCTCGAGGCGGCCGAGCCGGAACTTCTTGCCCACCGCGTCCTGCCCGGGGAAGAGGCTGTCCGCGACCGAAGCGCCGATGATCGCGCTGCGGGCGGCGCTCATCGCCTCGGCGTCGGTGAACTCGCGGCCCGACGCGATGTACATGCCGTTGTTGCCGAGGAACTCGGCGGTGCCGCCGGCCACCTGGATGCCGTTGGCGATGTTGCCTTCGCCGGCATAGGCGGTCTTGCCGCCTTCCCAGACCTCGGCGCCGACGTTCTTCGCCTGCGGAAGCTGGTCGCGCAGCTGCAGCGCTTGCTGCAGCGTCAACTTCTTGCGCCGCATGATGGCCGGGTCGAGGGTGCCGAACTGCACGGCCGGGTAGCGCTGGAACTGGAAGACATCGGCGCCGAGGCCGCCGAGGCCCTTGTTGATCGAGTTTTGCAATCCCGTCGTGAGCGCCATCATCGCCACCACGGTGAAGACGCCGATGACGATGCCAAGCAGGGTCAGCGCCGACCGCAGAGGGTGCGCGTAGAGCGCCGTCGTCGAGAGCAAAAAATCGTCGAGGCGCGCGCGAGCAAACTGCACGGCCCGGTGCAAAGCCGATGGCCGGTGGCCGACAGCCGATAGCCTTTGCACCGCCTCACTCATAGCGAAGCGCCTCGATCGGATGCAGCGCGGCCGCGCTCCAGGCGGGCCAGATGCCAAAGAGCAAGCCGGTGCCCGCCGAGAAGCCAAAGCCGAGCAGCACCACCCCAGGCGACGCCGCCGCCGACAGGGGCGTCAAGATGGCAGCGATCTGGGCCGCGCCAAGGCCGATGGCGGTGCCGACGATGCCGCCCACCGCGCTCACCAGGACGGCCTCGCAAAGAAACTGCAAAAGGATGGTCAAGCGCCTGGCGCCGAGCGCGCGGCGCACGCCGATCTCGCGCGTCCGCTCTTTCACCGAGACGAGCAGGATGTTCATGATGCCGATCCCGCCGACGATCAGGGTGATGACGCCGATGAGGCCCGCGACCAGCTTCAGCGCCATGGTCGTCTGTTGGTAATTTTCCAAAATCTTGTCTTGTCGATTGACGGCGAAGTTGTCGGGCTCGTCGGGCCGCAGGCGGCGCGAGGTGCGGATCACCGCGGTCACCTCGTCCTCGGTCTCGCGGACCTTGTCCACGGGGGCCACCACCGCGAGCGTCAGGCCGCGCTTGCCGCCGAACGCGCGCTGGAAGGTCGAGAGCGGCACCGTCGCCGTCGAGTCCTGCGACTGGCCGAACGCCTGCCCTTTGCGCACGAACGAGCCGATGATGGTGCAGCGGATGCTGGGGCCGACTTTCAGCTTCTCGCCCACCGGGTCGCGGCCGCGGAAGAGCGCGTCCTCCACGTCGGCGCCGATGACGCAGACGTCGGTGCCGAGCTCTTGATCGATGGCGCTGAGGAAGCGGCCGCGCTTCATCGACCAGCCGCCTGACTCGAGGTAGGGCTCGGTGGTGCCGCGGATGTTGACGTTCTTCAGATCGAGGCCCCCGGCGTTGAGCGTCGATTGCGTGAACGCCATGGGCGCGACGGTGACCGGAAGCCGCGCGAAGGCCTGGATGGCGCGCAGATCGGTGACCCCGACCACGGGGCGGTTTCGGTACTTCCACCAATCGCCGTTGATGATCCAGGGGCGGGGCGAGACGTAGAGCGTGCTCGGGCCGAGCGAGGCGAGCTGAGCCGCAAACGAGGTGTCGAGCCCCGCGGTGATGGCGGCGATGCCGATGACGGTCCCGACGCCGATGGCGATGCCGGAGATGGTCAGCGCTGCCCGCAGCTTGTGCGCGAAGAGCGAGAAGACCCCTTGCGCCAGCGCATCGCGCAGCTCGGCGAAGAAGCGGCGCACCGAGTGCCAGAACGAGCCGCCGCGCACCATCTTGGCCGGGACGGCCCGCAGCGCCGGCAGCGCGCTCTCGCTCACGGGCGCGTCTCGGGCAGAGCGGCGGGCTTGGGGGCGATCTGATTCCACTCCGAGACCGCGCTGCCAGGTCCGTCCGCGACGACGAGGCCATCGACGATGCGCACGGCGCGGGGGCAGCGGGCCGCGAGCTTGGGCTCGTGGGTGACGAGGATGATGGTGTTGCCGAGCGCGTGGAGCTGGAAGAAGAGGCGCACGATCTCCTCGCCGGTCGCCGAGTCGAGGTTTCCGGTGGGCTCGTCGGCGAGCAGCAAAGAGGGCTGCGTCACCAGCGCGCGCGCGATGGCCACGCGCTGCTTCTGGCCGCCCGACAGCTCGGCCGGGCGGTGCTTCATGCGGTCCTCCAGGCTCACCTGCGCCAGCGCCTGCTGGGCCCGTTCGCGCCGCTCTTTCGCGGAGATGCCACGGTAGATGAGCGGCAGCTCGACGTTCTCCAAGGCGGACGCTCTCGGCAACAAATGGAAGCTTTGAAAAACGAAGCCAATTTCCAAATTTCGCACATCGGCCAGCTCGTCGTCGCTGAGGGTGCCGACGTCGCGATTCGACAATCGATAAGTTCCCGCGGTGGGCACATCGAGGCAGCCGATGATGTTCATCAGCGTCGATTTGCCCGAGCCGGACTGGCCGACGATGGCCACGAACTCGCCGCGGTCGATGTTGAAGTGGATGTCCTTGAGGGCGTGGACCTTCTCGAGCCCCAGGTCGTAGGTCTTGACGATGTGGTCGAGCTCGATGAGCGCCACTAGCTTCGCCCGCCGTTCGGCTTGTCGGCGGAGGTGCCCGACTTGCCGTCGCCGGGCTTGGCGACCTTGACGTTGGCGCCGTCCTGGAGTTCGCGGGCGAGCGTGCGGTACGGGCCGTCGACGATGGTCTCGCCCTCGTTCAGGCCGTCGAGCACCTCGATGTCGGTGCGGCTGGCGAGGCCGGTGTGCACTTCGCGCATCTCGGCCTTGCCGTCCTTGACGACGAAGACGACCTTGACGGGCTTTGGCTTGCCGGTGGCGGCGAGCGCCTGCGCTTCATTCGGCTTGGGCTCGGCTCCGGCGGCGCGCAGCGATCCCTCGCGACCCAGGCCCTTCTCGCCGCCCTTCCCCTTCGGCTCGCGCGAGGTCACCGACTGGATGGGCACGGTCACCGCGTTCTCGTGCGTGGCGGTCGAGATGCTGACGGCGCTCGACATGCCGGGCAGCGCGCCCTCCGGCGGGTCGAGCAGCGCCACGCGGACGAAGAAGGTCGTCACCTCGGCGTCGGTGCCGGGGTTCTTGATCTGCGCGTTCTTGGCGATGGCCGTGACGCGGCCCTTGAACTGCCGGTCGGGAAAGGCGTCGATGTCAACGGTGGTGGGGTCGCCGTCGTGGATGGCGACGACCTCGTGCTCGCCCACCTCGGCCTTGACCTCGATGTCGGTGAGCCCGCCCATCAGCAGCACGACGTCCTCGCTGAAGTCGGAGCCGCGGATGCGCTCGCCGACCTTGTGGTCCAGCTCCAGGATCGTGCCGTCCATGGGCGAGACCAGCGTCGCGCGGCTGGCGTTGTAGCTGGCCTGCTGCAGCTGGCCGATGTTGGCGGCGATCTGCTGCTTGGCGGCCGAGAGGCGCTCCTGCTCGACCTTCAAGTCGGTCTCTGCCTTCTCCGCCTCCGCCGAGCTGACGAGGCCCTGCGCGACCAGCTTCTTGGTGCGCTCGAGCGTGTTCTTGTACGCGCCGATGGCCACTTCGCTCTGCTGCGCCGTGGCCCTGGCCTGCGCCACGCCCGCGCGCAGCTGGTATTGCTGCGCTTCATACAAGTGCTTGTCGATCTGCCCGAGGACGGTGCCCTTCTTCACCCGGTCGCCCTCTTTCACGTTGAGTGAAAGCAGATCGCCCGAGATGTTCGAGCTGACCTTCACCGTCAGCACGGCTTGGAGATGTCCGGCCGCGGTCACCGTGCGGGTGATGCTGCCCTTCTTGACCACGGCCGTGCTGATCTCGGCCGCGGGCGGGGGCTTGGGCTTCAGACCCTGCCAGGTCGCGGCGCCTGCGCCAGCCAGGATCAGAGCTGCAAAAATCCAGCGACCAGTGGTCATCGAAGAGCTCCGTCCATTGTCATGGCGCTGCAATCACGAAGACCGGCCGCCCGGTATTTCAAATCTCACCAGTGGCGCGGCGGAAAGCCGCCTGGGCCTGCCGGCCATCGACCAGCGCACCCACCCGCGAGAGCTGCGACTGGGTCACTTTCAGCTCTGCGTCGCGCACCTCCAGCTGGGTGCCGACGCCAACCTCTTGCCGCGCCTTGGCCAGCTGCAGCCCCTTGTTGGCGTTCTCCTCGAGCTGTTTTGCGACCAGCGCCCGCGTGCGCGCCGAGGCCCAGACGGCGACCGCGCGCCCCACGTCCGTGGCCACGTTGCGCCGGCCCGACTGATACGCGACCTGGGCGATCTCCACCTGGACGCGCGCCTTGGAGACGTTGGCGCGGGTCTGGAAGCCGCCGAAGAGGTTCCAGCGCAGGTTCAACGAGGCCGAGAGCGTATTGGCCTGGTCCGGCGATTTGGTGAAGTCATCCAGCGTGCGGGTGGCGCGCAGATATTGGCCGTTCAGGGAGACGACGGGCAGGTAGTCGCCCTCGGCCACCTCGACCAGCTTGTTCATCTGCTCGATGGTGGCCTTGAGCGAGCGCAGGCTCGGCCGCCTGGCGAGCGCCACCTCCACCGATTGGAGCGCCGCGGGTGGCGCGCTCGGGTCCTCCGAGAGGTTCGGCGGATCGGCGACCAGGAGCGGCTGCGCGGGGTCGCGGCCGATGGCGATGGCGAGGTCCAGGCGGGCCTGCTCGACCTGCGCCTCCTGCGTGAGGCGATTGACCTCGTCGTTGTCGCGGTTGGCGCGCGCGGCGTAGACGTCGGCCTGGGTGGACCTGCCGCCCTCGTAGAGCCGCTGCGTCCAATCGGCCTGCTGGCGGCTGCGATCGCCTGCGGCTTTGAGGACCTCGAGCGTGCGCTGCGCCCGCACCAGCTCGTAGAATTTCTGCCGCGCGGTGAACGCCGTCAAGAGCTTCTGCTCCTCTGCCAATTCTTGCGCGCTGATGAGCGCCTTCTCCGTGGCGGCGATGCTGTTCCACCATTTGCCGCCGTCGTAAAGGAGCTGGGTCAGCGTCAGGCCCGCGACGTACGTCGGATAGATCTGCACCGGGTTGGTCTCGGTGACGGTGACGCCTTGGGCGGTGAACTGTCCGAGGAACTCACCGCCGCCGACGCGCGTCCGTCCGTAAGAGGCGTTGAAGTTCAAGTTGGGCAGGATGTTGCCCTTGGCCGTGTTCACGTCCTCGGCCGCCGCGCGCGCCTGCAGCGACTGGGTCAGGAAGACCGGATCCTGCTCGACGGCCATGGCGACGGCCTGCTCGATGGTGATGGGCGTGCCCGCGGCCCAGACGGCCGGCGGCGGGGCGGGCCTCGCGGCCTCCGGCGTGGCTTGCGCCAGCACGGGCAGCGACGAGAGCAAGAGCAGCGCGACCACGAAGAGATGCGGAGCGTTCACGTCTAGCCTCCCAAAGCGACGAATCGAACGAGTCGGTAGCACAGCCAGCCAAGCAGAGTCCCGACCAGCGCGCGGCGCACGGGCAGCTGGGCCGCGGCCGTGAGGCCAAAGGCGAGCATGACGGCGCCCCAGAGGTCGAAGACATCGATCGCAGAGAGCAGCTTAGTGAGCGGCTCTTGCAGATGGGCGCCGAACGCCTCCGCCAGCGCGGCCAGAGTGCGCGGCGTGAACGAGCTGGCCTGCGCCGGGATGGAGCCGCGCAAGAAGACGGCGACGGCCTCGACCAGGTTGCCGAGGCCGCTCGGCAGGAGCCCATAGGCGGCGACCGTGAAGACGGCCGAGGCCTGCGAGCGGCCGCGCAGGAACCACGACAAGAGGAAGAGACCGAGCGCCGAGGCGAGCAGCTCTCCTCCGGGCGCGACCAGCGCGAACCCGAGCTTCTTGACCATGAAGCCGCGCTCGGCTGTCTTCTGCGCGTCGTCGATCTGCCGGTCGCTCATGGTGGCGAGCTTCTGCTCCTTGTCGAGCGCCTGCAGCGTTGCGTCGCGCGCGTCCACCCGCGTGGCGAGCGCGGCGCCCCAGAGCAGCGAGCAGAGGAGCGCGAAGACCAGCGGGCCGCGGACCCGCCCGATGCGAGCGGCCAGCGGCATGCCCCGGTCGGGGAAGAAGAGCGCCGCGAGCGCGGTGGGAAGGCGCGGGGCCGACTTCGCCTCGCCCTGGGCCTGCGCTTCGGTCGTCACCATTCGATCGGCCTCCAAGCGATGAGTAGAGCACCAGGCGGAGAAAAGGGCGCACGCCGGGCCGGGCTTTGTCGCCACCCTACGCGCGGTCTCGAGGCGGTATTTCGACGCCGAGGGGGCGCGGGGGCCGCCCCTGGTGACAGGGACAACCCCGCGGCGGTAGAGTTGCGCGCAATGTGGACGCCGCGGAAGCTGCCTCCCGAGAGGGCGTTGGCCCTGATCGTGGCCGGACTCGTCGCGCTGATGGTGGCGGGCCTCGCGACCATGTATCGGGCCGGCCCGCCCAGAGGGCAGCTCTATGCGCTGCGACACCGACATTGAAGAGCCGGCGATGGCCGTCGGCTTGCAATCAGCAGCTCGGCGCG
Source organism: Myxococcales bacterium (assembly GCA_038231075.1). GTDB lineage: Bacteria > Myxococcota > Myxococcia > Myxococcales > 40CM-4-68-19 > JBBRMA01. The sequence continues at coordinate 220 of JBBRMA010000075.1, read as the reverse complement.
ACCGCTTCTCTAGGAGGCCGGCGTCGTATTCGCCGACGCGAACTGTCTTGATCCCGCGCGCACCGTCGCGCGGATTCAGGGCTAGAGCACCGAACGGGTTGAATCCCGTCGGAGAACCGCGGGTTCTAGGGCAACCCGCTCGGCCGATTCGCTGCGCATCGCCGCGTCTCTCCTCGTCGCCGTACAGAAAGTACGGCTCCTCGTCGTTCCTTGCGCTGCT
>JBBRMA010000074.1:0-24810 GCA_038231075.1 Myxococcales bacterium | reverse complement strand
TTCACCGCCTTCGTCGCGGTCGCGACTTCTCGGCTGACGAATTGCGCCGAGCGACCCGCCAAGATCGACTCCGCCCTCCGCCCGCGCGGACACCTCGACCTCGACTGTCAAACGACGTCGGCTTTCAACGGCCGTTCACAGCCGGGTCCGGACGACCTCATCGTCCCGACCACCAAGCCCACCAACAGAGGCCCGCGGGTGGCAGTCGGCTTGATGCGTGACGAGCACTATTCGTGGAAGCGGTTCAAGAAGGACCTCGACGCCCTCGGTCTTCGCCACCGCCGCCAGCACGACCTCCGCCGCACTGGCATCACGTTGGCGCGCGAGAACGGCGCCGAGCGGGACGTCCTGCGGCTTTGCACGCACCAGCCGCCGCGCGACGTCCTCGAGATGTACACGAGCTTCGGCTGGGCCAAGCTCTGCGGACAGATTTCGGTGATCAAGATCGAGCGGCCGCGCGGCGGCTCTCACTCGAAGCGCGCCTGAACCCGTGGCACGGGTCATGGCACGGGTTCTTACAAGGAGCTGCAAATGCTAGGGAAAAATGGTGGAGGCGGCGGGAATCGAACCCGCGTCCGAAAGCACTCCCCCTGGTAGCCCTACATGCTTGTCTCGTGATTTGTCGTCATCCGGCAGGGCGAACACGAGCACCCTTCCCGCCGGACCATCCCTGACTGAATCTCGCCTCGCGCCGTCAGGGCTCCACGCGAGGCCAGCCTGCTTTTATGACAAACCTGACCGACGCCGCAGGCGGGGCTTCGGGGGTCCGTCGCTAGCCGTTTTTAAGCGGCGATCGCGAGCTCAACGTTGTCGTTGGCTTTTGTTGCGGTGCCCGTTTTTTAACGAGGTCCGTGCGTCCCCGGCATGCGCTCCAGGCTTCGTTGCCCTCGTCGAAACCGGTTCGCCCCCAATTGGTGAACCGCGGGCAGAAGATAACCTCGCGCGCGGGAAGGTCAAGGACTCGCGTGCGCGTATCGGCCATCGGCGTGGCGATGGGTCGTGCGCGCACCGGGGCCCGCCCTGCGGCGAACTGGGGTCTCGAACAGCGGGACTTGGGAGCCGCAGGGCACCCAAAAGCGCGCCCGACCCATCGCCCCGCCGCTGGCCTGTTGGCGTCGCGCCGCCTTGCGTCCCACGGAGAGGATCTTCTGTGGAGGCCGCTTGCTTGCCAAAAGCGCGCCCGACCCGTCGCCCCGCCGCTTGCCTGTTGGTGCCGCGCCGCCTTGCGTCCCACGGGGAGGATCTTCTGTGGGCCAATCGAAGATCCTCTTTCGCATCTTCAAAGCGAGGCGGAGGAGCCAAACAGGCCAGCGGCGGCCGCATGCGTTGCGCGCGCTTTTGGGTGCCCTGCGGCTTCCAACTCCCGCCTTTCGAGACCCCAGTTCGCCGCAGGGCGGGCCCCGGTGCGCGCGCAATGCATGCGGCCGCCGATGGCCGATCCGGGGCTACTTGCCGCGTCGCGCCCGGTCCATCTCGCGCTGGTCTTCCCGCTCGGCGATCGAGTCGCGCTTGTCGGCGCCCTTCTTGCCTTTGCAGACGCCGAGCTCGACCTTGACCTTCCCGTCTTTGAAATACACTGAGAGGGGAATGAGGGCGTAGCCGCCGCGCTGTTGCTGCTCGAGGAGCTTGTCGATTTCGCGCTTGTGGAGGAGCAGCTTGCGGGTCCGCTTGGGCGCGTGGTTCAGGAGCGGACCGGCCGGGTCGTAGGTCGCGATGTCGGCGTTCTGCAGGACCAGTTCGCCTCGCTGGCCCACGGCGTACGCGTCCGAGAGCTGCAGCTTGCCGGCGCGCAAGCTCTTCACCTCGGTGCCGGTGAGCTGGATGCCGGCCTCATGGCGGCTCTCGACCGCGTAGTCGAAGAGCGCGCGCCGGTTCTTCGCGACCAGCTTGATGTGCGTCTTCTTGTCGCCCTCGCTGGTCTCTTTGGGCTTGGTTCCGCGGGCCATCAACCCGCCTCGCCGGCCGCGCGGGCCTCGAGCCGGTCGCCGAGCGCGCCGTTGTCGATCAGCCGGGTCTTGCCGAGGAAGGCCGCCAAGAAAAGCCGCGTGCTCGCGTCGGCCTGCGCCGGCCGCACCAGGTCTTGCGGGTTGCGCAGCTCGGCGTAATCGACGCGCAGGCCGCGTGCCTCCACCGTCTGCGCGGCCAGCTTCTCCAGATCGGCGACCTCGCGCGCGCCCTCGGCAAAACGCGTCCGGACCGCTCCCAGCGCGGCGAAGAGCGCCACCGCGCGCGCCCGCTCCTCTGGAGACAGGTACGCGTTGCGCGAGGACATGGCCAGCCCGTCGGCCTCGCGCACCGTGGGCCGCCCGATGACCTCGGTGGCAAAGCTCAGGTCGCGCGCCATCTGTCGGAGCACGGCCAGCTGCTGGAAGTCCTTCTCGCCGAACAGCGCCGCGTCGGCCCGCGAGAGCGCGAACAGCTTGGCGACCACCGTGCACACGCCGCGAAAGTGGCCGGGGCGCTTCTGTCCGTCGAGCGGCTCGGCCAGCGCGCCCGGCTCGACGAAGGTCTGGAAGCCCGGCGGGTACATCTCGGCCGCCTCGGGCGCGAAGACGAACGCCACGCCCGCCGCGTCGCAGCGCGCCAGGTCGCCGTCGAGGTCGCGCGGATAGGACGCCAGATCTTCTTTGGGCCCGAACTGGGTCGGGTTGACGAAGATGCTGACCGCGACCGTCGGCGCGCGCTGGGCCGCCGCGCGCATCAGCGAGACGTGGCCCTCGTGCAGAAAGCCCATCGTCGGCACCAGCGCGAGCGGCCCGTCGCGGCGGGCCTCGGCGCAGGCGTCGCGGAACTCCTTCGCGGTGCGGATGAGAGCGGGCACTGGTCGATCCTTTCAGTGCCCGCTTCCTACCACGCCGAACACGCTACTCGCGTCCCGGCACTGAATAGAGCCGGAGGACGTTGTCGCCCGGCACCTCCGCTGTCTGCGGGGCGGCGACCGCGAGCGGCGCGGCCAGCTGGACCGCGGGCGCGTGGCGGGGCGGGTCGCTCGCGAAGCTGTGCTCGGCTGCTGGGAAGGAGAGGCCGCGCACCTCGTCGCGGTACTTCGACGCTGCCTCGCCGATGACCGACGCGAGGTCGGCGAACCGCTTGACGAACTTGGGCTGAAAGCCCGGGTTCATGCCGAGCAGGTCGTAGCTCACCAGCACCTGGCCGTCGCACTCGACGCCGGCGCCGATGCCGATGGTCGGGATGGTCAGCTCGCGCGAGATGGTCCGCGCCAGATCGGCGGGGATGGCCTCGAGCACCAGCGCGTAGCACCCCGCGGCCTCGAGCGCCTTGGCGTCCTCGAGCAGCCGCGCGGCCTTCTCTTCGCTGCGGCCCTGCACCACGTAGCCGCCGAGCTTGTGCACCGACTGCGGCGTCAGGCCGATGTGGCCCATCACCGGCACGCCGGCGCGCACGATGCGGGCGACGACATCGGAGAAGTCCTTGCCGCCTTCCAGCTTGACCGACTCGCAGCCGCCTTCGGCGACCAGCCGCATCGCGTTCTTCACCGCTTCATCGGTCGACGCTTGATAGGTCCCGAACGGCAGGTCGCCGACCACGTGCGCCCGCTCGACGCCGCGGCGCACGGCCTGGCAGTGGTAGATCATCTGCTCGAGCGTGACCGGCAGCGTGCTGTCGTGGCCCTGCACGACCATGCCGAGCGAGTCGCCCACCAGCAGGACGTCGATCTGCGCTTGATCGAAGAGCCGCGCGAAGGTGGCGTCATAGGCGGTGAGCATGGTGATGCGCTCGCCCGTCTGCTTCATCTTGCGGAGCGTATTGATGGTGACCTTCTTCAAGGTTCACCTCCGGGGTTGTGTCCAGCGCCCCATGAAGCGGTCCGCCTGGTGAGGTCGCGCGCGAACCGTGCTGCGCGCCTCGGCGGTCGCCGGCAGGGAAGCCGGAGCACAAGAAGGTAGCGCAGGCTGCGGAAAAGTGCACCCCCGCCTGCTCAGCCTGCGATCGGCGCAGTCCGGGGCGCGACTTTCGGGATGATCTTGGTGTCCACCGGCGTCTCCAGCGTCTGGCGGCGCGGCAGGCGCACGAGGAACTCGGTGCCCTCGCTGAGCTTGCTCTGCACCTCGATGGTGCCCTTCAGGCTCGTCACCACCCGCCAGGAGATCGTCAGCCCCATGCCGGTGCCCTTGCCCGGCCCCTTGGTGGTGAAGAACGGCGTGAAGAGCCGCGCCTGCGCCTCGGGCGACATGCCGCAGCCGTTGTCCTGCACGCGCAGCACGAAGCCGCCGTGCTCCTCCGAGCAGGTCACGCGCACGAGGCCCTTGTCGTCTTCGGCGGCCTCGATGGCGTTCTGGATCAGGTTCGTCAAGAGCTGGTGCAGCTCCTCGGGCACGCACTCGATGACGCTGTCGCCCGACTTCTCGATCTCGACGCGCACCTTGCGGCCGGTGGCGGGCAGCACCAGCTCGACGACCTCGCGGACGGCGGCGTGCACGTCGTGGTCGCGCAGGGTGCGGCTGAAGCCGGCGCGGCCATAGCTCTCCATCAGCCGCACGGTGCCGCCGATCCGCTTGAGCCCGGAGTCGGCGACGCCGAGCAGGTCCGCCAGCCGGGCCGCCGCTTTTTGCAGCAAGATCTGCTCGTCGGGCCCGAGCGTGCCGAGCGACCCCGGGCCGGCCATGGCCGCGATGCCCAGGGCGTCCACGCGCACCCTGCCGAGCGCGTTCTTGACGTAGTTGAGCGGGTTGTTGATCTCGTGCGCCAGGCCGGCGGCGACGATCTCGAGCGCGTCCATGCGCCCGTTGAGCACGCGGTCGGCGGTCTTTTCCGTCTCGCGGACCAGGCCCCGCGCGGTGCTGAGCAGCTCCTTCACCGAGAATGGCTTTGCCAGATAGGCGTTGATGCCGTGGTCCAGGCCCGCCACGCGGTCTTCCAGATCGCCGCGCGCGGTGAGCATGATGATGGGGATGGCGCTGGTGCGCGGGTCCTCGCGCAGCCGCTTGGTGAGCTCGAAGCCGTCGATGCCCGGCATCATCAAGTCGGTGATGATGACGCTCGGCTGCTCGCGCTGGGCAAGCTCCAGGCCCTTCAAGCCGTCCTGCGCGGCCAGCACGCGGAAGTCGCGGCGCAGCGCCAGGTGGACGAGCCGGATCACATCCGGCGTGTCTTCGACGATGAGCGCGGTGTGGCGGCGCCTTCGCTCGTCGGTGTCGCGCGGCAACAGGCGCCGGTCGGAGGCCTCGGCGATGTCGAGCAGCTTGAAGTCCTCGCGCGCGGCCAGCTGCACGGCCCAGTCTTGCAGGCCGCCGTCGCTCTCGCGCTTGCCCCCGCCGCGATCGCTGCGCGCCTGCCGCCGGTCGAGCGAATCGGGCTTGAGGTGATCCTTGCCTTTCTTCAGCTCGACGGTGAAGCGCGCGCCCTTGTCTGCCTTGCTCTCGGCGCGGAGCGAGCCGCCGTGCAGCGTCACCAGCTCGCGCGCGAGGGCGAGGCCGATGCCGGTGCCGCCGTGCCGCCGCGTGCCGCCCATGTCCACTTGATAGAAGCGTTCGAAGAGCTGCTCGGCCTTGTCGGTGGGAAAGCCCGGCCCGTCGTCCTCGACGACGATCTCGACGGTGTCCTGCTTCTCGAAGAGCCAGACCTGCACCGTGCCGCCGGGCTCGGTGAACTTGATCGCGTTCGACAAGAGATTGACGAAGACGCGCTCGAGCCGCTCGAGGTCGCAGAAGACCAGCTGCTTGTCGTGCTCGGGGAGGAAGCGCAGCTGAAGTTGCTTTCGCTGGGCCAGCACCATGGTCTGCGCGGTGAGCTGCTTGAGGTGGTCGACGAGGTCGTGCTCGGCCACCCGCAGCCGCAGCTTGGACTCTTCCAGCTTCGACAGGTCGAGCAGGTCGTTGATCAGCTTGAGCAGCTTCAGGCCGTTGCGGAACATGGTCTGGAACGAGCCGCGCTGCGCCTCGGTGATCTGGCCGAGCTCGCCCTCGAGGACCAGCTCGAGCGGCGCCAGCATGATGGCGAGCGGAGTGCGCAGCTCGTGGGTCATGTTGGCGAAGAAGCGCGACTTGAAGTCGGCCTGCAGCCGCAGCTGCTCGTGCGCGAGCTGCAGCTGGCTGGTCGTCTCTTCCAGCGCCAGCTGCGCCACCATCTGCGTGCGCTGCGACTTGTAGGCCACCAGCTGGCCGACGGCGGCGATCATCGCCGTCGAGGCAAGGAACGCGAGGTTCATCAGGGCGATTTGCAGATCGCCGATGCGGCGCGCGGCCAGGTTGACGACCACATAGGTGACGACGATGAGCGCGTGGGTGGTGATGACCACGCGCGCGGGCCAGACGAAGAGCAGCCCCGTGGCCACCGTGGCCAGCGTCAGCCCCGCGTAGTAGGGCGAGGCGAGGCCGCCCATGAAGGCGGTCATCAGCGTGATCCCCGACGAGCAGAGGATCATGTACGCCGCGGGGATCGAGTACGGGTGCCGCTCGAAGACCGGCGAGCGGACGATGCGGAACATCGCGAAGGTGACCGCGGTGACGAGCGCGCGCGTGGCCCACAGCCAGGGCAGCGCGGCACGCGGGGCCAGCATGTAGTCGATGAGGCCGAACGCCGGATAGAGCGAGGCGACGATGTACAGCAGCGTGCGGGTGCCGCCCCGGTTGCGCTGGAGCAGCCACGCGGACCAGCGCCGCTCGATCGCCGGCGGCTCCTCGGCGACGCTGGTGGCTCCTGCCGTCACGCTATCCTTCTCGCTGCAGCTCAATGAAGGGGTTCACGCCCGTCTCCTCCTCGAGGATGCGCAGCCGGGCCTCGGGAGCCGCGCGGTGGCCGATGGCCCTCAGCTCCTCGCGGCTCCGGTAGAGGAGCGTCCACTCCAGGTGCTGCTCCATGAACCAGCGGCCGTCGTGATCGACCATGTTGGCGATGTAGACGGCGCCGCCCGGCGCGGTGGTGCCAAAGAGGTTCTTGGCGAGGCGGGTGGCGGTCAGCGGCTGCAGGTAGTCGAAGAGGCCGACCGAATAGACATAGTCAAACTTATCGAATCCCGAGAAGAGGGTGGCGTCGCGGAGCAGCCGCTTGATCGACTCGTTGAGGAAGACCACGTTGACCCGCCCCTGCCAGCGCGAGGCGATCACGGGGCGCAGGCGGCTGTAGGCGTGGGCGAGCGCGCTCTTGTCCTGGTCGAAGAGGACGATCTCGAGCCGCACCGGCAGGTCGTCGATCTCCGAGAGCAGCTCGTAGAGCTCCTGCGCCGGCCCGGCGGCGATCGACAAGATGCGCACCGGCTCCTTGCGCCCGGCGCGGGACTCGATGGCGGCGCGCAGCTGGCGCTTCATGAGATCTTTTCGATAACGCACCGCGAGCGCGGCCTTGGTTTGCAAAAAAGCCAGGCTGAGCGCTTTTGCAAAGAGCGTGGGCCCCTCGAAGGGCCGCTCGTAGACGAAGTTCATCACCTCGTAGTCGCCCGGGTAGCCGAAGGGCTTGAAGCGCGCGCGGTGCATCCAGGGCGCCTCCATCAAGATGGCGTCCACCTGGCGCCGCGAGTACTGGCGCAGCGCCTCGCGATCCTTGCTCGAGGCGCCGTCCGCCTCGCGCAGCGCCTCATCGATCTGCTCGGTGTAGCGCACCACATCAGAGGCGAAGTCCCCGCGCAGCCGCGCGATCAGCGCCGTCCGCGCCGCCGAGGGCTGTCCCTGGAGCACGTGCCAGGGGAGCTCGCGCTCGAGCTTTCCCAGGCACTCGCGCGCCTCGTCGAGATACAGGCGCAGCTCAGTGACCAGGGCCTTGAAGCGATAGTTGCCGCTCACCGCCCAGGGCTGCTCGCCCGCGCGCAGCTTCGCCTCGAAGGCGCGGACGCGGCGCAGCTCGAGGATCTCGTTGACGTCGAGGAGGAAGCCGGCAAACGACGCGCCGACCAGCGCGGTCTCGGCCTGGGCGCGGATCGAGCCGATGCGCACCTCGCCGCGATAGGCCTCGTGGCCATCGAAGCGCAGGCAGACCCGCTGCAACGACGCGCCGGTGGCGAGCGCGACGTCGAGCGGCCAGCTGAAGGCGACGCCGCTCTGGGAGACGTCGAGCAGCGCGCACTCGCGCGTCACGCCGCCGTGCGAGACGGTCACCGTGCACTTGAGCGGCGCCAGCTCCTCCGCGGTGAAGCGCTGGGGGCGGAAATAGACCGCGCGCCCTTCGGCGCCGTCCAGATCTTCGTAGCTCCGGACGCGCGCGTCCGCCGGCGCGAGCAGCTTGGGAGCCGACGACGGTCCGGGGGCCGCGCCTTCGTCGGGCAGGCCTGATTCACTGGCGCGATCGAGCAATTCCATGACTCCCCTTGCTTCTTGTTGCAGCTGCGGTGTGCGGGTCAAGTTGGCGAAGAGGCTCAGTTGCGGACGCGCGGGAGCGTCACCTGGAAGCGCGCGCCGCCCTGCGGACCGTCGCTGACGGTGATCTGGCCCTGGTGCGATTCGACGATCAGGCGCGCCATGTACAGGCCCATGCCGAGGCCCTTCTCGCCCTTGTTCGAGGCGAAGGGCTCGAACAGCCGCTCGCGCAGGTCGGCGGCGATGCCCGGCCCGTCGTCCTCGACCGAGAGGATGACCTCGGTGGGCCGCGCGCAGGCCTCGACCTTGATGTGATCCTTCTCGCGCGTGGCGTGGATGGCGTTGCGCATCAGGTTGACGATCACCTGCGTCAGCTTCTGGTGGTCGGCGGAGACGATGGGCAGGCGCGGCTCGATGCAGACATCGACGTTGCGCAGCCGGTAGTCCTTGTCCATGCGGGCGATGGCGATGGCGTCTTGCACCACGGCGCCGGGCGCCACCGGGCGCAGGTTCAGCGCGCTCTCGCCGCCGCGGGCGAAGGAGTGCAGCGCGTCCAGGGTCTTCACCAGGTTGTCGAGACCGCCCAGGCCCACCTGCACCGTCTCGAGCAGCTCCGGCGGGGTCTCCTTCGACTCGGCGATCTCCCATTCGACGGCGCGCAGGCTGACCATCACGTTGCGGACGTCGTGGGTGATGCCGGCCGCGAGCTGCCCCATGGTGCCCAGGCGCTCGAGGTGCAGGAGCCGCTGCTGCGAGGCCTTCACCTCCGAGACCGAGTTGGCCAGCTCGTCCGTGCGCCGCGCGAGCAGGCCGACGATCTGGGTGATGGTCCGCTGCTGCGCCACGTGCTGGGTGGCCTGATCGACGGCCGAGAGCACCTCATCGGGCTCCCAGGGCTTGCGCAGGAAGCGGAAGACCGCGGCGCGGTTGATGGCGGAGACCAGCGCGTTGGTGTCGGCGTAGCCCGTCAGGACGATGCCGGCCACGTCGGGCTTCAAGACCCGGAGGTGCTCGAGCAGCTCGACCCCCGTCATGCCCTGCATGCGCTGGTCGGTGATGACCACATCCAGCGGCTGGGTCCGCGCGATCTCGAGCGCGTCGGCCCCGTTCGAGGCCTCGTGGATGACGTACTTGTCCTCGAGGAACGACTTCAGGACCTTGACGTTGCAGAGCTCGTCATCGACCAGCAGGATCCCCGAGGTCCGCGGATCGCGGACTCCCAGGCGGTCGACCAGCTCGGCAATGGCGTCATCTCTCATGCGGAGTCCAAGGGGGCTCAAGCCCAAAGCAGCGGGCTGGCCTCCAGGTCATCGGCACGGGCGCAAAAGTCTTGAGCGGGCGCCCCGAAATGATCCTGCGGGGAGGACTATTTCGGTGCGGCGGCCAGCGGCTGGTAGTAGCGCGTGCCGGAGCGCGCCTGGGAGATGGCGCGCAGAAGCTCTTCGAAATCGGCCTCATTTTCGACGAAGTCGAGGTCGCTGGTGTTGATGATGAGCAGCGGCGTCTCGTCGTACCGATGGAAGAAATCGTTGTACGTCCGCGAGAGCTCGGCCAGGTAGTCGGGGTCGAACTTGCGCTCGAAGTCGCGCCCGCGCTTCTTGATCCGGGCGAGCAGCACCTCCAGCCGCGACTGCAGATAGATGACGAGGTCGGGCCGCTGCACCCGCGGTGAGATCTGCTCGTAGACCCGCTCGTAGAGGGCGAGCTCGTTCTGGTCGAGCGTGATCGACGCGAAGATGCGGTCCTTGGCGAACAGGTAGTCCGAGACGGTGAGCTGGTTGAACAGATCCTGCTGCGGCAGCTCCTGCTGCTGCTTGAAGCGCGAGAGCAGGAAGAAGAGCTGCGTCTGGAAGGCGAACTTGTTCCGGTCCTGGTAGAAATTGGCGAGGAACGGGTTCTCGTCCACCACCTCGAAGACGGTGCGGCCCGAGAACCGCTTCGCCAGCGCCTTGGTGAGCGTGGTCTTGCCGACGCCGATGGGGCCCTCGACCACGATGTAGCGATGGGGGAGCGTCGTCGGGGGCGCGGACATGGGCGGGCGCGAGACTAGCCGAAGCAGTGCCCCCGGATCGAGCGCCAAGCGCCCCTCGCGCTCTTGCCGGTTCATCTTTCAGAAAGTCCGGGCGAGGCACCATTGCGCGCGCGCCGCACCGTCTGCATCATCGCTCGCGCAGCGGAGGATACCCATGTCAGCGAGCGAGACCTTCCGAGTCGACAATCCCTACAGCGGCGAGACCGTCGCCGAGGTGCCGGCCATCGGCGAGCGCGACGTCGAGGCCCTGGTGACGCGGGCCGCCCGCGCCCAGCGCGCCTTTGCGCGCACCTCCATCGAGGAGCGCGTCAAGCTCTGCGAGCGGTTCTGCGCCGAGTTCGAGCGCGAGGGAGAGCAGATCGCTCGCGAGGTCACGCTGCAGATGGGCAAGCCGCTCTCGCAGGCGCAGGGCGAGGTGAAGACGGCCCTGGTGCGCGCCCGCTACATGATGTCGATCGCGCCCGAGGCCCTGCGCGACGAGCCGCTGCAGCCTCTGCCGCGACTGACCCGCTTCGTCCGCCACGAGCCGATCGGCGTGGTGCTCGACATCGCCGCCTGGAACTACCCGCTCTTGATCGCGGTCAACGTCGTGGTGCCCGCCATCCTTGCCGGCGACGCGGTGATCATCAAGCACGCCGCGCGCACCCCGCTCTCTGCCGAGGCCTTCGTCCGCTGCTTCCAGCGCGCCGGCGCCCCCGAGGGGCTGGTCTCGGCGGCCCACTGCTCGCACGAGGTCTGCGCCCGCATCATCGCCCGGCCCGAGATCGGCTACGTCAGCTTCACCGGCTCGGTGCGCGGCGGACATCAAGTCTACGCCGAGGCGGCCAAGAGGTTCATCGACTGCGGCCTCGAGCTTGGCGGCAAGGATCCGGCGTACGTCGCGCCCGACGCCGACCTCGACTTTGCCATCCCCAATGTCGTCGACGGCGCCTTCTACAACGCCGGCCAGAGCTGCTGCGGCATCGAGCGCGTCTACGTGCACGCCTCGGTCTACGACAAGTTCATCGAAGGCGCCGTCGCCGAGATTCGCAAATACAAGTTGGGAAATCCCCTGGAGGCGTCAACCACCCTCGGCCCCATGGCCCAACCCCAGGCCGACAAGAAGCTCGAGGAGCAGGTGGCGGAGGCGAAGTCGAAGGGCGGCCGGGTGCTGGTTGGCGGCAAGGCCATCCAGGTGGACGGCAAAGGCCGCTTCTTCGACCCCTGCCTGATCGCCGACGCGAGCCACCAGATGCACGGCCTGATGGTCGAGGAGTCGTTCGGGCCCATCGTCGGAGTCCAGCGCGTGGCCGACGACGACGAGGCCGTGCGGCTGATGAACGACAGCCCGTACGGCCTGACCGCCTCGATCTGGACGCGCGACCAGGACCGCGCCTTCCGCGTCGGCTCTCAAATCGAAACGGGAACATTTTATATGAACCGCTGCGACTACCTCGACCCCGCGCTGCCGTGGACCGGCGTGAAGGACACCGGCAAGGGGATGAGCCTGTCGAAATACGGCTTCCTGGCGCTCACCCGCCGCAAGGGCTTCAACTTGCGGACGCAGACGAGCTAAGCTCTGTCCATGACGATTCGGGTCCTGCTCGCGGACGACCATGGCATCGTCCGCGATGGGTTGCGCGCGGTGCTCTCCAAGGAGCCCGGCCTCGAGGTGGTGGGCGAGGAGGCCGACGGCGAGGCCGCGCTCGCGGCAATCGAGCGCTTGCAGCCTGACGTGGCGGTGCTCGATGTGCAGATGCCAAAGCTCACCGGCATCGAGGTGGCGCGCAAGCTCTCGGCGCAGGCGCACACCTCCGTCGTGCTGCTCTCGATGCACAAGGAGGACTCCTTCGTGCAGGCCGCGATGCTGGCGGGCGCCGCGGGCTACGTGGTCAAGGAGGACGCGGCGCGCGAGCTGACCGACGCCATCCGTGCCGTGGCGCGGGGCGACACCTATCTCTCGCCGCGCGTGGCCGCCTCCGTCGTGGGCGCGATGAAGCGCGGGCCTTCGCACCCCGTGCCCCAGCTCACGCCGCGCGAGCGCGACGTGGTCCGCCTGCTCGCCGAGGGGCTCACCTCCAAGGAGATCGCGACCAACCTCGGCACCGCGCCCAAGACCGTGGACGGCCATCGCTCGGCGATCATGGAGAAGCTCGGCATCCACAGCGTCGCGGGCCTCGTGAAGTACGCCATCCGCAATCACCTGACGGGCCTCGACGAATAGACCGGTACCGGTGATTTTCCGCGCGCCTCCTCCGCAAGTATTTGCTCGCGCGCGGTGGATCGGCGGGCGCAGAGTGCGGGCGGTGAAACGCCTCGCCGCCCTCTTCCTCCTGGTTGCGCACGCGTCGCGGGGCAGCGGCCTTGGCATCCCCGATCTGGGGGCGAGCGCGCTCGGCCAGGCGGGCGCCACCGTGGCGCGGCCGGGCGACCTCTCCGCCATCTATTACAACCCAGCGGGCCTGGCGGGGCAGGAGGGCATCGGCATCCTCCTCGACGGCCGCGCCGTCCGCCACGAGGTGACCTTCCAGCGGCTGACTGCCGATGGGACCAATCCGGCAGGCTTCTTCTCGGTGACCAACTCGAACCCGCCGCGCGTGGCGCCGGTCTTGGGAGTGAGCTGGCACGGCGTGGCGTACCAGGTCCCGTACACGCTCGCGCTCGGCGGCTTCCCCTCCAATGGCACCACCGGCTACCAGTACCCGGACCCCTCTGCCCTGCGCGCTTCCGGCTCGAGTGATAACGATATCACCCGCTTGGCGCCTCAGCGATATTCGTCGATCGAGTCCACCTCCAAGACGTACACGGCCACCCTGGCGGCGGGCGCACGGGTCCTGCCCTGGCTCGATCTCGGCGTGGGGCTGCAAGCGGGCTTCGCCTTTCTCTCCTCGCGCCAGGCGGTCTCGGCCTCGCCGGTGACGGGTGAGTACCCGGGCTTTGACGCCATCGTCCGGCTCTCCGCGCAGGACCTCTTCCGCCCGAGCGCGATCTTCGGCGCCAGCGCGCAGCTGCCGCTCGGCCTCGTCGCCGGCGCCTCCTACCAGCTCCCGCTCCACTTCCACGCCAGCGGCAGCCTCACCGCCGAGCTCCCTCCCTCGGCCGCGAGCCTGGGCGCCGCCATCCACGGCGACCGCATCGAGGCCGACGTCGTCTTCCCCTGGGTCGCGCGCGCGGGCCTCCGCCTGATCCGCGGCGACTTCGAGCTCGAGCTGGCCGGCACCATCGAGGGCTGGTCCTCCTTGCGCGAGATCCGCATCACGCCGATGGGCATCGACGTCGAGGTGCTCGGCAAGTCCTCCCCCCTGCCCCCCCTGGTGCTGCACAAGGAGCTGCGCAACGCGGGCAGCCTGCGCCTGGGCGGCCAGTGGCGCGCGCTCTCCTGGCTCACCCTGCGCGCGGGCGTGCTCGGCGAGACCTCGGCGGTCCCCGAGGAGCGGCAGGCGCTCGACGACGTCCACTGGCAGCGCCTCGCCGGCACGCTGGGCGCGAGCGCGCGTTATCGAAATTTGGAATTCACGCTCGCCTACGCGCACTTTCTACAGCCGACCCGCCAGGTGCGGGACAGCCAGGTGACGCAGGTGTCGGCCTTCGCCTCGGTGCCGCCGACGGTGATCGGCAACGGCGACTTCAGCTCGCAGATCGACCTGCTCGCGGCGGCCGTCGAAATCAGGTTCTAGCAGGCGGTTTCAGGTCTACCCCGTCAACCTCTGCAGGTAGTGATAGAGCGGCGTCGGGCTGGACTCGGTCTTCGGGTACCTCGGCCCCTCGATCATCGGCAGGTAGGCGACGCGGCGGCGGCTGGCTTCGCCCGTGACGGTGGCGCGGGCGACGCGGTGCCAGAGGCGGCCGTCGTGGATGGTGAGGTCGCCGCGCCGGGCCTCGATGCAGACCTCGTTGGCGTCGGGCCGATGGTCGAGGAAGTGGAGCTTCCGGAAGAGCTGCCCGAAGATGCCCTGCTTGTGCGTCCCGGGGATGATGCGCAGCCCGCCCTTGGTGAGCGGCGAGTCGTCCAGGTAGAGGCCGACCTGCCAGAGCGGGCGCTGGCGCTGGCCGAGGAAGAAGTCGCGCAGGCCGTCGGTGTGCCACCCGAGCTGCTTGTAGCGGCTGCCCTCGAGGTTGACGTAGTGGTTCACCACCATGCCGTCCTTCTCGTCCTCGCCGATGCGGAAGGCCGGCCCGAGGATGCGCACGACGGCCTGCAGCTTGGGCGAGAGCAAGAACTCGTGCAGCCTCTCAGAGTAGAGCGAGGCGAAGGCAAAGCGGTTGACGTAGCGCTTGCCGTCCAGATCGCGGCCGTACTTGATGGGGATGCCGCGGGCCTTGGTCCGGCCTTCCTCGATCCATTTCTCCTCGACCGCGTGGAGCTCGGCCAGGAGCAGCGCGACCTCGGGGTCGTCGAGGAAGCCGGGGAAGTGGAGGAAGCCGTGCTCGTCGAGAAACGCGGCCTGGTTGGCGGTGAGGCCCTCGGCGGCGAGCGTGAAGCGCGGGATATCCATGGTGGCGGACGCTAGCTCCTCTGGCTGCTTCTTACACCCGCACAATCACGGGGGGTGTGGGTCGGCGATTGCGCGCTCGACGGCGGCGAACTCCTCGACCGAGAGCGTTTCGCCGCGGCGCATGGGGTCGATGCCGGCGCGGGCCAGCGCCTCGCGGGCGCCCGGCACGTTCCTGACCGCGTTCGACAAGGTCTTGCGCCGCTGCGCGAAGGCGGCCTTGACGAGCGTGCGAAAGCGCTGCTCGTCGGCGATGGGGGCGCGCGGCTTCTGCAAGAACTCGAGCACCAGCGCCGAGCTCTCCACCGCGGGCGGCGGAGTGAAGGCGCCGCGCGGGACCTCCATGCCGATGCGCGCGTCGGCGAAGAGGCCGAGCAAGACGGAGAGCAGGCCGTACTCGCGGCCGCCCGGCGGCGCGGCCACCCGCTCGGCCACCTCGCGCTGGAGCAGGAGGACCGCGCGCAGCAAGGCCGCGCGCTGATCGAGCGCGTGGAAGAGGATGGGCGAGGAGAGGTGGTAGGGAAGATTTCCGCACAAGACGACTGGCCTGCCCGCGCGCGCAGCCACGGCCCGCAGGTCGAACGACTTGGCGTCGGCCTCTTCCACCTCGACGCCGAGCGGGGCCAGCTCCTCGCGGAGGATGGGCGCCAGCTCGCGGTCGCGCTCGACGGCGATGACGTGCGCGCCGGTGGCCGCCAGCGCGCGGGTGAAGTGGCCGAGGCCCGCGCCGAGCTCCACCACCCAGTCGCCCGGGCGCAGCTGGGCCAGCGCGGCGAGATTGCCGAGGATGCGCTCGTCGCCGAGGAAGTTCTGCCCCCACTCCTTCTTCGGCTTCAGGTGGTGGCGGCGGAGGATCTGCGCAGGCGTGTCCATCTCGCTAAAGCCTCCAGCCGGGGTCGGCCGACAAGTCGGGCGGCGCGCGCTGGCCCGCGCCCAGCCTGTGCGCGCCGGCCATGGCGATCATCGCGCCGTTGTCGGTGCAGAGGCGCTTCTCGGGCAAGAACAGCGTCAGCCCTTCCGCGGCGCAGCGCTCGGCAGCGAGCTCGCGCAGGCGCGAGTTGGCCGCCACTCCGCCGCACAGCACCAGGCGCGACAGCCCGGCCCCCTTGGCCGCGCGCACGGCCCGCAGCGTGAGCGAATCGCAGACGGCCTCTTGAAAGCTGGCGCAGAGATCGGACAGCTCTTGCCCCTCGGGCTTTGCAGGCAGCGAGCGCAGATGGTGCAGCACGGAGGTCTTGAGCCCGCTGAAGGAGAAGTCGAACTGCGTCCGGCTGCGCTTGGAGAGCCCGCGCGGAAAGGCGATGGCCTTGGGGTCGCCGCCTTTCGATAATTTGTCGATCTGCGCGCCGCCCGGGTAAGGCAGGCCGAGCAGCTTCGCGACTTTATCGAAAGCCTCGCCGGCCGCGTCGTCGAGCGTGTGCCCGAGCGCGCGATAGTCGGAGAGGGCGCGCACCTCGTAGAGGCTGGTGTGGCCGCCGGAGACGACGAGCCCCAGCCAAGGCGGCTCGGGCAGGGGCTGCCCCTCGGCCGCGAGCAGCGCCGCGAGCAGATGGCCCTCGAGATGGTTGACGCCGACCAGCGGCAGCCCCGTGACCAGCGCCAGCGACTTGGCCACCTGCACCCCGACGAGCAGCGCGCCGACGAGGCCCGGCCCGCTGGTGACGCTGATGCCGTCGAGGTCGGTCAGCGCGAGCCCAGCCTTCTGCAGCGCCTCGTCGAGCACCGGCAAGGCGCGCTGCAGGTGGTCGCGCGAGGCGAGCTCCGGCACCACGCCTCCGAAGCGGGCGTGCAGGTCGGCCTGCGTGTGCACGACGTCCGAGAGCGCGCGGCCCCGTCCGGCCTCGACCGACACCACCGCGGCCGCCGTCTCGTCGCAACTTGTCTCGAGGCCAAGGACGCGCACGGGGCTCTTGTAGCGCGCCCCGCGGCTCAGTGCTGCGGATTTGCCAGGATGTTGCGCACGTCGCTGGCGAACTCGCCGCCGGGCTCGAGCTCGAGGTAGCGCTTGTACGCCGCCGTGGCCTCGCGGCCGTGCTTCAGGCTCTGCTGCGCGGTGCCGAGCAGCAGCTGGGCGCGGCCGTTGCGCGGGTCGACGCGGGCGGCCTTCGAGAGATGTTCGAGCGCCTTCTTCGGCTGGTCGGCCTCGAGCCAGGCGTCGCCGAGCGCGAGCAGCGCGGGCACCGAATTGGCGTTGCTCTGCAGCGCGCGCTGGAACTCCTTGGCGGCCTCCTTGTAGTTGCCCTTGCGCAAGAAGGCCTCGCCGGCGGACATCGCGCGCGCGTAGGAGTCCGCCTTCTTGGCCGCGGCGGGCCGGGCCTTGGTGGGCCGATCGACGACCGGCTCTGGTGGCGGCGGGACCGGCGCGGCGCTGGCGTCGGGCGCGGCCTCGTTCTCGGCGACCTTGGCGGCCGGCTCGACGGCGGCCTTGGCGGGAGCTGGCTCCGCGGGCCTGCCCTTGGCTTCGCGCGGCTCGGCGGCGGGCGGCTTCTGCTCCGCGACGGCGGCTCCTTCAAGCCAGGGCGCGTCCTTCTTGTCGGTCTTGGGGCCGCGGCCAAGGGCCGAAAAGAGCGCCACCAACGCCACGGCGCCGATCCCGGCCACCCAAGGCCAGCGCGCCTTCTTGACCGGCGGGGATCCTGGCTCGACCTCGACCTCGACCGGCGCGGCCGGCTCCTCGCGCTCGAGCGGCTCGGCGGCGCGCGCCACTTCTTCGCGAGCTGGCGCCTCGGGCTCGACGGCGGCCGGAGGCAGCGGCGCTGGCGAGGGCTCTGCAGCCGCGACCGCCACCTCGGCAATGGCCGGAGGCGGCGGCTCGATGGGCAGCGAGAGGGGCTGTGACTCGATGGCCGCATCGGACCGATCGTCGAGAAACTGCGGCGCCGCCTCGCTCGCCGTCGGCAGCGCCTGCGGGCCGGGCGGCACGCGGTTGGCCTCGGCGGAGAGCGCGCTCAAGTTCGGCGCGGTGTGCGCTTCGTCGTCGGCCTGGCGCAGCGCCTTGCCGCGCGGGAGGAACAGCTCCTCTGCCGGCGTCAGCGTCTTTGCCTCCTCGCTGACCGCGGGCGAGACCCGGCGGGAAGAGGCCGGCGGCGCCTCGGGCTCGCCCGACGGGGCCCACGCCGGCAGCTCGATCGCATGCGTGAGCCGCACAGGACGGCCCGCGGCGATGGCGGCGCGGACATCGTCGGCCTCGTGCCTGAGCCGCTCGCGCCGCACTCCGCGCAGCGGCGGAAAGAGGATGCGCTCGACCCCGCGCGGCCCGTGCTGGCCATTGACCGGCGCGGGCGCGGCAGGGGTCGGCTCGATCATGATCGGCTCGGCGAGGGGGAGCGCGGCGACCACCTGCGCGGGAGGCGCGGCAGCGGCGGGCTCAGCTGAGACCAGGGAGGCGGGCACGCGGACCTTGTCGGTGACGTCGAACCGCAGCGGCTCCGCCTGCGCTGGAACCTCGGCCGTGGGCTCGGCCGGCAGCGAAAACCGCGCCGTCTGCTGGGGCGCCGCGATCGTCGCCACCGGCGGCGCGGGCGGAGGCTCGACAGGCGCGGCCGCCACCGGCTCGGGCGGGGCCGCTCTGTCAGCAGGCAAAGAGATGGGCTCGAGCTCGGGCGGCGTCTCGGCGGCGTCTTCGCTGTCCTCGGGCGCCGGCTCCTCCTTGGCCAACGCAGGCGCGAGGGGCGCGGCAGGGACCTGCGGAGCGCTCGGCGGAGCATCCGTCGGCGGCGGCTCGGACCTGGTCAGCAGCGGCGAGTACAGGGCGACGGTGGACCCCGGCTGAGCGCCGAGCCACTCCTGCAGCGAAGGCTTGCTCGCCGGCCTCTGCGCCTCGGCCCGCTGCAGCACGCGCTCGGCCACCAGCCGCTCGACGACGGCGAGCGACGACAGATCCTCGAGCGGCGAGAGGCCCATCACCTCCGCGATCGTGCGGCTGCCGTCGAAGAGCCGGATGACGCCGTTCACTTCGTCGGGCAGGTCGCCCAGGCGCTGCAAGAGCGCTGGATGGTCGACCGTGAAGACCCCGTCCATCGGCAGCCGCTCGGCGATGCGCGCGGCCTCATCGATGCGGCGCATCCCTTCCATCAAGAGCACCTGGGTGACCGCCTCCGCGTCGATGCGCCGCTCGTGCTCGACGATGCCGACCTCGACCGAGTAGGCGCCCACGTCCCAGCTGAGGAGCCGGTAGACCGCGGGCTCGCCGACCAGCGCGCCAACCTCTGCGTCGATGACCTGGCCGTCGCGCACCCAGAGGCGACCTGGGCCCATGCCGGCGCGCTGGCAGTTGACGATGGCGCTCTTCTTCGACTGGTCGAGCGACTGCAGCACGTCCACGAGGCCCATGTCGGCCAGGGATCCGGACAGCAGGCTGCCGCCGGGCGCGCCGCGCTGCGAGAGGCGCTCCTGGTCGCGCTGCTCGAGCAGCATGCGCACGCGGGTGACGAGCTCTTTGATGAGCAGCGGCTTGGTGAGGAAGTCGTCGGCGCCAAGCTCGGTCGCGCGCAGCTTCACCTCAGGGGTGCGGTCAGTGCTCATCAAGAGGAAGGGGATGGCAGAGAGCTTGCCGTCGGCGCGGACGGCCTGGCAGAGGCTGAAGCCGTCGGTGCCGGGGAGCTGCACTTCGGCGAGCACGAGATCGGGCGGGGTGCGCTGGATGCGGCGCAGCGCCTCGGCGCCGTCAGAGGCCGTGCCGACCGTGAGGCCGGCCTTGCGCAGCGCCACCTCGAGGATGCGCAGGCTGCGGGGATCCGCATCGGCGACGAGCACGCTGTGCTTGACCAAGGGACGACTCGTAGGTGGAAGCGGCGGCAAATGGTCGGGCGTCACGGCAGCACTGTCAAGCAGGGGCGCGGGCGGCGCTCTCTACTTTCCGTCGCGCTTGAAGAGCCGCGACAGCGGACCGGTGATCGGCTTCTTCTCGCGGCGCCGCTCGAGCAGCCGCATCTCGAGGGCGGCGTCGCCGTTGCGCGGGTCGAGACTGACGGCGGCGCGGAAGTGCTCGAGCGCCGCGTCGGGTTCGCTGGTGCGCTTGAGGACGCCGGCCACGTAGTGCGCCCGCGCGGTGTCTTTGTCGAGCTTGAGCGCGCGCGCCACCAGCTTGAGCGCCTCTTCGCGCCCGGCCGGGCCCTGCGAGCGGTCGTTGCAGAGCGCCCAGCCCAGCGCCGTCAGCGCCTCGGGGCTCGGGTCCAGATCGACCGCGCGCCTGAGTTCGCGCAGGGCGGCCTCGTAGTCGCGCCGCTTGAGGTGCACCTCGCCCTTCTTGAGCGAGAGCTGCGCCTCCTCGGCGGGGCTGGGCGCCCGCCTTCCGCCCTCGGTGGTCGGGGTCCGCGCGCTGGCCTCGTAGTCGGCGCGCGCTTCCGGCGAGCCGATGCACTCGTAGGCGTCGCGGAGGGCGCCGAAGAGGACCTCGAGATCGGGCAGCGCCGGCGCGAACTTCGGGGCCTGTGCGGTGTCGGGATGGAAGCGCTTGACCAGCGCGAGGTACGCGGCGCGGATCTGGTCCTGCGTCGCGGTGCGCGCGACCCCGAGCCGCGCGTAGGCGTCCTGGCCAGGCACCAGCTGCGCGCGCTTGTGCACGTCGCGCAGGAAGACCACGTCGGCCTCGCTGAGGGGCTCGGGACGCAGCTCGATGCGGAGCTCGCGGGCAGCGGCCTCGCCGCCCTCGATGTTCGGCGGCGTGAAGGCGCCGAGGTTGCGCAAGCCGACGCCGAGCAGCCGCTTGCGCACGGCGCGGGCCTGCTCGTCATCCTGGGCTTGCGAGCGCTGGTCATCGAGCGTCGGCGGGGAGGGGGGCAGATCAAGCTCGAGCGGGGCCAGCTCGCCCGAGCGGTCGTCCATCACCTCGGCGCCCGAGCGGCTCTTCTCGAGGATCTGGAACGGATCGACGCTCGCCGCCACGTGCCGATCGTGCACCAGCTCCATCGGCTCTTCGCGCGCGAAGATCTCGGCGGACAGCTCGACGCCGTCTTTTTGCGGCGCGCCGATCAGCTCCGGCGCGGCGGCGATGGGCTCGAGCTCGTATTCGTCCACCACGTCCTCGGGCCCGCTGATCGCGGCGGCGGCCATCGCCAGCGGATCCGGCTCGGGCAGCTCGCGGGCGCGCGGGCGCTCCTCGGGAGGCGGCGCAGGCGGAGGCCGCTGCACCGGCACCTGCATCGGATGGACCGCGCGCGCACCCAGGTCCGCGTGCAGCTCCGCGGCCAGCTCGGCGCCCAGGTCCTGGCCATCGTCCACGTCAAAGGTCGGCGCGAACCGGGGAGCCTGCGGAACGGCGTGCTCGCCGCTGTCGAGCGCCTCCTCGATCTCGTCGCCGTCCACCTCGAGCGGGGGGAGCGGAGGCGGCACCTCGGACAGCTCGAAGTCGGGCGGCGCGGGCGGCGGATGGGGCTCGAAGCTCGAGGCATCGAGCGGCTGCGCGGCCGCGGGCGGAACCGGCTCGACGCCGCCGAGGAGCAGGAGCGTCACCAAGAGCGCCTCGGCGCGCGCTTGCGGCAGGCCCGAGGCGCGCAGGAAGGCCTCGGGCGTCTTGGGCCGCGCGAAGAGCTCGGCGGCGCGCCGGTCGGCCACCAGGAGCTCGGCGCGCGCGGCCAGCTCGGCAAAATCGAGCGAGGCGCGCACCTGCGAGTCGAGCAGCCAGCGCAGCACCGCCTGGCGCCGCCCCGTCAGCTGCGGCAGCGAGAGCGCCTCGAGGATGGGCCGGGTCGGGTCGACCGACACCTCGGCGGCCCAGGGAGGCGGGGGCTCCCAGCCGCGCCACTCGTAGCCGCCGACGTTGCGCAAGAGGAGCAGGCGCAGGTTTTCGCGGTGCTGCGCGGCCAGCGCGGCGTGGAGCTGCTCGGTGTTGAGCACGCCCGACGCCAGCAGCACCTCGCCGAGCTTCTTGCCCGAGGTGGAGGCGTCGGCGCTGGCCCGCTCCACCTGGTCAGGGGTCAGCATCTGCTGCGAGGTGAGGATCTCGCCGAGCGAGCGGAACCCCGCCGGCCGCGTGGCCCCGCACGAGTCGCCCATGCGGAAGAAGAGGCGGATCTCTTCGCGCCCCTCGCCCTCGAGCGAGAGCGTGCCGCTGGCGCGCGATCGATAGATGGCCGCCACCAGCTCGGGGGCGCTCGTCTGGGAGAGGTCCCCAGCGGCCAGGACGGGCAGGAGCTCGAACGTATCCACCGTCTCGGCAGACTACCGCATTTCCCGCTGGCAGCAGCGCGGTTACAGCAGGGCGGAAGATTGCCGCAACGCTTCGTAGACCGCGATGCCCGCGCACGTCGAGAGATTGAGGCTGCGCGCCGAGGGCTCCGCGATCATCGGCACCCGCACGTGGCGCTCGGCGAAGCGGCTCAGGATCTCATCGGGAAGCCCCCGCGCTTCTTCGCCGAACACCAGCCAGTCGCCCGGAGAGAAGCGCGCCTGCCAGAGCGTGCGCGCGGCAGGTGAGGCGCGGCCGGTGAAGAGGTGCAGCCGGCCGGCCTCCACCTTCTCCTCGGCGATGAGCTCGTCGAACGAAGCCCAGGTGGCCGCGTGCACCTTGTCCCAATAGTCGAGGCCCGCGCGGCGCAGGTGCTTCTCGTCGAGCGAGAAGCCGAGCGGCGCCACCAGGTGCAGCCGCGACGCCGTCACGGCGCAGAGCCTGGCCACGTTGCCGGTGTTGGGCGGAATGAGGGGGTGCACGAGGACGACGTTGAGCGGCGCGTCCATTCGGGGCAGATAGAGTGAGGTCGCAATGTCCACGCTCGCCATCATCGCCAACCCGCACGCGCATAGGAACCGCCTTTGGCCACTCGCGGCCGAAGCGCTGCGCAAAGCCGCTCCTGGCGCGCCTATTTTGGAGACCGGCACCACCGACGATCTGCAGCGGGCGGCCCGGGCGCTGGCCAAGGATCCGCCGCGGGTGCTGGCGATCGCTGGCGGGGACGGGACCATCCAGCACACGCTCACCGCGCTCCACGAGGCCATGGGCGCGGACTTGCCGATGCTGGCGCTGCTGGGCGGAGGGGCCCACGATTCGCTCGCGTCGGGCCTCGGCGGGAAGGGGGCGGCCGAGGAGAGGCTCAAGCGCATCAGCGACTCTTTGGCCTCGGGCGGCGGCGGCGAGAGCTTGCCGGTGGTCGAGCGCGACACGCTCAAGGTTGTGGGAGCCGGGGGCCCGCTCGGCTTCCGGCTCGGCGCCGGCCTGCCCCAGCGCTTCCTCGCCCAGGTCTACGCGTCGGCCAATCCCGGCCCGCTCGCGAGCCTGGCGCTGGTCGCGCGCGCGCTGGCCTCATCCGCTGCGGGCGGCGCGCTGGCGCGGAGGCTCTACGAGCCGCTCTCGGTCAACGTCTCGCTCGACGGCGACGAGTGGCCGCGCGTGCCGCTCTTCGGCCTGCTCCTCGCCTCGGTCGCCGAAGGAGGCCTCGGCCTGCGCCCCTTTCGCCGCGCCACCGAGCAGCCCGGGTTCTTCCAGGTGATGGGCCTCACCGGGCAGAAGCGAACCTTCGCCGCCGAGCTGCCGCGCCTGGCCCTGGGCCTGCCCGCGCGGCGCGACCGCGTGCTCGACGGCATCGCCGAGCGGGTCGAGATCAACGGCCGCCCCTTCGACTGGTTCCTCGACGGCGAGATGCAGCCGCGCTGCGCGGGCTCGCTGGTCGTCACCGTGGGCCCGCGGGTCAAGCTGGTGCTGGCGTGAGGCTCGTCAATGTCACCCGCGGCGCCGTGCTCGCCACGCACACCGAGCTCGCCGAGCGGGCGCGCGCGCGCATGAAGGGCCTGCTCGGCCGCGACGGGCTCCCTGAGGGCGCGGCCCTGGTCATCAAGCCCTGCACCTCGATCCACACCTTCTTCATGCGCTTCCCCATCGACGTGCTCTTCCTTGACCAGAGCGGCCTCGTGCTCCGCGCCATCGAGCACATGCGTCCCTGGCGCCTCTCCCGCATCTATCCGCGCGCGGCCTGCGTCGCCGAGCTGCCCGCCGGCGCGCTCGGCAAGAGCGGAACCCGCGAAGGCGACCGCGTCCTCCTCGAGCCGGCGCGCGACCTCTGATTGACCACCCGCCGCTCCGTTTGTTAGCTTTCGCTCCCGCCCGCCCCTCGTCCCTCGAGAATCGCGAACCGCCCCGCCAATGCAAATCAAACACGCAGCGCGAACCGACGTGGGCATGAAGCGCGACAACAACGAGGACAACTACCTCGTCTTTGCCGAGCAGAATCTCTTCGCGGCCTTCGACGGCATGGGCGGCCACGCCGCGGGTGAAGTCGCCTCCGCCATCGCCGCTCAGGAAGTGAAGGAGTTCTTCGACTTCACCTCCAAGGACGAGGACGCGACCTGGCCCTTCAAGGGCGAGAAGCAAAAGAGCTACGACGAGAACCGGCTCATCACCGCCATCAAGCTCGCCAACGCCCGCATCATCGAGGCCTCCGAGAACGATGCCGGCAAGAAGAACATGGGCACCACCGCGGTGGCCGTGCACTTTGTCGAGCGCAACGGCTCGGGCCCCAAGGCGCTGGTCGCGCACGTGGGTGACTCGCGCGTCTATCTCTTCCGCGGCAACCAGCTGCAGCGCATCACCATCGACCACTCGCTGGTCGAGGAGTACCTGCGCCTGGGCAAGATCACGGCGGAGGAGGCCAAGGACTTCCCGCAGAAGAACATCATCCTCCGGGCGCTCGGGCAGCAGCGCATCGTCGAGGTGGAGATCAACGCCTACCAGCCGCAGCCGTCGGACATCTTCCTGCTCTGCTCCGACGGCCTGTCCGGCATGGTCACCGACGACGTCATGCAGTCGATCTTGCAGAAAGCGACCAGCCTCGAAGGCGCGGCCAACAAGCTGATCGACACGGCCAACGCCAACGGCGGCGTGGACAACGTCACCGTCGTGCTGGCGCAGTTCCAGCCATAAGGGCGGCGGTCGATGCCAGGCAAATAAGCACCGGTAGGGTACCGGCCGCCGGCAGGCAGAGGTCCGCCGCTCGGAACGGGCGCCCACCCGATCGGCATAGGGGTTGGCGTTCGCCGCCAGCCCCCTGCCACACCACCGGACATGCGGGTCCGCATCCGGCGGTTCGAGAGGTTGAGGTCAAGTGACCAGGCTCGGAAGACCGAG
>JBBRMA010000073.1:0-24928 GCA_038231075.1 Myxococcales bacterium | reverse complement strand
GTCCCAACGGAACTTCTGCTCGTTGGTCGTCGAGCTGCCTCCAGTCGTCGAGATGTCCTGGATATCCGTCGCCCGTCCCAGCGACCCGAAGTGGTACAGGCGCTGTCGGGTCTGGCTGCCGCCCAGTACGTCGATCTCAAAAGGCTCCCCTGTCGGCAGATAGTGATACTGGCGGGAGCCGGCGCTGGAGTCGGTGGTCTTCGACACTCGCCCGCGCTCATCGTAGTACGTGCTTGTCAGGATCGTCGCCGTCATCGCGGCCGTCGCCGCACGCGTGGTTCCGATGGGCCTACGCAAGGCGTCGTAGTTGATCTTGGTGACGCCACCCGCGGCATCTACGCTCGACTCGAGCTCGCCCGATCTTGTAAACTTTCTCTTCGCCGGCAGCGACACCGGCGCCGAGCGCGCCGCCATCGGCCCTACCTTGCTCGGCTGCTGCCTGCTCGCCGACGTCGATCCCGTGGCCTATCTCGCCGACGTTCTACCCCGCCTCTCGCGGCGCATCCGCCTCCTCGACACGCCCGACCTGCTGCCGGCCCGCTGGAAGGTCCCGCCACGGCTCCCGCTCTGTAGCGCCCTGCGATCCTCCGCGCCCGCCGAAACGACTGCGGCGGATGGGTCAAGCTTGAATCCGGGGTGCGGCCGGGCGGACGGTCACGTTCCTAGCGCTGTCGCAAGAGCGCATTGAAGTCAGCACTCGTCGTTCAAAAGCACTGTGGCTTCTCAACATTGCTCTTGGAGTCCCAACAAGACAAGACACCGTGGGCGACGCACCTTCTAGAAATCGCCTCGGCGATCCTACGCTGTTCTCTCTCCATGTTTCTCAGGGTTTCTGCTTCATCAGTTTTCCCAGTAATCAATACAGCCTCGAGCGCAACAAACGGATGGCTCTTGTCGCCTCCAAGAGTCAGGTTGAATCCTCCCCGTCGTTCTCCGTAATTGTAGAACACCAGAAGTCCACCCTCGCTTCCTGTCTTTAGTTCCCACCCTTTCCCCGCTTGAATGGTCGACTTTACGCACGGTTCACTGACCGCTTGACCCGGAAGACCGCGAACAATTGTTCTAACGGCTCTCGCCGGGTCACAGGCAGCCAGGAAGATTCCGGCCGCAACAAGAACAGTCATTAGAGAGCCTCGATTTATGCGCAACACGTTGTCACCTCCACCACCAAGGGCTCGGAGGGTCAGATTGCGGACCAGACTCCAAGAACGCCCAATCACCATGAACGTTATGACCGGGTCCGACGAGGCCTGCGAGCATGCTTAGCCCGTGAGCGGGTAGATAGAATGGACCCAACATCTCCGATTGGTAAGTATGCTGCTCTTCATGATCGCCAAGTGTAGAAGTATGTCCAGAGACCATCAACAACGAATCGGGGCCACCCAAGTTCATGAAGTGACCCAATGTCAGTCCGCTTCCAAACCCACCAAGAAATCGCTGAATCGGATTTGCCACGACGACGCCATTGTGCGCGAGCTTGAATGAGCCACCAGGGAAAAATCCCGCTAACGAATACACGGCACCGACAACTTCTTGCGGTAATCCCCATATTACCCCGAGCGTATGACCAAATACCGAGGCCTGCATGGCTGTTCCCGAGCCCAGGGTAGAGCCTACGCCAGACCTAGCGAGATCATGCACTAAAGAGGACGCGCGGGCTGATCCCGGCATTCCGAGCATCGAGGCCGCACTTAGTAGGCTCCCACCCCCACCGGTGCTGTCACTCCCCGACCATCCGCTTCCTGTATCTGCGGACTGTGTCCAACCGGAATTGGGGACCGGGGGTGTGTTTTGATTTGCGTCACGAACTGCACCCGCGATGGATCTGAAGAGATCCCCCAGGGGATCCTTGCCCGTCAATGAAGGGTCAGGACCTAAGTTGTCCCCAGGCTTTGGATCTGAGTCCTGCTTTGGGCAGTTCGCCGTCGCGCAAGCCGAGACGCCAACGCCTGCGTGGCCAGAGGGATCGAGACTATTGATCGGATCAGCGTTTGCGTATGCATAGCGCTTGAGGTCGATGTTGTCGGCCTGTATAAATCTACGCGACATTGGGTCATAGACTCGCGCCCCCATCAGCAATAAGCCTTGGCTCAACTTTACTGTGTCTGCAAATCCTCTCTCGCTGCGCGCATCGATCGGTCGGGTGCGGTTCGCCGAGCAGCTCGTCGTGTCCGTGTCGAGTTCGCCGTCGACCGCACCGTAAGGGGTGTATCGCCACTGAACTGAAGTTGAGACCGCGCCCTGCTTGGACACGCCAATGACGCTGCCCAGCCGGTCGCGATGCAAATAGGTCGCGCCGCTGCGCTGGCCATTCACTGCCGTAGCTGAACCCCAGAAGTCGACGTCAAAGGGAGCGTGGAAGACGGCGTCCAGCGTACCGTCGGTGTGCTTGACGATGGTGATGTCATCGCCCAGGTAGACTCGCCGCTCCTCGCCTGCGTTGTACGCATCGCTCCCCGCTGGAAACTGTCGAACGGCGAGCTGGCCGAACGAGTCATACTGCAGCATCTCTTGCGCCTGCAGCAGCGGATGCGCCGCGCCGGCGCTTTGCACGCCGGTGAGCCGATTGGCGGCGTCATACGTCAGGGCCACCTGCACTCCTCCGCGAGTCCAGCCAGTGAGGTTACCAGTGCTCAAGTCCGAAGTGTAGCTCGCCGCGCCGAAGACCAAGCAGGCAAGGCTCGAGCTGGTCGAGCAGATGGCGAAGCTGGTCGACAGTACTCAAAGGCACCTGGGCAAAGCGCTGGCGCTGGCCGATGCGACCAAGAAGCGCCTGGCCGGGTATCAGATAGTGGCGCACGCAAGGCCGTGCAGCTGCACGAGACAATGAAGACGCTGCTGCCGCAGATACGCTATTGGCTGCGAACCGGCTGGGTGGCGAAGGACAAGATCATCAACTTGCACATTCCGCAGCTCTACTCGGTGGTGAGAGGCAAAGTCGGCAAGGCGGTGGAGTTTGGGCTGAGCTGGGGTATTGCTCGGTTGCGCGGTGGATATCTACTGGCGACAGTGGCTGCTGGTCGGCGCGACTTGGTGGATGCGAGATTTGCGGTGCAGGCGGTGCGCGACCAGGTCGCGCTCTTTGGGAAAGCTCCGAATGCTTTTGCATACGACCGCGCGGGACACAGCGCGGAGAACGTCGCCACGCTGAAGGAGCTGGGAGTCAAGCAGGTGGGCCTGGCCCCCCGCGGGCAGACGGAATGGTCGGTCAGCGGCAGAGTCAAAGAGCAGTTGGTGAAGGAGAGAGCACTGGTCGAAGGGGGAATCGGAACGGTCAAGAGCGCGAAGTACGGTTTCAACCGCCCGGCGGCCCGCTCGGTGGCGATGATGGGCGCCTGCGGCCAGCGCGCGGTGCTCGGCTTCAACCTCAACAAGCTGATCCGCGAGCTGGCAGCGCGGAACGAAGTGGTGCTGGTCGGCTGAGGCCGACCGCGAAGCCGCGCTGCGCCGGCGAAGATCCGCCGGCGAACACGGCGACGCTTGCTGCGTAGAGATGGTCCGCGACGTACCTGCGGTGCGGGGCTTTCGCCCCGCGAATTACCCGACACGCACTATCTTAACACTACTGCGTCAGCCAGTCACTCTGCGCCTTCCCATTCGCATCATCGGCAGATTGGACCGGCGGCAAATCGGACAGCGCGGAAGCCACGTCGCGATGATGCGAGCCACCGCAAGCCGGACAGTGATGAAGCTGTCATGAAGGTGTCGCCCCGGGCGTGAGATCGTTCTGCGGGTTGGGAGGCGCCCCTCTTGCCGAGGCGAGAAAGCGCCGAGCCCGCTCAGCGACGAAGAAGGCGCAGCAGGCAAGCACGACGGAGATGTGATGGTGCTGGTCATCGCCGCCAACCGCGGCTTGCCAGCCTGGATAGCTGCGGCCTTCAAAATGGTCGAGGCCCCGCTGCACGCCGACAGAGTGCGTGCATAAGACGAAGGAGAAAGAGTTCTCAAGGCTTGTCGCATGTTGGCAGAGAGCGGTGTGGCTGCAGCGCTGCTATTTGTCCTGACCTTTGCAGGAACACGAAGAGGCGGCTTCAGATGTGGCTCCGCGGGCTCGAAATCGAACCAGTAAGCCGCCAAAAGCGCTGGCCCGACCAGGGCGTGTCCGCAAACTCCTCCCGTCGCCTGACGGTCGATGACCGGCGCATCGCCGCGTTGCTCGTCGTCATCGTACAGAAAGTACGGTTCCCTCCTCGCGCCTTGCGCTGCTTGGTCCTCATCCGCCACTGCTCGGTCCGGAGTTTGCGGACACGCCCTAGAGCACCGAACAGGTTAACCTAACTCGCGAAGGGTAGTACCGAATATACTACCGATTGATTCATCGCCGATGACGTCGAAAGCTCGCTCGACTTCGCTGGCGAGGTCGTTGCCCAGGGCCTCGCGCTGAAGCTCGGACCGGTCGCCGTCGGAGACCGCGCCCGAGTGAGCAGGAGCATCATCGTTTACCGGAGACTCCAGCGACGGAGCAGCCGCTCGCGCACGTAACACAGGCTTCTGCTCAAGCGATGCGCTGCCTACTTGGATCTCTTGCGCTCGGCGTTCAACCTCGGCAAGTCAGCTGTCCGCAGAGTCGAGATCTTCCCCCCGCGTCGGGGCTCGAGCGTCATGGTTTTGCTGAGCTTCTGGTTGCTCCCGCCACGGCCAGCGCGGCGCCGCCCACGGCCAGAGCGACGAAGCCGCTGGTCCATTCATTGACGTTCTCGGCCGCGCCCACGATGCGCGGGATGTGCAAGACCGCGACCCAGAGCAGCAGCATGAGCGCAAGTAGAGTTGCCGCTAGAGTTGCCTTGAGTTGAAGCGTGATCGCCAGCGCCGAGGCCACCAAGGCGGCGCCGGTGAACCAGGTCCAGAAGAGCGGCCAGGGGATCCACGCCGGCACGAGCGCGGCGACGAAGTTCGCATATTGAAAGTGCTGCACGCCGATGATGGCCAGCGGCAGCGCAAAGAGGACGCGGCCGGCCGCGGGCAGCAGGTCCTGCGCACTTCCAAGAAGTTCCTCGCGCGGAGAGAGCGCGGCGAGAGACCATGCGCCGCCGGCGAGCGACAGCGCTTCCGCGAGCATCGTCCACCTCGCCGGATCGCGCAGGTGCAGCGCGAGCGAGGGGGCCTGCAAGAAGAGCGCGCTCAGCAAGAGAAGGGCGCCGAGCAGCGTGGCCGCGAGTCGCGCCCGCTTGCCAAGCACGACCAGGAGCGCCGCGGCCAGGACGGCAGCGCCGATCGCGCGCGGCAGCAACGGACTGCCGGGCGTCCCGTCGGGAATCAGCGGCAGCCCTTTGAGGAAGCGGCCGAAGGCGAGGTATTCGACGCCGAACGCCGCGAAGGCCGCGCAGAAGATCCAGCGACCGGGCGCGATCAAGCTCTCCATGGCCACGTTGGATGGCAGGCGGTCCGACTGATTCAATCGACGCTGGGTTCTCGACGAATCTATAGTCGGTCACTCATGACGAAACCCGACTCCTGGAAGGTCTGCGTCGTTCGAGCGGTTCGCTGGCTGATCTATCTGCCGGCCTGGCTGGTGATCCCATTGCTCGCCGGCGTGGTGATTGCCGTGGCGACCCTCGAGAAGCTGGTGTCCGGGCTGCTCAGAAGCGGCGGAAGTCTACCGCCGGACCTTGCGGAAGGCGTCCTCGAGTTCGGACAGGCGGTGCTCGCCGCTGGAGGTGGCGGACTCGCCTACGCCTTTCTGCGCGAGCCGCTTTTTCGCTTCGGGCGTGTCGGCTCGGCTCGCCGGGGCGGTGGCGCTCTTTGGATTCCTCGTAGGCTGCGTCTTTGCCTTCCACGGGCCCGTCGATCGGTTCGCGCTCTACTTCGGGATCGGCCTCTCGCTGGTCGGCGGCGCCATCCTGGATCCGTTCAGCGTCGAGCGGATCTTTGTCCGGAGCCGCTATGGGCTCCTGCGCTTGTTCTGCCTCACCTATCTGGCGGCGCCAGCGGGCGGGCCCCCGGCGACAATCGAGGAGGCCGCGCAAAGGGCACGAGAGGACGCCAACGACTTCGGAGTGGAGAGCCTGCGGTTCACGGTGCGGAAGCTGCGCCAGGAGCCCTTCCGCGTTCGCGCGCAGGTCGCCGCCGAGCTTCCTCTGTGGCAGCGCTATTCGGCCACGCTCGAGGAGTTCCTCGAGCGCCTCGACCATGCCCTGATGTGACTGTCTCTTGGCCAAATGCCCGCCCATTCAAATCGCAGCCTGGCTTAAAAGTTCCGTGCCCGCGTGGTAGCGTCCGCGGTCCCTTGGGGGCCTGAAGGAGGTCACACGCCATGACTCGACTGTTCGCATCCTTGCTGGTCTTTTGCCTCGCCTTGCCGGCGCTCGCCGCGGACTCGATCAAGCTCGCCCTGACCGGGCCGTTCACGGGCGGCTCGGCGCCGATGGGCACCTCCATGCGCGACGGCGCCAAGCTCGCCATCTCGGAGATCAACGAAGCAGGCGGCGTCAAGGTCGGCGGGCAGAAGCTCAAGATCGAGACGGTCGAGCGCGACGACGAAGC
Source organism: Myxococcales bacterium (assembly GCA_038231075.1). Taxonomy (GTDB): domain Bacteria; phylum Myxococcota; class Myxococcia; order Myxococcales; family 40CM-4-68-19; genus JBBRMA01. The sequence continues at coordinate 18,445 of JBBRMA010000073.1, read as the reverse complement.
CAAGAACGAGCGCGGCGCCCTCATCGCGCAAGAGCTGGCCTCGATGGCCGACCTCTCGGGCGTCATCGGCACCGTCAACACCGGCGTCTGCATGGCCGGCGACCGGCACCTCGAAGAGAAGGGCGTCACCAAGATCATCACTCCGGCGGCCGGCTCGGCGTCGATGACCCAGTGGGTCGGCAAGGCGAAGGACCTCTCGATCTTCCGCCTCGCCGCCAACGATGGCATCCAGTCCTCGATGGTGGTCGAGGAGGCCATCAAGCGCGGCTTCACCAAGGTGGCGCTGCTCCACGACGCGACCAACTATGGCGTCTCGGGCCGCGACGACATCCAGCGTGAGATCAAGAAGCAGGGCGACAAGCTCCAGATCGTCGCCACCGAGAAGTTCAACATCGGCGACAAGGACATGACCGCGCAGCTCCTCCGCGCCAAGGCGGGCGGCGCCGAGGCGATCCTCATCTGGGCCATCGGGCCGGAGCTGGCCGCGGTCGCCAACGGCAAGGCGAAGATGGGCCTCAAGGCGCCGCTCATCGGCGGCTGGACGCTGTCGATGTCGAACTTCATCGACAACGCCGGCAAGAACGGCAACGGCGCGCTCATGCCCCAGACCTTCATCGAGGCGCCCATCACGCCCAAGGCCAAGGCCTTCATCGACGCGTACCACAAGGCCTACGGCGTCACGCGCATCCCCTCGGCGGTCGCGGCGGCGCAGGGGTACGACGCGGTCTACGTCTTCGCCGCGGCGGTCGCGCAGGCCGGCAGCGCCGACACGCACAAAATCAAGGAGGCGCTCGAGGACCTCAAGGAGCCGGTCAAGGGCGTCATCGCCACCTGGAACCATCCGTACAGCAAGTGGGACGAGCACAACGTCGAGACCCACGAGGCCTTCCGCCGCGCCAACGCCGTGATGGGCATGGTGCACGACGGCAAGGTGGTCTTCGCGCACGAGGAAGACGAGAAGCGGGTCGCCGCGCAGGGGCAGTAGCCAGGGGTCTAGATGACACTGGCCATCATCGCCCAGCTCGCGGTCAGCGGCGCCCTGATCGGCCTTGTCTATGCGCTGATCGCGTACGGGTTCCAGCTCACGTACGCGACCAGCCAGAGCATCAACTTCGGCCAGGGCGAGCTGGTGATGGTCTCGGCGTTCTTCAGCCTGACGCTCATCAACCTCGGGCTCAGCTACTGGCTGGTGGTGCCGCTCGGGCTGCTCTTTGGCGCCGCGCTCGGCCTCTTCGTCGAGCGGGCCGGCGTCCGCCTCTCGCTCGAGCAGAAGAGCGAAGGCTGGATCCTCCTGACCATCATCCTCGGCCTCTTCTTCTTCTCGGTGGCCGAGAACGTCTGGGGCCGCGATGACCGCCCCTTTCCGACGCCCATCGGAAGCGATCCGTTCAAGGTGCTCGGCGTGGACGTGACGCCGGTCGAGCTCTCGGTGGCCGTCGGCGTCTTCGCGGTGATGGGCTTCATCGAGCTCTTCAAGCGGCGCACGCTGCTCGGCAAGGCAGTCGAGGCGGTCTCGGCCGATCGCGACGCCGCTGAGTTGATGGGCATCTCCGCCACCAGCACCGTCATGCTCTCGTACGCGCTCTCAGGCGTCGTGGCCGCGCTGGCCGGAATCCTCGTCTCGCCCATCACCACCGTCGGGCCCACCATGGCCTCGGCGCTGATCCTGAAAGCGTTCTCGGTGGCGGTGGTCGCGGGCCTGGAGTCGGGATTTGGCGTGGTGCTGATCGGGATGTTTCTCGGCGCGCTCGAGAGCATCGCCAGCTTCTCGCTCGGCAGCGGGTGGCGCGAAGTGCCCGGTCTCTTGCTGCTCATCCTCGCGCTCGCCGTCCGCCCGACCGGCGTCTTCGGCAAAGCCGTCATCCGCAAGGTCTGACGATGCTGAAGCGACTGCTCCTCATCCGCGGCGCCGAGCTGTCGATGTTCGCGCTCCTCGCCGCCGTGCCGCTCGGGGTGAAGAACCCGTACGTGCTCGGCCTGCTCACGCTGCTCGCCATCTATGGGGTGCTGCTCATCGGCCTCGACGTCAGCGTCGGCTATCTCGGCCAGGTGAACCTCGCGCAGGCCGCGTTCCTGGGCCTCGGCGCGTACACGGCCGGCATCTGCGTCACCCGGCTTCAATTCGGAATGCCCGCGTCGATGCTGGCCGCGATGGCCGTCACGCTCGTGCTCGGGGCACTCCTCGCCCTGCCCTCTTTGCGGCTGCAAGGTCCACAATTCGCGCTGGCGACGCTGAGCTTCACCGCGCTCACGGCCACCGCGCTCAACGAGCTCGAGTGGCTGACCGGCGGCGCGCAGGGCCTGAGCCTCACCCGCCCGCCGATGTTCGGCCACCTCTTCGCCCCGCGCGACTTCTACTGGTTCTGCATGTTGCTCCTCGCGCTGGTCTGGGTGGCGATGCGAAACCTGCTCGCGTCGCAGTGGGGCCGCGCCTTCGAGGCGCTGCGCGACAGCCCCATCGCCACCGACGCGATGGGCATCGGCACCTACCGGCACAAGGTGGCGGGCTTCGCGCTCGGCTCGGCGCTGGGCGGCCTCGCGGGCGCCCTCTACGCCTTCAACTTCCAATATCTGCAGCCGCAAACCTATGTGTACGAACTAACGGTCATCCTGTTGCTCGGCGTGGTCCTCGGCGGCCGCAAGAGCTTGTGGGGCGCGTTCGTCGGAGCCGCGCTGGTGGCGCTCTTGCCGAACCTGCTCTCCAATCGGACGCTCTTTGAGCTCATCTCCGGCGTCGGCTTTCTCGTCTCCATCGCGGCCGGCGTGCGCGGCCTGATGAAGAAGACGCTGCGTCCCTTCCAGGCCATCGCGCCGATGGTCGCCACCGGCGTGCTCGTGTTCGGCGGCTTTCTCGTCAAGAACACCGAGGACTGGCGCAAGGCCATCTTCGCGCTGATGCTCTTCTCGGTGGTCGTCGGGCTCCCCGAAGGGCTGATGGGCTTTGCCTCGGGCTTCCTCTCGCGGCTGTTTCGGATCCCAGAGGCGCCGCTGCCCGCGCCGAGCCCGCTCGACGAGGTGCTGCCCGCGCGCCCCGCCGGCAAAGACGCGCCCATCCTGCTCGAGCTGCGCGACGTGAAGCGCTACTTCGGCGGCGTGAAAGCCGTCGATGGCCTCAGCATGACGGTGCGCCAGGGCCACATCCACGGGCTCATCGGGCCGAACGGCTCGGGCAAGAGCACGCTCGTCAATGTCGTCTCGGGCCTCTACACGCCGACCGCCGGGCAGATCCTGCTGCGCGGCCAGCCGCTCCCGCAAGGCAGCCTGTTCAAGACGGCGCGCGCGGGCGTGGCGCGGACCTTCCAGAATTTGCAATTGTTCACCGGGCTGACGGCGCTCGAGAACGTGATGGCCGCGCTGCAAGGCGTCTATCGCCGCTCGCGCTCGCTGCCGCTGGTGCTGATTGGCCTCGGTCGCGCCGAGGAGAAGCGGGCGCAGGCCGACGCGCTCGCGCTGCTCGAGTTCGTCGGCCTGGGCAGCGAGGCGCGCCGGCCGGCCAAGGATCTTACTTACGGCGCGCAGCGGTTCTTGGAGATCGCGCGCGCGGTGGCGAGGCGGCCCGAGGTGCTGATCCTCGACGAGCCCGCGGCCGGCCTGTCGCACCCGGACTTGCTCCGCCAGATGGAGATCATCAAAAGCGTCAACCAGCGCGGCGTGACCATCGTCTTAATCGAGCATCATATGGACGTGGTCAGCGGCCTCTGCGACGTGGTCACCGTGCTCGACGGCGGAAAAGTGATCGCCGAGGGCTCGCCCGACGAGGTCAAGCGCCACCCGAAGGTCATCGAGGCCTATCTCGGCGAGGTCGAGGCTGGCCCGGCGGCAACTCCCTCCCCTGCTGCGCCCGCGACGGCCTGAGAGAACATCATGCTCGTCGTCGACAATCTTCACGCCGGGTACGGTCTGAGCGAGGTGCTCACCGGCGTCACGCTCACCGTCAAGAAGGGCACCGTGGTCGCGCTCATCGGCGCCAACGGCGCGGGCAAGACCACGACCATGCGCGCCATCTCCGGCATGATCTCGCCGAGCCAAGGCAAGGTGCTGCTCGACGGCGCGCCGGTGCAGAGCCTGGCTGCCTCGCGCATCGCGCGGCTCGGATTGGCCCACTCGCCTGAGGGGCGGAAAATCTTCGGACCGCTTTCGGTCGAGGACAATCTGCTCCTCGGCGCCTATCGCCTCTTGCCGCACTTCTTCGGCTTCCGCGCCAAGGCCGCGCCCGATCTCGAGCGCATCTACGGCCTCTTCCCGCGCTTGAAAGAGCGGCGCGCCCAGGCCGCCGGGACGCTGTCGGGCGGCGAGCAGCAGATGCTGGCCATCGGCCGCGCGCTGATGGCGCGCCCCAAGATCATGCTGCTCGATGAGCCCTCGATGGGCCTCGCGCCGGTGATCGTGCAGGAGGTCTTCCGCACCATCCTGCGCCTCAAGCAAGAGGGCATGACCATGCTGCTCGTCGAGCAGTTCGCCAAGACGGCGCTCGCCGTGGCTGACTATGCGTACGTGATGGAGCGCGGCCGCATCGCCGTCGAGGGCGCGCCCGACGAGCTGCGCAAGAACGCGCGCGTCCTCGCGGCTTACCTGGGTTGAGAAACGCTATCGGCCGGACCGCTGCAGAGCCTCGTACGTTTCGCTCTCCTTCGCCGCCGCGCGCTCGCTCTCCGGCAGCTTCGCTACCAGGCGGTCCACCTTTGCGAAGAGTGCCTGCCGCGCGGCCGACGGTTGCGGCGCCTTGGCCAGCGCGCGGAAGAGCGCGCCCAGCCTCGAGTCTTCGAGAGCCTCGAGCCCCCTCTTGTCGAGGCCAGCCGAGCAGATCGCGAGCCACGCGCCCGCCACCTCGGCGCTGGCGGCGCCTGCATGGACAAGGGCGATCTCTTGCAAGGTGTCGCTGTCGTCCTTCTCCCGGATGCGGCGCTCGATGAGCGACGTCAAGCGGGTCAAGATCAGCGCCACGCCAGCCTCTGCCCGCTTGAGTGGATCGGTGCAGATGAACTCAAGGGAAGGGTCCTTCTCCAGAAGCCCCAGGACCAGCTCGGCCTCGTTCTCGGTGCGCGGCGTGCATTTCATCCAGAGGCGATCTCGCGCCGAGCCCTTGTCACCCTTGATGGCCGCGAGCGACGCCTGCAAGTCGAAGACTTCGGTCAGCTCCTGCAGCTCCGCGCCTTGCGGGTGGCTCATCTTCTCGACGCACTCGTCTACCCAGGCCTCGAGCGCGACGGCCCGCGGCGGACCTGACGGCGCGTCATCATAGGTGCTGCCCCAGGCGACGTGGCCCTTTTGCCACTGCGTCCCTGAGACCGCGTTCTTCGCGATCAGCGTGGCGACCGCCACCTGCCCATCGCCGGACCACTCCAGCAAGAGCTGGCGGCCGATGGCCTTCGAATAGAGCGAGGCAGCGGCCACCAGCGACACCTTGCTCAGCAGCGCCGGCTCGCCCTTGAACTCATCATACTCAAGCCTGAGAAACCCTGACTCAAGAGCGACGAACGCGGCCTCCGCGCGCGGGGCTCGTCCATATCGACTGAAGAAGCGCATCGGTTTTTCCAGGGTATCGGTCATTTCGGGACCCAGCCTTTGGCGCGCGAGGAGAGATAGGACGCCGCGAGAAAGGCGCTGGCGAATCCTTTGCGGAAGAGGTTCTTGTAAGCCCATCCCGCGATAGGAACGGCGGCGAGCATATCGCCAAAGCTCCACATCTCCTCGTGCGCGTGGATGAGAAACCTCGCCGGCTGCTCGCCCTCGCCGGGGTCGGTGACGACGAAGTCGTAGATGAGCACCGTGCGCAAGGGATAGGTGAAGAGCGGCGCGAGCTGTCGCAAGTGCATGACGGCGTCGACGATGCAGCGGCCGGTTCGCCCGTCTTCCTGGAGCGCCACGTTGAGCTGCAGGATCTCGAGGTCGAACTTGAACATGGCGTGAAAGCCCGCCACGCCCAGCCGATAGTTGGCGAGGCCCGTGCCGCGCTGCCAGGGGTCGGTGAAGCGGATCAGCTCGTCGCAGAACGGACGCACCTCGCGGTCCACCTGCTCGGCCGGGACGCGCGTGTCGTAGAGGAGCAGCGAGAGGTGGCGGAGCTGCGCCTCCAGCTTCTCGGGCAACGTGGTGGGCATGGGCGGCTCTTTCGTCGAGGGCCAGGGTTCTGCGATAAGCCTCGCATGTCCGCGCCCCTGACGCCCCCTCTGCCTGCCGCTGGAGGGGCCCCGGGCGTTCGCTTTGCCACGGAGGCGGCGCTCCTCGCCTGGCTGGATCAGGAGGGGCTTCTCCACATCGCCCGCCTGGCGCTCGGCGTGGTGGCGCCGTGGGTCAGCCCGGCGCTCTCTCCGCAGCTCCACGCGGCCGGCTCGCGGCGCCTGCTGATCGAGCTGGCCAGCGCCGAGGGCCTGGAGCGCTGGGCGGCGTCGACCAGGGCCTCCGGGCTCCTGCGCGAGCTGCTCCCGCTCCAGGCGCTGCGCTTCCTCGACCAGGAGCGCGCGGCGGCGCTGCAAGCGAGAGCCGAGCTGCCGGCGCTGCTCGAACCACCCGAGGACGCGCGCGCCCATCGCGTCCACGAGCTGCTCGTCGCGCTGCGCGCCCGCTTTGCCGCCACGGTGTCACCCCGGCCCGCCCGCGCGCTGCCGCTGGAGGCGCTGCAGCACCTGCCCCTCTTGCCGGGCTTTCGCCGCCGCGAGGTGCGATCGGAGCTGTCGAGCAGGCCGGGTGAGGGCTTTCTGCTTCCCGAGGCGCGACTCGTCTTCAGCCCATTGAGGGTGCAAGCGCAGTGCAACTGCGGAGCGGCGGCCTGCGTCCACGCGCTCGCCACCCTGGACACGGCGCTCCTCTGGCTGCGGCAGCGGATGACGCCCGCGCACTGCGAGGCGCTCGAAGGCCTCGTGCTCCCGGCTTGGGGTCGGACGCTGCGGGCGCTCGGGCGCGCGGTGGAGCAGGGCAAGCGCGGCGTTCAGGGGGCCGAGGTCTCGTTCAGCCTCGAGGTCCTGAGCGGCTATGGCGTGTTGGTCAGCGCCCAGGTGCAGGTGCGGAACAAGAAGGGGACGCTCGGCGCCAGCAAGAGGCTCGGCCGGCAGCGGCTGTTGGCCGAGCACGGCGACGACCTCTCGCCCGCCGATGCACGCGTCGCGGCCCTCCTCCAGGACCACGCTCCGGCCTCGCGCGCGCTGCTCTTCGAGCTCGCCGGCCACCCGCGCGCGTTCCTCGCGGGCACGAGCGAGCCGGTGCGCATCGAGCGCGCCGAGGTGGGCCTCGTCGCCGAGCACCGCGGCGACGACGTGGTGCTGGGGGTCGGCGTCGATGGCACCGCGCTGCCCGAGGACGCGCAAAGGCGCCTGCGCCTCGCCATGGCCAGCGCCGACGAGGCCGTCTTCCTCTGGCACGAGGAGGCAAGAGCGCTCACCGTGCTGGACGCGAGCCCCGAGGTGAAGTCCGCCGCCGAGGTGCTGCACACGCACGGCAACGTCTTTCCTCTCGAGAGCCGCGGGGCGCTCCTGGAGCAGCTCTCGGCGCTCTCGTCCCGCGTCCCCGTGGCGCTGCCGCGCAGCGTGATGGGCGAGTCGGTGCCGCCCGAGGACCTCCCCCTCCTGCGCCTCGAGGCCCAGCCAGGCGGCCTCGTGCGGCTCGAGCTGCGAACGAGGCCGCTGCACGACAGCACCAGCTTCACGCCGGGCGAGGGACCGCGCGATGTGCACGTCCGCCGCGGCACCAACGCGGTGCACGCCGTGCGCGACCTGGCCAGGGAACGCGCCGCCGCCCTTGCCCTGCAGGCCACGCTGCCGCTCGAGGACGCCGAGCACCTGGAGGCGCCCTTCGCGCACCTGTTCCCCTCGGCCCAAGGCGCGCTGGCGCTGCTCGCCCACTGCGCCGCGCTCGAGCGCAAGCCCGAGCTGGAGTGGATCTCGGCGCCGCTGCGGCTGCAGGGCACGCGCGGAACCTCCAGCCTCAAGCTCTCGCTGGTCGAGCGGCGCGACTGGTTCGGCGTGCTCGGCGGCCTCGCGGTCGAGGGCGAGCGCGTCGAGCTGGCGCGGCTCCTGGACGCCGCCCGCCGCAAAGAGCGCTTCGTGCACGTCGAGGGCAACTCCTACGTCGAGCTGGAGGCCGCGCTGCTCTCGCACCTCGAGCGCTTCTCCGACCACGCGCACGCGTCCCGCCACGGCATCGAGGTCGGCCCGTCCGCGGTGGGCGCGGTCGCCGCGCTCGCCGACGCCGGCGCGGAGGTGGACGCCGATCAATCCTGGAGGTCGCTCGCCTCGCGCATCTTCGCCGCCGAGGAGCTGCGCCCGCGCGTCCCGTCCGCGCTCAAGGCCGAGCTGCGCCACTACCAACACGAGGGCTTCCAATGGCTCTGCCGCCTCGCCTCGTGGGGCGCCGGCGCCGTGCTCGCCGACGACATGGGCCTCGGCAAGACGGTGCAGGCGCTGGCGCTGCTCCTCGAGCGCAGAAAGCTCGGGCCGGCGCTGGTGCTCGCGCCCACCTCGGTCGGCTTCAACTGGATCGACGAGGCCAGGCGCTTCGCGCCCGCGCTCAAGATGAAGCTCTTTGCAGACTCTGCCGATCGCGGCGCGACCCTGGCGCGGCTTGGCCCGAACGAGGTGCTGGTGCTGAGCTATGGCCTGCTCGCGCGCGATCTGCAGCGACTCCTGGCCGTGCAGTTTTCCACCATCGTCTTCGACGAGGCGCAGGCGCTCAAGAACGCCGGCACCCATCGCTTCCGCGCGGCCCGCGCGCTGCGCGGCGACTTCAAGGTGGCGCTCTCGGGCACGCCGCTCGAGAACAACCTCGGCGAGCTGTGGAGCCTCTTTGCGACGGTCTTCCCCGGCCTGCTCGGCAGCGCCGAGGCCTTTCGCACCCGCTTCGCCGCGCCCATCGAGCGCGGCGTCGATCCGACCGCCGCGCCGGCGCTGGCCCGCGTGCTGAAGCCTTTCCTCTTGCGCCGCACCAAGGCCGAGGTCGAGGCCGAGCTGCCGCCGCGCACCGAGGTCCGCGTCCAGGTGGTCCTCTCGCCCGCGGAGTGGCAGCTCTACGAAGACGCGCGCCTGGCCGCGCTCTCCGACCTCGAGACCAGCAAGTCAAAGCTGCGCGAGCAGGAGCGGCGCATCCAGATCCTCGCCGCGCTCACCCGGCTGCGGCTGCTCGCCTCGCACCCGCGCCTCTACGACAAGGGCAGCAAGCTCGCGTCGGCCAAGCTGGCGCGCTTCCTCGAGCTGGTCCAAGAGCTCTCTGCCGAGGGCCAGCGCGCGCTGGTCTTCAGCCAGTTCACCTCGCACCTCGCCCTGGTCCGCGAGCTGCTCGACGCGCAGGGCATCGCCTATGAATACCTCGACGGAAAGACACCGCAGGGCGAGCGCGCCGCGCGGGTGCGCGCCTTTCAAGAAGGCTCGGCGCCGCTCTTTCTCATCTCGCTCAAGGCGGGCGGGTTCGGGCTCAACCTGACCGCCGCGACCAGCGTCATCCACCTCGACCCGTGGTGGAATCCAGCGGTGGAAGACCAGGCCTCGGACCGCGCGCACCGCATCGGCCAGACGCGCCCCGTCACCATCTATCGGCTGGTCGCGCGCGGCACCATCGAGGAGAAGATGCTCGCGCTCCACGAGCACAAGCGCGCGCTGGTGGCCGGCGTGCTCGACGGCAAGGCGGAGGCCGGCAAGCTCTCGGTCCGCGACTTGTTGTCGATGCTCTCCGCGGGCGCGATCACCACGACCGAGTCCAACTCAAGGCATTAAAGACGCACTAAGTACGACCCGCTGGCCGATCACCTTTTTCAGGTGCGCGACAATGGCGTCATTGATTGCCGGCCCATGCGTCAACGGGCCCATATGGCCGGCGTCCTCAAAGACGAGCGAGGTCGCGTCTGGCAAGGCTTGCCCGAGCAGCTTCATGACCCGCCGCTCGGCCAGGGGCGAGCAGCCGCCGCTCATCAAGAGCGTCGGCGTCCGCACCGCCTGGTAGTGCGCGAGCGGCGTGCGGTCGGCCATGATGGACCGCACCTCGCGATACACCTTGCGGCCCACGCGCAGGAACGCCGCGCGGCTCTGCTCGGGCAACGCGTCCCAGGCGCCGGGCGCGTTCCAATATTCAATGAAGATCCGCATCCAGTTCTCATCGCCGCCCGTGCGCTCGTCCGCGAAGGTCGGGTGCGCTTCCAGCGCGGCCAGCTCCGCCAGCCCCTCGGCGTCGCCGGCCTCATACAAGGCGCCAAAGGCCGGCGGCTCATAGAGCGCGAGCGAGAGGACGCGCTCGGGCTCGCGCACCGCCAGCATGAGCGCCAGCAGCGCGCCATAGGAGTGGCCGACCAGGTGCGCGGGCGAGTCGCCGAGCAGGGCGCGCAGCGGCGCAAGCTCGAGGTCGAAAGAGAACGGGAGCTCCTCGGGCAGGGACGGGTTCTCGCCCGAGCCCAGCAGGTCCGGCGCGAGGACCGAGTAGCCATCGGCCAGCAGGCGCTGCAAAGGACGCCACTGGCGCGAGCTCATCCCGCCGCTGTGAAGAAGCACCACTCTCTCGTTCATCGCCCCTCCGGTCATGGCTTGTCTAGTACACGCACTCGGCGTTCGACAGGACGGCGTTAGCGCGCGCCTCGGCCGACTGGAACGCCAGGATGGCGAGGTTGATCTCGGCCTGCCGCAGCGCCTGGGCCGAGGTGACCAGATCAAGGCTCGTGCCGCGGCCCTGCGCATACCCTTCGCGGGTGCGCTGGTCGATGCGCTGCGCCAGATCGCGCTGCTCCTGCGCGATCTCTCTTGAGGCCTTCAGGACGGCGACCGATCGCTGCGCCTGCGCGACATTCACCAGCGCCGAGAGTCGGGTCGCCTGCAGCTCCTGCCGCGCCTGCTCGGCCAGCGCCCGCGCCTCGCGCACCTGCCCGTAGCGCATTCCACCGTCGTATAAAGGGATGGTCAGGACGCCGGCGATTGCCCAGGTCGTGTGCGGGCCGAAGACGACCTTGCTTTCATAAAGGAGCCCCGATTGCAGCCCGAGGGAAGGCGCGAGCTGCAGCCAGGTTGAGTTGATTTGACGTTCGGCCAACTCAACCCGCGTGCGGGCCGCGGCGACGTCGGGCCGCTTCTCCACGTCGTCGCTGAGCTGGCAGGTGCGCAGGACCGAGGCCTCGAAGTCAGCCAGGTTGAGATCGCCCGGGGCCGCCACGGGCTCGCGCGCGCCCAGGGCCAGGCCGAGCGCCTCGCGGGACTGCACGAGCGATTCGTCGCCGTTGATGATCAGCGAGCGGGCGCTGTCGGCGTCTTGCCGGGTGCGCTCGACGTCGAGCTCGGTGCCCTCGCCGAACTGCAGCTTGGTCTGGGCCAGCGACTGGCGCTCGAGCGCCGAGCGCAAGCCCACGCGGTCAAGCTCGGCCACCCGCGCGGTCGCCAGCGTCGCCAGCATGGCGTGGACCAGGCGAACCGCGATCTGCCGCCGCCGGTCGGCGAAGGCCAGCTTGCTCGCATCGACGAAGCGGCTGGCGCTGCCGAGTTCATAGAGCGCGCGCGGGTTCAGGATCTGCCAGGAGAAGGTCGCGCCCAGGCCGAAGACGTCCTGCGGCGGATAGGGAGCAGGCTCGGCGCCGAGCGTCAAGGTTTGGGTAATCAATTGGTGGGTAAAGCTCGCCTGCGCGTTGAGATTGGGCAGCGCGGAGGCGAGCGCGATGCGCGACTGCGCCTCGGCCCGGACGATGTTCTCGAAGTTGGCGAGGTACTCAGGCGACTGCTTGTGCACCAGCGCCAGCGCCTCGTCCCAACTGCGCAGGGCGTGAGTCGCCTCGGGCGGCGGCGCCAGCAGCGGGTCGTCCACTTTGGGCGCCGCCTGGGCGAGCAAGAGCGCGAGGCAGAGACTAAGCATGGCCGGTGCCGATGACTTGAGTTGGGACCGCTTCCGGAGCGGGGGCGGAGGCCGCCTCTTTCTTCCCGCCGCCGCCGATGCTCTCGACGAAGACGAAGAGCGAGGGAATGAAGAAGATACCCAGGAGGGTCGCGGCGAGCATTCCCGAGATCACCGCGGTGCCCATGATGCGCCGCGAGGCCGCGCCCGCCCCCTCGGCGATCCAGAGCGGGATGCAGCCGAAGATGAAGGCGAAGGAGGTCATTAGAATCGGGCGCAAGCGAAGCCTCGCGCCCTCGAGCGCGGCGTCGTACACCGAGCGCCCTTCCTTCATCTTGTCGCGCGCGAACTCGACGATGAGGATGGCGTTCTTGGCCGTGAGGCCGACCAGCATCACCAGCCCGATCTGAGCGTAGACGTTGTTGTCGTATTTGCGCGCGAGCAGCCCTAGATACGCGCCAAAGACGGCGACCGGCGTACTCAAGAGCACGCTGAAGGGCAAGGACCAGCTCTCGTAGAGCGCGGCCAGGATCAAGAAGACGAAGACGAGCGAGAGCCCGAGCACCTTGGCCGCGCCGCCCTGCGCGACTTTTTCCTGATAGGAGAGCGCATTGAAGGCATAGCCCATCTCCGAGGGAAGCGTCTTGGCGGCGACCTCTTCCAAGGCCTCGAGCGCCTGGCCCGAGCTGTAGCCCGGCGCGGCGCCCCCGATGATCTCGGCGGAGCGATAGAGATTGAAGCGCACGGTATATTCCGGCCCGGAGGAGGTCTTCATCGTCACGAAGGACGAGAGCGGCACCATCTCGCCCTTGCCATTGCGCACGTAGTAGCTGTTGACGTTGTCGGGCTGGTTCCTGAACTGCGGCTCGGCTTGCAAGAAGACCTTCCACTGCCGTCCAAAGCGGGTGAAGTCATTGACATACGAGCCGCCGAGGAACGCTTGCAGGGTGGAATAAACGTCGCCGAGGGGGACGCCTTCCTTGAGCACCTTCTCGCGATCGACCGCGGCGAAGAACTGCGGCACCGAGGGCGAGAAGTTGGGATTGACGTTGACCAGCTCCGGCCGCTTGCGCGCCTCGTCCACGAACCTCTTCACGTTCTCCGCCAGGAACTCGACGGTCTGGCCGCTGCGGTCTTGCAGGAACATGCTGAAGCCGCCGGCGGCGCTGATGCCGGGGATGGCCGGCGGCGCCAGCGCGAAGACGCGCGCCTCGGGGATCTTGGCGAACTCGGCGTTGATGCGCTGGAGGATGACCCGCGCGGTCAGGTCGTTGCCGCGCTCGTCCCAGGGCTTGAATTGAATGAAGCCGGTGCCGACATATCCGGCGGCGGTGCGAGTGAAGAAGCTGAAGCCGGCGATGCTGTTGAAGGTGCGCACCCCTTCGACCTTGCCGAGGATGGCCTCCACCTTCTTGAAGACCGCGAGCGTGCGCTGCAAGGACGCCGCGTCCGGCAATTGAACGCCGATCAGGGCATAGCCGTTGTCCTCTTCGGGAACGAAGCCCGAGGGCAGCCTCTTTCCCAGCACCACCGAGAGCCCACCGACAGCGACCAGCAGCACCAGCGGGATGGCGAGCTTCCTGATCAGCCGCGCGTTGACGCTGATATATCCATTGGTGGCGCGGCCGAACCAGCGATTGAACCCCGCCCCAAGCCTGGCAAGCGCGCTGCTTGAGTTGACGCGCGGCTTCAAGAGGAGCGCGCTGAGCGCGGGGCTGAGCGTCAAGGCATTGAAGGCGGAGATGAGCACCGAGACGGCGATGGTGAGCGCGAACTGCTGGTAGAGGCGGCCGGTGATCCCGCCCAGGAACGCCACGGGAATGAACACCGCGGCGAGGATGAGCGCGATGGCCACGACGGGCCCCGTCACTTCCGACATGGCCTTGAAGGTGGCGTCGCGCGGAGACATGCCTTCTTCGATGTGGTGCTCGACCGCCTCGACCACGACGATGGCGTCGTCCACCACGAGGCCGATGGCGAGCACGAGGCCAAAGAGCGAGAGCGTATTGATGGAGAAGCCGAGCGCGGGAAAGACGGCAAAAGCGCCAATCAAGGAGACCGGCACCGTGAGCAAAGGAATCAACGTCGCGCGCCAGCTCTGCAGAAAGACGAAGACCACCAGCACCACCAGGGCGATGGCCTCGAGCAAGGTGATGACGATCTCTTCGATGCCGGCTTTGACCGGCGCGGTGGTGTCGAGCGAGATTTGATATTCCATTCCGGGCGGGAAGCGCGACTTCAAGTCTTCCATGGTGGCGCGCACCGAGGCGGCCACCTCCAGCGCGTTGGAGCCGGGGCTCTGGTAGGCGGCGATGATGGCGGCCGGCTTGCCATTGAAGGCGCCTGATTGGGTATAGGTTTGCGTGCCAAGCTCGACGCGGGCGACGTCCTTGATGCGCACCACCGAGCCGTCCGGCTTCTCGCGCACGATGATATCGGCGAACTCCTCGGCGGTGGTGAGGCGGCCCTGCGCGCGCACCGTATAGGAGAACTGCTGCCCGGGCGGCGCCGGCTCGGCGCCGATCTGGCCGGCCGGGTTCACCACGTTCTGCGAGCGGATGGCGCCCTGGATCTCCGAGACGGTCAGCCCCAGGCGCGCCAGCACGTCGGGCCGCAGCCAGATGCGCATCGAGTAATCGCCGGCGCCGAGGTTTCGGATATCTCCAATGCCCTTGACGCGCAAAAGCGCGTCATTGATATTGATCGTCGAATAGTTGGTGAGAAACCCCGCGTCATAGCGGCCGTCGGGCGAGAAGAGCGAGACGACGATCAGCGGGAAGTTGAGCGACTTCTTGATGGTGACGCCGATGTTCTTCACGTCCTGCGGCAAGAACGTCTGCGCCTGCGAGAAGCGGTTCTGCACCAGCACGTTGTCGGTGTCGATGTTGGTGCCGACGTCGAAGGTCACGTTCTGCGTCATCGTGCCGTCGTTGGCGTTGGTGGACTGGATGTAGAGCATGTTGTCGACGCCGTTCATCTGCTGCTCGATGGGCGTGGCCACCGACTGCTCGATGGTCTGCGCGTCGGCGCCGACATAGCTGGTCGTTAGGTTGATCTGCGGCGGAATGATCTGCGGGAACTGCGCGATCGGCAATTGAAGCAAGGAGACGGTGCCAACCAGCACGGTGATGATGGCAATGACCATCGCCACGATCGGCCTTCTGATGAAGAACGCGGACATGGCTGGCTCCTGCTACCGATTGGCCGCGGTGGAGGCCGATTGCTCTGCAGGCTGCGGATTGACCAGCACGCCGTCGCGCGCCTGCTGCAGCCCCTCGACGACGACGCTCTCGCCGACCTTCACGCCCGAGTTGATGATGCGCACCTGGCCGGTGGTGGGTCCGACGTCCACGCGCCGCTGCTGCACCTTGTTGTCGGCGCCGACCACCGCGAGCAGGTAGCTGCCCTGCACCTGGATGATGGCCTTCTCCGGCACCACCAGCGCGTTCTCGCCCGCGTCCTGCCGGCGCAGGCGCACGCGGCCATATTGGCCTGGCTTGAGGAACCCGTCGGGATTGGGAAAGAGCGCCTGCAATTGAATGGTGCCGGTGCTGGCGTCGACCTGGCGGTTGGCAGAGACGATGACTCCCCTTTGCTTGTAGACCGAGCCGTCGGAGAGCAGCAGCTCCAGGCCCGGATCTCCGATGACCGTGCCGCCTTTGGACAGCTTCTTGAATTGGGCCTTGGCCCACGCCAGATCGCGCTGGTCGAGCCCCTTGAAGCGATTGGGCGATTTCACATAGTCAGTCTCGCTGATAGGGAAATTCACCCGGATGGGATCCACCTGCGAGACGGTGGTGAGCAGCGTCGGCCCGTCCTGCCCGACCAGGTTTCCCACCCGCACCAGCGCCAGTCCCGCGACGCCGGTCACCGGTGAACGAATGTGCGTATAGGAAAGGTTGAGTTGGGCCTGCTGCAGCACGGCGCTGGCCGCGTGCACCTGGCTCTCGGCGTCGAGCGCGCTGGCCTGCGCGTCGTCCAGTTCCTGCTTGCTCGCGACCCCGGCTTGCACCAGCGACTGCTTGCGCCCGAGCAGCACGCTGTTGTGCGCCTGCAGCGTCTTGGCCCGCGCCTGGTTGGCCCGGGCGGTCGCCAGCGCCGAGGCAGATTCGGAGCGCTCGATGGTGAAGAGGAGCTGGCCCTGCTTCACCGTGGCGCCGTCCTTGTATTTCTGCGCCTCGAGATAGC
This sequence comes from Myxococcales bacterium, assembly GCA_038231075.1. Classification (GTDB taxonomy): domain Bacteria; phylum Myxococcota; class Myxococcia; order Myxococcales; family 40CM-4-68-19; genus JBBRMA01. The sequence continues at coordinate 2,467 of JBBRMA010000073.1, read as the reverse complement.
CGCGCACGCGGGCGCGAATCTCGGCGTTGACGTAGCCGTCGAGGCTGGCCACCGACTCGAGGAAGAGCGGCACGTCGCGCTGCGCCACCTTGGCGACCAGCACGGTTGGCGTCGGGGGCGCGACCTTGGGCTTGGTCTCGGCGGCGCAGGAGAGAAGCGAGACCGCCGCCACCGACGAGACCAGAAGGCACACGATGCGCATCGAGCAGTTCCCTTTTTGCCGGCCCTGACGACGGAGGCGTCGAGCTTAGATGCCGGCCGAACCTCGAGGATGCGGGCGAGCCTCGCTCGGCGGTGCACTTTGAGATCGCGAGGGCTCAAAATGCAACTATAGTTGCTTTTTGCGCGGCCTCGCGCCGTCGAGGAGCTTGTCGACGACCTCCTCGAGGAAGCGCCGTCCGATCGGCTGGTTGAGGAAGATGAGCCGGTGGTAGAGGGGCGCCAGGAGCAGCTCGCTGAGGAGCTTCGGGTCTGTGTCCGGCGCCAGCTCGCCGCGGTCGATGGCCGGCTCGAGCAGCGCGATGGTGGACGCGTAGCGCTCCTTGCGCAAGGCGCTCGAGATGCTGACCAGGTCTCTGTCCTCGTCGAGGGCGATGAGGGCCCGGACGAGCTTTCTGCCCGGCTTCGATTGCACGAGGGCCGCCTTGACGCGCAGCACCCGGACCAGGTCTCTGCGCAGGTCGCCGCTCGGAGGCGCCGTTCGCTTGCTGTCGCGCAGCGCCCGCACCGCCGCCAGGATCAGCTCCGCCTTCGACGGCCAGCGGCGATAGATGCTGGTCTTGTTCACCCCCACCGTCCGCGCCAGCTCGCTCACGCTCAGGGCGGTGAAGCCGCGCTCGCCCAGCTGCTTGAGCGCAGCGGCGAGCAGGGTCTTGACGAGCTTGTCGCTGCCGCCGCGCGGCCGGCCGAGCGGGCGCTTAGCCCTGGAGGAGCCGACCTTGGGAGCCATCGAGCGCCGCACTGTACGCCGATCTTCGCCGAGCTTCCCGATCTGTCAGCCCGTCCCCAAACTCAATGACAACCAAAGGAGGATTGTCATGCGTCGCATCCTATTGTCCGCGCTGGCAGCGCTCACGCTCGCCGGCACGCTGGGCGGCTGCTATGCCCACGAGCCCGAATATCGCGAGCACGTCTATTACGACCGCGACGGCCGCGCCTATCGCCACGCCCGCTGGCACGACGAGGACGTCTACCGCCACGAGGACGGCCGCTGGTACGTCCGGCGCGGAGACCGCTGGGAGATGCGCGAGGCGGTCATCATTCCGTAGTTTGCTGCAGCACGGTGGAGCCGCTGCGGCCGCATCGGCTACACTCGCTGCATGCGGAGACGCGATGTCCTGAAATCAGCCGGAGCCCTGGCGGGCGCGGCGGTGGCTGACGAGCTGCTCGGCTGCGGCCACGGCGCCAAGGCTGGCAAGATCGACACGCTCGTCTACGTGATGATGGAGAACCGGACGTATGACCACGTCTTCGGGGCGCGCTCCCTGCTCGAGGGAAAGCCCGGCGACGGCTTGCAGACGGGGATGTCGAACCCCGATCCGGGCGGCTCGCCGGTGGTCCCCTTCGAGCCCGCCGACTTGATGATGTGCGTGCCCGACCCGCCCCACGGCTGGGATCCCTCGCACGCGCAGTTCGACAATGGCTCCATGGATGGCTTCGTCCTCGCCGGCGACAAGGTGCACCCGGGCGATCGCAACGTCATGCAGTACCTGACGCGGCGCCACCTGCCGGTGAGCTGGGCCCTGGCCGACTCGTACTCAACCTGCGACCGCTGGTTTGCCTCTGTGCTGGGGCCGACCTTTCCCAATCGCTACTATTGGATGACCGGCACCGCGCTCGGCGTCAGGAACGACACCCTGCTGCCCGCGGGGAAGCTGCCGACGGTGATGACCCGCATGGCGGAGGCGGGGTTGAGTTGGGATATCTTCTATAGTGACTTGCCCTTCGTCGGCCTGATGGGAAATGGCATCGAGACCAACCTGCCGGCGACGCGGGTCAAGACCATCGACCAGTTCTTTACTCAAGCCGCGGCCGGCAAGCTGGCCAACCTGACCTATGTCGATCCGCCGTTCAGCAACTCCGACGACCACCCGCCGCACCATCCGATCCTGGGGCAGCAATTCATCGCCAGCATCTATCGCGCGCTCGCCACCTCGCCGCAGTGGGACCGGTGCCTGCTGGTGGTCACCTATGACGAGCACGGCGGCTTCTTCGACCACGTGGCCCCGCCCAAGGCCACCGACGAGCGCGCCGCCGAGGGCTTCGATCAGCTCGGGTTTCGCGTCCCGACGCTGGTGGTCGGGCCCTACGTCAAGCCCGGCCACGTCTCTAGCCCTACCTTCGCACGTCGGCCTCACGAAAGTTGACGGCGCACTGATCCAGCGCGGCTTGGCGGCCTGACGTCCATACATGAAGCAAGTGAGGGCATCCACTGCTCCAGGTCGAAGACTTTTACGGCCTGGCGCTG
>JBBRMA010000072.1:0-25511 GCA_038231075.1 Myxococcales bacterium | reverse complement strand
CCAGCGCCAGGCCGTAAAAGTCTTCGACCTGGAGCAGTGGATGCCCTCACTTGCTTCATGTATGGACGTCAGGCCGCCAAGCCGCGCTGGATCAGTGCGCCGTCAACTTTCGTGAGGCCGACGTGCGAAGGTAGGGCTAGCAGGCTGCTGAAAAACCCTCCCGTCGCCTGGCGAACGATCGCCGGCGCGCTGCCGCGTCGCTCCTCCTCAGAGACGACCGGTCTTCTTCGTCGTCGCTCCTTGCATCGCTTGGCGCTCCTTCGCCGGGCTCGGTCCGGGTTCTTCAGCAACCTGCTAGCTGACCGGCTCTCTCGCGGCGGGGTCGGTCGGGCTTGGGTCTGGCGTGAGCGGACGGTCGCGCCAGATGGCGTCGGTCTTGTCGTCGCGCTCCATCTTGCGCTCGCCGACGGGCCCGAGGTTGCCCGCTTCGTCGATGCTGGGCGGCAGCGGCTCGCTGCCTGGATCGGGGACACCGATGCGATCGGTCGGGACGCGCTTGCCAGTTGCCATGAGACCTCCTCGCCAAAGCTCAGCCGCGCACGGCCAATCGGCAACGGCCGGCCGGTCGAAACCGGCGCCGCGAGCCATCCGCGCCCGCACGCGCTACCATCGGGGGCCATGAGCGCCTTCGATGTCGACGCCGTCCGCGGAGAGTTTCCGGCGCTCGATCAGCTGGTGAACGGGCGCCCGCTCGTCTACCTGGACAGCGCCGCCACCACGCAGAAGCCGCGCGCGGTGCTCCAGGCGCTCGAGCGCTTCTACGCCCGCGACAACGCCAACGTGCACCGCGGCGTGCACGCCTTGGCCGAGCGGGCCACCGCTGCGCTCGAGGGCGCGCGCGAGAAGCTGCGGGCCTTCCTCGGAGCCGAGAGCGCGGCGGAGATCATCTTCGTGCGCGGGACCACCGAGGCCATCAACCTGGTCGCAGGGACCTTCGGCCGCGCCCGCGTCGGTCCGGGCGACGAGGTCATCGTCACCGCCCTCGAGCACCACTCGAACCTCGTGCCTTGGCAGCGGCTCTGCGCGCAGGCGGGCGCGACCTTGCGCGTCGCCGACATCGACGAGCGCGGGCAGCTGCGCCTGGACCTATTGGACCGAACGTTCGGTCCAACGACGCGCCTCCTGGCGGTGACGCACGTCTCGAACGCGCTCGGCACCGTCAATCCGATCCGCGCCCTCGTCGAGCTGGCCCACTCGCGCGGCGTGCCCGTGCTGGTGGACGGCGCGCAAGCGGCGGGCCACCTGCCCATCGACGTGCGCGCGCTCGGCTGCGACTTCTACGCGCTCTCGGGCCACAAGATGTACGGGCCGATGGGCATCGGAGTCCTCTACGGCAAAGCCGCGCTGCTCGCGGAGATGCCGCCCTGGCAGTCCGGCGGCGAGATGGTCAGCGAGGTCACCTTCGAGAGCGCGCGCTGGCAGCCGCCGCCCTACAAGTTCGAGGCGGGCACCCCCGACGTGGCCGGCGCGGTGGGCCTGGGCGCGGCGGTGGATTGGCTGACCTCGCTCGATCGCGTCGCCGTCCGGGCCCACGAGCAAGACCTGCTCGCGCGCGGCCGGGCTGCCTTGGCCGAGGTGCGGGGTCTGAGGCTGCTGGGCGGCGCCGAGGAGAGCAGCGCGGCCCTCTCCTTCACGCTCGAGGGGCTGCACCCGCACGACGTCGGCGCCGCGCTCGATCAGGAGGGCGTCGCCGTGCGCACCGGCCACCTCTGCGCCCAGCCGCTGCTGCGCCGGCTGGGCCTCTCGTCCACGGTGCGCGCCTCGCTCGCTGTCTACAGCAGCAGGGCTGATCTGACGGCGCTGGTCGAAGCGCTGCACCGGGCCCGCTCCGCGCTGGAAGGATAGGCGACCCAAAGCGTGTCGCGGCGCCGCTGCCGCAGCCGCCCTTGAAAGTCGTGGCTGCACGTAGTTAGAAGCTTGCGCACGACGGAGGCCCGTTCGTGAAGCACTGGCACGAGACCGCAGCGATCCTCGACCACGTCGCGAGGCTCGGCCAGGCCGGCGAGCGCGCTGCGATCGCGACGGTGGTGCGCATCAAGGGCTCGGCGTATCGGCGCCCCGGCGCGAAGCTGCTGGTTCAGGAGAGCGGCGCGACTTCGGGCGGAATCAGCGGCGGCTGCCTCGAGGCCGACGTGCGGGCGGCCGCGCTGGAGGTGGTCGCGGGCGCGCCCGCCCGACTGCTCCACTACGACACGGGCTCCGACGAAGAGACGGTCTGGGGCCTCGGACTTGGCTGTGAGGGCGCGGTCGAGCTGCACCTCCAGCGCGCCGACCCTGAGCTCTGCAAGACCTTGCGCGAGCTGATGTCCGCGCGCGCTCCGTTCGCCATCGCGACGCTGTTGCCGTCCGGCCGCGCGGTGCCCTTCGCGCAAGGTCGGCTGCTCGGATCGACCGGCTCCGTGCAGCTCGACGCCGAGATCGCGCGCCGCGCCTCCCCGCTGCTCGACGAGGGGCAGAGCCAGCTCTTGCAGCTCGGCGAAGAGTCAGTCTTCATCGACGTGCTGCGGCCGCCGCCGCACCTGGCGATCTTCGGCGGGGGCGATGACGCGCAGCCGCTGGCCTCGTTGGCGGCGCTGGCCGGGTTCGAGGTGAACGTCGTCGATCATCGCCCCGCCTTCTTGACGGCCGCGCGGTTTCCACCGCCAGTGAACCTGGCGCTGCGCCGCGCGAGCGACGGCGTCGCCGGGCTCTTGCAGGGCAAGCGGCCCTTCGCGGTGGTGCAGACGCACGCGCTGATCCACGACCGCGACTGGCTGCGCGCGCTGCTCGCCGAGTCGCTCGCGTACATCGGGCTCCTCGGCCCGCGCGCCCGCGGCGACGAGGTGCTCCGCCAGCTCGGCGCCTCCGCCTCCGAGAGGGTCTTTGCCCCGGTCGGACTGGATCTCGGCGCCGACGGCCCCGAGCAGGTCGCCATCAGCATCGTCGCCGAGCTGCTCGCGGTGCACTCCGGACGCGACCCCCGCCACCTGCGCGCGCGCCAGGGCGGCATCCATGCATGAGCGCGTCGCAGGCGTGGTCCTGGCCGCCGGGCTCTCGAGCCGGATGGGCACCAACAAGCTGCTGCTTGAGCTCTCGGGCCAGACCGTCCTGCGGCGCGCGGTGGGCACGGCCCTCGCTGCCGGCCTCGAGCCGATCCTGGTGGTCCTCGGCAACGAGCGCGAGCGCGCCGAGGCCGAGCTGGCAGGCTTGCACTGCACCAAGGTCTTCAATGAAGACTTTGCGCGCGGCATCAACACCTCGCTCCGCGCCGGCATCGCGGCGGTGCCGGCTGGAGTCGCCGCCGCGGTGGTGCTGCTCGCCGACATGCCATTCGTCAGCGCGGAGATGGTGAGCCAGCTCGTCGCCGGCTGGCGCCAGAGCGGTGCGCCGCTCGCGGTCTCGCTCTATGGCGAGGTGCTCGCGCCGCCCATGCTCTACGGCGAGGCGCTCTTTGCCGAGCTGCGCGCGCTCGAGGGCGAGGGGTGCGGCAAGCAGGTGGTGAAGCGACATCGCCAAGAGGCGCTCGAGCTTGTCTGGCCTGCCTCGGCGCTCACCGACCTCGACTTTCCAGGCGACGTCGTGCACGTGCGCGCGCGGCTGGAAGGGGCCTGACCATGCGCGCCGAGCTCCTGCAGCTCGCCGCCGATCTCGCCAAGAAGGGCGAGCCGTTCGTCTTGGCCATGGTGGTCCGGCGCGAGTCGTACAGCTCGGCGCACCAGGGCGACATGGCGGTGATCACGGCCGACGGCGGCTATCACGGCTGGCTCGGCGGCAACTGCACGCAGCCCGTGGTGCGGCGCGAGGCGAAGAAGGCGCTGCTCGACGGGCAGCCGCGGCTGGTGTCGCTCTCGCCCGAGCCCGAGCTGCAAGCGCGGCCGGGCGTGCACGCGCTGCCGATGACCTGCAGCAGCGGAGGCACGGTGGACATCTACCTCGAGCCGGTTCTGCCCGCGCCCCGTCTGGTCCTCTTTGGTCCCTCGCCCGTGGCGAGCGCCCTCGCGCAGCTTGGCCAGGTGATGGGCTACAGCGTGATCGACGAGTCCGCCGCGCGGCCGGGCGCGTTCGCCGTCGTCGCCACCATGGGCGAAGACGACGAAGAGTCGGTCCAGAGGGCGCTCGCGCTCAAGCCCGAGTACCTGGCCGTCGTCGCGAGCAAGAAGCGCTTCGGGCTCCTGCGCGAGACCCTGCTTGGCCGCGGCGTCGCCGCCTCCGCGCTCGATCGCATCCACAACCCGGCGGGCCTGGACCTCGGCGCGCGGCTGCCCGAGGAGGTCGCGCTCAGCATCCTCGCCGAGATCGTCCAGCTCAGGCGCGCCGCCGCTCGAGCCGACCAGGAGCCCGCCGCCGCCGAGCGCGTCGAGCTCGATCCGATCTGCGGCATGACGGTCGAGGTGGCCACCGCGCGCCACAAGGCCGCGCACGCGGGCCGCGAGTACTACTTCTGCAACGTGCGCTGCCGCGACAAGTTCGTCGCCGAGCCGGCGCGCTTCATCGAGCCACGGACCGCGCAGGCAACCTGAGGTCACCGAGCGATGGCGTTCGACATCACGAAGACATTCACGGTCAAGGCCTCCCCGGCGGCGGTCTGGGCGTTCCTCATCGACCCGCAGCGGGTGGCCAAGTGCCTGCCCGGCGCGGCCATCACCGGCCAGCTCGACGAGAAGACCTATAGCGGCACGATGACGGTCAAGGTCGGCCCCGTCTCGTCGAGCTACCGCGGCAAGGTGATCTTCGATCGGCTGGACGCGGCCACGCGCACGGCCGAGATCATCGCCACCGGCCAGGACGTCAAGGGCCGCGGCGGCGCCGATCTGCGGCTCAAGAGCACGGTCAGGGAGCTGGGTCCGAGCGAGAGCGAGATCACCGCCGCATCGAGCGTGAACATCACCGGCATCCTCGCGCAGATGGGCCGGGGAATGGTGCAGGACGTCAGCGACCAGATGTTCAACATCTTCTCGCAGCGCGTCCGCGCCGAGCTCGAGGGCGCCGCTGCCGCCGCCCCGGCGCCGCTCGCCGCTACTCAAGCGCCAACTCAAGCAGCAACTCAAGCGCCAACTCAAGAGGCAGCGCCGTCTCAAGCGGTGGCCTCGCCCGTCGCGCCGGCCGCGCCAACGCCGCTTGCGCCAATGCCGCTCGCTCCAGCGCCGGCCTCGGCGATGGCCCTCACCGCGGCCCCGGAGGCGCTCGACCTCGGGTCGCTCGGCGCGCACGTGGCGGGCCAGGCCGCGGCGCGTGCGCTGCGCAATCCCATCACCTGGCTGGTCGTGATCGTGCTCGGCGTGGGGGCTTATCTGCTCTTTCGCTGAGGCAAGCCGTCAACTCTAGGGAGGTCCTATGATCCCCGCTGCGTTCGACTACCATTCTCCCCAGACGCTGCCGGAGGCGCTGGCGCTGCTCACGCGGTTCGGCGACACGGCCAAGGTGCTCTCGGGCGGGCAGAGCCTGCTGCCTCTCTTGAAGCTGCGGCTCGGCGCCGCCGACCACCTGGTCGATATCGGCCGCATTCCGGGCCTTGAGTATCTGAAGGAAGAGAGCGGCATGCTGCGCATCGGCGGGCGCACGCGCGAGTCGGCGCTGGAGAAGTCCGACGTCATCCGCGAGCGCTATCCCATCCTGCTCGACACCGCGCGCGTCATCGCCGATCCGCTGGTGCGCAATCGCGCGACCATCGGCGGCAACCTGGCCCACGGCGACCCCGGCAATGATCACCCCGCGACCATGCTCGCCTTGCGCGCGCAAGTGGTCGCGACCGGACCCAAGGGCGAGCGGGTGATTCCCATCGATGAGTTCTTCCTTGGCCTGTTTGCGACGGCGTTGGCGCCCGACGAGATCCTGACGGAGATCCGCATTCCCACGCCGCCGCAAAGGAGCGGAGGCGCGTACTTCAAGCTCGAGCGCAAGGTGGGCGACTACGCCACCGCGGCGGCCGCGGCGCAGGTCACGCTCTCCGAGTCGGGCGCCGTCGCGCAGGCTGGCATCGCCTTGACCAACGTCGGCCCGACCCGGCGGTCCTCTGCCGCGGAGCAATATCTGGTCGGCAAGCAGCCTGACCTGGCGGTCATCGCCGAGACCGCGCGCATCGCCGGCGAGAGCTGTTCGCCCAACGCCGACCGACGCGGCGCGGTTGAGTACAAGACGCAGATGGCGCGCGTCCTCGCGGGCCGCGCGCTCAAGCAGGCAATCGCGATCGCGGGAGGCCTTTAGCCATGGCCACGCACAAGCTCAAGCTGTCGGTAAACGGAGCCGCGCAGCAGCTCGAGGTCGAGTCGCGCCTGCTGCTCGTGCACCTCCTGCGCGAGGATCTGCGACTGACCGGAACCCACATCGGCTGCGACACCACCCACTGCGGCGCCTGCACCGTGCTGCTCGACGGCGTCCCGGTGAAGTCGTGCACGGTGCTCGCCGTGCAGGCCGAGGGGGCGAGCATCACGACGGTCGAGGGATTGGAGCAGGGCGGCAAGCTCAGCGCCGTGCAGCAAGGCTTCTGGGACAAGCACGGCCTGCAATGCGGCTTCTGCACGCCGGGAATGATGATGACCTGTTCGGCGCTGCTCAAGGACAACCCAAGCCCGACCGAGCTTCAGATCCGCGAGGCCATCTCCGGCAACCTCTGCCGCTGCACCGGGTACGTCAACATCATCAAGGCCGTTCAATCGGCGGCCGAGCAGCTCCAGAAGGAGTCCGGCCATGCAGCAGCCTAAGCCGCGGACCAGCGCCGAAGTCTCCGGGATGGGCCACTCGATGAAGCGCAAGGAGGATCCGCGCTTCATTCGTGGCCGGGGCAACTACGTCGACGACGTGAAGCTGCCCGGGATGCTCTATATGGACATCGTGCGCAGCCCGTATGCGCACGCGATGATCAAATCAATCAATGCCGAAAAGGCGCTCAAGATCCCGGGCGTCCTCGCCGTCATCACCGGCGAGACGCTCGCCAAATACAACCTTCATTGGATGCCGACACTCATGTCGGACACCCAGATGGTGCTCCCGACCGATCGCGTGATGTACCAGGCGCAGGAGGTGGCCGCGGTGATCGCCACCAGCCGCTATCTCGCCGCCGACGGCGTCGAGGCCGTGGAGGTCGACTACGAGCCCCTGCCGGTCATCGTCGATCCGTTCAAGGCCCTGGCGCCGGGCGCCCAGGTCTTGCGCACCGACAAGAAGGACAACCTCGCCTTTCATTGGGAGGCCGGAGATCGCGCCGCGACCGAAAAGGTCTTTGCCGAGGCCGACGTGGTGGTCAAGGAAGACATCTATCTGCCGCGCATCCACGTGGCGTCGATCGAGACCTGCGGCTGCGTCGCCGACTTCGACAATGGCCAGCTCACCGTCTATATGACGACGCAAGCGCCGCACGCCGTGCGCACGGTCCTGGCGCTGGTGGCCGGACACGTCGGGCTCTCCGAGGAGCGCATTCGCATCATCGCGCCCGACATCGGCGGCGGCTTTGGCGGCAAGGTGCCGGTCTATCCGGGCTATGTGATCGCGATCGCGGCCTCCGTCGTCATCGGCAAACCGGTCAAGTGGATCGAAGACCGGATGGAGAACCTCCAGGCGGACTCCTTCGCGCGCGACTATTGGATGACGACCGAGATGGCGGCCACCAAGGAAGGCAAGATGCTGGCGCTGCGCATCAAGACGGTGGCCGACCACGGCTATACCAACGCCTCTGCCAATCCCTCGAAGTATCCCGCCGGCTTGTTCTCGATCTGCACCGGCTCCTATCAACTCAAGCAGGCCTTTACCGAGATGGACGCGGCCTATACCAACAAGCCGCCTGGCGGGGTGGCCTATCGCTGCTCGTTCCGCGTCACCGAGGCGGTGCACGCCGTCGAGCGCATCGCCGATGTGTTGGCGCAGAAGCTGAAGATGGACCCCGCCGAGCTGCGGATGAAGAACTTCATCCAGCCCGAGCAATTTCCCTACAAGTCGATCCTGGGCTGGGAGTACGACAGCGGCGACTATCCGCGCGCGCTCAAGCTGGCGATGGACAACATCGGCTACGCGGCGCTGAGAAAGGAGCAGGCCGAGAAGCGCGCCCGCGGCGAGCTGATGGGCATCGGCATCTGTAGCTTCACCGAGATCGTCGGCGCCGGGCCGAGCAAGAACTTCGACATCCTGGGAATCAAGATGTTCGACTCGGCGGAGATCCGGATCCACCCGACCGGCAAGGCGATCGCGCGCTTCGGCACCAAGTCGCAGGGCCAGGCGCACGAGACGACCTATGCGCAGATCATCGCCGAGGAGTTGGGGATCCCGGCGGCGCACATTCAAGTGGAAGAGGGCGATACCAATACGGCCCCTTATGGTCTTGGGACCTATGCCAGCCGCTCGACGCCGACCTCGGGGGCGGCCGCGGCCATGGCGGCCCGCAAGATTCGCGAGAAGGCCAAGAAGATCGCCGCGCATCTCCTCGAGTGCGCCGAGGACGACCTGGTCTGGGACGTCGGCAAGTTCTCGGTGAAGGGGTCGCCGACGCGCTCGAAGACGATTCAAGACATCGCCTTCGCGGCCTACACCAACCACCCGCAAGGCATGGAAGCGGGCCTGGAAGCCACGTTCTATTACGATCCGCCGAACTTAACCTTTCCCTTTGGAAGCTATATCTGCGTCGTCGATATCGATCGCGGAACGGGGATGGTGAAGATCCGCCGCTTCATGGCCGTTGACGACTGCGGCAACATCATCAATCCGATGGTGGTGGACGGACAGATCCACGGCGGCTTGACCCAGGGATTGGCGCCCGCGCTCCTCGAGGAGATGACCTACGACGAGAACGGGAACAACCAGGCCGGCAGCTTCATGGACTATCTGGTGCCGACCTCGATGGAGACGCCGAACTGGGAGACCGACAAGACCGTCACGCCTTGCCCGCACCATCCGTTTGGCGCCAAGGGCGTGGGTGAGTCTGCCACGGTAGGCGCGCCGCCGGCCATCGCCAACGCGGTGGTGGACGCGCTCTCACACCTAGGGGTCACCCATATCGATATTCCCATCACGCCCGAGAAGGTGTGGCGCATCCTGCAGGCCAAGGGGGTCGCGGAGTAATCCATGGCGCTCGCGCTCGCAGAGCCGCGGTTGGTCGCCTTGCTGGCGCTGCTCAGCGCACTCGGCTGGGGCGCATCGGCGCTGGCGATGCCCGCGGCGCACCACAGCGCTCGCCTCGGGCCGCTCTTCCTCATGTGGGCCGCGATGATGGTCGGCATGATGATCCCGCCCGAGGCGCCGGCCCTCTTGCGCCTCTCATCCGCCAAGCGGGGAAGGTTCCTTGCGGGATTCCTGGCGCCCTGGATCGCCTATAGCCTGCTCGCCGCCGCGCTCCAGGCGCGCCTGCAGCAAGCAGGTCTGCTCGATCACGCGATGGCCACCACCTCGAGCGCGCTCGCCGGAGCGGTCCTGCTGGCGGCAGGCGCGCTGCAACTCTCACCCTTGAAGCGCGCGTGCTTGCAGCGGTGCCGCGCGCCGGTGCCCGCCGAGCGGCCGCTTATCGAAGGCCTGCAGGCGAGCGCGCTCTCGATCGGCTCGTGCGGCCTCTTGATGCTGGTGCTCTTCGCCACCGGCGTCATGAGCGTGCCCGCGATGGTGCTGTTGACGCTGCTCCTGCTGGTCGAGCACTGGCTCCCGCGCCACTCTCCCTTGACCACCGCGTCCGGGCTGTTGCTCGTCGCCGCCGGCGCGTGGAAGCTCGTCCCCCTGGAGGTTGTTTGACCGAAGGCATCCCGCAGCTCCTCGCGCGGCTCGAGCGCGAGGCCTATGTCGCCGATCCCGCCATCGCCACCTCGGTGCACCTGGCGATGATCCTCGAGAAGCCGCTTCTCATCGAAGGGCCCGCGGGCGTTGGCAAGACCGAGATCGCCAAGGTGCTGGCGTCGATGCTGCAGACCGAGCTCATCCGCCTGCAATGCTATGAAGGCCTCGACGCCTCGACGGCTCTCTATGAGTGGAACTATGCCAAGCAGCTCTTGCATATCCGGCTGCAGGAGAAGGAAGGCAAGAGCGCGGCCGAGGCCGAGGCGCAGATCTTCAGCGAGCCGTTCCTCCTCAAGCGGCCCTTGTTGCAAGCCATTGCGCACGCGGGCCGCGCGCCCGTGCTGCTGGTGGACGAGATCGATCGCAGCGACGAGGAGTTCGAGGCTTTCCTGTTGGAGATTCTCTCCGATTTCCAGGTGAGCGTCCCCGAGCTTGGCACCATCAAAGCAACTCAACGACCTTTAGTGATACTCACCTCCAATCGCTCGCGCGAGCTCTCCGACGCGCTTCGCAGGCGCTGCCTCTATCTCTGGATCGACCATCCCTCATTGGAGAAAGAGCTGGCCATCGTGCGGCGGAAGGTTCCCGGCGCGGGCGAGGCGCTGACCAATCAAATCGTCGCGCTGGCGCAGCACCTGAGAAGGCTCAAGCTGGCCAAGGTGCCGGGCGTCTCCGAGACGCTCGACTGGGCCGCGGCGCTGGTGGCGCTGCACGCGTCGGTGCTGGGGCCGCAGCTTGTGGCCGAGACCCTCGGGTGCCTGATCAAGGACGAGGGCGACCTGCGCAAGGTGCGGGCCGAGATCGAGGCGGGGCGGCTCGCCGGGATCGGCGCGTGATCGAAGAAGGGTTGCCCGGCGCGGTGGTCAAGCTCTGCCGCGGCCTGCGCGAGCGGGGCCTGCTGGTCACCACCGCGCACGCGACCGACGCCGTGCGCGCGCTGCGCGAGCTCGGGCTGCAAAGCAAGAGCCAGGTCTATTTCGCTTTGAGATGCGTGCTCACTTCGGCGCCCGAAGAGTTCGCCATCTTCGACGAGCTCTTCTGGCAGCTCTTTGCCGTACCCAAGACCGCGAAGAACCAACGCTCAGAGGCCCCGCGCGACGCACCGCGCGATCCCGAAGATCGCGGCGAGAAGGGACCCGCCTCGCTCTCGAGCTTCATCGATCAGGCTGGCGGCGACGGCGAGCCCGCCGAGGACGAAGAGCTGCCCGCCGCGAGCGACCAGCTCTCGCAGGGGAAGAAGGACTTCGCCTCGTTTGGCGACGCCGAGCTGGAGGAGATCGAGCGCATCGCGAGGCGCCTCGCGCGCAAGCTGGCGGCCCGCCCGAGCCGCCGCTGGAAGGCCGCCCGCCGCGGCGCCCGCATCGACCTGCGCCGCACCGTGCGCCGCTCGCTCGGCAACGGCGCCGAACCGCTGGAGCTCTGCTTCCGGCGCAAGAAGCCGCGCAAGACGCGCATCGTCGCGCTCTGCGACGTCTCGGGCTCGATGGATTTATATAGCCGCTTCCTATTGCAATTTCTCTATGGCCTGCAAGGCTCGGTCGCGCGCGTCGAGAGCTTCGTCTTTGCCACCGATCTGCGCCGCATCACCGAGCTGCTGCGCGAGCGGCCCTACGCCAACGCCTTGCGCGGCCTGTCGGCACAGGTGACCGACTGGTCGGGCGGCACCCGCATCGGCGCTTGCCTCGCCGCCTTCAACGCCGACTTCGAGCACCTCGTCGATGGGCGCACCGTGGTCGTCATCTTGAGCGACGGCTGGGACACCGGAGACCCCGAGCAGCTGGGCGCGGAGCTGGCGGTGCTCAAGCTGCGCAGCCGGCGCGTCCTCTGGCTCAATCCGCTGCTCGGCAGTCCGGGCTACGAGCCGCTCACCCAGGGCATGCAGGCCGCGCTGCCGCACCTGAGCGTCTTTGCGCCGGCGCACAATCTCGCCAGCTTGCGCGCCCTCGAGCGGCACCTGTTGGCCTAGAGTGAGGCGATGAAGACGATCACGCTGGACAGCGCGCTGGTGCAGCCGGGCCTCGTGCTGGCGCGGGATGTGCGGGCCGGCGGCAAGGTGCTGCTGGGCAAAGGGCGGGTCTTGGCGGAGGCCGAGGTGGCGCTGCTCCGCCCCCAGCCTGGGCTGCAAGTCCATCTGCTGCAGCTCGAGGCGGGCGATCTGCACGAGGATCCGGCCTGCGTTCGGCTGGCTGCGGCAGCGGCCGGGGAAGGAACCAAGGTGTTGGCGCCGGCCGGCGGCACGCTGCCGATCGCGGCCCGGCAGCGCGGGATCTGCGCCGTGGACGCGGCGCGCCTGGCTGAGTTGAACGAGCTGGACGATCTGATCGTCACCACGCTGCCGCACGGACAGATCGTCGTCGAAGATGAAGTCATCGCGCGCGCCAAGGTGATCCCATTCGTCACCAGCGAAGCCGGCGTCAGGCGCGCCGAAGAGCTGGCCCACAATGGCCTCGTCTCCGTCAGGCCCTTCGTGCCCCTGCGCGTGTCGGCGCTGGTCGAAGACCGGCTCGACGCAGAGGCGCTCGAGCGCTTCCGCCGCGACTTTCAAGAGAAGCTGGCGTTCTTCGGCTCGACGCTCTTGCCCATCCACCCCTCCGGCGGCTCGGCCGACGAGCTGGCCGGATCGCTCCGGGCCGCTCTGGGCGCGGGCGCGCAGCTGGTCCTGGTGGCCGCGGGTCGCGCGATGGACCCGCTCGACCCAGCGCTGCAGGCCCTCGGTCGCGCGGGCGGCAAGCTGGTCAAGCACGGCGTCCCCGCGCACCCGGGCGCGCTCTTGTGGCTCGGCGTGCTCGACGGTGTGCCGGTCATCGGCGTCCCGTCGTGCGGGATCGCTTCCAAGGCCACAGCGCTCGACCTGCTCCTGCCGCACCTCTGCACCGGCGAGGCGCCGTCGCGATCGCGATTGGCTGCGCTGGGCGCGGGCGGGATGCTCACGCGCGAATCCTCATTCCGCCTGCCGCCCTACCGCCCCGGGGGTTCGCGCGGCGAATTGGACCCCTCGTGAGCGCGCTCTACGGGAAGGTCATCGCCGACCACGCCAAGAACCCGCGCAACCAGGGCGCCCTCGCGACGCCGGACATTTCCCATGAGGGAGTCAACCCGCTCTGCGGCGATCGAGTGACCATCGAGCTTGAGTTGACTCAAGGCCGGATCAGCGCCGCGCGCTTCCGCGGCGAGGCCTGCATGGTGGCGCTGGCGGGCGCGTCAGTCCTGACGGAGCTGGTGCAGGGGCTGACCCTGGGCGAGGCGGCCGCGCTCAGCAGCGACCAGCTCCTGTCCGCGCTGCAGGCCACCCTGCGACCCTCGCGCATCAACTGCGCCACCCTCGCGCTGGCGGTGTTGAGAGCGGGTATCGGCCATCGGCGCTCGGCGCTCGACTGAAGGAACGCTGCGGGCAAGTGGCAGCCGATAGTCGATCGCCGATACCCGAGAGCGACCTTCTAGTTCGCGCGCGCGGCCGCCTTGGTCAGCGCGCGCATCGCATAGGTCATCGTCAGGTGAGCCTTGTAATCAGCCGAGCCGGTCAGATCGGCGCGCACCTCGATCCCGTCGCTGGCGAACGCTGCCGCAGCCTGGAGACTCGCGGCGTCAGGCACTTTGCCGATCAACGCTGCCTCCAGCTTCTGGGCTCGCGCAGCCTTTGGACCAAGGCCCGTCACGGCCACGCGCGCGGACTGCACCTTGCCAGCGCCGTCGAGCGTCAGCACGGCCGCCACGCCCACCACCGCAAAGCGCGACGCCGGGTGCGGGCATTTCTCATAGGCGCTGCCAGTGCGCGCGGCGGCGAGCGGGACGCGCACCTGGAAGATCAGCTCGCCCGGCTCGAGGTTGGTCGTGAGCGGGCCGACGATGAAGTCCTCGATCTTGACGCTCCGCTCGCCCTTCTTGCCGACGATGTGCACGCTCGCGTCGAGCGCCAGGGTCACGGCCGGCCAATCTGCCGAGGGGTCCGCGTGCGCGAGGCTCCCGCCGATGGTGCCCATGTTGCGCACTTGCCGGTCGCCGATGTTGCCAGCCGCCTCGGAGAGGATGGGCAGCTTCTCCCGCGCGAGGGCGCTGTTCTCGACCTCGCGGTGGGTGGTCATGGCGCCGATCTGCAGCTCGCCGCCGGTGTCGCGGATGCCCGAGAAGCCCGGCAGCTTGCGCAGATCGATCACGTGCTGCGGCGTCACGAGGCGCAGCTTCATCATCGGCACGAGGCTCTGGCTGCCGGCGATGGCCTTGCCGTCTTCGCCAGATTGCTCGAGCAGGGCGAGCGCCTCGGCCAGCGTCTTCGGCGAGTGATATTCGAATTGAGCCGGATACATTAGATGCCTCCTTGAGTACGGCCGGCCGCGCGCATCGCTTCCCAGACGCGCCCCGGGCTGAAGGGCATATCAAGGTGCTTGATTCCAAGCGGCGCCAGCGCGTCCATCACCGCGTTGGCCACGGCGGGAGTGGAGGCGATGGTGCCGGTCTCGCCGGCGCCCTTGACGCCGAGAGGATTGACGGGGCTTGGCGTCTCGGTGCGATCCAGCTCGAGCGAGATCATGTCGTGCGCGTGCGGAAGGGCGTAGTTCATCATCGAGCCGGTCAGGAGCTGGCCGCTCTCGTCGTAGCTCGCCGCCTCCCAGAGCGCCTGCGAGACGCCCTGCGCGATGCCGCCGTGGACCATGCCATCGACGATCATGGGATTGATGACGCGACCCAAATCATCGACCGCGATATAGCGCACCAGCTTGATTTCGCCGGTCTCGCGCAAGATCTCCACCACCGCGATGTGCGTGCCAAAAGGAAAGACGAAGTTGCCCGGGTCGAAGAAGCTGAGCGCCTCCAAGCCGGGCTCGAGCCCTTTCGGCAGGTTATGTGCGAGATAGGCCATGAGCGCGACGTCGCCGAAGGTCTTGAAGCGATCGGGCGACCCTTTGACGGCGAACTTGCCGCCTTCGAAGGTCACGTCTGCTTCATTGGCCTCGAGCAGGTGCGCGGCGATCTTCTTCGCCTTCTCCTTGATCTTCTGCGCGCTCATGAAGATGGCCGAGCCGCCGACCGGGCCGCTGCGGCTGCCATAGCTGCCCATTCCGAACGGGACGATGCCGGTGTCGCCGTGGACGATCTCGATGTCCTCCATCGGCATCTGCAATTCATCGGCGGCGATCTGCGCGAAGGTCGTCTCGTGGCCCTGGCCGTGCGAGTGCGAGCCGGTAAAGACCGTCACCTTGGCTGTCGGGTGCACGCGCACCGTGGCGCTCTCGTAGAGCCCGGCCTGGGCTCCCAGCGCGCCCGCCACTTGCGAGGGCGCGAGGCCGCACGCCTCGACATAAGTAGAGTACCCGATACCTAGCAGGCGTCCCGCCTTGCGCGCCTCTTCCTGCTCGACCTGGAACCTGGGCAGGTCGAGGATCTTGAGCGCCTTGTCGAGCGCGCCCGGATAGTTGCCGCTGTCGTACATGACCGCGACCGGGGTTTGATAAGGGAATGACTCTTTGGGAATGAAGTTCTTCCTGCGGAACTCGAGCCGGTCCTGCCCGACCGCGTGCGCCGCCAGGTCGGCGAGCCGCTCGATGAGATAGCAGGCCTCCGGGCGGCCCGCGCCGCGATACGCGTCCACCGGAGTGGTGTTCGTGAGCACGCCGGCCACGTCCACGTGGATGGCCGGGATTTGATAGCAGCCCGAGACCATCGTTCCATAGAGGTAGGTAGGAACGGCCGGGCCGAAGAGCGAGACATAGGCGCCGAGATTGGCCACCGTGCTCACCCGCAGCCCCGTGATCCTTCCGCTGGCGTCGAGCGCCATCTCGGCGTCGGTGACGTGGTCGCGGCCGTGGGCGTCGGTCATGAACGCCTCGCGCCGCTCCGCGCTCCATTTGATTGGCCGCAAGAGCTTCCGCGTCGCCCAGGTGAGGATGCACTCCTCGGGATAGATGAAGATCTTCGAGCCAAATCCGCCGCCCACGTCGGGGGAGATGACGCGCAGCTTGTGCTCGGGCATGCCGAGGATGAAGGCCGCCATCAAGAGCCTGTGCACGTGCGGGTTCTGCGAGTTGAGCCAGAGCGTCACTTCGCCCGTGCCGGGATTGGCCGACGCCAGCATCGAGCGCGTCTCAATCGCGTTCGGTATCAGGCGGTGGTTGACGAAATGTTGCTTGACCACCTTGGCGGCGCCCTTGAACGCGGCGTCCGCAGCGGCCTTGTCGCCGAGCGTCCAGCGAAAGCAGACGTTGTCCGCGATCTCGTCGTGGACCTTGGCCGCGCCGGGCTTGATGGCGTCGATTCCTTCCACGGCCGCCGGCAGCACGTCGTACTCAACCTGGACCAACTCAGCCGCGTCTTTGGCGAGGTAAGGTGACTCGGCGATGACGACCGCGACGCACTCACCCATATAGCGCGCGCGATCGACCGCGAGCGGCATGTGCGCCGGGATCTTGATGTTCGGCAAGAGCCACCCGACGGGGATGGGCTTGACGCCGCTGTCGGCCATCTCCTTGCCGGTGTAGACCGCGAGCACGCCGGGCAGCTTGAGCGCCGCGCCGGAGTCGATGGAGACGATGCGCGCGTGGGCGTGCGGGCTGCGGATGAACGCCGCATAGGTGGTGCCGGGCAGCTTCACGTCATCGACGTAGTTGCCCTTGCCGGTGATGAGCCGCGGATCCTCGCGCCGCTTGATGCTGGCGCCGAACATGCGCTCCTGGGTGGCCATCTCTAGCCTTCCTTTCGCAGGGCGACGGCGGCGTGCTGCACCGCCTTGACGATGTTGTGGTAGCCCGTGCAGCGGCAGATGTTCCCCTCGAGGCCCATGCGGATCTGCTCCTCGGTAGGATCGGGATTTTCTTTCAAGAGCGCGCAGCTCGAGAGGATCATGCCGGGAGTGCAGAAGCCGCACTGCAGGCCGTGCTGCTCCCAGAAGCCGGTCTGCATCGCGTGCAGCTTGCCGTCCTTGGCGAGGCCCTCGATCGTCGTGATCTGCGCGCCCTCGCACTGGACGGCGAAGAGCGAGCACGACTTCACCGCCTTGCCGTCGAGGAGGATGGTGCACGCCCCGCACTGGCTGGTGTCGCAGCCGATGTGCGTTCCCGTGAGGTTCAGCGTCTCGCGCAAGTAGTGGACGAGGAGGAGGCGCGGCTCGACCTCGTTCGCGCGCACGGTTCCATTGACGGTAAGGGAGACCTGGCCCAAAGCGCTCCTCCTTGAAGTAGCAAAGCGGGTGCGCGTGCAGTAAGCCGCCAAGGATTGAACAAATCAATCACGCGCTGCGGCGCTGCCCTTCGGGCGGGCGGCCAAGGCGCAGTCAGGCGAGGAAGCCAAGAAGACAGGGGCCCTGCCGCAGGCTCGCTCCGCGCACCGAGGGCGCGCTCTTTCGCAAGAGCTCCGAGGTGAAAGACACTGAGTAGCGGTCAGCGGAGCACCCCCGCTTGCTCAGAGCAGGCCGCGTCGTCGGTCGAGCGGCTCTCAGGGCACGCCGGTGGACACGAGCGGGCTCTGCGTGGCGGTCTCCCAGGCCAGCGCCGGCCACCAACGCGAAAAAGGAGCCGGCGTGCCTGGCGCGAAGCTCTGGCCGGGCCGCGGGGTCAGCACCGTGGCCTGCCGCGCGGGCGCCGCGGCCAGCACGCGCTCGATGGGCTCGGTCCAGCCGTGATAGGCGAGCGTCAATAAAGCCCAATGGATGGGGATCATCGCCCGGCCGCGCACGGCCTCATGCGCCTGCACCGCGCGCTCGGGGCCGATGTGCCAATCGGGCCACGACGAGTGATATTGGCCGCTCTCGATCAAGGTGGCGTCGAAGGGGCCGAGGCGCGCCCCGATTTCCTTCATTGCCGGGAAGTAACCGGTGTCGCCCGAGAAATAGACGCGGTGCCTGGGACCGATCAAGGCATAGCCGGCCCATAGGGTCGCGTCCTTATCAAGCAAGGTGCGGCCCGAGGCGTGGCGCGCGGGCGTGCAGGCAACCTCGATCGGCCCGAGCGAATAGCGCTCCCACCAATCGAGCTCGACGATGCGCTCTTCGGGGATTCCCCAATAGGCGAGGTGCGCGCCCACGCCCAGGGGCACGATGAACGTCGTCTTCCAATCCTTCATCGCGACCATCGTCTGGTAATCAAGGTGATCGTAATGGTCGTGCGAGATCAAGACTGCATCGAGGGGAGGCAGGTCGTTGAGTTGAATCAAAGGTGGATACCAGCGCTTGGGTCCAATCCAACTCAAGGGCGAGATCCGCTCGCTCCACAGCGGGTCGGTCAAGACGCGCACGCCGTCGATTTCAATCAAGCTGGTGGAGTGGCCAAACCAGGTGATGCGCAGGCCCGTCACTGGCGGCGCGTCGAGGCGGTGCTTGTCGATCAGCTCGACGGGAAGCGGCGCGTGCGGGCTGGCGTCGGGGCTGACGTGCATCATTCCCTTGAACATGCCCACGGCGTCATTGACCAGAGGCTGCGGATTGACGAAGTGGCCGTCCTTCCACTGCGGCGAGCGCTCCATGCGCGCGCGGCGGGCGCCCTCTGCGCGGTGGCCAAACGACCTCCAGCCGGGGGCGACCACGCCAAGGCCGAGCAAGAGCAAGAGGCCAAGCAAGAGCGCGAGCGCGATCCTCATCTGCCGCGCACGGCGGTGATCGAAACATCACCAGCGCCGGCATTCTCCTCGGTTGATTCGGCCGCGGCCGCAGCGACGGCGGCGCGCAGGCGGGGCGTGGCCAGCGGCGTCGGCACCATGCCGAGCCGGCCCGCGGTGTCGAGCGCGTGCGCGGCCGGGAAGCGGAGGATGAACTCGCTGCCCTCGCCGATCCGGCTCTGCACTTCAATCGTGCCCTGGTGCCCTTTGACGATGCGCTGGCTGATGGCGAGCCCGAGGCCCGTGCCTTTGCTCTTGGTCGTATAGAACGGAATGAAGATGCGATCTTTTGCTTCCTCGGGGATGCCAGCGCCTGTGTCCTCGAAGCGCACCTCGACGTGATCGTTGCCGTAGCGGTGGCTGGCGTCGGACACGCCGAGGTCGAGCGGCGCGCGCGGCCGGCGCGTGCGCACCGTCAGCTTGCCGCCGTCGGGCATGGCCTGGACCGCGTTCAACGCCAGGTTGATGAACACCTGCTTGAGTTGCTCGGCGTCGCCGTGGACCGAAGGCAATGATTGAGTAAAGTCCTGCACCAATTGAATCCCGGCGGGCAGCGAGGGCTCGATCAGCTTCAGCGTCTTGGTGAGCACTTCATTCAAATCCGCCAGCTGGAACTGCTCGGCCACCGAGGCGCTCGGCCAGGGGCGGGAGTAGTCGAGGAACTGGGCGACGACGCCATCGAGGCGGTTGACCTCCTCCACGATGATCTGGAGGATTTCTTTATCGGACTCATCCATCTTCTTAGGATCAAGATATTGCGCCGCGCCTTTGATTGCGCCCAATGGATTGCGAATCTCGTGGGCCAGGCCGGCGGCCATCTCGCCGAGCGCGGCGAGGCGATCGCGCTCCTTCATCCGCTCATAGAGCCGGCTATTCTCCAGGGTAATGGCCGCCTGTTCCCCGACCTCGAGCATGGCGGCCAGCTCATCCGAGGCGAAGGCCTCTGGGACCCTGTCGTCGAGCAAGCAGAGGAAGCCCACCACGCGCTGGCCGGCGACGAGCGGAATGACCACGCCCGCGCGCATCGCGGCCATGGCGGCGCCAGTCTCCGAGAGGCGCGAGCGCTCCTCGGCCAGGGCGGCCAGCTCGGGCGTGCGCGCGGAGTCATTGGGCGCGTCGGGCGAGACCGGCGTTCCGCGGCCAGCCTCGTCGTCGGGGAGGAGCGCGCGCAGCTCGGTCAAGCGGCGCTCGACCAACTCAACCAGTTGCGCCTTCTGCCCGGCTTGCGCGCTCTGGACCAGGGCCTGCGCCGTGGCGGCGTCGATATAAGGCGCCGGCGCTGGGCCGCGCGAATCCAATCTTCGATATCCAAGCCCGTCGTCGCTGAGCAGGTAGAGTGATGCGTGAGTCACGCGGCGCGTCTCATAGAGCCCGTCGAGGACCACCTGGGCGAGCTGGCGCACGTCGATGATCCCGGCCATGCGCGCGCGGAGCGCGGTCAACGATTGGACCAGCTCGAAGC
The DNA here is from genome assembly GCA_038231075.1 of Myxococcales bacterium. Taxonomy (GTDB): domain Bacteria; phylum Myxococcota; class Myxococcia; order Myxococcales; family 40CM-4-68-19; genus JBBRMA01. The sequence continues at coordinate 5,737 of JBBRMA010000072.1, read as the reverse complement.
GCTCGGCGAAGAGGATGGCCAGCACCTTCTCTTCGACCTTGGCCTTGAGCGGCTCGAAGAGGATGAGGATGACGAAGCTCGCGACCAGCGTGTTGAAGAAGAAGAGGCCGGTCGCGCTGCCTGCCCAGCGCACCATCAGGCCGTAGATGGCCGCGAGCACGAGGCCGACGCAGGCCAGGACGACGATCTTGCCGAGCAGCTCGTTCAAGTCGAGCAGCCGGTGGCGCTGGATGGTCTGCGAGAGGAAGTAGAGATAGACGGTGAGCGCGACGTTGGCGAAGGGCGGCGGCGAGAAGCCAAGGTAGGCCGCGCCGACCTCCAGGAACGCGAGCGAGACGCAGAGCGCGGCGCCGACCCAGAGGTAGAAGAGGCGCGCGTGCTCGGTGCGGCTGGTCGCGGCCCGCATGCGCGCGTAGAGCAGCGAGACCGCCGCGATCAGCTGCGCGCAGGCGAAGCCGCCGGCGGCCACGCGGGCGGCCGGGACCAGCGCCAAGGGCGAGAAGGCCGTCGCCAGGGTCAGCGCCCCGAAGCCGAGCGCGAGGCGGCGCAGGGCCACCGCGCGGCCGGCCGAGTCGCCTTGGAACTCGACCAGGAACCCGAGCGCCGCCGCGGGGATCAGGCCCGCCGCGGCCAGCGTCAGCCGGTTCCAGGTGGGCGCGTGCAACAGCGCGCCGAAGAAGTCGCCGAGCTCGTAGGCGAAGAGGACCAGGTTGAGGATGGCGAAGGCGGTCCAGAGCCTGGTCCGGCTCTGCCGCAGCAGCATGGCGAGCGCCAGCGCCAGCATGACGATGCCGGCCAAGAGCGCGCTTTGCGTCCGTGCGTCCACCGCAAAACCTTAACATGCAGGCAGCGCGCGTCAGGCAGGCGGCCGCGCGGAATGCAAGCGTGCACTTCCGGCGTTCTCGCCCGGGCGGAACTGGACGCGCGCACACCCGGGTGCCACAGTTTTTTCGCCTTTCTCGAAGGATGGCCCTTTTCGTGCGCTCGCGTCTGATGTGGCTGGTCCCGGCCCTGGCCCTCTGTGGCCCCCTTGCTCACGCCCAGGAGGTCGAAGAGGACGAGAGCGAGCCCGCTGCCGCGCCCGCCGATCCGAGCGGACCTTCCATCGCCGATGCCGACCTGGCACCGTACTTCACGGGCAACTCGAAGAAGGCGCGCGCGGCGCTCGACGCGGGCCAGCCCAAGCAGGCGCTCGCGCTCTTGCCCGGCAAGCCGAAGGACGCGCCTGCCCACTGGCTGCGCGCCGAGGCGCTGCGGCTCGGCCACCAGTGCGCGCTGGCCATCAGGGACTACAAAATTGTCGCTTCACAGTCGCCGCCGCTGCGCGACCGCGCGTACTTCAACGCCGGCCTGTGCGCGGTGGAGCAGGGCGACGCCGAGGCCGCGGTCCGGCTCCTGCGGGGCGTCTCGCGCGCCTCGGTGGACGCGGGCGACGCGTACCTCGAGGCCGCGCGGCAGCTCCGCAAGCTCAAGCCCGCGCGCGAGGCGGCGCCGCTGGTCGAGGAGGTGCTGGTGCCGCTCTTCGCCTCGTCCGTCCGCGGCGACCCCGCGCTCGCCCACCTCATCGCCGGCGACGCCTTCGCGGCCGCGGGCGACAAGCAGCGCGCGCTGGCCCACTTCCAGACCGGCTGGCTCGACTTTCCACTCTCGGCGGCCTCGGCCACCTCGCGCGAGCGGGCCCAGCGGCTCTCGCCCGGCGCCAAGGCGGACGCGGGTCGGCAGGTGCGCCGCCTCGAGATGCTGGTGGACGGCGGACAGCTCAAGCGCGCCGCTGCCGAGGCGAGCAGCCTGAAGCTGCCCTCGCTCTGCGCCGGCGGGTGCCCGGGCGATCGCACGCCGGCCGGGCTTCTCAAGGCAGCGCTCGCGCTCCTGGCGCCGAACGGGTTGCCCTCGCCGCACATCCCGACGCCGGCCGACGTCGCGCGCGGGCCGGTCAACGCCGCCGATCCGCTCTCGTGCCGCGCCAAGCTTGCGCAGGGCCGCGCCTACCGCAAGCTGCGCCAGTGGTCCCAGGCGAAGACCGCGCTCGCCCCCGTGGCGCTCCGCTGCGAAGACCGCAAGGTGCGGGCCACCGCGCTCTTCTTGCTGGCGCAGATCGTCTCGCTCAAGAACCCGCTCGAAGGCGAGCCGCTCTGGCTGGCCCTGGCCGGCAACTTTCCCGAGAGCTCGCTCGCCGACGACGCCCTCTTCGCCGCCGCCGAGGCGCGCCGCCACGCCGGCGATGTCGAGGGCGCCCGCAGGCTGCTCGAGCGCGTGGTCGCCGAGCAGGAGTCGGGCGATCTGGCGGCCGAGTCGCTCTTCCAGCTCTTCCGCGTCGAGCTGGCCAAGGGGCATCCGCGCGCTGGCATCAAGTTCCTCGACCAGCTCGAGGCGCGCAAAGACGGCGATGGCACCGATCACGAGAAGGCCCGCTACTGGCGCGCCCGGGCGCTCCTCGCGAGCTCCGAGGGCGAGACCGCGGAGGCGCGCGAGGCGGCGCAAAAGGCCGCGCGCGACGACCTCTTGTGGCTGGCCCGCGAGCGGCCGCTGACCTATCACGGCCTGCTCGCGCGCTCGCGCCTGGCCGAGCTGGCGCCCGAGATGGAGACAGCGCTGGAGACCGCCGAGGCCCGGCGCGTGCAACGCCTGGCGAAGAGGGCGCACCGTCCCCTGCACCTGGGCGCGCTGGGCAAGGACGGACATCTAAAATCCGCCATTGAGTATCTGCGGCTCGGGCAGCCGCGCGACGCCGCGCGCGAGCTGAGCGCCATCGATCGCAGCCCGGCCCGCTCGGCCGGCGAGGCGGGCCACGAGGTCCTCACGCTGATCGCCGACCTCTACACGCGCGCAGGCGATCTGCGCGCGGCGCACAACCTGGTCCGCACCGATCTGCGCTCGCTCTTGCGCCACCCGGCGTCCACCTTGGCCGTGCGGGCGGCGCTGCTCGCCTATCCGCTCGCGTTCAGGGCGCACATCGATCAGGTCGCGACGCGGGCGTCGATCCCGGCCGATCTGCTCCAGGCGCTGATGCGCGAAGAGAGCGCCCTCGACCCGCGCGCGGTGTCGCCGGCGGGCGCGCTGGGCTTGACCCAGCTGATGCCGAAGACGGCGCGGGGCGTGGCGCGGCAGCTCAAGCTGCACGGCTTTGGCCTCTCGATGCTCTTTGAGCCCGCGGTGAACATCCGCATCGGCGGCACCTACCTTGGCCAGCTCTATGCGCACTTCAAGAACCCCGCGCTCGCGCTCGCCTCGTACAACGCAGGCCCCGGCAACGTCGGCAACTGGGTGCGCGCGCACGGCGAGCTGCCGCTCGACGCCTTCGTGGAAGAGATCCCGCTCGACGAGACCAAGGGCTACGTCAAGCGCTGCCTGCGCAGCTTCGCGGCCTATCGCTATCTCTACGGCGCTGGGCCGTCGCGCGTGCCCCACGTCGGGCAGACCGTGGCTGCGAATTAAGAAGGCTTCCGACTTGATGAAATTGGTCCCGCGGCGCCTGCGCGGCTAGAGTTGGTGCCATGTCGCAAGATCGGCTGCGCGCGCTGCCCTCGATCAGCGAGCTGCTCAAGCGGCCGGCGTTGAGCGCGCTCTCTGAGCGGCTGGGCCGGCCGGTGCTGCTCCAGGCCGCGCGGGCGGCGGTGGCAGAGGCGCGCGAGCGGGCGCGCGAGGGCCAGGACGGCGCGGTCACCGACGAGGCGATCGAGGCCGCCGCGCACCAGCTGCTCGCGCCCAGGCTGCGCCGCGTGATCAACGCCACCGGCGTCGTCTTGCACACAAACCTTGGCCGCGCCCCGCTGCACCCTGAGGTCGCCGCGCACGTCGCCGACGTGGCCGCCGGGTACTCGAACCTCGAGCTCGATCTGGCCACCGGCAAGCGCGGCGCGAGGCACGCGGCGGTCGAGCCGCTCTTGCAGCAGCTCTTTGGCGCCGAGGCCGCGCATGTGACGACCAACTGCGCGGGGGCCACGCTGCTCGCGCTCTCCGCGGTGGGCGCGGGCGGGGCGGCGGTCGTGAGCCGCGGCGAGCTGGTCGAGATCGGCGGCGGCTTTCGCGTGCCCGACATCCTCGCGCAGTCGGGCTGCAAGCTGGTGGAGGTGGGCACCACCAATCGGACCCACCTGCGCGACTACGAGGCCGCGCTCGGCGAGCTGGCCGCGCGGGGGACCGCGCCAGTGCTGGTCTTGCGCGTGCATCGCTCGAACTTCGCGCTGGTCGGCTTCCAGGCCGAGCCGACGCTGGCCGAGCTGGCTGATCTGGCGCACGCGCGCGGGCTGCCGCTCTTGCACGACCTGGGCAGCGGGGCCATGGGGTCGCCCGCCGCGCCGGGCCTGCCCGAGGAGCCGACGGCGAGCGACTCGCTCCGCGCCGGCGCCGACCTCGTGCTGGCGAGCGGCGACAAGCTGCTCGGCGGTCCGCAAGCGGGGCTGATCCTGGGCCGGCGCGAGCTGGTCGAGAAGTGTCGCAAGCACCCGCTGGCCCGCGCGCTGCGCGCCGACAAGCTGCTGCTGGCGGCGCTCGAGGCCACGCTGTCCCTCTATGCGCAAGGACGCGCCGGCGAGATCCCTGCCCTCGCGGCCATGGGAGCGACGGGCGAGGAGCTGCGGCAGAAGGCGACGCGGCTGGCGCTGCTCTGCGGCGAGCGGGGAGTCCTTGCCAGCGTGGTCCCGTGCGAGGGGCGCGTCGGGGGCGGGTCGCTCCCTCTGGCGCGGCTGCCCTCGTCGGGCGTGAAGCTCGAGTGCGCCTCACCCCGGGCGCTGCTGGCGGCGCTGCGGGGCGGTCTTTCGCCGGCCGTGGGCCTGCTCCGCGACGGCGCCGTGGTGCTCGACGTGCGCTGTGTGCTTGCCTCCGAGCTCGTCCCCCTGGCCGAGGCCGCACGTGCCGCGCTGGCGAGGCTGCCCGGGGCACCGGTGGATGCGCCCGGCCCGGAGGACGCTACACTAGAGGACTGACCTGAGAAGACTACCGAGGCGCGCCCGCGCGGCGCGAGGAGACTGCAGCAATGCTGGCGACGAGCGTGCTCGTCCTGAACCGCCTGTACCAACCGGTGCACGTCACCAGCGTGCGCCGGGCGCTGATTCTCTTGTACCGGGGCGCCGCCAAGGCGGTCGACGAGCACTACCAGACCTTCGACTTCGACTCGTGGGCGGAGCTGTCGGCCGCGCTGCACGAGGAGTCCATCGGCACCTCGTCGCGGCGGCTGCGCGTCCCGCGCGTGATCCTGCTGCAGGCGTACGACCACCTCCCGCGCGCCAAGGTGCGCTTCTCGCGGCTCAACATCTACGCGCGCGATCGCTACACCTGCCAGTACTGCGGCCGCACGCCCTCGCGCGCCGAGCTGAACCTCGACCACGTGGTGCCGCGCAGCCGCGGGGGCGTGACCTCCTGGGAGAACGTCGTCTGCTCGTGCGTCCCCTGCAACCTGCGCAAGGGCGGCCGCACGCCCGACGAGGCGCGCATGCGCCTGCTTCGCGCGCCCACGCGCCCGCGCTGGACGCCATTCTTCCGCGGCCCCCCGCAGCAGGGCCGCTTCTACCCCCAGTGGCTGCCATTCTTGTCGATGGCCGACCTCGCCTACTGGAATGTTGAACTCGAGGACTAGGGCGCGTCCGCAAACTCCTCCCGTCGCCTGACGGCCGATGACCTGCGCATCGCCGCGTTGCTCGTCGTCACCGTACAGAAAGTACGGTTCCCTCCTCGCGCCTTGCGCTGCTTGGTCCTCAGCCGCCACTGCTCGGTCCGGAGTTTGCGGACACGCCCTAGT
>JBBRMA010000071.1:0-25662 GCA_038231075.1 Myxococcales bacterium | reverse complement strand
CTCGGTCTTCCGAGCCTGGTCACTTGACCTCAACCTCTCGAACCGCCGGATGCGGACCCGCATGTCCGGTGGTGTGGCAGGGGGCTGGCGGCGAACGCCAACCCCTATGCCGATCGGGTGGGCGCCCGTTCCGAGCGGCGGGCCTCTGCCTGCCGGCGGCCGGTCTCCTACCGGCACCTATTTGACTGGCATTGACCCTAGCGCCCGTTCTTCGCCAGATACATCAGATACGAAGTCGGGTCGTAGAAATGCGAGAGGAACTTCTCGCCGCTCGACTTCGAATAGGGAATGTTGTGGCCGCCCGCTGCCTGCACCGCTGCCGCCGGATAGGTCTCGAAGTGCAGCATCGAGTCGCCCTCGGGGCACTGGCCCATGCGCGCGATCGGCTGGCCGGCCTGCACGCGGTCGCCCTTCTTCAGCTTGAACTCATTCATCGAGCCGTGATCGACCTCGCCATAGTTGATGGTGATGCCGCTGTCGTGCTCGACGATCAGGCAGCTGACGCCCTTGCCCGACGCATTGACGAGGAACGGATAGAAGTTGACGATCTTGCCGGCCTCGCAGGCGACGATGATGGCTTTGTAGGCACCGAAGTTGAGGTCGATACCGACGTGATATCGCTTTCCGTTGGAGCGGTCGGCGAGGAAATGGCAGCCGCCCGCGTGCTTGCCATTGATGTCGTAGAGCTTGTTGTCCTCGCCCATGTAATGGACGCCGCGCTTCCACGGGTGCTTCTCGATGCGCACCGGCCAATAGACGGCCGCGGTCGCGTCCGCGAAGGGCGCCAGGGGATGGGCCTTGGGCGCGATATCGCCTGCCGGATTGGTCCAGACGGGCGGCGCGGGCGGGATATTGAACTCACCCCCGGTCACTGCGGGCGGACCCGCGGGAGGCTTTGGCGTGGGCTTGGCCTCCGGCGGCGGCGCGTCGGCCTGCGCAGCGGCGTGAGCGGCCATCAGCTTCTTGTCTGCCTCGGTCTGCGGATAGAACCGCGGCAGAGACCACCAGGTCCACATCGGGACCATATCGCTGTGCGATCCCACGTCGCCGAAGTAGCCGCCCGCGGTCTGCCAGACGGCGTGGTACTTGGGCAGCGACTTCATGTTGATCTTGATCGACACGCGCGTCGGCTTGGTATCGCCGTTGTTATAGTAATCGACGCAATCGTCCATCACCTCGGTGGCGACGACGCTGCTGGTGTTCTTGGTGGTCGCCGTCAACGCCTTGGCCCAGCCTTCCGATCCGCCGCCGGCATTGTATTCGGGCGTTGACCAGCCACCGGTGTTGCGATGCACCGAATAGATCGTGGTTGTCTCGTTGCCGGCCTTCTTGAGATTCTCGACGTAGTCTTTGGCCATGGGCGCGTAGATGCGCGTGTCCTGCACGCCGAAGACGCGCAGCTTGTGCCCGCTGAACGCGCCGCCCTCGGCCGCGATCTTGTTCAGGCCGCGGCCCGGATATCCCCCGCCGCCCGAGTGCGCGGCGAGCGAGACCTGATCGAGATCGATCTCGACGCCCTGGTCGCGGCACTTCTGCTCGACCATGTTGACGAAGGAAGGGAGATCGAACTTGCCCCAGGGCGCGTCGCTTCCGTTGGTCGGCGCGGCCATGATCATGGGCGTGACCAGGCCGTCGTCGATCAGCTTCTGCGCCAGCTTGCCAACGTGCACCCAGGCCGGAGTGCCCTTGGTTGTCTTGCCGGCTAGTTCATCGAGCGATGAGTGCTTGTACCCGCTGGCATTGATTCCATGCAGATAGACGACCAAGGGCCGCGGGCCGGCGTTGGCGGCGCGCGGGTGCGCCCAGACCTTGGCCTCTTCGCCTTGATACGCAAAGGTAACGCCATACTCAAAGAGCGGCCCCTTGCCGGCGGCGCCCGAGTGGTGATCCTCGCCGGCCGACTGGGCGGGAGTCGACGGAGGCTTCACTTCCACCTGTGGCTTGTCGCCGGCGGGCTTGCCGGCTGGCGGCGCGGCGGGCTCGACGTTGGCCGGCGTGGCCGGCGTGGCCGGCGCGGCGCCCGGTGCGCCCGAGGGCCGCGGCAGCTCGGCCGCGTGATCGATGAGCATCGAGGCGTGAATCTGCGTGTAGCTGACGCTGCCGCCGCCTTTTTCAATCAGCGCGAGCAGATGGCCGAAGGGCGACGACGCATCGCTGCCGCCCCAGACCAGCTGGGTCCCGGGCCCCGGCCGCGCGGGCTTTGCGCCGGTGTCGCCCGCGGCAAGCTCGATCTTCACCTTGGCGAAGTCGCCCTCGACGATCAGGCTGTCCGCTGCGCTGTCCTTGCCTCCCGCGCCCGCGCCACCCGCTGCTGGACCCCCAGCCGCGCCTCCTGCCGACTTGCCGTCAGCGCCGCCGCCTGCAGCCTTGCCGCCTCCCGGATCGCCTCCGCTTGCTGCAGGCTTGCCCCCCGCGTCGCCCCCTGCCGACTTGCCGTCTGCGCCGCCGCTCGCTGCAGGCTTGCCCCCCGCGTCGCCCCCTGCCGGCGGCTTGTCCTCGGGCGCCTTCTCGGGCTCCTTGGCGTTGTCGTCCTTCCAGCCTTTGAGCAGCGCCTCGCCTTGCTCCATTCCGTCGCGAAAGCCATTGTGAAACGCGAACACACCCTTGCAATGCGCGCAGCAGGGACCGTTCGGGCCGCCCGGCTTGTCACCCTTGGGTGGGAAGGGCCAATAGGGTTTTGCGTTATAGGCAAGCGGCTGAAGAGGATTCTTTGGATCCTGGAGTGGGTCGGAGCCGGCCGGTTCGAGCTTCCTGACCTCGAGCGCTTCGGGCGCCGGCACCTTGCCGATGCGCGACCTCGCGATACCAAAGCAGCTGACGAGGCCCTTGGTGTAGCCCTCTTCACCGGCCGTGTAGTATCTGTTCACCTTCAAGGCATGCGAGAACGCCGCCGGATCGCCGCTGTTCAAGACCTGGGCGTATCCCTTCTCGACTCCGACGAAGTTGGTCACCCCATCGATGAGGGTGGCAAAAGCGCGGAAGCGATTGACGCAGCCTTGCCCCGGAAACGTGCGCGGATAGAAGTCGACCCAGATCGTCTTGCTGAAGTTCTCGCCTGCCTGGTAATAGCAGACGCCTCCTTCCCACTTGGACTTCTCCCCGGCCTTCACGTTGCCGCAGTTGTAGTTGAACATCTGCTGGCCCCAGCCGGTCTCGAGACCCCAGTGGGCAGTGAGCAGGTAGATGCCGGCGTCAGACAGCTTGCTTCCGGTCGCCTTTTGCCAAGCGAAGCCGGCCGCCGCAGCGAACTGCTTCTCGTTCACCTTCGTCATCTCTGCTGGATAGAACAGGTTCGGCACGGGCATACCTCCGCCAGCCGACAGCATACACCGGATGTGGGCTCGCCGAAAAGGGGTGTGCGTTGACCGCCTGCCCCGAACGAGCGTAAACTAGCTCCTCCATGGCCTCTGCGAAGTTCATCGCCACGCTCGATCTGGCCGACGCCGCGGGCAAGTCCGCCATCCTCACCAACTTGAAGCCGTTCAAGGTGCTGGTGCAGAAGGCGGCCGCGTCCCCCGACCCGGATCTTCCCTTCCACGCCGCCGCCGATACGCCGTCGGCGCCCGACGTCTGGCTGCAGATCTGGAGCATGGGCGAGAACGAGCCGAAGAAGTGGAAGGGCCCGCCGCAGCTCAAGCCAAAGGACGGCAAGAACGAGCTCTGCTGCGAGATCCCGGGCTTCATCGCCGAGGCCGCGGGCGGCCACGAGTTTCGCGCGCTCGGCGCTCCCAAGGCGGGCAGCGGCAACGCGCTCGGCTGGATGAAGCTGCGCCTGGCCGACCCGTCGGGAAAGCCGTGGCAGAAAGACGGCAAGGACTTCCACGCGCAGATCACCGCCGACGGCGTCGAAGACGAAGTCGACGTCGCCTGCACCTTGCAACCCGCGGCCGGAAACTCGACCGCGCCCGGCAAGAGCGCGCACGTCTTCACCTTCACCAACATGAACCACGTCATCGGCAGCCAGTTGAAAGAAGGCGGCCTGACGCTCGGGTTCTTCGTCGACTGCCCGCACGCCAATCCGGCCAAGCCGAACAGCGACTTCAACTTCCGCATGTACGGCGAGTGGGGCGGCCGCCGCGCGCAATCGCTCGGGCTGAAGAATGGTGAAATCTATATCGGCGCCACGGGATTCCAGAAGGACGAGGGGGACATCGTCGACGCGATGGCCGCCATCCGCGACAAGGTCCACAAAGAGTTCCTCGACGGGCAGGGCGAGAAGCCCAAGATCAAGCGCTTCTTCAGCTGCACCCACGGCGACTCGAACGCAAAGATTCTGGGGATGAAGGCGGGCGAGGATTGCGCGTGGCTCGTCTCTCCGTCCGATCGATTGGAGAAGTTCCTCGACGGCGTCGCCAGCCACTGCGCCGACGACATGGTCTGGGCCCAGTGCTCGTGCCATTGCGCCGCGCCGCGAAGCGCGTCGCCAAACGGCGACTATTGCGTCAGCCCGAAAGACCCCAAGGTCGGCGAAGGCTCGTTCAGCGACGTCTGCCGCAAAGGCCTGGAGAAGCGCGGCCGCGCCGACGCCGCCGTCTGGGGACACACCTCGGCCGGCGACGCGATCCGCAATACCCAGCTTCGCGCCTTTACCAAGGAAGGCAACATGGACCTTTGTTACATGGTCCTTGGTTGGCCGAAGACCGCCAATGCCCGCGCGCTCACCGTTCCCTGGGCTTACTTCTCCGGCACGGTCGACGCCGACAAGTCCAAAGTAGTCTGGCGCGCGTTCGACGCCTCGCTCAAGCACCCGGGCGAGCTCATCAAGAAGATGTACGGCGCAGGCTAGCCCGCGCGGAGTCACAATGGCCGAGACACTGACGGTAAAGAAAGACACGCTCGCGCAAGGCGTGCAGGTAAAGACGGGCGCCAGCTACGAGATCGCCTTCGTGGCCGCCGGGGCCGACGGCAAGGATCCCGTCGGCGAGCTCAACGTGGTGGTGCGCGATCACGACGGTCACGACCCGGTGGCGGGCGCGCCGTTCAAGATCACCGGGCCGCACGGCGTGTCTGAATCAGGCAAGACGGGCAAGGACGGAGACATCCATCTCACCAAGCCCGTTCCTATCGATACCTATACGCTTCACTTGATGGACACCGACTTCCCGGTGGTCCCGCGGCCCAAGGGCGGGCAGCCTCTGTTCGTGAGGATTCCCGGCGCCAACTCAGGCCCGCCGCCGGCGCGCCTCGGATTCGGCCCGCCGCCGCGAGCCAAGGAAGGGATGCCCGGTGGGCGTGAGTTCCTCAAGTCACTCAAAGATCAGAGCGGCTCCTTCTCGCCCGAGCAGCGCGAGATCGCCATCCTCGAACAGCTCAAGCAGGGGAACGTCCCGGAGTTCTGCCGCCACTTCGCCAGCCTCACGCTGCACGACAAGGTCAAGAACGTGACCGGCACCCTGGAGGTGATGATTGACTATATCGCCATCGGCAACGACGACGATTACGTGCGCGTGCCGCTCAGCGGCCTGACCATGCAGAAGGTCGCCGACGCATGGGGTTGCGCCATCCCCACTCGCAAGGTCGTGCAAGAGGCTTACGAGCAGGCCACCAACAAGCTGGTCGCGCACAACCTGGGTTTCTGGCAGCACGGCAGCATGTGGCAGGCGAGCAACTGGGCCATCATGCTCCACGACGACATCATTCAAGGAAAGTATGTTTGCGAGCGCGGTACCAAGGGGCCGCCCGAGGCCGCCGGGCGCGTCGAGATGGCGTTCGAGCTCAATCACAAGGGCAAGTGCCAGCTGCCTCCGCCGCATCCGCTGACTCTCTCGTCGGGTCACCGCAAGGAAGTCATCATCCACCCCGATGACTTGAGCGTGCACCTCGCCTTCTATGGCTGGTTCCAAGCTGACGGAAAAGCGATTCAAGGCGCCGGTGGCTGCAAGCACGGGCCCGCCTTCGCCGACTGCAGCCACGGCAATCGCCTCTGCGCCCCGACGCTGCTGGTGAACGGCAAGACCATGTCCTATGCCGACGTGCTGCAGGACAAGGATCAATTCGGCGTGCTCTCCGACGCCGGAGTGTTCCCCAAGCACAGCCTGCGTTATCCCGACATCGAGATGGGACACGACGGCTACCATAAGTATCTCGGCGGTTGAGTACTCCAGAGCTAGAAGCGGCGACGCCTGCGCTGCGCGAGCTGCACGCGCGGCTGGTCAGTTTGGGATTCACCGAGCAAGGCGTTCGCGCCCGACTCTCGGTGCCGGAGCCGTTCGTCCTCGCGCTCTCGGCGACTCCTTGGTACCTGACTCGGCGCTTGCACCAGGGCGAGCCGCTCGATCGCGCCATTTCGCTCTTCCTCTTGCAGCAGCCCGCCGAGCTGGACGAGGCCGTGAGGCTGCTCGGCGAAGTGGCCCTGCACACGCTCGACGACCTCGGGCTGCTGATGGTCGATCGCGAGCGCGCCCAGTGCTGGTCGGCGTTCTCGCTTTTCCCCATCGGCGAGCAGCTCTTCTTCTCCGACCATCGCTTCGCCCAGCTCCCTGGCTGGCGGCGCCCTCCGGAGCAGCCGGTGATGGCGCCGGGAATCGATACTCATCTGCTCGCGCGCGGCCTCTGGCCAGGCAGGGTGTCCACCGCGCTGGACCTCTGCACCGGCTGCGGTGCAATCGGGCTCCTCGCTGCCCGTCGCGGCGCGCGCGTCACCGCCGTCGATCTCAGCGAGCGCGCAGTGCGCGTCGCGCGCCTGAACGCGGCGATGCAGGGCCTCGACGCCGAGATCCTGCAAGGCGATCTCTTCGCTCCAATCAAAGACGCGCGATATGATCTGATCGTCGCCAATCCCCCCTTTGTTCCTTCGCCGGAGCAGACGGTGCTCTATCGCGACGGCGGCCCCTCCGGCGCCGAGGTGCTGACCCGCATCCTCGCCAACCTCTCCGCGCATCTTACGGAAGGCGGCGTGGCGCAGATCGTCACCCAGGTCGCGGAGCGCGCGGCGGGCGAGCACCTGGCGCTCCTGCGCGGCTGGCTCGGCGACGCGGCGCTCGATCTACATTGCTTGCAGATCCGCGCCGACAGCGCGGAAGAGCTCGCCATCGCCAACGCCTCGGGCGGCGATTTCTCCGAGTGGTCGTATTCAGTCAAGCGCTGGGCGCAAAACCTGGCCGACCAGGGAATCACCCGCGCCGTTACTCTCTTGGTCACCCTCACGCCGGCGAGCGGGGTCCCATCATCCAGCGAGGACCAGGCCGCTCTGCCCACCGCGCCGTTTGGAAAAGAGCTGAGTCACCTGATCGCGGCACGCGGAGCAACTCATCTTCCTCCGCTCTTGCGCTCTCGCTATCGCCCCTCGCCGGGCATGGAGTTGATTGACCGCCGCCCGCTCGACGGCGGCCCTCTCTCGACGACGCTGACTTTTCCCCCACCTCTCGCGCGCGAAGTCACTCTGGATCAAGCCGAGCGCGCCCAGCTGCTTGGGGAAATAGAAGCAACCAATGACTCACTGAAGTCACTGGTGGCCAAAGGCGTCCTCATCCCAACCTGATCAAGCGACGCTTTTTCAGCCTGCCGGGCGGCCGCTCCATTGCGGCGCCCGACAGACAAGCATTACCAATCCTTTACCTTCCCCTTGTTCTCGCCCTCGTCCTTGAAGGCCGCGATCGTCTCATCCAAGGGCGCCGCGCGAAGCTTCGAGGTAAAGCCCTGCCCCGGGTCGCCCATCTCGGCCGGAGGCGGGTCGATCTTGGGTGGCGCCTTGGCCGGCTCGCCCGCCGCATCCTTGAAGACGCGCAGCGAATAGGAGCCGGCAGCGATGCCGTCGATCTTCGCGTGCCCCGAGCCGTCGAGCTTTCCCTTCTTCGAAGCCAGCTCATAACTCCAACCGTCGAGCGCCTTGCCGGCTTCGTCCTTGACGGTGATCTCGACGAAGTCATTGCCTTTGGCGACCGGGACGGGCTCTTCCTTGGCCGCGGGAGGCGGAGCAGCGGCCGTCGCAGGAGCGTCATCGCCGACCAGGTCGCCCGGCCGCAGCGCGCCTTGGCCGTGCACGTCTTGCCAGGCTTTGACGTTGCCGTCGGGCCGCAGCACCTTCTTGCCCGCGTTGTCCTCGAGCTTGAACTTGTACGAGCCGTCGAGCAGGTGCCACTTGTTCACCTTCTCGGCGTCGTGGCCCGGGCTGACGGACGCGCGCAACTCAAGACTGCACTTATGTCCGTCGTCGTCGAGGAAGCTCGCATAGATCGAGTCGTTCCAATCGTCCTCTTTAGGCAGGATCATGGTGCGGCCGTGCATGTTGCGAACGGCGACCAGGTTCACCTTGCCCTTGTCATCCATCCAGGTGCCGCCGCGCTTGGCGACGACGGCCTTGAGTACGTCGTAGCGCGCCGACGGGCTCGCCGGCAGGAGCGCCGCGGTCAGGGGCTCGCCTTCGGCCGGAGGGTGGCCCGGGTGCGCGGTGTGGCCGGTGTCGCGGCCGAGGTCGGCGAGGTGCGTCCAGCCCGCGAAGGCCTCGGGCACCGCGATCGCCGGGATCACCTGCACCGCGCCATTGTTCGGCCCGCCGTCGGGGATTGGCCCGAGCACGCGGCCGCCGCCGAGATACACCATGCAATGCTGCTGCGGGATATTGTCGTGATCGCCTTTTCCAAACCACGCCAGGTCGCCGGGCACGATGTCGTCGGGCGGCGCGTCGGCCTTGCCGCCCATCGAGCCGAACATCGCGTGCAGCCCTTCATTGTCGGGCAGCTTATCGTCGGTCTTCAGCATCCCCACTCTCTTCAAGCAGAGCGCGACCATTCCCGGGCCGTCGAGGCCCTTGGCCGGATCAGTCGATCCGGCTTGATAGGGGACGCCGATCAAGTTGAGCGCCGCGTGGAGGAAGTCGTCGCGCTTTCCCTCGGCGGCCGGGGCCTCGGGTTTGCCCGGCGGAGGGCAGGGCGGCAGCGGCTCGCCCGGCTTCTTGATGGTGAACGCAATGCGGCCCGGATAGTTACCGACCTTGAACTTGACGGTGTGCGCGTCCACCTGCACCGGCGGCGGCAATTGCACCACTTCGGGTGGCGTCTTGAAGGCGTTGCGATCCTCGTCGGCTGGCCGGCCTTCGCCCTTCTTTGGCGCGGCCGGCGCCGGATCGCCGCCGCCGCCTGACTCATTGGTATTGACCGCCGGATCGTTGGGCTTCTTCTTTGCCTCCCATTTGATGTCAGTTCCGGGGCTCAGCACGATCTCATTCTTCTTGATGTGCCAGCGCTGGGTCCGCTCGGCCTCGGGCATCTTGTCGAGCTTGTCGGGAGTGGCGTCAGAGAGCCGCAGCAGCCGGGCGATCCAGGCCTTGCCGGCGCCGGGCTTGTCTTCGTCGGCCTTCCACTCGGTATAGCTGGCGTCGAACTTGAGCGGCTTTGATTCAATCGTGAGCTTGTCGATGCCGATGCCGCTCTTGCCCATGCCCGTGACGAAGAGCGCGCCGCTGTCGTAGTTCTTCGAGGTGCCGGCGACCACCGTCACCACCCTGCCCGCGCGCGGTCCATCGGCGGTGAGGATGAGCGCCAGATCGCCCGAGCCGGGCTTCAATTTCTCGAAGTTGCCCGGGCCCAGATCCTCGTCGTGCTCGACGTTCCAGTTCTTCTCATCGGCCGCATCGAGCTTCCACCCCCGCGCACCGATCGCGCGCTCATAGGCCGCGATGGCGAAGTCGGCGCCTTCGTGCGCGCCGAACGGATCCTTCGGGCCAAGCGACGGATGCGGCTCGGGCAGCGGTGTCTTGGCGCCGCCCTCGCCCGGCCACTTCGCCTTCATCGCCATGCTGTAGCAACCGACGACCCCCTTGGTATAGGAGGTCTCGTCGGCGGTGTAGTAACCCTGCTGCTTGATGGCGTGCGAATAGTTCGACGGGTCGCCCGCTTCTACCGAAGGCCAGGATCTCGAGAAGCGCTTGTGGATGAGCGTGAAGTAGTCGGCCGCGCCCTCTTGCAGCGTGCGAAAGGCGCGAAAGGCGCAGGCCGGGTGCTTGGGGCTGAACCAGACCGTCTCACCTTTGATGATCTCGTTGCACTTATAGTAGGTCCAATCACGCCCGTCCTTGTCGGTGTGCTTGGCATTGCCCAAGTTGTAGCAATGCATGAACTTACCCCAACCGGTCTCCAGCGCCCACTGGGCCACCAGGATGGCGAGCGACTCCTTCTTCGGCTCGGAGCCGATCTCCTTGAGCCAGGCGTCGTGCAGCGCCTGGAACATCTCTTCTTTCGAGACTGGAGTCACGACGTCTGGGAGTTCTTCGGGCATCAGATCACCTGCACTCGATTCCGTCGGCCTGGAGATGTTCGTACAAGGTGGTCGTGCGCCACTCGTAGAGCTCGGCGTAGGCTTTGCCGCCGCTCACGTGATAGCCGATGTTGAACCAGGGCGATTGCCCGTGGCACGGCCAGCTCGCCTTGCACACGTCCTTGGGTTCGGCGGCGTCGAGGTTGGCCATATAGACCTTCCAGTTGCCGGCGTGGAAATACTTGTTCACCATTCCGAGATACACCGCGGGATTGGTGAGGATGAGATTCTCCAGCTCCGCGCAGCTCATGTCGTCGCAGTTCGGCTTGCCCAGCTTCTGCAAGATCGGGTCGACCGTCACGTGATAGGCGGTCCGAAAAGTCGTCTGGATGAGACCGTGGCCGCGGTACTTGTTGAAGTCACATTCCTTCAATGCCGGAATCAGGGAGTGGTCGGGTCCTACGTCCGAAGGCCAGACCTTACCGTTCCACTTGGCCACGTCTTCGTCGCCGATCAAGCCCTTGGCCTTGAGTTGATCGCCCGCGCCGCGGTTGCCGCCATTGTTGTTGTAGCTTTGCTTCTTGCCCGCTTCGAAGAAGTACTTCATGGGCAGCTCTTTAGGGTATCCGTACTCACCGACCGGCGTATAGGAGCCGCCGGTCTCGTTGCTCATGATCATGAAGATGGCGACGAACTGCTTGACCGTGAGTTCGGGCGCATAGAGATCGGCGCAGTGGTCGAACATCTCGGCCCACTTCTTCTTGTTCGAGCACTTGGGAAAGAACTTCTTTCCGTCCTTGATAGTGGCGACGTTCGCGTTGTACCAGTCGGGGAAGGGTGCTCCGCCGACGGTGATGTTGCTCGACTTGATGGTCTTGCCCGGCGTTCCCGCAGGCTTCGGCTTATCCTCGGCCGGGGGCTTGTCTTCGGGCTTGTCCTTTGGTTTGGGTTTGGGCTTGTCGCCGCCCGCCGCCGTCGTTCCACCACCGGCATCGGCCGGCTTCGTTCCCCCGCCGGCATCGGCCGGCTTCGGATCTTCCTTGCTCGGCTCTTGGGGCGGCGGCTCCTTCGGCGCCGGCTTGCGAGGCGCCATTCCCACCATGTCTTTCTGTTGCCCGTTCTTCTCCGACTTGTACATCTCGGCGAAGAACTCATCGGCGGCCGGCGAGTAGGGAATGCCGTTCTCTTTGCAGAGGTCGCGCATCTTCGCGCGGCAATAGGCCTCGGCCACGCCGGCGCGGCCCTGGGCAGACTTGTCCCAGTTGGTGCCGCCGCCGATGCGCTCGCGCCACTTGGTCAGCCAGGCGGGGAGCCCATCCGAGCCCAGCGCGCCCGGGTCGAGCTTCTCTTCGTCGCAATAGTGCTTCAATAGGAGCTGCAGGTCATTGTCGACGAAGTTGGCGCCGGTATAGTCGCCGACCAGCTTGTACTCATCCTGCAAGACCTTCTGCTCCACCTGCTCCCAGGTCAGCTTCGAAGGCGTCGAGGGCGTCTCCGCGGGCTTGGGCGCTGGGGCTGGCGCGGCGGCCGCCGGCTTCTCGGCAGGCTTTGGCGCCTCGGCGGCCGGCGCCGGGGCGGCGGCCGACGACGGCTTGTCGGCAGGCTTTGGCGCGCCCGGCGGCTGATAGGGAGGAGCGTTGAAACAATCGCCCTCGGTCAGGTTTCCAAGCTGGATGACGCGGGCCCAATCGATATAAGGACCGATATCGGCGCGATTGGCCGGATCGATCTGCAGATGGGTACAGACGCCGCGGAACTTCTTGCGGTCGTCGCCCTTTTGATTGAACGGCTTGAAGCGGCTCTCTTCGGGAAGCACCATCAAGGGAATCTTGTGCTTGTGGCTGATGGCCTTGATCAGCCTCCCGAGAGATTGGTACTGCACCTCGGTGAACGCCGCCCAATACTTGATGCCGCGGAAGCTCTTCTCGACGAAGACGCCGGTGTCGCTCTTCTTGCAATAGACGTCATTGGTTCCATAGGCCGAGATCAAGCTGTCGCCGTGCTCGCGCAGGTTGGCGATGTTGTCGATCTCGATGCCGACCGAGTTCTCATTCCACCAGGTCGCGTGCCAGGCGATCATCTCGGTCGGCACGCATTGATAGGCGAAGCCGTCGCGGCCCAGGACGAAGTGGGCGCTCTCGGCGTGGTCGCTCTGGCCCATCAAGCAGGAGAAGTTTCCATAGCCCGCCGTCAGGTGCAGCACGATCGAGGTCTTCTCGGTGGTGCGCGACTGCGAATACTTCGAGAGCGGCGCGTCCCGATTGGTGCAGACCCTGACCGGAAGGGGCTGATCGCCGGGCACTTCCCATTGCTCGGTCTTGAAGGTGATTCCGCCCTCGAGCGACTGCCCGTCGGCGAGATCCTTCCGCTTGGTCCATTTGTCGTCGAGCTTGGTCCAGAGCATCGGCGCTATCCCTCGTAGTCCTGATCGGTCAGCTTGTAATAGAGCGCGATCTCGCCGGGGTCTCTCATCGCCAGGGCGACGCTTTGATAAAACGAGTTGCCATTGACCGTCTCCAGCTTGCCGTCGGGGGCGATGGCGGTGAGCACGCAGTGGTGATTGAGGGCGCCCTTGCACACCAGGATGTCTCCCGGCACGTACTTCTTGTCCGTGCGGTACTTACCCAAGCCTTTAGGTCCGCTGCCGAAGGCCCACTTCACTTCGATGCCGCATTGGATGGCGCACCAGACGCCAAAGATGCCGCACCAGTGCAGCCCGCCCGCGCGGCCGTTCGGCTTTTGCAGCGCCGGCAGCCATCCTTGTTTTTCCGCGTCGACACCCAATGCCTTCTCTAGATAGTCCTTCAGGTGCTCCCAGCCTTTGCGCTTGCCACCCTCGCCGCCGCGGTCATCGACCTGGCCCACCTCGGCCTTGGCCACGTCGACCATCTTCTGCCGGAGCTGCGCGAGCTTCTTGCCGTCGCCCTGTGCGGGAGGCGGCGCAGCTTCCGCGGGAGCGGGCTGCAGCTTGGGCACGGGCTGCTTGGGTGGCGGCGTCGCGGGCGGGGGCCCTGCGTTCGCGTCGTCCTTGGTGCCGCCCGTCTTCTTCGGCGGCAGCTTGGGCGGCTCGAGCTTGTCAGGCACGACGTTGCCGCTGACCAGGTCATCGTGCGACGCGCTCTTCTTCAGCTGAAAGACGCGATCGTCGGGCACCGGCCCGAGCGCCACCGAGGCGGGCACGAAGGCGAGCAGCACCACGCCGTCGTTGCCGGTCGCGCGCGACAACCCTAGCCGCCAATAGACTTCATAGGAGCAGGCGGCGATGCGCCCCTTGCCCTTGAATTCATCCTGCTTGACCGAGGCGTGCTCGGCGGCGTCGTTGCTCTCGCAATTGGCGCCCGGCCCGCGCAGCTCCTGCGAGGCGACCACCGCTTTGCCGTTCAAAGGGTTGATGAGGAGGACCCTTAAGTTGCCCTTATAGGGATACTCCTTGTCGTTCTTTACCCGCAGCGGCAGCGCCACCGACCAGCGCTCGCGGTCCTCGGCGCCCGCGCCCAGCACGGGGTCGGCGACGAAGCACTTCGACTTGTCGTGGCCGGTCTCGCCGCAGGCGCCGGGCGTCTCGCCGCAGCCCTTGACCACCGGCGGCTTGCCGATCTGGATTGGATCGACGGCCGTCTGGCAGCCGCCGTGGTGCGCGAGGTGGCAGGCGCTGAGGTTCTTGACCCGGATCTCCTCGGTGCAGCCGGTGTGCTGCCCCTCGGCGCAGACGGCCGTCTTGCAGTGGCTGGCGCAGAGCCCCGAGGCGATGCCGTTGTCGGACAGCGCCGCGCGCGCGGGGGCCGCGAACACCCAGGCGGGCGCGTCGGGCTCGGCCGCGAGCGTCGTCTTCTGGTGGTGCGCGAGCGCGGCGGCGGGAGTCATGCGCGCCTCGGCCTCGGTGGGCAGGTGCGGCATGGTGGTGACCGCGCCGACGTAGATCTCATCGGCGCCACCGTCGCCCGAGAAGCGGTGCTTTGCCGGCTCGGCGATGTCCTTGAGCTTGCGCGTGGCCGCGGGCGAGCCGTCCCAGAGCGTCATCCCCTGCAGGCCGCCGCGGTCGATCTGGAAGACGGCGACGACGGGATGGCCGTCGCCCTTGTCGGCCGCGGGCGGCGGCGACTTCGGATCGGGGAAGGGCACGTCGGCCGCGTAGATCGTCACCGCTTGATCGCGCAGCGAGATGACGTGGTCGCCGTCCTTGACCTTGCAGTAGACGGGCCGCGGGCTATTGAGCAGATTCTGCCCGTGGATGAGCTGTCCCGGGTCGAAGGCGATGGCCAGACCGCCGGCGGCGATCTTGAACTTCTTGGTCTCGAGCTCGACGTCGTGCTCGGGCCCGTCCATCGCTTGAATGGCGAAGAAGGTCGCCGCCAGCTCCTTGCCCTCGTCGATGTTCTCGACGCGGCCGGCGAGCATGGGGTGCTCGTTGACGTGCGCGACCCGCTGCGACCAGGTGGCGTGGATGGCGGGATCCTTGTGATCGCCGCTGCCTGTCTTGACCGGCTCGGGCTCGAGATTCACCGTCCCGTCCTCGATCGACCAGACGTAGGCGAGCGCGCCATCGACGTGGGTCTCGATGGCCTCGAACTTTCCGTCGTCGCGCCGGAAGACGAAGCGCTCGGCGACCACGGCGCGCCCCTCGGGGAGGCCGGCGGCGGCGCCCGGCTGCTCGGGCTTGAAGGTGGTCGCGTTCCAGCTCTGGTAGACGACGGCCTTGGCGCCCTTCTTGACCCGCATCGACAGGGTCAGCTTGGGGTCGGGCACGACGTCCTTGCCGTTGAAGGTCTGGTTCCCGGGCGCGTCGCCGGGCGTCATCTTCACCGGGCCGCCGGTCTCGTTCACCAGCGTCGCGAGCTGGCCGTCTTTGCCCAGGATCGACTCGTCCACCGAGACTTCCACGTCGTGGCCGGCCAGGTCCTCGAGCTGGACAATCAGCTCGCCGGCGCTGTCGGTCTCGCCCTGCTTGATGGTCTTTCCGTCGCCCTTGATGGTGATCTTGACGGCGGCCATCGGCCCGCTCTTGTCGCGCATGGAGACGACC
The DNA here is from genome assembly GCA_038231075.1 of Myxococcales bacterium. Lineage (GTDB taxonomy): Bacteria > Myxococcota > Myxococcia > Myxococcales > 40CM-4-68-19 > JBBRMA01. The sequence goes on along the minus strand of JBBRMA010000071.1, from coordinate 10,445 downwards.
ACGTCTTCGTCGCCGTGCAGCCGGTCGATGCCGCCGGGCAGCTCTTTCGGGTCGTCGTGGTCCTGCGCCACGGCCACGCTGGTCATCAAGCGGATGCCGGTGACGGGATGGACGAAGACCGCCTTGCCATCGGTGGGGAAATCTTCGGCGGCCGACAAATCGTCCCAGAACACCAGCGGCTTCGAGTTGGTCTTGAAGTCGGTCTTCTCGTCTTCGGTATGCGATTTGTACTTGTCCTGGCCCACCAGCTTATCGACGTCGAGCTTGAAGTCAGAGAGCGCTTTTACCGATTGGTAACGATTGCGCCAGCTCAAGGTCGGCGTTCGATAGAATTTGCGAATCTCCACCGGCTGGACGATCGACTCGTCCTTCTCGATGCCGAACAGCTTCTTGTCCGGATCGAGCGCCTCGACCAGCGCCTTGCCCTGGTCGGGCGTGCCCGCGTCCTTGCTCGCGAGATCGAGCTCTTTGAGCTTCACCTCGTCGGCCGCGCCCCACTCCTCGTCGAGCAGGCTGCCGGTCGGATAGACAGCGTCTTTGCTGAAGATGGACCAGTGCAGCGCCGGGGCGTCGTGGTACTTGCCGACGATTCCGACCGGCTCGCCCGCGTCCACCTTCCACTTGCGCTTGCCGTCCTTGTCCTTGTCGGTGTCGAACACCGCGGTCTTGCCCTCATTGAGGGTCTTGACGAGCGCGCTGTTCTTGCACGCGGTCTCCAGATCAAAGGAGGACCAGGGCGACATCTCCTTGATGCGCTCCTCGTCGCCCGCGCCGCCCGACCCGCGGACCCACATCCCCTTGAGCTTTACGTAGTGCTTGTGGTCGAGGAAGAGCTGGTCTTCCTCTTCGTAGACGGCGGCGTCGAGCAGCTTGTCGTTCTTGACCGTGGTCGGCGAGAACTTGCCCTTGTCCTCGTCGGCCCAGGTCGGAAGCTGCTGCAGCACGCGCCACTTGGTCTTTTGCGGCGGGTTCCCGCCCGCGGCAGCGATCAGGAGCCGCTTGAGCCAGCCCGACTCGGTGCGATCGGGGTGCAGCGTCTCCTTCTTCAGATGGAAGAAGAGGTTGTAGACATTCTTGTCGCCCTTGACGGCGTGGCGGGTGATGACGAACCCGGTGTCGCCCCAAGGGTGCTGTCCGGGGCCCATGCCCAGGCGCGCCGCGACCATTTCGCCGTCGGCGATGGCGTAGCACTCGACGTCGGACTCCGGCATCAAATGGACGCCGCAGTGGAAGAGCCCCGCGTCGCCGAGCGGAAAGTAGCCGCCGTTGCCGCGCTCGGCCTGGTGGTAGAGGCCCGTCAGCGCCTCGCCGGTGATCTGCAAAGAGCCGTCGATGGCGATCGGCAACCTGGGCGTGCCGGTCTTTGGCGGGAGCGCTGCGGGCGGAGGCGGCCCGTCGTTCTTCGGCTTGGGGCTCGGCGGCTTCGCCGGCGCGGGCGGGTCACCAGCGGCGCCGCCCTTGGCATCGCCCGCGCCGCCCGACTTGGCGTCAGCTCCACCCGACTTGGCGTCACTTCCCCCTGACTTGGCGTCAGCCCCCCCCGACTTGGCGCCAGCGCCGCTCGTCTTGCCGTCAGCAGCGGGCGGTGCGCCGGAGCCCTTGCCGTCGTCGGCGGGCGCGTCCTGCTTGATCTTGCCGGGCTTGGAGCCGGGGGTCTCCTTGGGCTCCACCTTCTTGAGGTGCGCCTTGGTCAATGCCGCGTCGTCCATGCTGCCGATCTTGTCGGGCATGAAGGCGCTGCCGAGCTGGGCGGCGTAGACCCAGATCTTGCCGGCCGAGGGCTTCTTGTCGTCGGGGAACCACTTGGTCGAGGGCGTCTTGCCGTCGTCGCCCGGCTTGAACGGGCTGAAGTTCGGGTCCTTGGGCTCGAGGTGGATGATGTCCACCGCGACGTTGCCGTGCGGGCCGCAGTTGCCCGAGACCACCCAGATGATGCCGCTCTGCGTGTCCTCGGCGATGCTGCAGATGACGGTGACGACGTGGCCGGTGCGCGGCGTGCCCGCCGAGACGATCGAGAGCACGTCGCCCGGCTGGCACTTGTACTTGGCGATCTTCGGCATGCCGATGGTGGTGCAGATCATCGTGCCGACCTTGCCGCCGGTCATCTTGTAGCCGGCGCCGTTCAGGTAGCGCTCGAGGCCGAAGCTGGAGGCCGCGGCGCAGTAGATGCCGCTCGGACCGCCCATGTCCTTGGAGCGCCCGTTGGCCGTCGAGTGCCACAGGTTTGCAAAAAATTCGTCGGCGCTGAGCGGGTAGGGCGCGTTGTTCTTCTTGCAGAGATCGCGGAAGAACCAGCGCGAGAAGGCCTCGCCCACGCGCGAGCGCCCTTCGGCTGCCTTATCGAATTTGGCCTTGTTGGCGACATCGACGCGCCACTTCGCGTACCACTTGGGCAGGTCCTCGTTGGCCGTGACCTCGAGGTCGCCGCCGCCCTTCTTCGACGCGCTGTGCCCCTCTTCCATCGCGGCGGGGTCGACGCCGTCCTCGTCGCAATACTTCTTCAGCACCTTTTGCAAATCGGCATTTGCGAATTTGCCGCCCGACCAGGCGCCAGCGTCTTTGTAATCGCCGGCGATGACGTCGGGCTCGATCTCGTCGGCCGACTTGCCCGAATCGGCGGCGGGGGCGGCCGCCTTCTTCTCCTCTGGCTTCTTCTCTTCGCCCGCGGCGGGGGCGGCAGCGGCCGGCGCGTCGGCTTTCTTGTCGGCCGGTGCGGCTGGCGAATCGCTCTTGGCCGCTGCCGGCGCGGCCGCGGGAGCAGGGGCGGCGCTCTCGGCAGCCTCGCCCGAGGCACCTTGCGAGAGCTTGTGCACGAGCTCGCAGGTGTCCGGCACCGGCGCGTCGCGGACCACATGAAGGTAGCGGCCCCAGTTGCCCGTGTAGCTGTAGAACCGCTTGGGCGGCTGGGTCGGGTGCGCCTTGAAGAGCACCGCGGCCTGGATCCAATATTCCGAGAAGGCGGCCTCGGGCCCGGCCGGCATCGTCACCGGCTTCATCGAGCTGGCGAGGTAGTCTTTGCGAGGCGCGTCGGGGTCGGTGATGCGCAGCCAGAGCTCGCCGGACTTCGTCTTCTTGTAGCCGCTGACGACGACGATGTGCCCGCCCTCGCCCTTGGAGAGCGCGGTGAAGAGCAGCACCGGGTTGTTGACCTTGAGCTGGTCGATGAGGGGCGCGAGCCGCCGCTCGGCCATCTCGGGATTCACCTGCTCGTTGGGCTTGACGAAGTTGCCGCCGTCGACCTTGAAGCCCGCGCTGGTGAAGACGCTCTGCACATCGACCTTGCCGCTCTCGTCGATGCCGGCGAGCTTGCCTTTGTTCGAACCACCCAGCCAGCGCAGGTTCTGCTTGATCCCGTTGGCGCCCGGCCCCTTGTCGCCGTCGTCGTGGCCGATGTACTCCGAGTCTTTCTTGTCGATCTTGCAAAAATAGTCGTAGACCATGGCGGCAGCGGCGCGGCCGTCCCAGAAGCTCGACTGCGAGAGCGCCGCCGGGTTCTGCGCCTGCAAGCGGGGCACGTCCAGCCAACGGCCTTCGGAGCCCTCGCGATCGTTCGCGTCCATCGAGTCGGCGGTGCGGACGGTGTCGACGGGCTTGATGCTCATGAACAGGGGGCTCCGGCGGGCGGACGACTGGCGCGAAATCGAGGGCTCGACCAGTTTACCCTGCTAGAGGGGTCCCTGAAAAGGGCGGTAAATTTTGTCTGCGGTGGCGGGTACTTCGAGAAGGGGGGCGCCCGTGGGTTTGTGCGCCGCGGCCCGGTTGGATCCCCGAGATCGCCAGTCTACCGCAGGGTGCGTGCTATCTTCTGCGCCCCTCGACACTGCCCCGGAGCCCCCGATGAGCCTGCCCGCGAAGAGCCTTTCGCCAGAGCCTTCCGCTCCGCCAGCGCCTGCTCCGACGCCCGCTCCCTCGTCCGTCGCACCGACTTCCATCGACGAGAAGGCGGCGGCCCGCAGCGAGGTGCTCCACCTCCGCCTCTGGCAGAAGTTCCACATCCGCCTCTCGGCCATCTACGGCACGGCGGTCCTCGTCGTCCTCCTCGGCATGGCCGGCGCCTTCTACAGCGAGGGCGCCACCATGGCCGTGCGCGGCGTCCAGGGGCGCTTGCTCGGCACCGTGGTCGCGCTCGCCCGCGGCATCGAGCCGGCGCTGGTCGAGCACCTCAACACCGAGGTCGACGAGAAGCGGAACGAGCACGAGCGCTTGATGCGCCGCTTCAAGTCCATCGCCCGCGTCGAGCCCGACGTCGTCTCGCTCTACGTGCTCAAGCCCACCGACCAGCCCGGCATCTACCGCTTCGCCGCCGACTTCGTGGCCCCCGGCCGCAAGATCGCGCCCGCCGCCAAGGTGGGCCAGCTCTACGACGGCCGCCAGAACTCGACGCTGCTGGCGGCGATGGAGAACGCGACCGTCGAGAGCGAGGTCTCGGCCAAGGACAAGTGGGGCGAGACGCTCTCGGCCTACTCGCCCATCCGGCTGCAGGGCGGAAAGGTGGTCGCGCTGGTCGGCGTCGACACCGAGGCCGCGGTGATCAGCGAGATCAAGCTGCACGTGCTCAACATCTCGCTGCTCCTCTTTGGCCTCGCGACGCTCCTGCTCGGCGGCGCCGCCTGGCTGGTGGCCCGCAACGTGCGCGAGCCGCTGACGCAGATCATGGTGGCCACCAGCGCCATCGCTTCCGGTAATTTGGAGACGCGCGCGGGGCTGCATCGCAAAGATGAATTTGGAATCCTCGGCAACCACTTCGACGACATGGCCAAGGGGCTGCAAGAGCGCGAGATGATCCGCTCGACCTTCGGCCGCTACGTCAGCGAGGACGTGGCCAAGCGCATCCTCTCCTCGAAGGACGGCGCCAAGATGGGCGGCGAGGTGCGCGAGGTCACCGTGCTCTTCAGCGACCTGCGCAAGTACTCGACCATCAGCGAGACCCTCTCGCCCACCGAGACGGTCGAGTTCCTCAACGAATATCTGACGGTGATGAACGCCGAAATCGATAAGCACGGCGGCTGCATTATCGAATTCCTCGGCGACGCCATCCTGGCCGTCTTCGGTGCGCCGAGCGAGCTGGAGGGCCACCCGGAGAAGGCCCTGCGCTGCGCCATCGCCATGCGCGCCGCGCTCGCGGTCTTCAACGCGCGCATGAACGCCGAGAACCGCGCGCCCTGGCAGAAGAAGGGCATGGAGTCCCTCGGCCAGCGCATCGGCATCCACACCGGCCAGGTCGTCGCCGGCAACCTGGGCTCGAAAGTCCGCGTGAAGTACGCCGTCATCGGCGACGCGGTGAACGTGGCCTCGCGCTGCGAAGGGCTCAACAAGGAGCTCGGCACCGAGATCCTCTGCACCCTCGGCACCTACGAGCGCCTCCCCGAGGACCTGAAGGGCAAGCTCACCGACCGGGGCGCGCACCCGGTCAAGGGCCGTGCCCAACTCGTCACCGTCTTTAGCGCGTAGCGTTGCAAATTCTTTTGCGCGCGCCGCGCTGTCTCTACCGAGTGCTGAGGGCGCGGACGCGCTCGGCGAGGTTTTCCGCAAACAATCGATAAACGCGCAGCGCCGCGTTGGGCCTGGCGCTGAGGAACTTTTCAAACTCGGCGGGCGCGATGTGCAGCGCTTCGACGGGCTGGATGGCCGCCACGCGCGCCGAGGTCTTCGACTTCCCCAAGAGCGAGATCTCGCCGAAGAAGGCGCCCGCGCCGAGTGTGTTGACCCGCTTCGGGCCAGTGGGCGAGATGGCGTAGATGTCCACCTTGCCCTCGACGACGACAAAGAGGCCGCGGCCGTCCACGGCGTTTTCGATAATCACCTCGCCGATGTCGAACTTCTCCTCGCTCATCAGCCGGTGCAGGTCCTTCATGTCATCCAGGCTGAGCTTGCTGAAGAGCGGGATCGCCTTCAAGAACGCGTAGCCCGCGTGCGCCGACGAGGTGATCTGCGTGGTCGCCGCCGCGTCCACCTCACCCGGGGTCTCGGGCTCGGCCGGCTCCGGGCTCTCTTGCTCGCCGGCGAAGCGCGCGCGCACGCGCTCGGCCAGGTCCTTCTTGCCCTGCTTCAGATACAGATCCATCAGCATCTTGTTCAGCGCGCTGTCGGCGCGCGCGGCGGCGTTGTCGCGCATGGCATCGCTCGCGACCTGCGTCGCCTCGATGGGCCGGCCGCGCGTCGCGAGCACCTCGACCAGCCGCTTGACCGAGTCGCAGTACTCGGGCTCGCTCGGCTTCACGGCGCGCAGCGCGTCAACCTCACCGCGCACGTTGTTGAGCTTCTGGTAGAGGCGCGCCGCGTCCACCGCGCGGCCGACTTTCAAGAGCCCGCGCGCCGCCGCCGCGTGGTCGCCGAGCTTCTGGTAGAGCGGCACCGCCGCCTGGTACAGGCCCGCGGCGTCATAGTCGGCGGCGGCCTTGGCGAGATCACCGCCCTTGTGCCAGCAGCGCCCCGCCTCGCCGGGCTCGCTCGCCTCTTCATACTGCGCCGCCGCCTTGGCCCAGAGGTTCAGCGCCTCGTAGAGCCGCGCCGCCCGGCCGAAGTCGCGCGCGTGGAGGAACATCTTCGCGCCCGGCTCGCGCAGCGCGGGCACCGCCTTGAGCGCGGCCAGCACCTCGTCGGCGGCTGGGACGCCGCTCTCCTCATAGACCTGCGCAGCGTGCTCGATCATCTCGGCCTCGAGCGCGCGCTTGATGGTGCCGACGACCCAGGAGCCTTCCTCGTCTGCCGCTTGCTCGATCATTTGGAGCGCGAGACTACCGCCCTGCCGCGGTTCGTCCAACCGGGCAATCTCCTCCGCGGCGCAGTTCTGCTCTAGCTGATGGGCGCGGACTTGCGACCGCGGAACCAGACCATGACGAAGTAGAGCCCGGCGAAGGCGACTGCGCCGCCGATGAACCAGATCAGCTTGGCCTTGATGGCCGAGACCATCGCCTCCGGGGAGTCCAGGAGCTGCGGCTGGTCGCCGAGGACCTTCTCCCCGAACCACGACAGCACCGTGCACCAGAGCGCGGCGCCGGCGACGGTGTAGAGCGTGAAGGTGCGGAAGGGCATGCGGAGGATGCCGGCCGGAATCGAGATCAGGTGGCGCACCACCGGCAGGAGCCGGGCGACGAAGATGCCGCCTTTGCCGTAGCGGTTCACCCAGCCCTCGCCCATGGCAATCTTGTCGGGCGTGATGAGCAGGTAGCGGCCGAAGCGCTCGAGGAAGGGCAGGCCCACCCAGCGCGACACCCAGTAGCTCGCGGTCGAGCCGAGCCAGCTGCCGAACGTGCCGGCCGCGATCACCGCCCAGAAGTTGTAGCGGCCCTGCGCGGCCCAATACGCCGCGGGAGGCATGACGATCTCGGAGGGCACCGGGACGATCGAGCTCTCGAGCGCCATCAAGAGGACGATGCCCGGGTAGCCCCAGGCGTCCACCCAGTGAAACCATGTCTTGAGCAGCTCATGCAGCATAGGGCGGCGGAGTCTGGGGCAGCGGCGTGGCGCCTGTCGACAGTAAACTGCGCCATGCGCTTTGCGTTCGACGACCAGATCGCGTCCCAGCCCGCGGCGGTGCGCGCGGCCCTCGAGCGGGGTGGGGTGCCGGTCCTCGACGCCGCGCGGCCCGTGGTCTTCGCCGGGCTTGGCAGCTCGCTGCACGCCTGCCGGATCGCGGCGGCCTGGCTCGCCGAGCTCTCGGGTGGAAAATCGCGCGCGGCGGCGCTGGATGCGCACGAGCTCGCCTTGCGGCTGCCGCTCTGCGCCGCCGACCAGGTGGTCCTGGTCTCGCATCGCGGGGCGCGGGGCTGGGGGGCGGCGGTGCTCAAGAAAGCGCGCGCGGCCGGGGCGCGCACGGTGGCCGTGGTCTGCGACGGCGCCCCCGCGGGCGAGGCGGACCACGCCCTCTTTACCTGCGCGGAGGAGACCTCTGGCACGCACTCGGTCGCGTACTCGGCGGCGCTGGCGCGGCTCGGCCAGCTGGTGGCGGCGCTCTGCGGAGAGGGCGGCGCGCGCCTGCTGGAGGCGCTGCGGACCGCGCCAGGCTTGATGCAGCGCGCGTTGGAGGAGCCGGCGCCGGTCGAGCCCGCGCGCAGGCTGCTCGGCCGCGGACCGCTGATCGTCGCGGGCTTTGGCCTCGACGCCGGGCTCGCGGAGGAGGCCGCGCTCAAGCTCAAAGAGGGCGCTTACGTCTGGGCCGAGGGCATGAGCGTGGAGCAGGCGCTGCACGGGCCGCTCGCCGCCGCGCATGCGCAGATGGGCGCGCTCACCTTCACGCCCGCGCGCGACGACGGCGGCCGCACCGCGACCCTGCGCAGCGCCTTGGCCGCGCTGGGCGTGGTCGAGCTGCGTTGCGGCCACTCCGATGAGCTGGGCTTCCCCGCCTGCGACCCGCTGGTGCGGCCGCTGGTCGGCGGGGTGGCGGTGCAGCGGCTCGCCGCCGAGCTGGCGCGGCTCTCAGGCGCAGACCCTGACCGCACCCACCGCGAGGCCGAGCCCTGGAACAACGCGCTGGCGCTGTCCGAGGTGCCGCCGTGGCCCTGACTCTCTTGCGCGGCCGCGTCTTCACGCCGCTCGAGGAGATCGAGGACGGCGCCGTGCTCATCGACGGCGCGCGCATCGCCGCCGTGGGCACGGCCCGCGAGCTGGGGACGCCTGCCGGCGCGAGCGTGCGATTTGCAAAAGTGATCGCGCCCGGCTTTATCGATTTGCAAATCAACGGCGCCTTCGGGCGCGACTTTGCGCTCGAGCCGCGGAGCGTGCACGAGGTGGCGGCGCGCCTTCCTTCCACGGGCGTGACCGCCTTCTTGCCGACGCTGGTGAGCCTGCCGCGGCAGGCCTATCCGCCGCTCCTGCGCGCCTTTGCGGAAGCGCCGCCGCCCGCCCCCCTGGCGGCCTTGCCGCTCGGGGTCCACCTCGAGGGGCCGTTCTTGAGCCCGCGCCGCGCCGGGGCACACGAGGCCTCCTCGCTCGCGCTCCCGCGCGCGGGCGATGCCGGGTGGATCCTCGCCTCGGGCCTGGTGCGCCTGGTGACGCTCGCCCCTGAGCTGCCCGGCGCGCTCTCCCTGGCGCGCGAGCTCGCGGCGGCGGGAGTCCTGGTCGCGGCCGGCCACACCGACGCCACCTACGAGGAGACGCGGGCCGCGCTGGGCGCGGGTGTGCGGCTCGCGACCCACCTGTTCAACGCCATGCCGCCCCTGCACCACCGGCAGCCGGGCGCGGCCGGCGCGCTGCTGGAATCACCCGAGTGCGCCGTGGCGCTGATCGCCGATGGCGTGCACCTGCACCCGGCCGTGGTCGCGCTTGCGCACCGGCTCAAGCCTGGCCTCGTCGCGCTGGTCACCGACGCCATCGCCGCCGCGGGCCTGCCGCCGGGCGCCTCCACGCTCGCGGGCCAGCGCCTGCTCATCGACGGCAGCTCGGCGCGCCTGGCCGATGGCACCTTGGCAGGCAGCGTTTCGACCATGGACCAGGTGGTGCGCAATTATCGAAGCTTTACCAACTGCTCCATCGGCTGCGCGCTGGCCGCCGCCTCGCTCGTGCCCGCGCGGCTGCTTGGAATCGACCACCAGCGGGGCAGGATCGCGCCCGGGCTTTGCGCCGATCTGGTGCTGCTCGACGAAGAATTGCGCGTCGAGAGCACGCTGGTGGCGGGCGTCCAGCGGGCTTGACCGACCGAGAGCACCGAGAGGTTCAGCGCCCTCTTGGCAACACCGTGCCGCGCACGAAGTCCCAGAGCGGCACCGTGACGTTGAAGTTCCCGCGCCGCATCTGCGCCGGGTCATGGTGCGCCTCGTGGTGGCGGCGCAGCGCGCGCAAAAAGCGGAGCGGGCCGGCGAGTGACCGCGCCGGCAGGTGATAGGCGAGGTGCAGCCACTCGTACATCACGACATAGGCGGTGGTGACGAGCAGGTAGAGGAGGCCGAAGTTTCGATAACCGATTCGATAGAGCAAGGCCGCGGGCGGCGCGGTGACGAGCAGGATGGCGAGGATGCCAAAGGCGGGCAAGAGCACGAGGCGGAACTCGCGGGCGGTGCGCATCTCCATGTCGCCGGCGACGAAGATGAGGTGGTGGACCGGCGTGTGCCGATCGTAGAGCACGCCGAGCGGCGCAAAGCGCTTGTGCAGCAGATCCCGGTGCGCGTGCCATTCGACGATGTTCGAGAGGACGAAGACACCGGCGGCGAAGGACAGGTCGGCGAGGCCGAGCGCGTGCAGGCCGCGGGCGCAGGCGAGGATGACCGCGAGTCCCACCGCCGAGGGCAAAAGGAGATGGAGCCAGGGCGAATAGAACCCGGGCCTCTCGGCGGCGCGGCGACGCAGGGCTTCCCGCTCGTCCATCTCTAGAGCACCGAACGGGTTGAATCCCGTCGGAGAACCGCGGGTTCTAGGGCAACCCGCTCGGCCGATTCGCTGCGCATCGCCGCGTCTCTCCTCGTTGCCGTACAGAAAGTACGGCGCCTCGTCGTTCCTTGCGCTGCTTG
>JBBRMA010000070.1:0-26016 GCA_038231075.1 Myxococcales bacterium | reverse complement strand
GATTGCCAGCGTCACTTGATTGGTCGCCGAGACCACCGTGGTGCCGAAGGCGTCCTGCACCGCGACCGTGATGTTCGCCAGCGGCGCGCCCGCCAGCGTCGAGGCCGCCGGCTGGACCGTGAAGGCAAGCTTCGCCGCCGGGCCCACGCGCAGCTCCGCGCTGCCCGTCCCGAGCTGCTCGGAGGTGGTGGAGGTTCCGCCGCAAGCGACGAGGACGAGCGAGGAAAGCGCAGCGGCAAACGCAGCGGCAAACGCAGCGCGTGCCATTGGAGACCGGGCCATACGGAGCACCTCAATGGAGGGGGAACTGCACAATTACAGATCGGGACGACTCTGGGTCAACTCGCACCGCGCCAAAGTCGGCGACGCCCACGAAGGGACCGGAGAGAGCCAGGCCAGGACCAAAGGCTTAGGCTTTGGCCGCGTGGTTTCATCGGTCAACTCAATGATGGGAGAATGTACGGCAAGCGCTCATCCTGACCTGCAAGTGCTTGAAGCGCTTGAGGACTTCTCACGTTGCCGAAACGACTTGTAGTTTACACACGTTGAACACCCGGAAACGTATTGCGGGCCGGCCCGACATCCTGGCTCAGTGCCGCCGTCCAGCCTGCCGGAGGCACAAGGCCCATGCATCTTCGCCGCCTGTTCGGTCCATCGTGGTTCGCCCTGATCGCGGTCCTCGCCTTGAGCGCCGTCGGCTGCCGCCAGCCCGTTCCCGGAGACGAAGAGGACAACGAGGCCCTCAGCGGCTCCTGCGGCGTCGAGCGCTGGGCCGTCAAGACCGGCACCGACGCCGCGGCCAGCTCGGTCAACATGACCCCGCAGGACACGACCATCGCGGCGCTGCGGACGCAGCCTGTGCCCGCGGGCCTCGGCTCAGGAAGCGCGCGCTTCGCCGGCACCGCCGAAACGCAGCTCTGGCGCCTGAGCAACGTGACGCTCACGCAGTACAAGCTCGAGGGCGACAGCGACTACCACCTCGTGCTCTCCGACTCGAGCGGCAACACCATGATCGCCGAGATCCCCTCGCCGAGCTGCGTCTCGGGCGGTCCCTGGGCGGCCGCGATCAGCGCCTCGCGCGCGGCGATGAACGCCAAGTTCACCGTCTCGGGAAGCTTCCAGACGGCCAACGTCCCGGTGACCCTCACGGGCGTCGGGTTCTTCGACTTGCTGCACGGACAGACCGGCGTCGCGCCCAATGCCATCGAGCTGCACGCCGTGCTCTCCGTCTGCTTCCCCGGCAGCAGCGTCTCCGGTTGCTCGGCGGCCACGCCCGACTTCACGCTCGGCGCGAGCCCCTCCTCGGTGACGACGGCCCAGGGCGCCACCGGCACCTCGACCGTCTCGGTGGCCGCGCAGGGCGGATTCGCCGGCACCGTCTCGCTCGCCGCCAGCGGCCTGCCCACCGGCGCCTCGTCGAGCTTCAGCAACAGCCAGGTCGCCGCTGGCGGCAGCGCGACCCTGACGCTCTCGTCTGGCACTGCCGCGGCGGGGACCTACGCCGTCACGTTGACGGGCACCAGCGGCACCCTCACGCACACCGCGAGCATCAGCTGGACCATCAGCTCGGGCGGCACCGGCGGTGGAGGCAACGCCATCACCAACGGAGACTTCGAGACCGGCTCGCTCTCCGGCTGGACCACGGCCGGCGCAGCCAGCGTCACCAGCACGGGCGCGCACGGCGGCAGCTTCGCCGCGCAGGTCGGAACCACCACCGCCGCCGGGCTCAACTCGATCGTGCAGACCCTCACCGTGCCGGCGGCCGGCGGACCGCTCGCGTTCTGGTACCGCGGCGTTTGCGCGGACAGCATCACGTACACCTGGGCCATCGCGACCCTCAAGGACAACACCACCGGCACCACGACCACCCTGCTGCCAAAGACGTGCGTCAACACCGGCGTCTGGACCCAGGTGACGTCGGCCGCGCTGACGGCGGGCCACAGCATGACGTTGACGCTCTCCAGCCAGGGCGAGAACTTCGCGGGCTTCTCGAACTACACGCTCTATGACGACGTGACGCTCGCGGGCAGCGCGCCTGCTCCCGACTTCACGCTCGCGGCCAACCCCTCCACGATCAGCACGGCCCAGGGCGCGAGCGGCGCCTCGGCGATCTCCACCGGCGCGGTCAACGGCTTCGCGGGCGCCGTCTCGCTCAGCGCCACCGGCGTGCCGGCCGGCGCGAGCGCCAGCTTCAGCCCGACCAGCATCAGCGGCGCGGGCAGCTCGACGTTGACGCTCGCGGCGGGCAGCGCGGCCGCCGGCAGCTACGTCGTCACTGTCACCGGCACCAGCGGAGCGCTCTCGCACAGCGCCACCCTCTCGTGGAGCATCACCGGCAGCAGCGGCGGCAACGTCGTCACCAACGGCGACTTCGAGACCGGCTCGCTCTCGGGCTGGACCTCGGCGGGCCAGACCAGCATCGTCAGCACCGGCGCCCACGCCGGCACCTCGGCCGCGCGCGTCGGCTCGACCGGCGCATCGACCGACAGCTCGATCACCCAGCAGGTCACGCTCCCGGCCGGCAGCCCGCAGCTCACGTTCTGGTACCACATCGTCTGCCCCGACACCCTCCAGTACGACTGGGCGACGGTGACGGTCTCGAACACCAGCGGCACCGTGCTCGCCACGCCGCTCGCTCCCACCTGCACCAACTCGGGTATCTGGGTGCAGGGCAGCGCCAACCTCGCGGCGTTCGCTGGCCAGACCGTCGTCCTCGCCTTCAAGAACCACGACGACAACTTCGCGGGCGACCCGACCTACACGCTCTTCGACGACATCAGCATCTCTGGCGGCAGCGTCGGGACGCCCGACTTCACCCTCGCCGCCACCTCGCCGGGCAGCACGCAGCAAGGCGGCAGCGCGACCTCCACCATCAGCCTCGGGGCCAGCAACGGCTTTGCCTCCGCGGTCTCGCTCTCCGCGAGCGGCCTCCCCTCCGGCGCCAGCGGAAGCTTCAGCCCGGCCAGCGTGACCGGCGCGGGAACCTCGACGCTCACGCTCGCCTCGGGCACCGCCGCCGTGGGCAGCTACAGCGTGACGGTGACCGGCACCAGCGGCGCGCTCAGCCACTCGGCGCAGATCAGCTGGACCATCAGCGCCACGGCCACGCCCGACTTCGGCGTCTCGCTCTCGTCCGCGTCGGTCAGCTCGTCGGGCAGCGCCGCGGCCACAGACACCGTCACGGTCACGCCGGTCAACGGCTTCGCCAGCGCAGTGACGCTGAGCGTGAGCGGCGTGCCCACCGGCGCCACCGGCAGCTTCAACCCCTCGAGCGTGAGCACGGGCAGCGGCAGCTCGACCCTGACGCTGACGCCGGGCACCGCCGCCACCGGCACTTACTCCCTGACGGTGTCCGCCACCGGCGGCAACCACACGCACACCGCCGGCCTCTCGTGGACGCTGAGCGGCGGAAGCGCGGGCGCGCTCCAGACGGTCTTCCTCATCGTGATGGAGAACCACAACTGGTCGAGCATCTCGGGCAGCTCGTCGGCGCCCTACATCAATGGCACGCTCCTGCCCCAGGCCTCGTACGCGCTCAACTACCAGAACGTGCCGGGCCTGCACCCCAGCTTGCCCAACTATTTCTGGCTCGAGGCGGGCACCAACTTCGGCATCACCGCCGACGGTTTGCCCAGCAGCTTCCACCAGAGCAGCACCCAGCATCTCGTCACGCTCTTGCAGAACGCCGGCGTCACCTGGAAGTCCTATCAAGAGGACATCAGCGGCACGACCTGCCCGCTGACCACCACCGGCCAGTACGCGCCCAAGCACAACCCGATGGTGTTCTTCGACGACGTGACCAACAGCAACAACTCGGCGTCGGCCAACTGCATCAGCCACGTGCGGCCCTACACGCAATTGGCTACCGACATCCAGAACAACGCCGTCCCCCGCTACAACTTCATCACCCCGAACCTGTGCAACGACATGCACGGCGGCAGCGGCTGCTCGGGCAGCACCATCGCGGCCGGCGACACCTGGCTCTCGCAGCAGATCCCGATGATCATGGCCTCGGCGGCCTATCGCAACGGCGGCGCCATCTTCATCACCTGGGACGAGAGCGAAGGCTCCAACGTGCCCATCGGCATGATCGTGCTCTCGTCCAAGGCCAAGGGGGGCGGGTACACCAACAACATCGCCTATACCCACAGCTCGACGCTGCGGACGATGGAGGAGATCTTCGGCGTCAGCCCGATGCTGGGCGGCGCCGCCACCGCCACCGACCTGAGCGACCTCTTCACCTCGTTCCCCTAGAGTTGGCTAGGGTTGGTTCGTGGGCTCGCCGGGCAGGGCGGGCAACCAGATGCGCACCGTCGTTCCGATCCCGACGGTGCTCTCCAGCTCGATGTGGCCGCCGCTCTGGTTGACGATCCCGTAGACGGTGGCGAGGCCAAGGCCCGTGCCCTCTTCGCCCTTGGTCGTGAAGAACGGCTCGAACGCCCGCCGCTGCGTCTCTTCGTCCATGCCCGCACCGGTGTCGGAGACGGACAAGGTGACATAGGAGCCCCTGGGCAGCTCGCCAAAGCGGCGCTGCTGCCCCGACTCGGTGCACTCGTTTCCAGTCTGGATGCGAAGCTCGCCGCCCGAAGGCATCGCGTCGCAGGCGTTGACCGCCAGGTTCAGCAGCACCTGGGTGAGCTGCGTCGGATCGGCGCGCACCGCGTGCACGCCCTGGCCGAGCACCAGCTCGAGTGAGATGTGGCCGCCGGCCAGCAGCCGGAGCATCTTCTCGAGCTCGCCCGCCAGCTGGTTCAGGTCGAGCACCCGCGGCTGCAGCACCTGCTTTTTGCTGAAGGCGAGCAGCTGCCCGGTGAGGCTGCTGGCGCGCGTGGAGGCCTCCTTGATCAGCTCGAGGTCCTCGTGGATCTGCGAGCCCGGCGCGGTCAGCCCGAGCTGCATGTCGGTGACGCTCGAGATCACCGAGAGGATGTTGTTGAAGTCGTGCGCGACCCCGCTGGCGAGCCTGCCCACCGCCTCCAGCTTCTGCGACTGCCGCAGCTGCTCGAGCAATTGGTGGCGCTCGACTGCCGCGCGGCGCTCCGCGGTGATGTCGCGCACCACCGAGAGCAAGTGCGGTTCGCTGCTGAGCTCGATGACCTGCGCCGACATCAGCCCGAGGAAATCAGCGCCGCCCCTGGCACGGAAGCGCAGCTCGACGTCGGTGATCTTGCCGCGCAGCTTCAGCTCGGCGAGCAAGGGGGCGCGCGCCTCCGGGTCCGACCAGAGCGAGAGATCGCGCCAGCTGCGGCCGACCGTCTCTTCCTTGCTCCAGCCGGTGAGCGCGCTGAAGGCAGCGTTGACCGCGGTGTAGATCCCGTCGCGCGCGCGCACCACCACGCACGCGCTCGGATTGGCCTCGAAGAAGGTGCGAAAGTTGGCCTCGCTCTCGCGCAGCGCCTGCTCCAGCCGCAGCCGGTCGGTGGCCTCGGAGGCGATGATCAGCCGCGCTTGCCGGCCGTTCTCCATCCAGTCCTGCGAGTAGATCTCCATCCAGATGGTCGAGCCGTCCTTCTTGAGGTGACGCCAGACGCCGAGCTTGCGCGGCTTGAGGTCGAGCCCGTCGAAGGTGACCAAGAGCTGCGGGACGTCCTCGGGCGGCCGGATGTCGGTCACCTTCAGCTCGAGGAACTCCTCGCGGCTATAGCCATACAGATCGATGGCGGCCTGGTTCACCGCCAGGTAGCGCCAGGTCTCGGTGTCGTAGATGAAAGTGGGCTGGGGGAGGGAGTCGATCGGCACGCTCTGCCCCGCGGTGCCCATGCAAAGCAGGTTAGCAGGCGCGAGCTGGACTGGCCAACATCGCCCGGCGACGGTCCTTGCGGTGGCCGTTCGCGAGCGGGTAGACGTCTATAGGCGGTCCACGTCTGTCTCACGGAGCTAGCGTCGGCATGGACTCCCACTACGACATCGTCATGCAGCGGCGCGCCGAGCTCGCGCGACAAGGTGCTCCGCCGCGCCGCTACTTCGCCTACTCGACGGTGCTCGACCGGGCCGCGTTCGAGGAGTGGCGCGCCGAGCACGCCTACCAGTTCTTCACCCTGCCAGAAGGGCTGCTCGCCGAGGCGCAGGACCTCGAGCTCGTCTACGATTTTCCCTCGCGCTGGTGGGGAGGCCGCGTCGCTGGACTCGCCGACCGGCCCGGGCAGGGCGTCTTCGGGCTGCTCTTCGAGATCGCCGGCGCCGACTGGCCCATCGTGCAGCACAAGGAAGGCGCCATCACCGGCATGTGCGTCGAGCGGACGGTCCGCGTGCGCGCCGGCGGCGAGCTGATCGAGGCGGTGGCCTTCACCACCCGCCCCGAGCGCGCGTCCACGACAGGCCCCGTCAGCGAGAGGTTCGTCGAGGCGCTGGTGCGCGGCGCCCGCGCGGCCGGGCTGCCCGACGCGTGGCTGGCGCGGCTCGCCTCGCCGCCGGGCTGACAAACGCGGCCGTCGCGGTCGAGCCTCCATCGGGCCTCGCTTCCTTGCGAGTGCCCGCCTGTTCCACGATGATTGCCGCCCCTGATGCCGGAAGCTCCGCAACCCGCGCCGCCGGCGATCGTCGCCACCGGGCTCGCCAAGCACTTCGGGCCGGTGCGGGCGGTCGAGGATCTTACTTTCACGGTCGAGCGCGGCAGCGTCACGGCGCTCGTCGGCGGCAACGGCGCCGGCAAGACGACGACGCTCTGTCTGCTGCTCGGCCTGGTGTCGCCGACGGCCGGCAGCATCCGGGTGCTGGGCGAGGACCTGGTCCGCCACCGCTACCGCGTGCTCCCAAGGCTCAATTTTTCTTCTCCTCAAGCCGACCTGCCGGGCCGCCTGACGGTCGAGGAGAACCTGCTCGTCTTCGCTGGCCTCTACGGCGTCCGTCCGGCCGCGCCCAGGGTGAAAGCGCTGGCCGGCTCGCTCGAGCTGACCGCCCTCTTGCAGCGCAAGACGGGCAGCTTGTCGGCGGGGCAGAAGACCCGCGTCGCGCTGGCGAAGGCGCTGATCAACGAGCCCGAGCTGCTGCTGCTGGATGAGCCCACCGCCAGCCTGGACCCGGAGACCGCAGAGCAGGTGCTGCGCCACCTCGCGGACTATCGGAAGCGGCGGGGCGCGACCATCCTCTTCGCGTCGCACGACATGGCCGAGGTCGAGCACCTCTGCGACGCCGTGCTGGTCTTGAAGCGCGGGCGCCTCGCGGACCAGGGCACGCCGGCGGCGCTGCTCCTGCGCTATGGCCGCGCTTCCTTGCAGGCGGTGTTCCAGGACGTCGCCCGCGGCACCGGCCCAAGCGTGGCGAAAGCGATGGCATGACGGCGGCGCTGGATTCGCTCGGCCGCATCCGCGCCCTGGTGCTGCGCCACTTCTTCCTCTTGCGCGGGTCGTGGCCGCGGCTGCTCGAGCTCGTCTATTGGCCGGCGATGCAGATGGTCCTCTGGGGCTTCATCTCGGTCTCGCTGCGGGCGCAGGCGGGCCCTCTGGCGCAGGTCTTCGGCGTGCTGCTGGCCGCGGTGATGCTCTGGGACCTGACCTTTCGCGGGCAGGTCTCCGTCTCGGTCTCGTTCTTCGAGGAGCTCTGGTCGCGAAACCTCGGCAACCTCTTCGCCAGCCCGCTCCGGCCCTGGGAGCTGATCGCCTCGCTGCTGGTGATGTCGCTCGCGCGCACGCTCGTCGCCGTGGTGCCGGCGAGCCTGCTCGCCATCGTCTTCTTCCACTTCTCGATCTATTCGCTGGGCTGGCCGCTCCTCGCCTTCTTCGCCAACCTGCTCGTCTTTGGCTGGTCGATCGGCCTTGGCGTCTCTGGCCTGGTGTTGCGCGTGGGCCTCGGCGCCGAGGGGATCGCCTGGGCCGCCGTCTTCGCCCTGGCGCCGGTGAGCGCCGTCTACTACCCGGTGGCGACCCTGCCTTCCTGGCTGCAGACCATCGCTTGGATGCTTCCGCCGGCATATGTCTTCGAAGGCATGCGCGGCGTCCTCGTCGAGCACCGCTTCAGGCCCGAGCTGCTCGCAACCGCGCTGGCGCTGAACGCGCTCTACTTCGGCGCCGGCTGCGGCGCGTTCCTGCTCTTCTTCCGCTCCGCCCGCGCCGGCGGCAAGCTCTTGCAAGTGGGCGAGTAGCCGTGGCGAAGAGCCGCCGCATCGCTGCCCCGGGGCTGCTCGTCTTCCTCGCCTGGCGGGACCTGCGCGCGAGCCCGCTGACCGCGCTCGTCCTGGTCCTGGCCGCGGCCATCGGCGTCGGCTTCCAGGTGCCGAACACGGCGAACCTGCTCGGCTACGAGAGAGAGATGCTCGAGCAGGGCGTCAAGTGCGGTTTTGGCGAGGTGCGCCTCCATCCGCGCAAGGGGCGCATCGCGGGCGCCAAGGCGACGCTCGCCCGCGTGCGCGCAACCCCAGGAGTCCGCGCAGCCTCCGCGGTCTTGATCCTCCCGGCGGCGATCGGGCAGGGCGACCTGCAGAGCGTCGCCGCGCTCGGCGTCGAGGCGCCCGACGGCCGCTGGCCCTTCCGCCTCGTCGAGGGCCAGCCGCTCGCGAGAGGCGATCGCGAGGGCATCCTGGTCGGCCGCGCGCTCGCCACCCGGCACGGCGTGAAGCCTGGCGACCAGCTCACGCTCCGCGTCGTCCTCGGCCGCGGCGAGCTCGACGAGGACGTGGGCCGCTACCGGCTCACCGTGCGCGGCCTCTTCTCCGGGACCTTCTCGGTCTGCGCCGCCGATTCGGTGGTGCTCGACCGGTCGTTCCTCGCCTCCGAGCTGCGCGATCCAGAGGCCACCGATCTGGTCCTCGTCTATTCAGACGATCCGGGCGGCGCCGAGGGTCTGGCCGCGCGGCTGGCCGCCGCCTTTCCCGGGCTGGAGGCGCGCAGCTGGGCCGAGGACAGCGCGCTGTTGCGCAGCGCCATCCACGGCAGCGCCGCCGTGGCCGCGTCCTCGACCGCGATGGTGGTGATCGCCGTCGGCCTGCCGATGGCGGCGCTGCTCTACATCCACTCGCTGCACCGGCGGCGGCGGGTGGCGCTCCTGGCGGCGATCGGCATCGGCGGGCTCGACGCCTTTCTCGTCTTCCTCCTGCAAGCGCTCTTCATCGGGCTCTTTGGCGTCGCGCTCGGCTGCCCCATCGGCTACGCGCTGGTCCGCTACTTCGTCGCCCACCCCATCTTCGAGGTGGAGCAGTTCACGCTGCGCCCGGTGCTGGCCGCGCGGACCTTCGTCTGGCCGGCGCTGACGGTGCTGGCGGCGACGCTCTTGTCGGGCCTCTACCCGGCCTGGCGCGCGGCGCGCATCGATCCGGCCGACATCCTCCGGCGCGGCCCATGAGCGCAGTGGTCCTCCGCGCCGAAGGCCTCACGCGCCGCTTCGGCGAGGTCGCGGCCGTCTCGGGCGCCTCGCTCGCGCTGGTCGCCGGGCAGTGGGTCTCCCTGGTCGGGCCGAGCGGCTGCGGCAAGACCACGCTCTTGCAGATGCTGGGGTTGCTCGACCGCCCGACGCACGGATCGCTGTGGCTCTCTGGCCTTGATCCCTGGCAGGGCAGCGTGCTCGAGCGCACCCGGCTGCGCTGCGAACGGCTCGGGTTCGTCTTCCAAGGCAACAACCTCTTGCCGCACCTGACGGCGCTCGAGAACGTGGCCCTGCCCGCGTGGCGGCTGCACGGAACCCGCGCGACCGCGCTGGAGGCGGCTGGCAGGCTGCTGGAGAGATTCGAGCTCGCAGCGCGCGCCTCGACCCCGGCGGGCGCGCTCTCCGCCGGCGAGGCCCAGCGCGTCGCCATCGCCCGCGCGCTGATCAACGGACCTTCGCTGGTGCTGGCCGACGAGCCCACCGGCAGCCTCAATCAGGCCTTGGGCGAGACGGTGCTCGACGCGCTCGGCGAGGTGTGCGCCGCCGGCGCTGCGCTCCTGGTGGTCACCCATGACTCGCGAGTGGCGTCCCGCGGCCACCGCATCCTCGAGATGGCGGACGGCCGGATTTCGCACCCTGCCGGCGAGCCTGCTCCGCGTTGACACGCCGGAACGCCGCCGCTACTCCACTTCTCATGCCCGCAGAAGCAGCCGTGGCGCCGCGAGAGGCGGCCCTTGTCTCGCCTTACGAGACCTCCATCCAAGCGGCGATCGACGCGCTCGACTTCGAGGCGATCGCCGCGCGCTTTCACGCCGACGGCGAGTTCCTCTTTGTCGAGCGCTTCCTCCCGCCGGCGCTGGTCGAAGAGATGGTCCTCGAGTGCCGCCAACTCTACCCGCGCATCTATCGCGCCTATGTCCCCTTCGTGCGCAAGGCGGGCACCGTCGGCCACGACGCCATCGCCGCGCAGGCCCCCGCGCTGTACGCGCTCTATCGCTCGCCGGCCTTTCTTGAGTTTGCCAAGAGACTCACCAACTCAAGCCTGGTGCACAAGAGCAGCGCCGACGCGCACGCCGCCGCGCTCTATATCTACCAGCGCAAAGGCGATCACGTCGGCTTCCATTATGACGACTGCGGCTGCGAGGACACCGCTTCCTATACGGCCTCCATCGGCCTCATCAATCAAACCGAGAGCAAGGTCCACTTCCAGCTCTTCCGCAATGACAAGGCGCGGCCGATGCGCGAGCTCTACGTCTCGATGACCCCGGGCTCGCTGGTCTTCTTTTGCGGCTCGCGCGCCTATCACCGGGTCACGCCGCTCGGGCGCGGCGAGGAGCGCGCGGTCTTCTCCTTCGCCCACGTGCGCGCGGGCAAGAAGCTGACCGGCTTCTGGCGCTTCTATGAAAACCTGATTGATGCAGCGCTCTATTTCGGCCCCAGGGCGATAGTACAAAAGAACTACTAACGTTGAGATCCGCGCGGTGGGTCAATCAAACCTCTTCATCCTCTGCCAGTACTCGCCGAGCGCCCGCTTCCGTCCGCGACAGGCCTTTGCGACCTTGGGGAAGTCGAAGCGATTGTCCTCCCCGTCCGTCCCGCGGATGGTCGCGACCGCTGTTACTTGACTAAATAGTTCTTCTAAGAGGCTGGCTGAGTATCCCAGCGCGAGCACCGCCGGAGGATCGCGTCCCGCGCTCCAGAAATAGAAATCATTGCTCGCGCAAATGGCTGCCGGCAGGCCGTGCGCGGGGCCATAGAGCTCGAGGGCCGCGGCCGTGCCGTAGCTATCGGTGAGCACGGCGGCGCCCGGCGTCGCGGCCAGATCCGCGCGACGCCACGCCTCGCCGATCTCGGCGACGAGGCCACTCCAGTCGGCGAATTGAACCAGCTCGGGATTGAGTCGCTGCAACTCAAGCTTTCTTTGGACGCTGGCCGGCAAGAGCGGCAGCGTTCCCGCGAGCGAGACGGCGGCAGATAGGAGCCAGGCGGCGAGCAGGCCGCGGGCGCCGCGGGAGGAGAGCAAGGAGACCCAGCGCTGGCACGCCACCGAGCCGGCCGCGATGGCGAGCGGCGCGCCCGAGGCGGCATAGTAGGGCTTGCCGTGCAGGGCGAGGACGGCCGCGAACATCGTCAAGGTCGCGAGGGCAGCCGCGCGCAGCCCCGCGGTCGCTCCCTTGCGCAGGCCCGCCGCGACGCCGATGGTCGCGAGCGCAAATCCGACCGGATGGAGGAGCCGGGCCTGGTCGAACAAGATCGCCAGCTCGGGCGTCCGCCCGCGCACCGCGGCGTTGCTGCTGGCGATGAACTCGAAGAGAGGCCAGCCGTGCCGCTGTTGCCAGAAGACCGACGGCAGCAGCAGGACGACAGCGACCAGGGCGCAGATCCAGGGTCCCGGTGTCCGCAGCCGCACGCGCAGAGGCGTCAGCAAAAGCGCCGCGAACAGGCCGAGGGCGCACAAGAGCATCGTCGCCTTGGTGAGGACGCCAAGGGCGATGGTCGCGCCGAGCAGCGCCCAGCGCGGCTTTGCGGCGATCGCTGGGAGGGGCGGCGCTGGGTCGAAGAAGCCGAGAAAGACCCAGCCCGCCAGGGTCCAAAGGAGCTGGTCAGGCGCGTTGGTGCCGTGCACGCCGGCGGAGAAAAAGAAGATCGGACCGGTGGCAACGGCCAGCGCGGCGATCAACTGGGCCGGCCTCCCGCCGCCGAGCCGTCGCGCGCAGGCGCCCGCCAGCAGCACGGTGAGCGCGCCGCAGATCGAATCGGCGAAGCGCTGTGCGAAGGGCGAGAGCCCGCAGAGCAGCTCCGCCGCCCGCGCCAGCAAGACCGCCGGCGTCGGGTGATTCACGCCCGCCTCGCCCAGGTGGCGCCCCGAGACGATCAGGTAGAGCTCGTCGCGGTGGAACCCATACCGGCCCATCGTCAGCCAGTGCGCGGCGAGCGCGGCCAGCAGAACCCACAGGACCGCTCGCCGATCGTCGCGCACGAGGCGACCATAGCAGCGCAGGGGCTCTCTTCCCGCTGGGGGGCCGGGGTGGTATCGCTTTCGGGATGAGCGGCGACATTCGAGAGCAGATCAGAGCCGCCCTCCAGGCTGGCGCTGCCTCGGTCAAGAGCCTGCACGCGCAGCACCTGAGCCCGACCTTCATCGAGGCGCTCGGGCTCTTCGGCTTTGGCCGCCACTACCAGCGCGCCGAGGGGCTGTCGCTCTTCGACGACCAGGGCCGCGAGGTGCTCGACTTTCTCGGCGGCTATGGCGCCGTCTCGCTCGGGCACAACCACCCGGACGTGCGCGCCGCAATCGAGGAGGTGCTTCTCTCGCAGCCGCCGCAGTTCCTGCTCTTCGCGCCGCAGCCGCTGGCCGCCGAACTGGCGCGGAGGCTGGTCGCGCTGGCGCCGGCGGGGCTCGACCTGTGCTTCTTTGCCTCGAGCGGCTCGGAGGCGGTGGAGGGCGCGCTCAAGCTGGCGCGGCTCGCCACGCGCAGGCGCCGCTTCGTCTCGGCCTTGGGCAGCTATCACGGCACGACCATGGGCGCGCTGTCGGTGACGGGCAGCGAGCGCCACCGGCAGCCGTTCGAGCCGCTCTTGGAGGACGCCTCTTTCGTTCCCTTCGGCGACGCCGCCGCCGTCGAGCGCGAGCTGCGCAAGCGCGACGTGGCCGCGCTCATCCTCGAGCCGATGCAGGGCGAAGGCGGCATGCGCCCCCCGCCGGCCGGATATCTCGCCGAGGTCTCTCGCCTCTGCCGCCGCTACGGCACGCTCCTGGTCCTCGACGAGGTGCAGACGGGCCTCGGCCGCTGCGGCAAGATGTTCGCCTCCGACGAGCAGGGCGTCGAGCCCGACGTCATCCTCCTCGCCAAAGGGCTCTCGGGCGGCCTCGTGCCCATCTCGGCGCTGATCACGAAGAAGCCGCTCTGGCAGCGCGCGTACGGAACGCTGCAGCGCTACGACCTGCACTGCAGCACCTTCGGCGGCGGCGCGCTGGCGTGCGCGGCGGCGCTGGCGACGCTCGAGGTCATCCACCGCGATGGCCTCGTCGAGGCCTCCGCACGGCATGGCCAATACTTGCGCGAGCGGATCGCCGCGGTCACCGCGGGCCATCCATTGGTCAAGGAAGTGCGCGGCCAGGGCCTGCTCCTCGGAATCGAGCTCGACGCTCCCGCGGGCGGGGTCGGCAAGGATCTCGCCGGCCAGTGGCTGGTGGTGGGCTTGCTCGAGCGCGGCGTCCTCGTGCAGGTCTGCGCCGACGCGACCGGCGTCGTGCGGGTGCAGCCGCCGCTCACGGTCACCGGCGAGGCCATCGATCGCTTCGCCGCGGCGCTGCAGGCCACTCTCGCCGAGCACGCCACCGGCCGCTGGGCGAGCGTGGCCTCTGCCGCCGCGCGCGCCGTCAAGACCAGCACTGCGCGCGCCTTCGGATAGGAGACCATGGGCCAACTCCCGATGCTCACCAGTGCGGCGGCGGCGGCCCGATATGC
The DNA here is from genome assembly GCA_038231075.1 of Myxococcales bacterium. GTDB lineage: Bacteria > Myxococcota > Myxococcia > Myxococcales > 40CM-4-68-19 > JBBRMA01. Next base: position 12,247 of record JBBRMA010000070.1, on the reverse strand, counting down.
CTGGCGCGGCGGGCGGCTGCTGACCGGATTCGTCCGCGAGCGGCCCATCCACTGCATCGTCCAGGTCTCCAACCGCTGCAACCTGACGTGCGGCTTCTGCTCGTTCTGGGAGCGGCCCGCGCACCCGCGCGACGAGATGACGGTGGACGACTTCGAGGTCATCTCCTCCAAGCTGGCCGAGGCCGGCTCGCTGGTCGTCTCCCTCGAAGGCGGCGAGCCGCTCTTGCGGCCCGACATCGTCTCGATCGTCCGCGCCTTCGCGCGCTATCACCACCCGATTCTATTTACCAACGGCTGGCGCGTGACCGAGCCGCTGGCGCGCGACCTGTGGCAGGCGGGGCTCACCGAGATCGGCGTCTCCATCGACTACGCCACGCCCGAACGGCACGACACGCACCGCGGCGCCAAGGGGACGTTCGACCACGCGGTCCGGGCGCTGCGGATCCTGCGCGACGCGGCCCCGCACGGCAGCCGGCAGGTGACCGTCATGACGGTGATCATGAAGGAGAACCTCGACGAGCTCGAGGCGCTGCTAGAGCTCTCGCAAGCCGAGGGCGTGAGCCACCAGTGCACGCTCGTCTCCACCCTTGGCGACGGGCGCGGCGAGCCCGGCTCCGCGCTGCCCGCGCCGGGCCTGGGCGAGAAGCTGCTCGCGCTCAAGGCGCGCTATCCGCACTTCATCACCTTCAGCGGCTATCTCGAAGGCGTGGGCCGATTCCTCGAGGGCGAAGTTCGCTCGCCCTGCTGGGCCGGCCAGCGCTTCCTCAACATCGACCACCTCGGCGAGGTCTCGCCCTGCATTGAAAAGCTGCACCTGCGCGCCGGCAACCTGCGCCGCGACCCGTGGTCGATCGTCGCCGAGAAGCTGCGCTCGTTCGAGGAGGTGCGCGGCTGCAGCGACTGCTACACCTCGTGCCGCGGCTTCGTCGAGGAGATGAGCGGCCCGCCCAAGCTCCGCAGTTGGCGCGAGTTCTTCGGCGGCTTCGCCAACGTGGCGCCCTCGCGGTGAGCCCCAACGGCCGCGCGCTGCTCGCCCGCACCGTGCTGCCCGCGCTGGTGGTGTCGGCTGGAGTTGGCGCCTGGCTGCTCTTGCGCCTGGGCCTGCCCGTGCTGCCCTTGCTCGCCGGTGGCGGCGTCTTCTACGGCGCCGTCGTCCTCGCGCTCGAGCGCTGGCTGCCGTTCGCCAAAGAGTGGCAGGGCTCGAAGGGCGACGTCGCGACTGATCTGGCCCACCTCGCGATCACCGGCGGTCTCGTCGAGGCCGCGCCCGCGCTCGGCCTCTCGCCCGCGAGCTTGTCGCTCTGGCCCGCGCGGCCGCCGCTCTTCGCGCAGCTCGTGCTGGTGCTCCTGGCCACCGACTTTCTCAACTATTGGGTGCACCGGCTGATGCACGGCCCGCTCTGGCGCTTTCACGCCGTGCACCACAGCGCGCGCCGGCTCTATTGGATGAACTCGTGGCGCGTCCATCCGATGGAAGCCCTGATTTACTTCGCGCTCAGCGTGGTTCCGCTGCTCTTGCTCGGCGCGCCCGAGAGCGCGCTGACCATCGTCTGGGCCTTCACCACCGTGTTCCGCCTGCTGCAGCACTCGAACGTCGAGGTGCGGCTCGGGCCGCTCAACTGGATCCTCTCCGGCCCCGAGCCGCACCGCTGGCACCACTCGCAGGTGCTCGCCGAGTCGGAGGCCAACTACGGCAGCTTCCTGCTCGTCTGGGACGTGCTCTTTGGAACGCGCAAGCTGCCCGCGCGGCCGCCGCCGCTCGAGCTGGGGCTGGCGGGCGGCGCTGGATATCCGACGACCTATGGCGCGCAGTTGGCAGAGCCGTTTCGCAAGCAGGGGCGTTCGACTTGATCAGGCCGCTGGCGATTGTCGAGTTCACTTCGAACGATGCCGCGGCCTACGCCAACTTGCGCGCGAAGCTCGAGAAGGCGGGCACTCCCATCGGTCCGCTCGATGCATTGATCGCGGCGCAGGCGGTCGCCCGCAAGCTCACGCTCGTCTCCAACAACAAGCGTGAGTTTCGCCGCGTCACCGGTCTCAGCATCGAGAGCTGGGCGCGGGCATAGCGCAGAGCCTATTGCGCCGACTTCCGCCCGAGCACCGTGAGCGGAATGGCGCGCGCGGGCGCCAGCAGCGCCTCGAGCGCCAGGCGGTGCACCTCGGGCTCCGCCGGCAGCCCGCGGTGCTGGTCGATGCGCGTGTGCCAGATGCGCGCCGGATCAATGCTCGCGCCCAGGCTGCGCGCGGAGATGGACGAGTCGCCGGGCTCGAAGGCGAACTGCAGGCGCGGGTCATCTGGCCGCGGCTCGCAGGGCGGGAAGGTCCAGCGGCCCTGCTTGACGATGCAGCGCGAGACGGTCGGCAGGTGCTGCGACCCGATCGCGAACGAGTCGGCGTGCTCGGAGCTCTCGAGCGTGCGATGGACGCGCGCGGCCGCGTCGAGCCGCTCTTGCACGTTGGCAAAGCCTTCGCCCAGGCCCAGCCGCGCCCAGGTCGCCGCGTCGTAGAGGTCGAGCGCGAGCGGCTCGCCGGCCTCGTCCACGAACACCGGATCGGCGGGATGGGGCAGCGTGTCCCAGGCCGTCTGGAACCTTGCCACCGCCGCGCCGGGGAACGACTTGCCCATCGGCGCCACCTGGACGCCGTCGGCGAGGTACCAGAGCGCGGTGGCCGAGCCGCGCTGCGGAGTGCCCACGTAGACGACGCGCCGCACCGGCTCTTGCCACTCCGCGAGCAGGTGGCGCGCGACCAATCCGCCGCTCGACATGCAGAGCAGATCGAAGCGCTCCTGGCCCGCCCCGCGCAGGCGCGCGAGCAATTCGCCCAGGCGCTGGGCGGCAAGCGCAACACCGCCGCGCCAGTCGTACTCGAGCACGTGCAGGTCCTCGCCGGGCACGTAGCCGCCGACGTGCGCGAGGAAGCGCAAGAGGCCGCCGAAGACGTCGTACTGGTAGAGGCCCGGCACGACGGTGAAGCCGCTGAGGATGCCCGCCGTGACGACGCCGGGCTCATCCCCGACCGGCGCGCCAAAGTAGAGCTTGCGCACGCTGCCCCAGAGGAGCCTTCCGCGCTGGTCGGCGAGCCGCGTGCCGAGGATGCTCGGCACCACCAGGAGCGGCGGGCGATCGCGCGCGAGCCGGGCGCGCCGGCGCAGCAAGCGGATGCGCAAGCGAAGCTGCCGCGCGCGTTCGAGGAGCCGATTGACCAGCATCAGGTCGCGGCCGCTCGCTTGGCCTCGACGAGGTTGACGAGCGTCTGCACCGAGAACAGGCCCAGCACCTGGTTTGGCTTCAGGCCCGGCTGGATGCGCGCGGCCGCCTCGGGCATGAGCTGGCGCAAGCGCGCGAGCCCTGCTTCCGAGATCACGCCGCCGGGCGCGAACTCGTCGTCGGTCATCTCGCCGCGGGCCGCGCGCTGCATCTCGCCGCGGGTGATCTGGATGTGGAACTCGTGCTCGAGCTTGAAGACGATGTCGAGGAAGTCGAGCGACTCCGCGCCGAGGTCCGCCATCAGGATCGACTCGTGGGAGATGTTCGCCACGTCGCGCGCGAGGGACTCGGCGACCACCTCGCGGACCTTCTGCGGGACCTCGCTCATCGGACCTCCTCGTCGTCGTGCCAGCGGACCACCTGCTCGAGCGGCTTGCGCGGGCGGGCCTGGGGAGACTCGTCGGCGAATCCGAGGGCCACCGCGCCCACCATCCGCCACGGCGCCGCGATGCCGAGGAGCGCCTGGATTTCGTCGCGCGCGACCATCGGGCCGGCCATCCAGCACGACCCGAGCCCCTCGGCGCGCGCTTGCAGCAGGAGCGCCATGATGGCGGCGCTGGTCGAGCAGAGCTCGGCCTGCATGGCGCCCGCGGTGGGCATCGACGAGGGATCGCCGCCGCCGGATTGAATCAGCTGCGCGATCAGGTCGGGGTAGGGACGATACAGCGGTATCACGATCGCCGCCGCGGTCTTGAGCGGCTCGAAGAAGAAGTCGCCGTAGCTGCCGAAGTCCTCGGCGTGGTGGCCGCGGCGGATGATGGCCTTCATCGCCTCGGTGCGCTTCTGCACCTCTTGCACGAGCTGCCCGCGCAGCTTGCTCGCGGTCACCACAGAGAAGCGCCACGGCTGGCGATTGGTGCTCGAGGGGGCGGTGGTGGCGCCTTCGAGCACGCGCTCGAGGACGTCGCGGCCGATGGCGCGCGCGCTGAAAGCGCGGATGCTCCGGCGCCCGCGCAGCCACTCCAGGTGTTCCTCGGCAGTCATCACCTGAACCTCGCATCGACAGCGCCCGGCGCGCAATTACTCAATCGGCCTGCACGCGGACGGCGCAGGCGAGGCCGGGCGCAGCGGTCGAGAGGAGCAGCGCGCTCTGGCCCAGCGCGCCCGCGCGAGAAGAGAGGGGCGAGAGCGGCCCGGGCGAGGCGCGGCGAAGGCCTGCGATGGGGGGAATCGAGCGGCGGCGCAAGAGCTCGAGCCAGACGGCGACCTGCACCACCGCGGCCGCGGCACCGAGCTTGCCAAACGCGGCGCTCGTCGCCGTCAAGAGAGCGCGCGGGTCCAGGAGTTGCGCGAGCTCGCGCCGCTCGGCGTCGTCTTGCGCGCAGACGGCCCAGGCGGCGCCATCGACCATGCGCTCGCCACGCGAGACGCGAGAAGCCAGCTCCGCGACCAGCGCGGCGCGCGGCTCCCCCGAGGCGAGCGGGGTGGGATCGACGCCGGTGACCACCTCGACGAGGCCCTGCTCGGCCGCGCGCTCGCCGGGCCGCGCCAGGACCAGCGCGGCGGCTGCCTCGCCCGGAACGGCGCCGCTCGCGTGCTCGTCGTAGGCGGGGCGAAGCTCCTCAAGCGAGCACTCCGCGGTGATGGTGCGCGCCGCCAGATCGACCAGCACCTCCGGGGCCAGGAGCGAGTCGTAGGCGACCACCAGCGCCAGATCGACCGCGCCGGCGTGGAGCGCGCGCGTGGCCGCGAGCAGCGCCTCGGCGCCCGCCACTCCGCCGCCGAAGGTCGCGCCCTCGCCGGTGATTCCAGCTTCCATCGAGAGCAGCGCGTGCACGTTGTTCGAGAGGTGCTGCAGCATCCAGAACGGGTGCAGCTTGCGCAGGCCCGCCGCCCACGGGCCAGCGCCGGCTGGCTCTGCGAACGCGGTCGGCATCTCGTCCCAGCGAGGGCGCAGGCCCGGTGTGCCGACGAAGAGGCCGGTGCGCTCGAGCCGCGGGTCGCCCGCGCGCACCCCCGCTTTGGCCAGCGCCTCGAGGCCGGCGGAGAGCGCGTGCAGGCCGAGCCGGTCGAGGAAGCGGCGGTGGCGGCTGCTGGCTGGCGCCTCCCCGATCGCGGCCCCGAGCGAGCAGCGATAGGCAGCCGCGTCAAAGAGCGGCGAGGCGCGCGCGGCCCCCTCGCCGGCGAGCAGGCGCGCGGCGACAGCGCCGAGGTCGCTGCCGAGCGGCGTGCGCAAGGCCGCGCTGGCCACTGCGACGATCACGGCGCCGCCGCCGGGTGGCCGAGCGCGACGGTGACGTTCTGGCCGCCGAAGCCGAACGAGTTGGAGAGCACCACCTCGACGCTGGCGCTGAGCGGACGCTCGCCGATGACGTCGATGGGACAGTCCGGATCGGCCCTCTGGTGGTGCGCGGTGCCGGGCAAGATCCCGCGCTCGAAGGTCAGCAGGCACGCGGCCAATTCGATGGCCCCGGAGGCCGACATGAGGTGCCCGACGGCGCCCTTGATCGAGCTGACCGGCACCGCGAGCCCACCGAGCGCGCCGCGGATGGCGAGCGCCTCGGCCGGGTCGTTGAGCGGCGTGCCGGTGCCGTGGGCGTTGACGTAGCCGACGCGCGCGGGGCCAATCCCGGCGCGCTTCATCGCCTGCTCCATCGCGCGGCGGGCGGCGGCCCCGTCGGGCCTGGGCGCGGTCGCGCGATAGCCGTCCTGCGTGCTGCCCCAGCCGAGGATCCGCGCGCGGATGCGAGCCCCCCGCGCGCGGGCCCGCGACTCTTCCTCGACGACGAAGGCCGCCGCGCCCTCGCCCACGGCCAGCCCGTCGCGGCGCAGATCGAAGGGCCGGCAGGCGTCGGGTTCATTGCGCGGCGAGGGCGCGCCGATGCGGGCGAGGCCGCCGATGCCGAGCGGATTGACCATCGAGTCGGCGCCTCCGCAGAGGACGACCTCGGCCTCGCCCCGCTCGATCAGCGCCGCTGCGTGGGCGACGGCTAGGGCGCCGGCCGCGCAGGCGCTGCTGTGGATGACCGGCGCCGCGCGCAGGCCGAGCAGTCGGGCCAAGAGGCGCGGCCCGAGATCGACGGGCGAGCGGTAGCGCACAGACGGCAGCGGCGCGTCGCGATCCAGCGACCAGTCCACCGCGGCGCCCGTCCAGAGCGGCGTCAGGTCCTCGAAGAACGCCTGCTCGAGGCCGGCCGCGAAGGAGAGGCGCGCCTGGGTGCCGCCGGCGAGCTCCGCGCTCTTCCAGGCCTCGGCGCCGGCCAGCAGCGCGAACGCGACCTTCCGATCGCGGAGCGCTCCCGCCTCCGCCGCGGCGTGCGCGACCTCTTCCGCCAAGGGAAGCGAACCCAGCCGCTGCGCGAGCCACCGCGCGTCGATTGCGGCCACCGGCACCTCGCCCGCCACGCGCACCGGGAACGTGCGCGCGTCGAAGGACTGGATCTCGCGCACGGCGGCGCGCCCTTCTGCGAGGCCGTCGAGCAGCGCGCCCAACCCCACGCCGAAGGCCGAGACGGCGCCGGCTCCCGTGATCACGGCCCGCCTCACCGCAAAGCTCCGGCGAAGACCGCGGCGGTCACTTCGCCATCGACGCCGCAGGTGAGGACGACCGCGCGCTCGCCCGGGCGCAAGAGGTCGAGCGCGACCACCCAGGCGAGCGCGGGCGCCGCCGCCAGAGAATCGCCGAGGCAGCGCGAGAGGTCCACGATGGCCGCGCCGGGGTATCTGGAGCCCGCCAGCTCGGTGAGCGCCGCGCGGGGCGGTGCTCCCCAGGGCGCGAGCACGACCAGCTCCGCGCGCGCGGGCAGGTCGAGAAGAGCGGCGTCCTCTCCGGCGCCGATGGCCGCGCAGGACTCGAGCCAGCCGATCGGCCTCGCCGCCTCTTGCGCGAGGGCGAGCACGGCCGCGCCCTCGCCGGGCAACAGCCCCTGCGCGGCGAAGCCTCCTCTCTGCAGCTCGGCCCAGGTGAGCGGGTGCAGCGCTGTGTCCGCTCCGCCCGCGAGGGCGCGATCGCAGTCGCCCGCCCGCACCGCGTGCAGCGCCTCGGCGAGCGCGACGGCGGTGCCGCTCCCGCGCGAGAAGAAGGCCGCGTTCGGGCCGCCCAGCCCCTCGAGGATGGCGCCGTGGCAGAGCGAGAAGTTGTTCAGCGTCTGAAAGGTGAAGAGCGGATTGCACGCCAGCAGCCCGCGATCGCCCAGCCGGGGGAGCGAGAAGGCGCCCGCGTCCAGGCTGGCGGAGACGATGGCGGGCACGTCCTCCATCGCGAGGCCCGAGGCGCCGACGCCCATAAAGGCGCCGATCTGCTCGCGCCGATCGTCGAAGCCGGCGGCGGCCAGCGCCTCGCGCAGGGCGATGGCCGACAGCCGCGCCGCCCGCGACATGAGCTTGCGCGAGCGCGCGTCGCCCGCGTCCAGCGCGGCTGGGATCGGCGGCACCTCCGAGGCCAGCGTTCCGGGATGCGACTCGCGGAGGAGCACCGACTCGCGCGGCCGCAGCGCGCCCGAGGCGATCGCCTGGCCCAGCCCGCGAAAGCCGATCCCGAAAGCGCTGACGGAGGCCGCGCCGGCGATGGCGACAGGCGCGCTCATTCCCTGGTCACCACCAGCGAGCAGTTGGCGCCGCCGAAGGCGAAGGCGTTGACCAGCGCGGAGTCCACCCGCCGCGTGATCGCGCGCTGCAGGACGTGGGGCAGGGCGCCGCCGTCGTCGTCGGGCTCCTGCAGGCCCGCGGTGGGGAAGACGAGGCCCGAGCGGATGGCCTCGACCGCGGCGAGAAAGCCCAGCGCCCCCGCGGCGGCGATGGCGTGGCCGAGCGCGCCCTTGATCGACGAGACGAGCGAGCCGCCCCCCAACACCTCGCGGAGGGCCTGCGCCTCGGCCGCGTCGTTGAGCGGCGTCGAGGTGCCATGCGCCTGGACGACGTCCACCGATCGCAGGCCGGCCGCGGCCAGGGCGAGCCGCATCGCGCGCAGGCCGCCATTGCCGCCCGGAGCGGTCAAGCTGGCGGCGTCGAGCGTGCGACCGATGCCTGCGACGCGCGCGAACCCGCGCTCGCTGCCGAGCACGACCATCGCCGCGCCTTCTCCGAGGACAAATCCATCGCGGCGCCGGTCAAAAGGCCGCGAGACGCCGCTTTCGCTGAGCGCGCCGAGCAGGCCGAAGCCCGCCAGCATCAGCGCGTCCACGTCGGCGCCGACGCCGCCCGCCAGCGCCACCTCGCACTCGCAGAGGCTCACGGCGCGCGCGGCCTCGGCGATGGCGGCGGCTCCCGAGGCGCATGCGAGCGAGAGCGTGGCGACTGGTCCCTTGGCGCCGACCTCCGCCGCGAGGCGCGCCGCGACCGCCGCGGGCGAGTGCACCCGCGAATCCAGGTCGCGCGCCCGGGAGGCGGCCTCGGCGCAGAAGCGCGCGTGGTCAAGGCCGGGCCCAGGTCCCGCGGCGCGGGCGAGCGCGGCAAAGGTCGCGAACGGCGGCCGCCCCGACTCGGCGCCGACGAAGACCCCAATCCGGCGCGGGTCTGTCCGATGAAGCCCGGCCGCGGCAAAGGCCTCTCGGGCCGCTCGGAGCGCCAGCGCGGCGCGGCGATCCTCGCCCGGAAAATCCTGCGCGACGACCGCGGCGTGCCGCGAGGGAAAGCCGCTCGCGTCGAATCCGCGCACCGGGCCGACCGCGCAGGCTCCGGCCGCCAGCGCCGAGCTGGTCTCGGCCCAGCTGCCCCCGAGCGGCGTGACCGCGCCAACTCCATGGACCCAGACGCCGCGCAAGCCTCAGCCGCCGATCGAGCCCGAGAGCCAGGTCTCGAGGACCTCGCGCCGCCGCTCGATGAGCCTCGGGTTGGTGATGGGCATGAGCGCGAAGGTCAGCTCCGCCTCGACCGCGAGCTTGCCGTCGACGTGGGCGAGGCCGCGCACCTGGCCGCCGTCCTCGCTCGCCGCCATGCCGAGGGCTTGCAATTCGACGCGGTCGCCGGGGCGCACCATCTGCCGGAAGCGCGCCCGGTCCACCATCGTCAAGATGGCGTGCAGGTGGCGGACGCCTCGTTCGCCCATGGTGGCCTCGACCAGCACGCCGCCGAGCTGTGCCAGCGCCTCGATGAGCAGCGCCCCCGGCATGATGGGGTGGCCCGGGAAGTGATCGACGAAGACGTCGTCGGAGAGCGAGACGCACTTCACCGCGGTCGCGAGGTCCGGGGGCCGCAGCGTCAGGATGCGGTCGAGCAGCAGATAGCGCATGCCACCTCTATCCGCCGACTATAGCCGATTGACCTGCCCGGACGGGAGGCGCCAGGATGCCCGCTCGACCCCTCTCTACGCTGGAGCGCGATGGACTGCGTCGGATGCGAGCCCGCGGTGCGCGTGGACAAGCCGCACACCTTCTTCGCCCACGAATTCGTCGAGTGCCCGAGCTGCGGCAAGCGCGGCGAGGCGCGCATCGTGCTGCGCGGCAGCGAGGCCGTCGCGCTCTTGCGCTGCGCCGCGTGCGGACCGGTGGAGCGCGTGCACCACGCCGACGGCAACGCCTATGTCGTCGCCTTCCTCGCAAACGGGAACGCGGCGAAGTCGGGCGTCGATCACCTCTTCAAGCGGACCACCTCGGTCTGCCCGGGTTGCCTGCAGCTGCTCGAGGCCGACGTGATCATTCGCGCCGGCAAGGTCTATTTCAAGAAGAGCTGCAAGGCTTGCGGCCCGTCAGAGGCTTTGGTCAGCGAGGACGCGAGCTACTATGTCCGCGCTTATTCGTTTGCCCGCGCGGGCACCGAGCCTTTGCATTACTCAGAAGAGGCAGAGCACGGCTGTCCCACCGACTGCGGCGTCTGCAATGAGCACGAGCAGCACACCTGCCTGCCCATCATCGAGGTCACCGACCACTGCAACCTCGAGTGCCCGATCTGCATCGTCAACAACCAATACTCAAAGCATATGTCGCTCGAGGACTTCCGCGGCATCATCGACGGCATGGTGCTGCGCGAGGGCACCTGCGAGTCGGTCGCGCTCTCGGGCGGCGAGCCCACCAGCCACCCGGAGATCCTCGAGCTGATTCGCATCGCCTCGCGGCCCGAGATCGGCCGCGTGGTGATCATCACCAATGGCTTGCGCCTCGGACGCGACAAGGCCTTCGCGGCTGCAATCAAGGAGAGCGGCGCTTATATCGCGCTGCAGCTCGACGGCTTTACCGCCGATACCCACGAGAAGATCCGCGGCCGCGATCTGGTCGCCGACAAAGACGCCGCGCTGGCCGTACTCAAGAAATTGCAAATCCCAACCCAGCTCGTCTTCGTGGCGACGCGGGGCGCGAACGAGCACCAGATCGGCCAGGCCGTCGAGCTCTTCCTGCGCGAAGATCATATCCTCTCGCTCAACTTCCAGCCCGCGGCGTTCACCGGGCAGGGCGGCGGCAAGTATCCCGGCGATCCGATGGATCGGCTCACCATCCCTGGCGTCATCCAGCGCATCGAGGAGCAGACCAACGGCAAGCTGAAGAAGAGCGACTTCTGCCCGCTGCCCTGCTCGCATCCGCAGTGCGTCTCGCTCACCTACTTGATGCGCTTGGAAGACGGATCCTTCCTGCCTTTCGGCCGCTTCGTCGATTTCACCCGCTTTGGAACGCTATTAAGGTCGTCGGCAACTCTACCCGCCAACGCCGAGATCCACGAGGCGCTGCACGAGGTGATTCACGATGTCTTTTCGCGCAGCGACGAGATCGAGCGCGGCCCCGAGGTGCTGGCCGCGCTCCGAGGCCTGCTCTTGCAGATGTTCCCCGATCGGGTTCTGACGGCGCGCGAGCAGGTGCGCATCGGCGAGGGGCGGGCCAAGTCGATCTTCCTGCACCACTATATGGATCGGCACGACTTTGATTTGGAGCGGCTGCGCAAGTGCTGCCATCACTATCCCCAGGCCGATGGGCGGGTGATGCCGGCCTGCGGCTTCAATATGTTCCATCGCGGTGCTGCAAAGGGTCCGGCGCTGCCGCTGGCGCCCGGCAAGGGCGTCTCCCTGCGCGTGGTGCAAGGGCCTTGAGCAGCGGGCTCTTGCAGGGCCGGGTCGCGCTGGTCACGGGCGGCTCGAGGGGCCTCGGCCGCGCCATCTGCAAGGTGCTGGCGCGCGAAGGCGCCGCGGTGGCTTTCAATTATTTGAAAGCCGAGAAGGAGGCAGAGGCCGCGCTCGCGGCGCTGCGCGAGGCCGGAGCGCGCGCCTGGGCGTTCAAGGCCAGCGTGCTCGACAAGCCGGCGCTGGAAGCTCTGGTGCGCACGGTGGAGCGCGAGGCGGGCGCGCCCATCGATGTCTTGGTCAACAACGCCGGCGTCGGCCAGGTGGTTCCGCTCGCGCTGATGGAAGAGAGCGATTGGGACAACATGATGGACACGCACGTCAAGGGCGCGTTCCTGGCAACTCAAGCCGTGCTCCGGGGAATGATTCGACTCAAGCGCGGCCGGATATTAAACGTGAGCTCCCTGGCCGGCGTGAAGATGATGCAGGCGCCCGTCCATTATTGCGCTGCCAAGGCCGCACTGAAGGGCTTCAGTGAGGGGCTGGCCAAAGAGATTGGCCGCTACGGAATCACCGTCAATTGCATCGCGCCCGGCATCCTCGACGAGGGCGTGAGCGTCAATGTCCCGCAGGCGAACCGCGACGACTTCCTGCGCCACTGCGCGCTGCGGCGACTGGGAACGGTGGACGAGGTCGCCGAGGTCGCCGCCTTCCTGGTCTCTGATAGGAACGCTTATATGAACGGGGCGACCGTCCTGGTAGACGGCGGCGTGTAGATCCAAAGTCAGTCAAATCAGCGCCGGTAGGCCATCGGCCGCCGGCAGGCAGAGGCCCGCCGCGCGGAACGGGCGCCCACCCGCGCAATGTGGCTCGCTGCGCTCGCATCGATCGGATTTCTTGCCGCGGGAGCCCGTAACAGGCTGCTGAAAAACCCTCCCGTCGCCCGGCGAACGATCGCCGGCGCGCTGCCGCGTCGCTCCTCCTCAGAGACGACCGGTCTTCTTCGTCGTCGCTCCTTGCATCGCTTGGCGCTCCTTCGCCGGGCTCGGTCCGG
>JBBRMA010000069.1:0-26160 GCA_038231075.1 Myxococcales bacterium | reverse complement strand
GAAGAAGCGGCATCAATCAACCATCTCGCTCCACGCTCCTCCTCAAATTCAAGGATCGACGTCTAGCAGGCCAATAGGCCGCCGGCAGGCAGAGACCCCCGGCGCGGCTCTAGGGCTCCCGCAGCAGAAATCCAAAAATGCGAGCGCAGCGAGCCACCTCAAGCGGGTGGCGCCCGCGCCGCGCCGGGGGTCTCTGCCTGCCGGCGGCCTATTGGCCTGCTAGACGTCGATCCTTGAATTTGAGGAGGAGCGTGGAGCGAGATGGTTGATTGATGCCGCTTCTTCATAAACTAAATAGGGCTTGCCACTGCAGCAGGTGGCAGGGAGGGGGACGCCCTCGTCGGCGCTCGTGGGTGCCTCGTTCCTGCACTTCAGATTGCCCCTATTGCGAGGCGGGTCCCGCTGCGCCGGCGAGGGCGTCCGCCTCCCTGGCGCCGGCCAAAGTCTCACCGGCGCTGCAGCGGCAAGCCTTAGTCCCGCCGCAGGCCCAGCCGCTTCATCTTTCGCCACAGTGTCGTCGTGCTCACGTCCAGCTCGCGAGCCACGCGCTCGAGCTGGCCGTCGTTGCGCTGCAAGGAGCCCTCGATGGCGCGCTTCTCGGCGTCGTCCACCTCGCGCGCCAGCGAGCGCGGGCCGGGTGAGCCCTGGCGCGGCGCCTCGATGATCACGTCCTCGGCGTCGATCTGCTCGCCCGGCGAGAGCGCGGCCGACTGCTCCACCATGTTCTCCAGCTCGCGCACGTTGCCGGGGAAGTCGTACGCGAGCAGCCGCGCCAGCGCGCCGTGGGTGAGGGTCCGCCGCGTGCCGTTGCGCTGGTTGAACCGCACCAGGAAGTGCTGGGCCAGGAGCGGCACGTCTTCCTTGCGCTCGCGCAGCGGCGGCGCCATCAGCGGAACTACATTCAAGCGATAGTAGAGATCTTCGCGAAAGCGCTTCTCGGCGATGGCCGTGCGCAAGTCTCGATTGGTGGCGGCGATGACCCGCACGTCCACCGGGATCGCCGCGTTGTCGCCGACGCGGCGGATCTCGTGCTCCTGGATGACGCGCAGGAGCTTGGCCTGGAAGGCCGGCGTGGTCTCGCCGATCTCGTCGAAGAAGAAGGTGCCGCCGCTGGCCTCTTCCAAGAGGCCCAGGCGCAGCTTGACCGCGCCGGTGAAGGCTCCCTTCACGTGGCCGAAGAGCTCGCTCTCGAGCAGGCTCTCGCTGATGGCGGCGCAGTTGACCGGCACGAACGGGCGCGCGCTGCGCTTGCCGTTGGCGTGGATGGCGCGGGCGATCAGCTCCTTGCCGGTGCCGCTCTCGCCGGTGATGAGCACGGTGACGTCGGTCGGGGCGACGCGGACGATCTTGGTGAGCAAGTCCCGCATCGGCGCCGAGCGGCCGACCAGCGCGTCGAGCTTGTAGCGGCTCTTGAACTCGTCGCCGAAGAGTCCCAGATCGACGAGCAGCCGCCGCTTCTCCAGCGCCCGCTCGACGCGCATGAGCAGCTCGCTGTCCTTGAACGGCTTGGAGATGTAGTCGTGCGCGCCGGCTTGCATGGCGGCCACGGCGCTCTCGACGGTGCCATAGCCGGTCATGACGATCACCTGCGTCGAGGGCGACACCTCGGTCGCGCCCCGCAGCACCGCGAGGCCGCCGAGCGGCTCCATGCGCAGGTCGGTGAGCACCACATCGAAGGGCTCGTCGAGCAGCCGCGCCAGCGCCGCCTCGCCGCTCTCGGCCTCGGCCACCTCGTAGCCTTCCTGCCGCAGGACCAACGCGGTGGTGGTGCGCATGTTCTTCTGGTCGTCCACGACCAGGATGCGCGCGCGCGGAGCGGGCCGCGCCGGCGGTGCGCCGCCATCCTGGATCGCTGGTTCGCTCACAGCGGCAACCATAGCTGGAAGCTCGCTCCTTCGCCCTCGGGTTTGTCCTCGAGCGAGACGGCGCCGCCGTGCCCTTCGGCGATGCGCTTGACCACCGCGAGGCCAAGGCCTGTGCCCTTGGCCTTGGTGGTGAAGAAGGGCTGGAAGATGCGCTGCCGCTGGTGCTGGGGCACGCCCGGCCCGCTGTCGCTCACCGAGAGGAGCGCGAAGCGGCGGCCTTCGCGCTCGCCGAGCTCCGCGCGCACCGAGATGGTCCCGCTCTTGCCCAGCGCCTGCAGCGCGTTCAGCACCAGGTTGATGGCCGCCTGCCGCAGGAGCCGCGCGTCGGCCGGCACGGTGGCAATCGCGGGCGCGACGTGCAGCCGCACCTCGACCTGCGCCGCCTCGTCCACCTGCGCGCGCGCCGCGGCGACGGCCTCCTCCAAGAGCGGCGCGAGCGCGGCCTCGTGCACCGCCGGCGTCATCGGACGGGCGAAGTCGAGCAGGTCGCCCACCATCCGGTTCAGCCGGTCGGCCTCCTCGCCGATGATGTCGAGCAGCTGCTTGGGGTCCGCCGCCGAGGAGAGCTCCTTGCTCTTCTGCGCCCCGTCGGCAGGGCTGGCCGCGCCCGTGCCGAGCAGCCGCCGCAGCCCGCCGAGCGAGTTGAAGATCACCCCCAGCGGATTTCTCACCTCGTGGGCGATGGACGCGGAGAGCTCGCCGACCACAGCCAGCCGCTCGCGCTCGACCAGCTCTGCCTGGGTGCGGGCCAGCTCGGCGTAGCTCTCCTTCAGGTCGCCGTACAGCCGCGCCGCCAGCGCCGCCAGCGCGATCTGGCCGGCGACCGCGGTCACCGCCTCGATTTCACTGAGAGTGAAGACGCGCTCGCGACGGGTCTCGTCGAGGATGACCACGCCGACCGGCTCGTCGCGCGCCAGGAGCGGCACGCAGAGCAGGCTGCGCTCGCCGAAGTGGGCCACGCGCTCCTGGTTCACCATGGTGGACGACGCGGCGTGGGGCTCTTGCAGGCAGCGCTTCTCGCGCAGGCAACGCGCCGCCAGCGAGGTCGGGTCGTCGATGGGCACGCGCACGCCGGCGAGGAACTGCGTGGCCTCGAGCGGGCCGACGCCCACCGTCAGCTCCCGCGTGGTCTTGTCGTAGAGCAGGATGAAGCAGTGGCTCGCGTCAACCAGCGCCCGCAGCGTGCGCGCCGCTTCGTCGAGGATGGGCCGCAGCTCGACCGCGCCCACCAGCGATCGCGAGAGATCATTGAGGCGCGCCATCTCGTCCACGCGGGTGCGCTGCTCGGCATACAGGCGCGCGTTCTCGAGCGCGACGGCGATCAGGTTTCCCGCGTGGTTTGCGAGCCGCACGTCTTGCGGGTCGAACGTCCGCGGGTCGGAGCGCTCGATCAGGCAGAGCACGCCGAGCGCTTTGTCGCCGAGGTGGAGCGGGACGGCCAGCGTCGAGGTGCAGCCGAACTCGGCCACCAGCACCGGGTCGATGTCGCCCGGCGTCGAGGTCCACTGCGGCTTCATGGTCCTGAAGGCGAGCGCGCTCATCGACGGGTTCGCCATCGGCACGCGCCGCCCGAGGAGCGCGCCGCCGATGTGCGGGTCGGCGCCGGCCCAGCAGATCAGGTTCTCGCCGCTCTCGTCGGGAGTCATCACGTAGGCCGCGCTGCAGCGGAGCAGCCGCACGGCCACGCGCGCTCCCTCGGCCAGGACCTTCGAGAGCTCGAGGCTCGAGACCACGGCCTGGCCCAGCTCGAGCAAGAGCGACAGCTCGGAGACGCGGCGCTGGGCCTGGTCAAAGAGCGCCTCGTTCTGCAGATTGACCGCGAGCTGCGCCGAGACGGTGGACAAGAGCTCGAGCTCGTCGCCGCCGAACGCGGGCGCGGCGCGGAAGAGCAAGAGCAGCCCGTGCACCCGATCGCTCACTTGCAGCGGCACGGCGACGCCATAGCCCTCGGCGGCGGCGGGCAGCGCCTCGCCCGGCGTCAGCGGGCGCAAGCGGCGCACGCCGTGCGGCGGCGTGAGCATGCGCGGCGGGCGGCGCACCGTGCGGTCTCCCTCTTGCGAGTAGTGGACGATCTCGCGCTGCGAGGCCGCCTCGGCCCAGGGCACGCGCGCCTTGAGGGGCACCCGCTGGTTCGAGGTGGCCCAGCCAAAGGGGAAGCCGCGCGAGACGGCCAGGGTGAGCTGGGCCTCGTCGCGGCGGAAGAGCGCCAGCGCGTCGGCGCGCACGGCGGCGGCCACGTGGTCGAGCGCGGCCTGCAGGGCGACCCCAGAGCCGAGCGTCGCCGTCGCGCGCGCGACGTGGTTGACCAGCAGGAGCTCGCGGTTCCTCCGCGCCAGCTCGTCGAGCCTGCGCACGGTCTCGACCGTGGTGCCGAGCTGCTTGCCGAAGAGCGCGAAGGCCGAGGCGATGGTCGAGTCGAGCCCCTCGCCGGTGGCGGCGATGGCGTAGAGCGGCGCGCCTTCGACAGGAATGGCCGCGGCCACCGCGTGCAGGTGCGAGAGCGCGGCGTGGTCTCCGCGCGGGCGCTGCTCGATCGCCGAGAGAAGCGCCGGCACGTCTTCCACGAGCAGGCCCTGCTGTCCGATCCACTCGGCGCCGCCGGGCAGCTCTTCGGCGCGGATCCAGCTCGCGCCCCGCACCGAGAGAGCGCGCGTCAGCGGCCCGGCGGGCTCGCTCGCGACCAAGAGGCGCAGCGAGCCCCGGCCCACCTCGCAGATGACGCACTCGAGGCCAAGCCCGGCCAGCCGCTCGCGCACTGCGCGGAAGATGCCGGCCTCGGTGCCCTCGCGCTGCGCCGCGGCCGCGACGTCGATGAGCCCGCGGATGAGCCGCGCCGAGCGCGCCCGCTCTTGCGACTCCTCGAAGAGGTACAGCGTCGCGCCGGCGCCGCTCGCAGGAAAGGGCGCGACCCGCGCGCGGAGCGGCACCTCGTTGCCGCTCGAGTGGCGCAGGACGCACTCGAAGTCGTCAGGGACCGGCTCGCCCCGCCGGCGCGCGCGGTTGCGCTCCCGCAGCTGCCCGCCCTCGTCGTCGAAGTCCAGCGCTTCGAAGGGGTCGCGGCCAACGAGCGCCCCCGCCTCCTGCCCCAAGAGGTCGCAGAGCTTGCCGTTGATGGCCGCGATGCGTCCCTCGCGCAGGACCGCCGCGGGCAGCGGCAGCGCGTCCACCAGCGCGCGCACCGAGAACGTCTCCACGGGCAGATGTTCGGCCATCACCGCTCCTTGCGCGCGACGCGCTTGTCGCCGATCCGCAGCGTCACCCGTTCGCGGTCGAACCACTCCGCGAGCGGGATGGTGAACTTCCGGCTCTGCCCCGTCAGCTCCTTGAGGCCCTGCGCGTCGATCGACCCCTTCTCCTCGAGCCACGCCCGCAGCCGCTTCTTGAGATCTACCAGGGCAGGGGCGCTGAACCACAGCTCTTCGCTGACCTTCTGGATGCGCCCCTTGGCCTGCAGCGACTTGAGCAGCCCGAGCGTGTGCGGCGCGGGCTCGCCGATCAGGCCCGGCAATTCATCGGCGCGCGGCGGGGCAAGCCCCGCGTGGTCCAGCAGCAGCGCCAGCTTCTCCTGCGTGTCGGCGTCCGGCCCCGCGAGCTTGCCAGCCACGCCGGGTGGGCGCACGCGCTCGGCGTCGGCGTGCAGCTCGCCGCTCTCTTGCAGAGCCGCGAGGGCGCGGGAAAAGAGCCGCGGCGGAGGCGAGCCGGCGCGCTGGCGCAGCTCTTCCCGGGCGATCGACTGGTCGAGCCGCTCGTTCTCCGCGTGCTCGTGCAACCGGCCGAGGATGCGCTGCTGCAGCTTTCCCAGCAGCTCCTTGTGGACGTAGAGCCGCGCGTCGCGATCGAAGATCACCGCGCGCCCCATCTGCGCCAGCCGCTCGAGCGCGGTGGTGCCGCTCTTGGCGCCGAAGGCCCCGCGCGCGGCCAGCATCGGCGGCGAGCAGCCGGGCAGGCCCGCCTCGAAGAGCAGCCGCTCGGCCTGCAGCAGCGGCTCGTCGCTCGACAGATCTCGAAGCGCCTGGTGATCGCTCGCGCGGCCCCGCCGGCGCCGCCGCGGATCGACAGAGAGGATTCGCCCGCCGCCGAGCGTGCTCGCGTGCTTTCTCCCCAGGCCAGAGCCCGGTGCGCGCAGGGTGCTCGACTCAGGGCGCGCCGGCCCCTCCACCGCGTGCGCCTTGCCCAGCTCGCCGCGCAGGAGGAAGCGCAGCCCCGAGAGCGCCGCCACCGGCTGGCCGAGCCGCAGCTGCGCCAGCGCGCGCTCGCCGGGCAGCAGCTCTTTGCGATCGAGCAGCGCGACCACGCACGCCACCTGCGCCGTTCCCACGTGGGCGAGCAGCCGCGCGCGATCCGGCAGCGGCCGGGGAGCGCCGGCCAGGAGCTCCAGCTCGACGTCGAGCATGTGGGCCGCGTGCGCCATCCCGGCCGCCACCAGCGCGGCCCCGCGCGGCGCCTCGCCCACTTCGATCGACGCGAGGTTGGCGGCGGTGCGCTGCCCGGCGCGCGCCTTCTCCACCGCGCCGCCGTGCACCTGCACCGAGCGGACGCGGATGCCTCTGGCCTTGGCCCCCGCGCCCACCAGATCCACCTCGTCGCCCGGCGACAGCTCGCCCGAGAAGAGCGTGCCGGTGACGATGGTGCCAAAGCCCTTGAGCGCGAAGGCCCGGTCGAGCGGCAGGAAGAGGGGCCCCTGCGACGACCGCGGCGTCTCAAGATGCGAGTTCACTGCGCGTGAAATCGCAGCCAGCAACTCCTGCAGCCCCTCGCCCGATCGCGCCGAGCAGGGGACCACCTCGGCGCCTTCGAGGAAGGTCCCCGCGAGCAGCGTCTTCAGCTCGAGCAGGAGCAGCTCGCGGTGATCTTCACCCAGCCCTGGCAAGAGGTCGCTCTTGGTCAGCGCGACCACCCCCGACTTCACTCCCAGTAATCGGAGCACATCGAGGTGCTCGGCGGTCTGCGGCATCGGCCCCTCGTCGGCGGCGATGCAGAGCACGGCCACGTCGATGCCTCCGGCCGCGGCCACCATCGAGCGCAGGAAGCGCTCATGGCCCGGCACGTCCACCACGCCCGCCTGGCCGACGCCGGGCAGGAGCAGGTGCGCGTAGCCAGCTTCCAGCGTGATCCCGCGCCGCTTCTCCTCGGGCAGCCGATCGGTGTCGATGCCCGTCAGCGCCTTGACCAGCGCGGTCTTGCCGTGATCGACGTGGCCAGCGGTGCCGACGAGGGCCCGGAGCGCGGCGGCCGCCGGAGGCGCGAGCCCCGTCACGGCAGCTCCCAGGTGACGCCGGGCGCCAGCTTCTTCGCATCGAGCCGCGGCTCGCCCCGCATGAGCGCCACCGGCTCGGCGCAATAGAGCGTCGAGAAGAGGCCCGCGGGGCGATGATTTCCGCTCTTGCGCGTGCCGCCGAACGGCAGCCGGCCGCTGGCGCCGACGGTGGGCGCGTTCCAGTTGATGCACCCGGCGCTGAGCAAGAGCGCGGCTCGCTCGAAGGCCGGGACGCTGTCTGTGTGCACGCTCGCCGCGAGGCCATAGTCGGTGTCGTTGGCGATGGCGACGGCCTCTTCCAGCGAGCCGGCCGAGTAGACCGCGAGGTCCGGCCCGAACAGCTCCTCGCGCTGGTAGCGCGAGCCTGCGCGCACGCGCACGCGGTGGACGGCGGGGCTCACATAGCAGCCGCGCAGGCCGCGGGGCTCCAGCCGGCGCGAGGCGAGCACGACGTCAGCATCGGCAGCCGCGAGCCCCGTTTCAAATTTCGCCTGCGCCGCTTCCGAGGCGAGCGGGCCCATGAAGACGCCCGCGTCGAGCGGATGGCCCACCACCAGCTTGCGCGCGAGAGCGGCGAGCCGCTCGGCGAAAGCGTCGGCGCGCGCGGGCGGCCCCTCGACGATCAAGCGGCTCGCGGCCGTGCAGCGCTGT
The DNA here is from genome assembly GCA_038231075.1 of Myxococcales bacterium. Taxonomy (GTDB): domain Bacteria; phylum Myxococcota; class Myxococcia; order Myxococcales; family 40CM-4-68-19; genus JBBRMA01. Next base: position 18,387 of record JBBRMA010000069.1, on the reverse strand, counting down.
CCGGCCGAGACGAACGCCGAGAAGAGCGCGTCGTAGATCGCCTTGGGCTCGTCGCACCCGGCGAGCGCGAGGGCCGCATTTTTTCCGCCCAGCTCGAGCGCCAGGAGCTTCGGCTGCCCGAGCGTGGCGCGGGTGATCGCCTCGCCCACCGCGCCGCTGCCCGTGAAGAGGATGCCCGCGACGCCTTGGTGCGTGGCCAGCGCCTGGCCGACCGCGGGGCCGCCTTGCACCAGGTTGAAGACGCCCGGCGGCACTCCAGCCTCGACCAGGCAGCGCGCGTACACCTCTGCGGCGTGGGGGGCGAATTCGCTCGGCTTGAAGACCACGGCGTTGCCGCACGCGAGCGCCGGCAGGATGTGGCCGTTGGGCAGGTGGACGGGAAAGTTGAAGGGCCCGAAGACGGCCAGCACCCCGAGCGGCTTGAAGCGGCACTCGAAGGCGACCGACTCGGCGAGCACCGCGCCCGCGTATCCGGGGCTGCCTGCGCGCGCCGCTTGCCGGCCATCAGCGGCGCCCGGCGCGAACCCTGCGACCAGGCGCAGCCCCTCGTCCACGGTGACGGCGGCCTTGCCCACCGCGGCAGAGACCTCGGTGCGCGCGTCCCAGAGCGCCTTGCCCATGTCGAGGGCGATGGCCCGCGCCAGCTCGTCCTCGTGCTGCTTGAGCGCGGCGCCGATGGCCCGCACCACGGCCACGCGCTCCTCGAGCGGCCGCTGGGCCCAGCCGCGCTGCGCCTCCTTTGCCGCCTCGACTGCGAGCGCGACCTGCGCCACCGCGAACGGGTGCGTCCCGAGCACGACCGACAAGTCCGCGGGCGAGCGGTTCTCGAGGGCACCGTCAGGCTGCGCTGGGTCGGCCCACCGGCCGGCGATCAGGTCCATGGCTCTCCCCTGAGGGGCCGATCGAATATCACCGCCCCGGGCATCCGCCCAGGGGCGCGGTCGCCCGACGGCAGCCTGGTCCACGGGCAGGCGCCGGCGCTGCCCGACGCTTCCGCTTACTCGAACGGAATGGTGTGCAGCCGCTCGCCGGGCGCGACGTCGAGCAGCGCGCGGGCCTGCTTGGGCAGCGCGATGCTCGTGTCCATGAAGCGGCAAAGGGTGCGCACGGCGCGGAAGCGGTTGCGCCCCTCGCTGCGCTCGACGCCGACGAGCCGCTCCTCGACGACGCCGGGCTGCCGCTCGGCGTCGGGGGCCAGCGGCTTGTCGGCGAGCTTGCCGCGGCGGAAGCGGATGATGGGCTCGATCTCGGCGGTCACCGCCGAATAGTGCGGCCCGCCGTCGAACGGGTCGATGCGCTCGTCGTACCGAAAGCCGATCTTCGTCAGCATCGCCTTGGCGCCGGCGGTCTCGGGACCTACCTCACCGAACGACTCTTGAATCTTTTGAGTAAAGAGCGTGCAATAGATCTCGCCCGGCGGAAACAATTGCTGGATGAACTCTTTGTTCTGTCTGGAGAGACGATCGGCCTCCTGGTAACTCAAGCCGGTAAACTTGCGTCCTAGCGCCTCCCAAAGCGGCGAGCGATTGTCCTCCTCGAGCCGGGGGAGCAACTCAACCAGGATGCGGTCTCTAAAGCGGCCGGGGTGCATCGCGACTTCGAGGAAGCGGACATAGGAGAGCTGCTTGCCCGGCTTGTCCTGCCGCCGATATTGCGGGTCTACTACCAGGCCCCCGATTTCGGTGGGGCCGTCGAAGTTATATCCAATGGATAGGACGCGGTGCTTGAAGTGCTTGTTCAAGCTCTGCGAGTAATGCTCCTTCTCATAGACGTCGAAGTAGATGTGGGGCGCGTCGCGGGTGCCGTGCTGGGCGATGATCAGGCTCGAGCCGACCAGCCTCTCCTTGGCCGGGTCTTCCAGGACGAAGAGATATTCGCGCTGGAAGGCGTTGCGCACCCGGCCGTCGAACGACCGGATCGAGTGGTCGATGAGCGACGAGAGGGCCTTCTCGTCATTGGGCAGATTGACGGTGTCGAGCTCGCGCGCGAGCTTCTGCAATCCGGGCAGGTCCGACCGCTGGGCGTCGCGAATCACATACACGGCTAAGTCTCTCCGCAGAGTTCGAGAATCAGCGACTCATATAGATCGATTGCCCGTTCGAGCTGTGAAATCTCGATGCGCTCGTTGGCGGTGTGGGCGTTGCCCGTCGAGCGGCCCGGGCCGATGACGATGGCCTCGCAGCCTGCGCGCGCGAAGATCCCCGCCTCGGTGCTGGTGGGCTTGGCCTTGGCGGGCTTGTTCGCCACGCGGCTCGCGACCTGGACCAGCGCGCAGCTATCGGCCATCGCCATGCCGCCCGCGTTGCGCTCGATGGAGAGGTGCAGCGCCAGCTCGCCGCGGCCCAGGCGCTCGACCCAGTCGGTGGCCTCGGCGGCAAAGCTCTGCAGAAACGCGTCCGGGTCGTGCTGGGGCAACAGGCGCGCATCCAGCGTCACCGAGATTTGGCCCCGCCCATAGATGGCCTCGGGCGAGGCGGCCTCGGCGCTGCTCTCGATGACGTTGAGCCCGCCCACCGCGCCGGCCGGATCGAAGCGGGCGTCGCTCGCGGGCGAGAGCTTCCAGAGCAGCTCCTGCCACAGCTCACCGAGCGCCGACGCGGTGGCCAGCGCGCGCCACAAGTTCGGCCGCAGCGCGGTGCCGCTCGAGAGCAACCGCGCCTCGTCGGGCCGCGGCTGGCCCTCATCGCGCGGCGAGCTGGTGGTGAGCACGCAGCGCGCCGGCACCACGTTGGCCGCGGCGCCGCCCGCGATCGCGAGCACCGGCGTGCCGCTCGACTTCGACCAGGCGAGGGCCTTGCCGATGGCGTTGACCCCGAGGTGCGGCGTGCTCGAGTGGGCCGCCTTGCCGGCGAAGGTCAGCTCCTCGGACCCGAGGCCCGACAGCGAGACCAGCCGCGCCTTGGTGTCGGTGACCGTGGCGCGCACCACCGCGTAGCCCTTGTGGGCGCTGATGGGCTCGAGCTCGCTCGGCTCGCCGCAGAGCACCTGGGCCGGCGCGATCTCGCGGAACAGCTCGCTCTGCACGAAGTGGCGCGCGCCGAGCAGCCCAATCTCCTCGCCAAACGTCCCCATCAGCCAGAACGGCCGCCGCAGCTTTCGGCCCTTGAGCCGCGCGGCCGCCTCGAGCTTGCAGAGCGCGTCGAGCTTGACGTCGGCGCAGCCGAGGCCAAAGAGCCAGCCGTCCTTCTCCGTCAGCGCCCAGGGGTCAGCGCCCGTCTCGGTCCAGCGCTCGCGCGGGCCGCCCGGCACGGTGTCGAGGTGCGTGACCAGGAGGACGCCGCCCTGGCCTGTCGCGCCACCTGGGCCCGCCAGGATGTTCACTTCCCGCTCGCTCCTGGCCTGCAGGCGGACAGACAGGCCCGCCGCCTCGTACAGAGGCTGCAAGAGCTGCACGACCTGGAGCGTCCCGTTCGAGGAGACGCTGTCGAGGCCCACCAGCGAGCGCGCGAGGGGCAAAAAGCGGGCGGGCAGGGGCATGGCAGGCCCGGTTTAGACACGGCAAGCGCCGCGCGGTCAACCCGGTGAGCTTGCGTTCATCTCCCGTCGTTCCGACTTTCCAAGCGGAGGAAACACATGGCCGACAAGAACCACCCGAACACGCCCTTTCTCACCGATGTCCAAGAGCTGCGCCGCCGGGCGCGCGAGCACGTCGAGAAAGGCGCCGTCACCGCAGGCTACAAGGTGGACCTCAAGACCGGCCTCAAGGTCTTGAACGAGGCGCTCGCGACCGAGCTGGTCTGCGTCTTGCGCTACCGGCGCCACCACTTCATGGCCAACGGAATCCACTCCAAGGCCGTGGCCGCCGAGTTCATGGAGCACGCCGTGGAGGAGCAGGGCCACGCCGACGAGATCGCCGAGCGCATCCGCCAGCTCGGGGGCGAGCCGAACTTCAACCCCGAGGGCATGCTGACCCGCAGCCACTCGCAGTACGTCGAGGGCAACTCGCTCGTGGACATGATCAGGGAGGACCTCATCGCCGAGCGCATCGCCATCGAGTCGTACTCGGAGATGATCCGCTTCTTCGGCGACGGCGACCCGACCACGCGGCGCATGCTCGAGGGCATCCTGGCGGTCGAGGAGGAGCACGCCGATGACATGGCGACGCTGCTCGAGACGCTCGACCCGCGCAAGGAGAAGGACGCTTCTCTGGCCAGGTAGCCAGGACCGCGCAGAGGCTTTGGCTTGCTCTCACCACAGAGCCGTCGCTCTGTGGTGATTGTCAGAGGCGGCCCGGCGCGGCAGAGTCGCGGCGATGCGAGCGGTCATCCAGCGAGTCAGCGAGGCGAGCGTCACAGTTGACGGCAAGGTCGTCGGCCAGATTGGGGCCGGGCTCTGCGCATTGATTGGTGTCGCGGTCGATGATGCCGAGGAGGACGCTGCCTGGCTCTCCACCAAGATCGCCGAGCTGCGCATCTTCGAAGACGAGCAGGGCAAGATGAACAAGTCGCTGCTGGACGTGGGCGGGCAGCTGCTGGCGATTTCGCAGTTCACGCTGCTCGGCGATTGCCGGCAGGGGCGGAGGCCTGGGTTCTCGGCGGCGGCTCCGCCCGAGGTGGCGCAGCCGCTCTACGCAAAGTTCTGCGCGCTCTCGCGGGCCAAGGGGCTGACCGTGGCGGAGGGGATCTTTCGCGCCACGATGACGGTGCGCATCGTCAACGAGGGGCCGGTGACGCTGCAGCTCGACTCGAAGAAGCTGCTCTAGCGCGCGGCGAAGACGATCTGCGGTCGAGCTGGTACTGCTGCGACGACTCGCCCGGGAAACGGCGCGGCAAGCTCACGCTCCTCCCTTGTCCACCCGCCTGGAGATCGCCGCGTCGGCCCGGCCTGCCGTGGTGATCTTCACGCCCGTCAGGTCTACCGTGACGCGGCCGAGCGTGAGCAGCAGCACCAGGGTGCCGACAAATCTCGCGAGGGCACGGCGAAGGCGCAGCATGAGCTCAGTGTACCGCAGCGGCCGAGCCGGGCGACCCGCACAGCTGATCGCCTGATCGCCGGGCTCGCCGCAACCGGTGTGCTAAGGACCGGGCCGCGCCACTTTTTGGTGGCGAACCACCTCGGGAGCACGCCGTGAACAAGTTCGTCCACATCGAGCTGAACACCGGCGACGCAAAGGCCGCCAAGAAGTTCTACAAGGGCCTCTTCGACTGGAAGATGCAGGACATGCCGATGGGCCCGATGACGTACACGATGATCGACACGGGCGCGAAGGAAGAGGGCGGCGGCATCCAGCAGAAGCAGATGGCCGAGGCGCCGACCCAGTGGCTGCCCTACGTGCAGGTCGACAGCGTCAAGCGCACCATCGCCAAGGCGAAGACGCGCGGCGCGCAGATCGTCGTCGCGCATCAACCCATTCCAGGGATGGGCGCCCTGGGCGTCTTCGTCGACCCGACCGGCGCTGCGCTCGGCGTCTGGGAAAAGGAGGCGAAGCCGGCGAAGAAGGCCAAGCCGGCCAAGGCGGGACGGAAGGCAAAGTAACGCGGCGATTGCGCCAGTCACCGGCCGTCAGGCGACGCGGGTTCCCTGCCTGCCCGCGGCCGGCACGCTGGCGCCGATCTGCCTCGCATCGGCGCTATCCCGGCGGCCAGCCCATCGCTCTACCGCCGAGCAGGTGCAGATGGAGATGGAACACCGTCTGGCCCGCGTCGGCGCCGGTGTTGAGCACGGTGCGGAAGCCGCCCTTGGCGATGCCCTTGTCGTGCGCCACTTTCACTGCCAGTGCGTGGAGCTGGCCGACCAGATCGAAGTCCTTGATCTCGGCCAGGGACGCGACGTGCACCTTGGGGATGATGAGCACGTGGGTCGGCGCCTGCGGATTGATGTCGGGGAAGGCGAGGGCGTGCTCGTTCTCCGCCAGCCGCTGCACCGGGATGGTCCCCGCCGCGATCTTGCAAAAGAGGCAGTCGCTCATGCAGCGGCTATAGACGGCCGTGGTCAGAAGCTCAAGCCGACGCCCGCGTCCACGTCGGGCACGAGGCTCCACTTGCTGACCGGCTGCGCGCTCGCGAGCTGGACGTCGTAGGTCTCGTACTTCGCCGCGGCGCCGACGCCGACCTGCGCGAAGAAGCCCTTGCCGAGCACCTGTCGCCAGCCGGCCGTGGCGCCCATCATGACGTGGCCCTGGGCGCCGACCGAGTGGGTCTGCCAGCCATCCCAGGACGCGCCGCTGGCGTGCACCGAGAGGACCAGGTGCTCGCCCTCGCCGGAGAACCAGCGCCCGCCGATCGCCAAGGAGCCCAGGCCCCGGCCGCGCGGGCCGCTGTCGGGCGGGGCGGTGAAGAGATCGGCGCCGAGCGCGAAGAAGCCCGCGAAGTGCCCGCGCCGCAGCTCGAGGCCGAGGCCCCCGGCGTTGTACGAGGCTCCGTAGCCGGCGCTGATGGAGGGCGCCCAGCCGCTCTCGATTGCCGGCGGGACTGACTCATCGGCGAGAGCGGTCAGGGAAGAAGTGAGGATCAGGACAAGGGCTGCAGCAGAGAAGGCGAGAGGGCGCAAGGGAAGGCTCCAGGGGTTCAGCCAGGCGAGGAAATGACTAACCCATCAGTCTGGTCATTGCAAACCGTACGCTCTGCTTGTTTGTTTGGCCGGACGACCAAACGCCTTCGCGAACGCAGGCTTGCGCGCGCGATCGCGACACGGTGCCGCAGCCTGGTTGTGCGAGGGCCCGCGCCTACGTGGGCGGGACGAGCGTGACGGTCACGGTCGCCGTCTGACCCGACTGGAAGTCGGCGCTCGAGGTGCCGAGGCCCACCGTGGCGGTCTGGCCGCCCTGAGTCAGCTTGAGCGTTCCGTTGATGCGGACGTGCGGGTGCTGCGCGCCGGCCTGCACCAGCGTCAGCGTGGCCGGCAGCGGAGTGGCGGTGGTGAGCGGGTAGCTGAGGTGCTTGATGACCGCGGTGCCATCGAAGACGTCGATGACCAGCGTGTCGGCGTCGGTCGGGATGCGGTACTGGCCGGTAAACGTCACCAGCAGCGCCGCGTCCTGTTGGGCGCAGCCGGCCAGGGCCAGCGCGGCCGCGGCGAGGAGCGCGCGCCTCATGGCAGGTCCACCCGGCCAAGCGAGCCCGACTGCGGCTGCGGCTTGGGCTGCAGGAGCACGACGATGACCACGGCGGCGATGGCCACCGCGGCCACGGCGGGGATGACGATCTCGGGTCGCTTGTAGAGGGGCGTGCTGGGCGGTGCGACGTCGGGGTGCAGCGAACGGCCGCCCTCGTCGAGCGTGGCGACGCTGGTCAGGCCCGCGCCCTCGGCCATCGTCTCGCTCAGCTGGGCCCGGATCGGCTGCGCCTGCGAGCCGTTGGTGTCGAGCACCGTTCCCTCGGGCGAGCGCGCCTCGAGCCAGTAGCGCAGGACGTGCTCGCCGCTGGTCGGCATCCCGCCGACGCCCGGGCGCAGGTAGGTGAGGAACCAGCCGCTCCGCTGCGGCTCGAGGGCGACGCGGAGGTACTCGTCGTCGCTGCCCGACTGCCCTTCGGCCTGCGGCTCGAGACGATAGTGGGCGAAGATCTGCGCCGACCCAGGCTGCGCGAAGGAGAGCCGCGCGCGCATCAGGACCGGCCGGCCCGAGCGCGCGGTGATCAGCCGCTCGTGGAGCAGGACGGGCCGCAGATCGCGCAGCGCCTTGGCGCGCTCTTGCGCCGCGGCGGACGCTCCCGGCAGCGCGGCACCGTCGGGATCGACGTGGAAGAGCCCGGCCAGCGCGTCGTCGGCCTGCTGCTTGCGCTCGGGCGAGGCGGGCAGGGCAAGCAGCGCCGAGGCCTGCAGCGCCGCGATCTCGGCTGCGATGCGATTGGTGTTGCCGGGCAGCCCGTCGGCCTCGCGCAGCTTCTCGAGGGCGGCCTCGAACGAGCCGGCCGCGTAGAGCTTGCGCCCCTCTTCCAGCGGGGGGTTGATGGCCCGCCAGGTGACGAGCGTGTTCGCCCCTGCGGCCAGCGAGACCGAAGAGAGCAACGCCAGCGCGACGGCCATCGAACGCATGGTCGTCCGCTAGCACGGCGGCAGCGAGCCCACAATCGGTGAGGCGTCAATTGCAGACAGGGTCCGCTGGTCTCCGATTGACCTGGAGCGGTTCTCAGTCTACGAAGCGGCGACCCCGCGCCTGCCGCGCAGGGCCGGCGCACGCGCGCCGACGGCCGTTCAGGGCCCCATGCAACAACCCGATCCCTCCTCCGAAGCTCCCGTCGAGACCAGCGCCGGCGCCGCAGCGGCCGAGGCCTCCGAGCTCTCACCTCCAGCGCCCGCCCGGGCCGGCAAGGCCGAGATCCAGGACGACCTGCTCGACCCCGACGCCGTCAAGGTCGTCAATCGCCTGCGCCGCTCGGGCCACATCACCTATCTGGTCGGCGGCTGCGTGCGCGATCTCCTCATCGGGCTCCGGCCCAAGGACTTCGACGTCGCCACCAGCGCGCACCCGAACCAGGTCAAGGAGACCTTCCGCAACTGCCGCCTCATCGGCCGGCGCTTCCGGCTGGCGCACGTCTTCTTCCGCGCCGGAAAGATCATCGAGGTCTCGACCTTCCGGGCCAACCCGCTCGACGAGCTCGACGACCTGCCCCAAGACTTGCTCATCCGCCACGACAACGTCTTCGGGAACGAGCAGGAAGACGCGCGCCGCCGCGACTTCACCATCAACGGCCTCTTCTACGATCTGGACGGCGGCCGCGTGGTGGACCACGTCGCCGGCAAAGCCGACCTGACCGCGAAGCTCGTGCGCACCATCGGCGACCCCGACGTGCGCATGCGCGAAGATCCGGTGCGCATCCTGCGGGCCATCCGCTTTGCGGCCAAGTGTAGCTTCGAGGTCGAGCCGGCCACGCTCGAGGCGATGAAGCAGCACGTGACCGAGCTGACCCGCTGCGCGCCGCCGCGCGTGCTGGAAGAGGTCTTGAAGCTCCTGCGCTCGGGCGCGTCGCGGCGCTGCTTCGAGCTGATGCGCGAGGTGGGCGCGCTCAAGGTGCTGCTGCCGCCGGTGCACGAGTACCTCGAGCGCGGCGGGCCGGAGGAGGCCGAGCGCCACCTCCGCGCGCTGGCAGCCCTCGACGCGCATGTGCGCATCGGCGAGATCCCGTCCGACGCGGTGCTGCTGGCGACGCTGCTCGCGCCACTTCCGCGCAGCACGAAGCAGGGCGGGCCCATTCCCAAGGCGCCTCCGCGGCCGCCCCGCGAGAAGCCAGCGGCCGAGGGCGCTGTTGCGACGACCCCCGAGAGCGCCGAACCGGACGAGCCGGAGGGCGAAGACGCCGAGGGCGAAGAGGAAGGCGAAGAGGGCGAGGGCGAAGAGACAGCCGAGGCCGAGGGCGAAGAGGGCCCCGACGAGCTCGAGCTGGCCGAGCGCGCCCTGGCCGAGGCAGAGAAGGCCGAGCAGTCCGAGGCCGCCGCGACGGCCCCGCTGCCCGAAGAGGCGCTGCGCTCGCCCGACGAGCTGCACGACGAGCGGCTGGGCACGCCCGGCATCCCGGCGTTCTCGCTCGGCGACGAGAAGGCGCGGCCGCTGACGCCTTGGTCGATTCCGCAGGACGTGGTCGCGCCCGAGGAAGTGCTCACCGAGATGGTCAAGTCGGCGCGGCTGCCGCGGCGCATCGCCGAGCGGGCGCGGCTGATCTTGATGTACCAGCCGTACATGAGCGGCGAGAAGCGCAAGCGCAAGTTCGCGCCGCAGGCCTTCGTCAAGCAGAGCTTCTTCCCCGAGGCGCTCGCGGTCTTCGAGCTGACGGTGGCGGCGACCGGCCTCGGCGCGGACGCCTTGCAGCGCTGGCAGGCGCGCTTCCACGGGCAGGACATCGCCGAGCCGCCGCTTCGCGAGGGGCAGCAGTTCGAGCAGTCGGACGGCCCGCGCAAGAAGCGCCGGCGCCGCGGAGGACGTCGTCGTGGCGGCGGTGGCGGCGGCGGTGGCGGTGGAAATCGCGGCAGCTAAGGCCCGCGCTCGTTGACGTTGAGGTCAACGATCAGGACCACCCCGATGAGGCCGAAGCAGCAAGGCCCGCCGTGAAGCGGGCCTCGTGCACGACTGGTCTAGAGCGCGACCCGAGTGCTAGTGCGGCGGAGTCGGCGGCGCGGGAGGTGCAGGCGGTGCGTCGGGCGCTCCCGGTGCGGCAGGTGCCCCGGGTGCGCCAGGCGTCGGCGGCGGGGCGGGTGAGTCGCCGATCTTCTCGGTCATCATCCCGATCGTCCAGCCGTTCGAGCTCTCCTTGATGGCGTCGAGAGCCTTGACCGCGTACTTGTATTTCGCCTTGTCGTCGGCATCGAAGAAGATGACCGGCGGCCCCTGCTTCTCTTGCAGCGACTTGGCGACGCGGTAGTAGGCCTTGAGCCGGTCCACCATGATGTCGTCGGTGACGACCTCGCTGTTGACGAAGAACCGGCCGTCTTCCTTGACCCGCAAGATCGTCTGCTGCGGGATCTGGTCGGGCGGCGGAGGCGGCGTGACCTCGCTCTTGTCGTCCTCGGGAACGCGGACGATCATCTCCTTCTCCATCAGCGGCGTCAGCACCATGAAGATGATGAGGAGCACGAGCACCACGTCCACCAGCGGCGTGATGTTGATGTCGCTTCTCGGGCCCTTGCCCCCTCCGACTGCGGCGCCCATTACTTTGGCCCCTTGATCTCGGAGGCCGCGAGCGACACTCCGCGCAGCTTGGCCTTGGACGCCTTGTCGAGCACCGGGCGGACCTTGCTGTATTCGGTCTCTTCGTCGGCCTTGACGAGCACGCGCTGCGAGCGGGTCAGCGCGCCCTTGAGCTTCTCAAGCAGCTCGTCAGGCGTGACCTCGTCGCTCTCGACGTAGACCTTGCCCTCTTTGGTGACGCTGACGAAGAGCGGCTCGGGCGAGCCCGCCTCGGCAGTCGCCACGTGGCGCGCCTTGGGGAGCTCCACGTGCTTGCCGCGCTGGAGCATCGGCGTGACCACCATGAAGATGATCAGCAGCACGAGCACCACGTCCACCAGCGGCGTGATGTTGATGTCCGAGCGGATGCCGCCCCGGTTGCTGCCTGTGTCCATCCCCATGGCTTACGCCTTCGCGGGGGGCGCCGAGACCGCCGCGCCCACGGGCTTGTTGCCGCCCGGGTGGGAGAGCGGCTCGTCGAAGCGGCCCTCCTTGAGGAAGAAGTCGACCAGCTCGTTGGAGGCGTCGGCGATGTCGACGGTCATCTCCTCGACCCGGTTGGTCAGGTAGTTGAACATCATCAGCGCCGGGATGGCCACGAGCAGACCGAACGCCGTGGTCACCAGAGCCTCGGAGATACCGACCGAGACCGAGGCCAGACCGCCGGAGCCCGACGAGGCCATGAGCTGGAAGGCGGTGATGATGCCGAGCACCGTGCCGAGCAGACCGACGAACGGTGCGGTGGACGCGACCGTCGCGAGACCGCCGAGGCCGCGGCGCAGGTCAGCTGTGACCCGGAGTGTTGCGCGTTCCACAGATCGGTTGATGGCCTCGACCAGGTCGAAGTCGCCGACGTCCTGCGGGCCCTTGTGGTTCAGCGCCTCGCGGCCGCGGTTGTACTCCGCGATGCCGCTGCCCAGCACGCGCGGGATGTGCCCGTACTTGAGCGTGGTGGCGAACTGCGCCGCCTCGACCATCTGGTGGCCGGGCAGCAGGTCGCGCAGCTTCTCCGCGTATTTGCGGCTCTGCTCCTTTGCGCGGGAGAAGCTGAAGAGCCGCTCCGCCATCACGCTGAGTGAGTAGACGGACTCGATCGCGAGGGTGACCACGACGAGTTTCGCCGGGACGCCCATCGACTTCCACATTCCCAAGAGACTGAAATCCATGACTCTCTGTGCTCCTTCGAGGAGGTAGTGCAGGCCTACGCGGCCCTCGCGATGTACAGGAACTGCGGCGCTGAGGTCTAGGCTTTCAGCGAGAAATTGAACTCCGCCAGCATCTTGACAGGAACGGGCTTGCCCGTGGTCTCCAAGATCGATGGGACGTAGCGACAACGCTCGAGCCAATGCTTTACCGCACCGTACAAGACGGGCGGTGCACCGTTGTTCTTCAGGCCGATCTCGCCGACGTGGCCGTCCGGGTGGACGACGAACTCGACCAGCACCTGGCCGGTGATGCCCATGATGCGCGCCTGTTCAGGCATGGTCGGGCGGCGGGGGTGGCACGAGCTGTCGGGGTGCGGTCGCGACATCCCGCTGCCGAGCTGCAACGGCTTGTCTTGAGCCGGCCGCGCGCCCTGGCCGAGCGTGCTGAAGCTGCCGCCCGAGCCCTGGCCGCCGCTTGAGCCCGCGGGCTGGCCGCTCTCGACACCGGCGGGCGCGGTGCTGGCCTGCGACGCCGCGAGGGCGCCCGTCTCTTCGACCTTTTCTTCGATTTCTTCTTCGATCTCTTGGTCGAGGACCGGCTCGGCCTGGGCGAGCGCGGCCGGTGGCGGCACGGCAGCGAGGGGCCGGGCGCGATAGCTCTGCTGCAGCCTGGCCCGGCGCGGCTGCTCCGCGGTGCGCTGGGCGACCGGAGCGACGGCGCGCCTGCGGCTCGGCGGAGACGCCAGCGGCGGCAACAGGCTGGAAGGCGGGGACCAGAGCATGACCGTCACGGGCTCATTCCTCGAGCCGAACCTGTCCTTGATTGCCGACGACACGAAGACCAACGCCACCGCGTGCAGCGCGAGCGAGACCGCAAGGAAGCGCCGCGCCGAGGCAGCTCTTCCTTTGCCAGATGGAATGTCGTGGAACATTGACCTGGCCCATCCTGCGCTGGCGCCGTCCTTCCCTGGGTTTCAATCACGCCTCCTGATCGCCGCGGCAGTCAAGGAGGGGGTGGGGTCTAAAAGGCGGCGGAGCCTACACAGCGACCCCTCGACTGTCAACGCGCGCGCGGGCGCTTTCGCCGTCGCTGTGCAGCGGGGGTTTTATTTTGACAATGACCGCCTTTGGCGAAAGATGAACAGCTTCCGACGCGGAGGCGCATGTCGTTCCAGAAGCTCTCGGGGCTCGTGCTCACGGGGCTCATGATCGCAGGTCTCGCGCCCGGCTCGCCAGCGCGCGCGCAGACCACTGGCGCCATCGCCGGCGAGGTGCTCGACGCCGCCGACGGCAAGCCCGTGCAGGGCGCGATCGTCAGCGCGGAGAGCGACGCGCTGCAAGGCGGCCAGACGGCGCTGACCGACGTTCAGGGCGCCTTCGAGCTGACGCTGCTCCCCGCCGGGGTCTACACGCTCTCGGTCAGCCGCGACGGGTACCAGCCCTTCTCCGAGGGCGGGCTGAAGGTCAGCCTGGACCGCACCATCCGGGTCACGCTGCGCACTGCGCCCGAGAGCCTGCGCGCCGCTCCGGTCGAGGTGGACGCGCGGCGGCCCTCGACGGACTTGCGCTCGGCGCAGACGGGCGGCGTAATCACGAGCGAGCAGATGCAGCTCGTTCCCTACGGCCGCGATGCGCGCAACTTCGAGTTCGTGGCCACCGCGATTCCCGGAGTTCACTTCGATCAGTACGGCCTGCAGATCAACGGCGCCGGCAGCCCCGAGTCGGGCGTGCTCATCGACGGCGTCAATGTGGCCAACCCCGCCTTCGGCACGCAGGGCACGACGCTGCTCCAGGACTTCATCAAAGAGGTGGACGTGAAGTCGGGCGGCTACCAGGCCGAGTACGGGCGCGCCACCGGCGGCATCATCAACGTCGTCACCAAGTCGGGCGGCAACGAGTTCCACGGCTCGGCCTTCGTCAACTGGTCGCCGCTCGAGGCCGAGCGGCGGCAAGTGGGCCGCCTCACCGATGCGCTCTCGAGCCAGACGCGCCAGCACTTCAACTTCGACATCGGCGCCGAGCTGGGCGGGCCCATCGTCAAGGACAAGCTCTGGTTCTTTGCCGGCTTCGCGCCCCAGATCGTCTCGCTCGACGTGGACCGAATCGTCTCCAAGCAGACCGACAACGGGGGAGGCCAGGCGGCGCGCGACCAGCAGGGCAACGTGATCCTCACCGAGGTCGATCGAAAGACCTATCGGGACACCACCACGACCTATCAATTCTCGACCAAGCTGACCTATCTGATCGACGAGAACCACAACGTCGCGCTGGCCGCGTTCGGCAACCCGAACACGCGCTCGGGGCTGACGGGGCCAGTGGCCGCCAACGAGGGCGGGATGCTGATCGACCGCGTGGGCGGCGGCATGGACGTCTCGCTCAAGTACGCCGGCAAGGTGCTCGACAAGGCGATGCTCATCGAGGCCACCGCCGCCTACCACCGGCAGGTCGATGACCGGAATGTCTCGGGCGTCGATGGCCGCACCGCGGCCCAGCTGCGCGACACGCCTCAGATCCTCTGGTTCCAGACGCACAACTTGAACGACTTCTCGACCAAGGGCACGAGGACCTTCGACCCCTCTGCGCCCGACTACCAGCGCGCGGGCGGCAAGGTGTACGGCGAGTGCGCCGTGCAGGCGGACGGGTTCGACCCCTGCCCGGTCTCGCGCTACCTCTCGGGCGGCGCGGGCTTCCTCGGCAACGCCACCCTCGATCGCGTCTCGGGCGTGCTCAAGCTCACCAACTTCGTCGAGTGGGCCGGGCACCACCAGTTCAAGTACGGCCTCGACGCGACCAAGGACACCTACGCGCAGGTGAAGTCGTTCTCGGGCGGAGGGCTCTACGTGGCCCGGCCCATCTCGAACGGCGAGGCCCCGGTGGACACCTTTCAGCTCTTCCGCGGCTACGGCCACCAGGACCCGAACGCCCCCGGCCTGCCCGCGCTCAACAATGCCGGCGCCAACGGCGGCATCCGCCTGGCGGGCGACTCGTTCAACTCGACGACGCAGAACATCGACCTCGCGGCCTTTGCGCAGGACACCTGGGCGGTCGGCGACCTGTTCACGCTGGATTTCGGCGTGCGCGTCGAGCGCCAGCTGATGTACGCCGACGCGAAGACGCTGACGGTGCTCGACGGTCCCGCCGTGCAAGGCGCGCAGCTCGCCACCACCAACGTCATGCCGCGCCTGGGGATCATCTACGACCCGACCCGGCGCGGCCTCTCGAAGGTCTACGCCTCGTTCGGCCGCTTCTACGAGTACATCCCGCTCGACCTCGCCGACCGCGCGCTCTCGGGCGAGACCTCGGTGAGCTTCCGGACCGACGCCAACAACTGCAAGGACCCGACTGACCCGCGGACCTGCAAAGTCATCGCGGGTGCCGCCAGCCGCGCCGGGCAGACCTATGTCTTCACCGGCGGCGCCGCGCTCGAGCCGGTGGACCCGCACCTCGGCGGCCAGTACACCGACGAGTACCAGGTGGGCGTGCAGTACCAGGTGCTGCGCGACATCACCGTCGGGCTTGGCTACGTGCACAAGCAGCTTGGCCAGGTGGTCGAGGACATGTCGGTCGACGACGGCGCGACCTTCTTCATCTCGAACCCCGGCGCGCCCGGGGCCCTCGGCCAGAACGCGACCACCGCGACGGGCCTGGTCATCGCCGAGCCCAAGCCAAAGCGCATCTACGACGGCATCACGCTCTCGGTGAACAAGACCTTCTCGGAGAACTGGCTGGCCTCGGCGAGCTGGACGTACTCGTCGCTGCGGGGAAACTACGCCGGCCTCTTCCGCAGCGAGACGGGCCAGCTCGACCCGAATGTGCTCCCCGAGTACGACCTCGTCTCGCTGCTCGGCAACCGCGAGGGGCCGCTGCCCGGCGACATCCCGAACGCCTTCAAGGTGGACGCCGCCTACGTCTACGAGCTCAGCCCCAAATCGACGCTCACGCTCGGCGGCAACGTCCGGGCGGCGCAGGGCGGGCCCATCAGCTTCCTCGGCGCGCACGACCTGCAGTACGGCCCGGGCGCTGCGTACATCCTGCCGCGGGGGAGCGCGGGCCGCCTGCCCTGGACCTGGCAGCTCGACCTGCGCGCGATGGCGCAGTATCGGCTCGTGCGCGACTACACGGTGAGCTTCACGCTCGACCTCTACAACGTGACCAACAACCAGCAGGCCACCGCCGTCGATCAGAACTACACGTTCAACAGCGTGCTGCCGGTGATCAACGGCAAGCCCGCCGACCTGGCCTATCTGCGCACTGGCGATGGCACCCCCGTGCAGAAGAACTCGAACTTCCTCCAGCCCACGGCCTTCCAGCTCCCTTTCTCGGCGCGGCTCGGCGCGCGGCTCTCGTTCTGATGACGCGCGCCCCTCTCGCCCTCTTGTTGTTGCTGGCGGCCGGATGCCCGGTCGGCCCCACGCAGAGCGATGACCAGAACGCGCCATTGGTCACCGCCGTCTACGCGACCGATCTGCTGCAAGGCCCGGCGCTCGGAGATGTCGCGCTCTTCCTGGCTGGCGACGCCCGAGTCAGCGCGACCGCCCCCGCCTCCTACAGCGCCTTGCGAATCGAGTTCTCGCAGACGCTCTCGGGACCCACCGTGGCCAGCTTGCCCTCGTTCAACGGCGGCACGGCGTGCGCGGCCTCGCCGAACGCGATCTTCACCGACCTGGACGCGGGCGTCTCGATCCCCGCCTCGGCTTGCTACGATCCCTCGACGCCGCTCGGCGGAGGGCCTGGCCTGACCCTGATTCCGGGCGCCAGCGCGGACCCGTCGGCCGTGTTCACCTGCCAGGCTTTCAAGAGCGCCGCGGCCTTCGCGCCGAACCACACCTATTCGATCACGCTCGGAGCGGCGATCAAGGGCGCGAACGGAAAGCCGCTCGCGACCCCAGTGGGCGCGGGCTGGAGCGGCGCGACGTTCACCTTCCGCACCGGCGGATTCGAGCCCCTGGCCGCCGGCTACCAGGACCCCGTCACCGGCTTCTACCACCTGCTCGACAAGCCCTCGATCGGGTACTTGAAAGACCAGGGCACCGAGCCTGCGAGCAACTTCCGCCAGGCCCTCGCGGCGCCGTTCGTGATCCTCTTCTCCGACTTCATTGACCCGGCGAGCATTTCGGTCAGCGTCGTCCGCACCAAGGACGGAACGCCTTTCCCAGCCTCGGCGAGCGTCGGTGATCCGCGCGTCGTCCAGGTGTCGCCGCCCGTCACCTGGGAGCCGCGCGTCGGGTACACGGTGACGCTCGATCCCTCGCTGGCATCGGCCCGCGGCGGAGCGCTCGGCGGCAGCGCGCGCACGTGGGAGTTCACGGCGGCCCCGGCAAAGCTCGCGGTGCTCCTCACCGCGCCCGTCGATGGCGCCTCGGCGCAGCCCGCGACCACAGGCTACACGTTGGTCTTGCAAACGCCCGTCGATCCCGCTTCGGTCACCAGCGCGACGGTCGCGCTCACGAGCGGAGGCACGGCGGTCCCGGCGCGGGTGTTCGTCGTTCCGGGGACCAACGACCAGGTGATCGCGCTCCGGCCCTCGAGCCGCCTCGCTCCCGCCACGACGTACACGGTCACCACGAGCAAGCTCCAGTCGGCGGCCGTGCCGGTCGAGGAGGCTGGCCACGAGCTCGCCGGCAAGACCACGACCTTCCGCACCGCGACCTTCGGGTTCTCGAAGATCACGGCCTCGGGTGACGACACGGGGCCGAACATCGACCGCGCTCACGTGCCGGCCACGGTGGTCGCCGACGGCTCGCTCGCCGCGGTGTTCAACGACCTGCCCGCGGGCGTGACCGACAAGTCCCTCAACCTGCTCGAGGTGAGCTCGAGCGGGGTCCTGATCGACACCAACGCCACCGTCGCGCGCGTCGGCTCGACCAACGCCTTCACGCTGACCACGCCGCCCGGGTACGCGCTCAAGCTCGGGCAGGCGTACCGCGTGCGCGCCGAGACGACCATCACCGATCCAAACGGGGTGACGCTCTCCGCAGAGGTCTGCTCTGGCGACGACTGCCGCGACTCGCGCGCGTTCACCACCGTGGCGCTGGCGGTGTCCATCGACGCCGCCAGTCCGCCCGACGCGCGCAGCGGCGCCTTCAAGGTTGATTTCAACTATCCGGTCGAGACCTCCACGCTCGACCCCTTGCTCCCAAGGGGCGAGACGGGCAAGGCCGTGCGGCTCTCGAAGACCGACGCGCTCGGCAACCAGACCGAGGTTCCCGTCACCTGCTCGCACGCCTCCGGGGCCAGCACTTCGCAGCTCGCGTGCGCGCCCGCGGGCCCGCTCGACCCCAACACGCGCTACGCCATCGCAGTGGCCTTCGCGCCCGCCGCGCCCCTGCACGCGGCGAGCCCGCTGGTCGAGACCGATCCCCTCTCGGGCGTCGTGACCCAGAGCTTTCCCTTGGACTCCGGGTCGGCGACGTTCACCGGGCACGTCACGCAGACGTTCCTGACCGCCTGCCCCTAGTCCCCCGGAAACGAAGTCCCAATCAGAACCTGGTTTCCGGGAGACTAGGGCGTGTCCGCAAACTCCGGACCGAGCCCGAGGGATGAGGACCAAGCAGCGCAAGGCGCGAGGAGGGAGCCGTACTTTCTGTACGGCGACGACGAGCAACGCAGCGATGCGCCGGCCATCGGCCCTCTGGCGACGGG
>JBBRMA010000068.1:0-26889 GCA_038231075.1 Myxococcales bacterium | reverse complement strand
TCTTAAAATGCGAGCGCAGCGAGCCTCCTAAGTCGGGTGGGCGCCCGTTCCGAGCGGCGGGTTCCCGCCTGCCCGCGGCCGGGAGGCAAGCGCTCAAGGCGTGCCAGACGGCGCTCAAGAAGAAGGGGGCCGACTCCGCCCACGGGTGCAAGGGCGACAAGCAGTCCACCTGGGAATCAAAGATCGACGACTCGTCGGCGAAGTGGATTCCCTGAGCGCAGGAGTGCGGCGAGCACCAGGTGTCAACCCATTAGCAGGTCCGCTGCGTGCGTCTTGCCGGGCCCGTCCGCGCGAGCAGCAGCAGTAGCAGCAGGCCGAGCGTGCTCCAGCCGGCCTCGGCGCTGGCGCATCCGCGCGCTGGTGGCGCGATGCCCGAGGTGATCTGCACCGTGAGCGGCGCCGAGAGGGTCAGGTTCCCGGCGCCATCCACTGCCAGCGCGACGTAGGTGTGCGCTCCGTTCGTGAGGCGGGAGGTGGTGAAGAGGAGCGGGCTTGCGCGGCCATCGGCCACCACCGCTGCTCCCTCGAGGATGGCCAGCCGCGACAGGCCCGCGGAGGGATCCGCCGTAGCGCTGGCCGAGAGCGACGCGCTGCCGGCCGGCGCTCCCGCGCGAGGAGCTGCCTGCTCGAGCGTGACCTGCGGCGGGGCGAGGATCTGCAGCGCGCCGGTGGCGGCCGCGCCCTGCGGCAGCGAATCCGTCGCGGCAGACACCTGGAAGGTCGCGCGCGTCCCGGCGAGCGCAGCGTCGGCGGTCAAGGTGAGCTGTGCCGTCCCGCTGCCTTCCAGCTTCGCAGGCGCGAGCGAGCCAACCAGGCCCGAGGGAAGCTCGCCGAGCGAGAGGCGGACCTGCCCGCTGGCCGCGGCGACCAGTCGGACCGTGAACGCGCGCGTCTCGCCTGCGAGCACCGCGGCCTCGGCCGGCTCAAGCGACAGCGACAGGGAGACGGCCGGCGGGTTCTCCACCGTCACCGCCTGCGCCGGGGCGGAGGCGCTGGTGCCGTCGTCGGCGATGGCGCGCGCGGAGAGCAGGTGGGTCGAGCCGTTCGGCAGGGCCGTCGTGTCCCAGATCGCCTCGACCGAGGGGCCGGCGGACGCCGCGAGGACCTGGCCGTCGATCTCGAGGGTGACGACGGCGAGCGCGCTGCCCCGGGGAGGCGCGGCCAGGGCCCGCAGCGAGACGCCGCCCTTTGCCAACCCTTGCGGCACCGAGGCCTGCAGCGAGATGGCCGGCGGGTTCGACACCGTCATCGCGAGGGCAACCGTGGCCGCGCCGGCGCCGTCGGACCCGAGCGCGGCGGCGGTTACCAAGTGCACCGAGCCATTGTCGAGCGCGGTCGTGTCCCAGGGGGCGGCGAGCGATCCACCGGGGCCGCTGGCCAGCACGGTGCCGTCGATCAAGAGCGAGACGGAGGCGATGGTGGACCCCGCCGCGGCGACCGCGGCCGCCGACAGCGGCGCTGCGCCCGAGACGTTGGCCGGCGCCGCGGGCAGAAGCAGCGCGACCTGCGGCGGAGTGAGGGCGACGGGCGTCGTGACGCTGACGTTGGCGGCCGCGTGCTGATCGGTGAGCCCGCCGGTGCCGCCCGAGAAGCCGACCAGCACCAGCGCGGGCAGAGCCGTCGCGCTCGCCAGCACCTGCACGCCGTCGGCCCAGACGGTCAGCACGCCCGCGCCGGTGGTGACCTTGACGTGGGTCGGGCCCGGCCGCAGCGGCGACGCCAGGGTGCTCGTCGCCAGCCAATGGAGCATGCCGGACGCGAGCGGCCCGTCGGTGAGGCCGATGAAGTTGTCTGACGGGTTGGCCTCGTTCAAGTAGGTGTCGAGGGCGACGCCGAGGCCGGTGATGCCGCCAAAGCCGAGCGCGCTGCCGAACGGTCCGAGCGCGGTGGGCGAGCTTTTGGCGGCGTCGGCGAGGACCAGCGCCATGCCGTCGGCGCCCGAGCCGCCGCCGATGACGGCGTCGAACTCGACCGCCAGACCCTCGGACGGCAGGGGCGTCGGCCAGAACGCGCTGCCGGCCTCGAAGGTGCCGGTGTCGGTCAATTGCAAGAGCGAGCCGGCGGCCGCGCCGAGCAGGGCCGCGCTGCCGTTGAGCTGCCAGCCGCCGAGCGGGGGAGAGGGAATGGCGGCGCGCCCGCCGTTGTGCGCGACGCCCGTGAGCTGCACCGAGACCGCGCCTCCCGGCCCGTCGGAGTTGAGCTGCCAGGCGTCGCCGGCGGGGCCGCCGGTGGCGGGCGCGAACACCACCGGCACCGCCAGCACCGAGCCCGGCTGCAGCACCGTGCCCTCGGGAAGCTCGAGGCCTTGCAGGAATGCGCCTCGCGCCGGCGGCTTGCTCCGGGTCAGCGCCAGGGGCGAGCCGCCGGTGTTGGCCACGGTGAACGAGAGCTCCCGGCGAGCGCCGGCCTCGACGACGCCGAAGTCGAGCGCGAGCGGCAGCACGGTGAGCACGCCCGGCGGAGTGGCGCTGCCGGTCAGCGGCAGGGCGAGGTTGCCGCCGTCGCTGCGCACCGCGAGGGCGCTCGCAGACGAGCCGGCCGCGCCGGGGCTGAACGAGAGCTGCAGCACCAGCTTCTGCAGCGGCGCCAGCGTGTCGCCGGCCTGGGGCAATGAGACCGCGGCGAAGGGCAGCGCCGGTCCGTCGCTGCCGGCGAAGGTGAGCGGGCGGCTGCCGAGATTGACCAGCTCAATGCTGCCCGAGAGCGACTTGCCGATGGCCGCGCCGCCGAAGCTGAGCGCGGCAGGAGCGGCGCGCAAGAGGGGCGCATCGGCGAGGCCGGCGCCGTCCAGCGACAGCTCGAGCGGCCGGCCCGCGCTCTTCGCGGTCAAGGTTCCCGCGGTCAGCCCGGGCGCGGAGGGCGAGAAGACGATCTGCGCGACGAGCGTGTCGCCGGTCGCGAGCTGCGCGGGCAGCGGGGGCACCGCGGCGCCGAGCGCAAAGGCGGCGCCGGCCACCTCGAGCGCTTCCACGGTGACGGGCTGCAGCGCCGTCAGGGTGACCGGGCGGGTCTCTTGCGAGCCCACGACCGCGGCCGGAAACGACAGCGGCGCCCCGGCCAGCGAAGCCTCGATGGGCGCGCCGAAGCCGAGCACGTGGCCGTCGCGGGTGCCGACATAGATCCGGCCGCTGCCGACGCCGGGCCGGGCGAACTTGGCGCCGCCGCCGATCGGCGCCGAGTAGCGGAGGGCGAGGTGGCCTCCCACCGGCACCGCGTCGTAGGCGCGGAGCTGCGCGTTGGTGCCGTCGCCGCCGGCCATCCAGACCACCCAGACCAGCGCCGTGCCCGCGGCCAGCCCGTCGCTCGTGACCACGGGCGAGGACGAGCCCAGGCCGAAGGCGTCGCCGGCGCTCCCGACCGGTGTCAGCGTCAGGGCAGGCGTGCTCTGCAGCAGGTGCGCGCCGAGCGTTGCCGTGGTGGTGAAGTAGACGAGGCCGGCGCCGGGCCAGACCGCGGCGCTCGAGAAGGTGCCGGCGTAGGGACCGAAGCGGCCCACCACCGCGTCGCCGCCGCCCGGGCCCATCCGCGCGCCGCCGAGCGCGTCGCGGTCGAGCAGGTAGACGTAGCCTTCCTTGCCGCTCGCCAACAGCAGCCTGGGCGTTGCCGCCGTGCCCATCGAGTCGGGCAGCAGCACCGGGCCGCCCGAGCCGAAGTCGAGATCGGTCTGGTCCAGCACCGGGCCGTCGTAGGGCGTGAAGAAGTCGGTCGCGGCGAGGGTGCCGTCGGCGGAGGCGCGCAGGCGCACGACCGATTCGCCGAGGTCGGCTGGCGGCTGCGAGCCGGGCGTCGGCGTCGACGGGGTGCCGCCTTCGAAGGCGTTGCCGGTGATGAAGAAGAGCGAGCCCGGCCCGTCGGAGGCGAGCGCGCCGCCCGACTGCCAGATGCCGCCCCCGGAGCCGCCCGAGCCCTTGCTGGTCCAGAGCGAGGTGAGCGCAGAGGAGGTGCTCACCGAGGCCACCCAGCCCTGGTAGGGCGTGACGTCGCAGTGGCCGCCGAAGGCAGCGTAGACCACACCGTCGAGGAGCAGGAGGCCGGGGCGCTGCAGCTGGTAGGTGCCGTTGAAGGCCACTTGCGGCGCGTTGGCGGCGTGGCCTTGGATGGTCACCGGGAAGCCGCTCCGCTCGGCGCCCGTGGTGAGGTCGAGCGCGTGCATCTGCTGCAACGCGGGGCCCGCGGTGCCGCTCGCGTAGACCTTGGCGACGAGGTACGCGGTGCCGGTGTCGCCGTCGATCGCCGGCGTGCCGGTGACGCCGATGCGCGGCAGCAGATCTCCGCAGCCCAGGGTGGAGGGGTCGAACGGCGCTCCGAGCGATCGCGTCCACTTGATCGCCCCCGTCTCGGCGTCGAGGCCATAGGCCTCGTTCTGCTCGGTGACGGCGAGGAGGATGCCGTTCCACACCAGCGGCTGCGCGTAGACGCTGCCCGTGACGGCGGTCGAGAAGAGCTGGCCGAACGAGGGGCCCGAGACCGTCGCGGGCGCGAGCTGTGGCTGGTCTGGATACCAGCCGGTGCGCATCGCGTCGGCTGCCATCGTCACTGGGAGCGCGCCCGATCGGCTCGCGGCGAGGCAGAGGAGGGCGACCGAGAGCATGCGCCCGCCCCGGCGATGGCCGGCCCTCCCGGCGGCGAGCTGTGGCGGGATCATCGCTCGCGCACCAGCGCCGGCGCCTGGCCGTCGTCGCTGGAGACGCTGGAGACGCTGGAGACGCTGGAGACGCTGGAGACGATCGACGGGGCCAGCTCGAGCTGCAACGCTGGCGCCGGCCGGCTGTGTGGGCGTCGCTGTGGCGCGGGGCCAAAGCCGACCAGGCCGAGCGCGCCCTGCCGGAGCTTTTTCACCAGGAACGGATTCATCACGTAGGGCAGGCTGGCGTGCATCCCGGCGGGCACGATCCACATCAAGGCCTCGTAGCCGAGCCCGTCGCCCGCGTCGGCGACGGCCCAGGCCGCGGCCATTCCTGCGGCCACCACCGCGGCCTCCAGGTGCGACGACTTCATTCGCGCCAGCAGCGACCAGAGCGAGATGCGGTCGAGGTCGTCCACGCGCGTGGCGGTGAACGAGACCTGCAGGCCGCACAGGTACGAGAGCGCGCCCCGCAGCACCGAGACGCCAAAGCCGAGGAAGCAGAAGCCAAGCGCGATCTGCGCCAGCACCGCCCGCAAGACGCCCGCGGGGCCGCGCCAGACCTCGCCGTGGGTCATGCGCTCGAGGCGGCCCGCGCGGCGCACGCGCCAGAGCACGAACGAGCCGACGCCGCCGAAGACGACGATGGAGAAGAGCGCGCGGATGAAGGCGCGCACCGGCAAGAAGGCGCCGACGGCCACGCCGAGCGCGGCCGGCATGATGGTCGCGAGGTTGAGCAGCGAGCAGAAGAAGCCGAGCAGATCGACGACGTGGAACCAGCCGACGTTCGGCGAGACGTAGTAGCTGCGGAAGCCGGGCTTGAAGACGCCGCGCCGCTCCCAGTCGCGCAGCGGATTGAACACCGCCTCGGCGGCGCCATAGGCGTAGCGGCGATACTTCTCCAGCTCCTCGGCGTAGACGCGGGTGACGGCCTCGCCAAACTCGAGCCCCGGGAAAGCGACGTACTTGCCGTGGTGCCCCGCGATGTGCGCGTCGAGCATGAAGTTGAGGTCTTCGCAGACCGAGCTCTCGCCCCAGAGGCCGACTTGCTCGAGCACCGCTTTGCGCAAGAAGAGGTTGTGGCCCATCACCGGCACGTGCGCGCCGGGCGAGAGCGCCTTGGCGGGGATGAACAGGTCGTAGAGCATGCGCGTGAAGTGGGCGACCACCAGCGCGAAGTAGTTGTCGGACTCGTTGCTCGGGTACGCCGAGTGCTGCGTGTACGCGAGCGTCGGGTCGGCGACGAACTCCGGCACGGTGGCGACGATCACCTCGGGATGCGTGAGGCTGTCCTTGTCGAGCTGGAGGATGATCTCGCCGATGGTGATGTCGCCCTCCCAGCGGGAGAGGGAGAAGGCGCGCAGGGCGTCCGGGTGCTCGGCCGACAGCGCCAGCGCCGCCTCGAGCTTGAAGGTGTGGTTGAGGTTGCTCGCCTTCTTGAACTTGCCCGCGCGCAGCGTGGACGGAATGCCTGCCACCGGCTTTGGCCGCGCCACCCAGGAGACGCCGTGCGTGCGGTAGTAGTCGAGCCTGGTGAGCACCTCGTCCTCTTCGGCGGTGAGGTCCGAGGGCCGCTTCTCGCGGGCGGCGGCGACGAAGGCGTCGAGGTCATTGCCAGCCAGCGCGAGCAGGCCGTCGTCGGAGACGAGCAGGTTCGCGCGCTTGCCCGAGACCTCGTGATAGCGCGCGAGCGCGGCGGCGGCGGCCGCGAGCGTGGGCCTGATCACCTCGGCGAAGGGCTCGGTGTAGATCGGCACCTGCACCGTCACCGTCGGCCAGGTCGCGACCGACTCGGCCTCGAGCGGGTCGTTGGCGAAGTAGGGCGTGCGCCGCTTCTCCTCGCCGCGCAAGACCGGGACGCGGCGCAAGAGCACCCAGAAGGTGCTGACGGCGAAGCCCACGGGAAAGACCAACAGCCCGAAGCCGAGCGGCACCAGCCCCCACGACATCCACATGTTGCCGGTCTGGAAATAGACCCGGTCGGCCTCGGAGATGGCGAAGACGAAGGCGACGCCCACCGTCACCAGCGCCCAGCGGCGCAAGAGGTAGTTGCGCTCGTTGCGCTGCGCCTCTGCTGCCGCCATCACGTTCCCCGGGCCGGCAGCCTCGCGGCGGTGGCGCCGGGCGGGGCGCGCGGCAGGGCGGCGGCCGCGTCGGGCACGCGCACCGAGGTCGGATCCTGCACCTCGGGCGTGGGGTAGCGGGGCACGATCGGCGGCGCGGGCCAGAGCGAGTCGAAGAGCAAGGACAAGAGGCGCGGCCTGCCGACGACGATCTCGGCCCGACCTTTCTGCGGCGGCATCAGGAGCGGGTCCGCCTCCGCGATGGCGACCAGCACGTTCCACGGCTGCCGATCCTTGTCGATGAGCTGGCCAGGGCCTGGCGCGACCCAGGCGACGGTGCCGACCACCTGGCGCCGCCGCCCGCCGAGGTCGATCCAGAGGCGCGCGGTCTGGCCGGCCTCGGCCAGCACGAAGTCCTTGTCGGGCAGGAGCGCCTTGAAGACCAGCGCGCCCAGGTCCTCGATGGTGCCGACCACTTCTTTGCGCGAGACCGGCTCGCGCTCGCGCAGGGCCAGCGAGATGACGACGCCATCCATCGGGGCGCGCACGACCTTGCTCTCCACCGCGCGGGTGGCCACCCGGAGCGCCCGCTCGGCGCGCGCGACCACCGCCGCTTGCCGGGAGCGGACCGGCGAGGGCGGGCGGCGCTCGGCCTCGGCGATGGGCGCGCCAGCGGTCCGAACGTCTGGATCGGCCTGCTGCGGACCGAGCGCTTCGCGGAGCCGCTCGCGCGCCAGATCGACCCCATAGCGGCGGCGGGCCAGCACGAGATCGACCTCTGCCGCGCGCCTCTCCACCAGCTCGGCGGCGAGGAGCCGGAGGGCGTCGGTCTGATCGAAGAGCGCGGCCATCGCCTGCTCCGCGAGCGCGAGCTGGTCGTCGTGCTGGTAGGCGGCGAGCAGTCCCTGCTGCACCAGCGAGCGCGAGCTGAGCAGCTTGCCTAGCGCGCGATCGGCGGCCGAGACGGCGGCGGAGAGCTGCGAGGCCTTCCTCTGCAGCTCCTCGACGCCCTTGCCTCCGCCGGCGCCGAGCGATCCCGCGGCTTGCGCTGCCCCGGCGGCGAAGGATGCAGAGAGCTCGCCCAGGGAGGTCCGCGCGGCCTCTCCCTTCCAGCCATCGGGCGGCCCGCGGCCGGAGGTCCGGCAGCGCGCGAGGAAGTCGGTGGCCTGCCGGCGCAGCGCCGCCAGCTCGCCGCGCGGACCCTCGGTGAGCGCGGGCGCGACGCGGGCCAGCCGCTCGAGCGCGGCGCTCTCGGCCTCGGCCTGCCGCTGCTCGAAGAGCGCGGTGCGGTAGGCGAGGAGCAGCGCGAGAAAGCCAGGGTCCTGCTCGGGCTCGCCGGATCCAGGCTCTGGCAGCCTGACCTCGCGCACCGCCACGGGCAGCACGCCGCCGAGCGCGCAGAGCCGCTCGAAGATGAGATCCTCCTGCTGCGCCAGCGCCCGATCGAGCCCGCCGAGAGGCCGCCCGCCGGCTGCCGCGCGCGCCTCGTCAGAGACCTTGCGCCCCGCTGCGTCGAGCGCCCTTGCCAGCGCGCGGACACTTTCGCGCTGGCTTCCGTCGCTCTTTCGCTTCGACGCGCCGGTCGCCGCGATCTGCTCGGCGCGCGCGCGCACCGCCGCGTGCAGGGCAGAGAGCCTCGTCCTCGTGCCCGCGACCACGGCCGCGGCGGGCCCGTGCAGCCGCAGCGTGGCCTCCAGCCAGAGCGAGAGCTCGACCACCTCGGCCGGCGGCAGGTAGAGCGAGTGGGCGGCCACGGCCTGTGAGGAGGCCTGGTCGCGATCCGACGCCAACGACGCCCACTGCAGCGCCTGCCTGGCCTGCATCAGATCGATCTCCGCGGCGACCACGGCCTCGCGATCGCCCTCGTCCTCGAGGAGCGCGATGGGCGCCCCGGCGCGCACCTCTTCGCCCTCGTGCACCAGCCGGGACTTGACCTCTCCGGCGGCGTCGGGCCGGATCTGCGCGGAGCGGCGGGGGGCAAGCCTGCCCTCGGCCTTCACCGAACGGTCGACGCGGAGCACGGCGGCAGAAGCCACGGCCGAGGCGAGGACCAGGAGTGCGACCACGCGCCTCCGCCGCACCGATCGCTCGGGAACGCCGTCGGACTCCTCGGGCCGATCCGCGGCCGGGTCCGCAGGGAGCGGTCGATCATGGGAAGGAGCGGCAGAGCTCATGCAAGCGTACCTTGGTTTCGCTGGCCCCCCACAGGCTTGATTGCCACTAGCTTCACCGCGCCGGCGGCTGTCAATCGGACTCCCGCAATTTTCCACTCCGACGGGAATTGCCCGCGGCCACCCCGGGGAAATTTCCCCGCAGTCACAGGGGAAGATCCATCTCCGACCCGAGGCGGCCCCGTGCCCTGCTGGCAGAGTGATCGCCTGGCTTCCATGAAGTCCCTCGCCGCGCTCGTGTGCGCCGCGCTGGCCCTCCCCTCAGCCGCGCAGGCCGCGACCGTCCACGTCGCGGTGGACAGGACAGAGGCTGGCTTCCAGCTCCGGCGCGCGGGCCGTCCCTACTTCGTCAAGGGCGCCGGCGGCGACGGCGACAAGGCGCTCCTGGCCCGCGCCGGCGGCAACTCCTTGCGCACCTGGGCGGTGGGCGAGGGCACCGCGGCGCTGCTCGACGAGGCGGCAAAGCTCGGGCTGACGGTGACGCTTGGCCTCTGGCTTGGCCACAAGGAGCAGGGCTTCGACTACGGCGACGCGGCGGCCGTCGCGCGGCAGCTGCAGGAGGCGCGGGCGGCGGTGCTCCGCTTCAAGGACCACCCGGCGCTGCTCCTCTGGGCGGTCGGCAACGAGCTCGAGACCAACGGCAACGACGGCGCGCCGCTCTGGGCCGCGGTGCAGGACGTGGCGAAGATGATCCACGAGGTGGACCCGCACCACCCGACCATGGCGGTGCTGGCCGAGATCGCAGGCGGCAAGGTGGGCCGGATCGAGCGCCTCTGCCCTGATATCGACGTGATTGGAATCAATACCTACGCAATGGGTGCTTCACTCGGGGAGCGATATCGGGAGGCGGGTGGAAAGAGACCCTATCTCATCACCGAGTTCGGCCCCGCGGGCAGCTGGGAGGTGGGCAAGAATCGCTTTGGCGCGCCGCTCGAGCCGACCAGCACCGAGAAGGCCGCCGCCTATCGCGCGACCTACCAGGGGTCGGTCCTGGGCGCCGCCGGGCTCTGCCTCGGCTCGTATGCGTTTGCCTGGGGCCACAAGCTCGAGGCCACGGCCACCTGGTTCGGCCTGCTCTTGCCCGATGGGAGCCGCCTCGGCGCGGTCGATGCCCTGAGCGCGCTTTGGCGAGGGCAGGAGCCGCCGTTCCCCGCTCCGGCGATCGGCAGCATCTCGCTCGAGGGTAGAGACCAGGCGCCGCCCGGGACGCGGATCGCGGCGGCGGTCGAGGCCAAGAGCCAAGGAGGCCCTCCGCTCTCGTTCGAGTGGACGCTGCGCGCCGAGCAGCCCTCGTACACCGAGGACGGCGCGGGCGGCTCGCCCACCGCTTCCTTTCCGGGCGCGATCGAGCACGGCCACACCGCGCACGCTGCCGTCACCTTGCCCGCGGCCGCCGGCGTCTATCGGCTCTACGCGACGGTCAGGGATGGCCACGGCGGCGCCGCCACCGCCAACGTCCCATTGCGCGTGACCGGCCCGCCGGAGCGCCCACGGCGGCCGCCGGCGAGGTTGCCGCTGGCGGTCTTCTCGGGCCCGTACGTGGCCTCGGGGTGGATGGGAGACAAGGCGGCGCTGTCGCTTGCCCCCGGGCCGACTTCACTGCGGGTGGAGTTCAAGGCGTCCTCGGGTTGGGCCGGCGTCGCCTGGCAGGACCCCGCGAACGACTGGGGCGACAAGCCGGGCGGCCTCGATCTGGGCGAGGCGCGCGCGCTGACCTTCCTGGCCCGAGGCGCGGCCGGGGGCGAGCAGGTGACTTTCGGCTATGGCCTGATCGGCATCGACAAGCGCTTCCACGATTCGGCCGCCGGCAAGCTCGAGGTCGTGCTCACCAACTCCTGGCAGCGCTATCGCCTCGAGCTGGCCGGGCGCGACCTGTGCTGCATCAAGACGGCCTTCTATTTCACCGTGCGCGGCCAGGGCGCGCCGCTCTCTTTCCAGCTCGATGGAGTTCAGTATGAAGAGTAATGGTCGCTTGATTCTTGCCGCGCTGATCCTCTCTTCCGCGCTGCCCGCCAAGGCGGACAAGCTCTCGCTGCGGAAGATCGGCGATTGGTTCACGAACCTTGTCCACCCCTGCCACTTTCCGCTCGAGCGGCACCCGTTCAATCCCGCCAGGTGGGTGCTCACCTGGTCGGATGAGTTCAACGGCTCCGACGGCAGCGCCTGCTATACGCGGCCGGCGCTCTGCTCCTATGCGGCTTATATGGGAATCAAACACTGTCCTATCGAGACGCAGAAGACCCTGCAGCACCTCAACAAGTGCAATTGGAGCGTCTATCATTTCAAGAACTATATGTCCGAGGCGCTGCACGACTTCAGCGCCGAGGACGTCACCGTCGAGGGCGGCAACCTCGTCCTCACCTCGCGCGCGCGGCCGGCGGGCAGCGTCAAGCCGGTCGGACCCGACGCCGAGGATTGCAAGACCGCCCAGGCCTGGACGGCCAACTGCGCGCTCTCGGCCGGCGGCGTCGAGAGCCGGCCCTACGGCGCCGAGGTGCCAGGCTTTGCGCAACAGACCGGCCGCTTCGAGGTGCGCGCGAAGCTGCCGCGCACGCCGGGCAGCTGGCCGGCCCACTGGCTGATGCCGTCCGAGGGCACCGCGGGCTGGCCTGCGGACGGCGAGATCGACATCATGGAGTCGTTCAACGGCCGGACGAACAGGGTGGCGACGACGCTGCACTGGGCGGACAATGGCCAGCACCAGGCGGCGGAGATCGGCTGCGCGCTCAACGGCAAGCGCGACTTCGCCGACGACTTCCACGTCTTCGCCGTCGAGTGGGAGCCGGGCGAGCTGCGCTGGTTCGTCGATGAGTACCTGGTGGGCCGGCTGCGGGCGAAGGACAAGAACCACCACAAGAGCCGCATCCAGATCCCCAAGCACCCGTTCTATTGGATCCTGAATACCTCGATCTCGACCAATGGCCTGGACCCGGCGCGCTTTCCCACGGCCAAGCATTACATCGATTATGTCCGCGTCTATCGACCCAAGTGACCCTTGCACGCGCGCCGCCGCCTCGGGGTAGAAGGGGCGCGTGGGCGCGGCGGCCAACCTCCAGCTGGCGACGGGCGTCGCGCGCGAGGCGTTGCGCGGGCTGCGCCGCAGCAAGCTGCGCTCGGCGCTGACGTCGATTGGCATCATGATCGGCATCGCGGCGGTGGTCTGCGTGGTGGCCATCGGCCGCGCCGGCTCGGTCCGCTCCGAGGAACATCTCAAGAACCTGGGCACGAACCTGGTCTGGATTGAAGAAGGCTCGCGCGCGCCCAACGGGGTCCGCAGCGGCAGCCACACAAACCACACGCTCACGCTCGCCGACATGGAGGCGGTCGCCGAGCTCCCGCAGATCCGCACCGTCTCGCCCAACGTGGACGGCCGCGTGCAGATCGCCTACGGCAATCGCAACTGGCGCACCGGCTGGCGCGGCGTCACGCCCGAGTACTTCGAGATCAAGGCCTGGACCATCGGCGAGGGCGCCTTCTTCACCGACGAGGACGTGCGCAAGAACAACAGCGTCTGCCTGATCGGCCGCACCGTGCGCGAGCAGCTCTTTGGCGACGGCGAGGCGGTGGGCAAGACCTTCCGCATCGGCAGCCAGCTCTGCGTGGTCATCGGCGTGCTCGCGGCCAAGGGGCAGTCGGCCGTGGGGCAGGATCTGGACGACACCATCCTGCTGCCCTTCTCCATGGGGGTCAGCAAGATCCGCGGCAAGGGCTTGAGCTGGCTCGACGACATCCTCTGCTCGGCGGTCTCGCCCCAAGCGGTGGGCGAGGCGGTGGTCGAGATCTCGGCCCTGCTCCGGCAGCGGCACCACCTCGCCGAGGGGCAGGACGAGGACTTCAACATCCGCCGCCCCGAGGAGCTGATCAAGGCGCAGCTCGAGACCAGCAAGACCTTCGCCATCCTGCTCATCAGCATCGCCTCGATCTCGCTCATCGTCGGCGGCATCGGCATCATGAACGTGATGCTCGTGTCGGTGAGCGAGCGGACGCGCGAGATCGGCCTGCGGCTGGCCATCGGCGCCAGCCAGTCCGCCGTGCAGCTGCAGTTCCTCGGCGAGGCGGTGCTGCTCAGCCTCTTTGGCGGCGTCCTCGGCATCGCGCTCGGCGTCGGCTCGTCCTATGCCTTGGGCCGGGCGTTGGAATGGCCGATGACCATCCCTACCCAAGCCATCGTGCTGGCCCCCGCCTTCGCCTTCGCGGTGGGCCTGCTCTTTGGCTTCTATCCGGCGCGCAAGGCGGCGCGCATGGACCCGATCGAAGCGCTGCGCCACGAGTGAAGGAGCTGCAAGCTCAAGGCGGGGTCCTCGGCGCACCCGCCGGCCGGCGCGCCGATTGGGACACCCGCTGTCACACCGCCAGTTGTCACAGGGCCGCTCGTCCCAGCGCTCTTTGCCAGGAATCTCCGAGGGCCGGGTTGGTTCGCGAGCAGCCGGCCGCGCTGGTCGCGTCTTTGCAATGCCATCGATTCGCTCGAGCGCCTCGAGCGAATCGCTCCCCCCGGCGACACTGGAGACACCATGCGACAGGACTTCCGCTCAATGGCACTCACCGCGTTCCTCTGCGCCGCCGTGGCGACCAGCGCCGGGGCCCAGATCGCGCCGCCGCCTCCCCCGCCGCCGCCGGGTCCGCCCACGGTCAACGACACCTACTCGGGCGTGCTCTCCGAGGATCACAATACGACCCGCTTCGGCGAGTTCACCTGGAGCACCACGCTGACCCCGTCGGGCGTCGAGCACCAGGGCTCGTCGTACCTGTCCACGACGACGGGCAAGCAGCAGACCGCGACGATGCGCGCCACCGGCTACGTGGACAACAGCATCTACCCGCCCGCGTCGGTCTGGTCGGGCGTCGTGCGGATGCACGGCCGGGCGTGGGTGCGCGCCGCCGGCAAGGCCGACTGGACGCTGGTGGACGACAGCATCAGCTCGGGGCAGCTCGGGCCCTTCGACTTCATCAGCGTGCAGCAGGGCGCCAGCAGCACGGGCGCCTACGTGTTCTACGAGCTGGAAAAGACCGAGCTCATCTATTCGGTCCTCTTCGACGACCTGCGCATCAACTGCGATGGCGTCTCCAAAGGGTTCACCGTCGAGCCTTCTGGCGTGCACGTGGACAAGACCGTGGGCCTCTGCGACGGCGGCCAAAAGCACTCCTCGGCCAGCTACGAAGACGGCAATCACATCAAGCTCAAGGACGGCGACGAGTACCGGATGGAGCTGAACCTGCAGGACGACGTCAACAGCTACGACTTCACGCGCACCTGGACGGTCAGGGCCTACGACACCTCGGCCTCGACGGGCGACTGCCAGCACGCGCCCTGGGAGTGGTTCGACGAGCGCCACCACAACCCCGACGCCTTGCTGCCCAACAGCTCGTGCGGGTTCAACTCGTTCGAGAGCAGCGGCGTCTGCGCCGCAGGGCTCTGCTTCTAGTCAACTCAAGGGCAACTCACGACCAACTCAAGCGGTGCGGACCAGGTTGCCCATCGTCGCCTGATCGATGAGGCCAGGCTCGACCGCGTGCCCATTGTGGAGCGCGACCAAGTGGTCTGTCGCTTGCCGGCTACTGACCTTGCCGGTGTTCAGGAGCCAGCTCGGCGAGGCGCGCGCGGGCTGCCGCCGCTTCCTCCGGGTGGCCAGTCGCAGCCGCCGCGAGGGAGAGCGATTCTTGGGCAGCCGGAAGGAGCGGATCGCGCGCGACCGCTTCCCGCGCGGCCGCGAGCGATCCCCCGGGGTCGCCTTTGGCCAGGAGCGCGGAGGCGAGGCGGGCGCGCGGGGCCGCCTCTTGCGGAAGCTCGCGCACCTCGCGGCGGAAGTGGGCGGCGGCTTCCACCGGCCTGCCCGACGTGAGCGCGAGCTGGCCAAGCGCGGCCAGGGCGGCGCCGCGCCCTTCGGCGGTCTTGGCCAGCTCGTAAGCGCGCTCGAGAAGAGAGGCCGCGTCTTCGCCTTCGTGCGCGGCGATCTCGGCCTTTGCCAAGGCACCGGCGAGCGGGTCGAGGCGGCCGATGGCCTCGGCTTGCGCGCGCGCCTTGTCCAAGCCGCCGCCCGCGATCGAGGGCGCGTGCAGCCCGAAGCGGAGCAGGGCGAGGCGCGCGTCGGTCGAGCTCGGGTCGAGCTCGACGGCGCGCTCAAAGGCTCGGCGCAGGCGGGGAGCGAGCCTGATCTTGCCGAAGATCGAGGACTGCTCGATGCGCCTCGCCAGCACCGCGCCGAGGAGCAAGAAGGCGCGGGAGCTCTTTGGCGACAGCTCGACGGCGCGCTCCATGCGCTGCTCGGCCGCGCCTTCGTCGCGCTGGAACTCGAGGGTGGTGAAGCCGAGCCACGCCAGCGCCTCGCCGTCGGCCGGCCGCTCGGCGACGGCGCGGCCGAAGAGCGCGTGCGCCTCGCGCAGGTGGCCCTTCTTCACCTCCGCGGCGCCTTGATCGACGAGTGACGCGAGGGCGACGACCACCGCCAGGAGCGCGCTCACGCGGTAGCCCTGGCCGCGCGCCGCAGCCGATCATCCAGATCGGCGAGCGCCAAAGGCTCGACGCCGCCGAGGTCCGCGGGCGCCGAGCTTCCGCCGGCGATCACCGCCACGCGCGCATCGACCGCGCGCCGCACCGCCGCCACCGCGGGCCGCAGCCTGGGCGCGCAGTTGCAGGACAAGAGCACCGCGCAGGCTGCGGTCTTCTCCACCGTCGCGGCGATGTCCGCGGCGGGCACCGAGGGGCCGAGGTAGACGGCGCGATAGCCGAGGCCGGCCGCCACCAGCGCGGCCCCGAGCGCTCCGAGCTCATGCAGCTCGCCCTCCGGCGTGGCGATGATGACCGCGGGCGCATTCGGAGCGGGCCGCAGCGCGCGCAAGAGGCCGCCGAGCTGGCTGCGGAGGACGCCCGAGAGCGCGTGCTCGTGCGCGACGTCGAGCGTTCCGGCGGCCCAGCCGGCGCCCACCTGCTGCAAGAGCGGCGCGACCACCGCCTCGATCAGCTCGCGCGGCGGCAGCGCCAGCGAGGCGCGGGCCAGCAGATCGTCGGCCGCCTGGATGTCGAGCGCGCGCACCGCATTCACCAGCCCGCGCAGCGCCGCCCGCGTCACCGCCGCGGCCGAGAGCTCGCCGGGGATGGTCTCCTCGCGGCGCAAGAGCTCGGAGGTCGCGAGCGGCGCAACGGTGCCGATGGCGTGGCCGGAATCGACCAGCCGCTTGAGGAGCCGCAGCCGCTCGACGTCGCTCTCGCCATAGAGCCGGTTGCCGCCCGGCGATCGCAGCGAGGCGAACGGTCCATAGCGCCGCTCCCAGACGCGGAGCGTGTGCGGCGAAAGCCCGATGAGCTGCGCCGCGGCCGCCACTCGATATCGGCCCAGGCTGAGCTTGCGCTTGGTCACCGCAGGCCGCCGAACGCGAGCAGGGTCTCGGCCACGCCGCGATAGCCGCCGAGGAGCCATGCCCACCATCCTGCCATCATCGTCAGGTGGCCGACGAAGATGAAGACGTGGCTCCAGACCTCGACCCGGTCGGAGCGCGCGGCGACGTAGCGGCGCCAGTGGAACGCCTCGTCCACCAGGCTGTAGAGGACGGAGAGGAAGGTCAGCACCGCGGCCGGGATGGTCGCCGCGCGGCCGACGCCGTAAGCGGCGCAGAGCAGGACGCAGCTGGCGATGCCGCAGAAGATCGTCACGCCGTGCACCAGCGACTCGGCGCGCTGGATCTCTTCTTTGTAGATGGTCCGGTGGCCGATCGCGTCCACGGCGGCGGCGAGGGTGAAGACCGCGGCGCCGCCCGGCACCAGCCACGCCTCGGGCGCCAGCGCGGCGCCGTGCAGCGCGCCGAACAGCGCGAAGCCGAGGGTGGCGAGGGTGAGCGAGCCGAGCAGCCCGACCCAGAGCGTGTAGACCACCCAGTCGCGGCGATCGAAGAGGCGGACGCGGCCGACGTAGGTGGCGAGCTCAGAGGGGAAGGACGTCATCGGGAAACCTCAGCACCACCTCGGGGATTTGATGCGGGACGTGCAGCGCCGGGAGGCGGCGCGGCAACTCGAGGAGCCCGGCGGCGAAGGCGCGCGCGGCCAGCCACAGCTTGCGCCAGAGCGGCACCACGGCCCGCCCGGCGAGCACGTCGCAGTCGATTGCCTCGAGCCTGTCGCCGATGGCGGCGTAGACCAGCCGCGCGGTGCGGATGGCCAGCGCGGGTCGCCAGCCGAGCAGCCGCAGACCCTCGTCGGCCGAGGCGTAGTAGCGCCGCGCCTCGGCGAGCAGCGCGCGCACGGCCAGCTTGGCCGGAAACTGCAGCCGCTCGGGGAACTGGCCGCCCGGCAGCACCGCGCCCTTGAAGCCCGCGCGCGGCAGGTAGAGGCGGCCGAGCGCGAAGTCCTCGACCACGTCGCGGCAGATGTTGGTGAGCTGCATGGCGATGCCGAGGTGGGCCGCGTGGCGCAGCGCCTTGGCCGAGCGGACGCCGAGCACGTGGCACATCATCAGCCCGACGGTGCCGGCGACGCGGTGGCAATAGCCGAGCAGCTCGTCGAGGGTGGCGTAGTCCTGGCCGCGCACGTCCATCTCCATGCCGTCGAGCAGCTCGTCGAAGTAGGCGCGGGGCATCTGCCGGCGGCGCGCCACCTCCTGCAGCGCCGAGAGCAGCGCGTCGGCCGGCGCGGCGTGCGACCAGGCGGCGTCCACCTGCGCGCGCAGCGCCTGCAGCGCGGCTGGCTGCTCGCGCAGGGGGGCGCGATCGATGGCGTCGTCGGCGCGCCGGCAGAAGGCGTAGACCACCGCGGCGTCCTCGGCCATCCCGCGCGGGAGCAGGCGCGCCGCGAGCGCGAAGCTCTTCGAGTTGGCCGCGAGCACGCCCTGGTAGCTCACGCGGCCTCCCGCGAGGCGAAGTCGCGCGCGATCAGCTCGCAGGTCGCCTTGGCTGAATTGATGACGCCGGGCAGCCCCGCGCCCGGGTGCGTGCCGGCGCCGACCAGGTAGAGGTTCGGGATCTGCGGGTCCCGATTGTGCGGACGGAACCAGGCGCTCTGGGTGAGCAGCGGCGCCAGAGAGAAGGCCGCGCCCTGATAGGCCGCCAGCTCGCTCTGGAAGTCGCGCGGCGTGAAGCGGCGCACGGTCTTGAGCCGCGCGCGCAGGCCAGGCAACAGGCGCGCCTCGAGCGAGGCGAGGATGCGCTCCTGATAGCGGGGCCCCTCCACCTCCCAGTCGAGGTCCGCGTGCGCGAGGTGCGGCACCGGGCTCAGCACGTAGAAGCCGCTGCACCCAGGCGGCGCCAGCGACGGATCGGTCACCGTGGGCGCGTGCAGGTAGAGGCTGAAGTCCTCGGGCAGGCGGCTGCCGTGGAACACCTCGCGGAGGAGGCCCTCATAGCGCGGTCCGAAGAGCACGGTGTGGTGGGCGAGGCCGGGCCAGCTTCCCTCCGCGCCGAAGTAGAGGACGAAGAGCGACATCGACCACTCGCTCCGCTCGAGCTTCTTGGCGGTGGCTTGCGCAGAGGGGATTTCACCGTAAAGCGCGCGATAGGTGTGGTGCACGTCGGCGTTCGAGACCGCGAGATCAAAGGGCTCCGCGCGCAGGGCGTCGGTCGTCACGAGGTGGCGGCCGCGCCCGTCCACTTCGATGCCGCGCACCGGTGTCGAGAGGCGCAGCTCGCCGCCCAGCTCTTGAAAGAGCCGCACCAGCTGGGAGACCAACTCGCCCGTGCCGCCGCGGGGGAAGAAGACACCCCAGCGCCGCTCGAGCCAATGGATGAGCGTGTAGAGCGAGCTGGTCTCGAACGGATTTCCGCCCACCAGGAGCGAGTGGAAGCTGAGCGCCTCGCGCAGCTTCTCGTTGTGCACGAAGCCCGCGACGGTCTTGTACACCGAGCGGTCCGCGCGCAGCTTGAGCAGGTCCGGCGCGGCCCGGAGCATGTCGCCGAAGCGGAGGAAGGGCGCCGCGGCAAGCCCCTCGTACCCGCGGACGAAGGCCTTGCGCGAGTGCTCGGCGAACCGCGCGTAGCCCTCGGAGTCGCCGGGGAAGCGCCGCGCGATCTGCGCCTCGATGTCGGCGCCGTCGTAGTCGAAGGTGTCGCCGTCGGCCCACTGCAGCCGGTAGAACGGCTTCACCGGGAGCAGCTCGACGTAGTCGGCGAGGCGCCGTCCGGCGGCGGTGAAGAGCTCCTCCAGACACTCCGGCGCCGTGATCACGGTCGGCCCTGCGTCGAAGCTGAAGCCGGCGTCGCGATAGACATAAGCGCGCCCGCCGGGCTGGTCGCGCGCCTCGAAGAGCGTGACCCGGTGGCCTGCGGCCTGCAGGCGCACCGCTGCCGCGAGGCCGCCGAATCCGCTGCCGATCACCGCTGCGCTAGCCATAGCTTTCCTCCAAGAGGCGCGTCAGTGCTGCGGCGCGGTCGAGCGCGAGTGACGGGGCGATGGCGCGGCGCAGCTCGAGGATCGCGTCCTGCAGCTGGCGATTTGCGACGGCCTTGCCGGCGGAGCCGATCTGTCCGCGCAAGGCGGCGAGCAGGGCGTCCGGCTCGGCGAGGCCGCGCTCGACCGGCTCGGCCAGGCGGCGCAGCGAGGCGAACTCCTCTGCCGTGCACAGGTCGGCGGCGAGCGCCCAGCACGCGGTGACCCGGCCGTTGCGCGCGTCCTCGCAGCCCTTGTCGCGCCTCGCCTCGCAGCCGGCCGAGCCGACGTCGTCGAGCAGCTGCAAGGCGGTGCCGAGCCGCACGCCAAAAGACTCGAGCGCCTCCCGCGCGCGCTCGGGCGCTTGGGCGCAGCGGGCCGCGAGCGAGCCGGCGAGCCCTGCGAGGCCGCCCGTCTTGCGCTCCGCCAGGGCGCGCCAGGCGTCGCCAAGCTCATTCTGAGTCACTTGTGAGACATGCAAACCGACGTCGAGCGCCTGCCCTTCGTGGCAGTGGGCCAGCGCGGCGTTGGCGTGGCAGAGCGCGGCGAGGCGCTCGGCAGGCGGCAGGGGCAAGTCGCCGAGGAGCTGCAGGGCGGCGAAGTAGAGCCAGTTGCCGGCGTTCAGCGCCGGGCCGACGCCGATGAGCGCGTGCAGGGCGGGCGCGCCCCGGCGCTCGCTCGAGCCGTCCTCGATGTCGTCGACGATGAGCGATCCTGCGTGCAGGAGCTCGATGCCGAGGCAGAGCGCGGCGGGCGGGTCGCCGCGGCCCCCAGCCAGCTCGAAGCAGAGCGCGACCAGCTGCGCGCGCAGACCCTTGCCCGGCCGGGCGAGGAAGTCGCGCAGGGGTCCGGTGAGGGTCCGCTCGAGGAGCCGGCGCGGCGCGGGCGGCTCGAGCAGCTTCTCGAGGAGCTGCGCGGGGGAGGGGAGCTGCGGGAGGTTCCAGGCTGCCGAGCTCATGGCCACACCGCCTGCAGCGCGCGCTGCAAGGAGACACCGGTCGGGGGACGGCCGCAGAGGATGCGCAGCCGATCGGCCCGCGTGCTCTGCAGCGCGTAGAAGCGGCGCACCGTCTCCGCGGGCAGCCGATAGAAGCGCGAGAGGACGCGCCAGCGCTCGAGGTCGGCGGTGGCGCGAAAGAGGAGCCGGTTGAGGAGGAGCGCGAACCGCTGCTGCCGGCGCAGGTCCAAGCGAAGCTCGGCGAGGCCGGGACCGCACGCCTCCTCGGGCAGGCAACTCGCGACGTGGAGCGCGAGCCGCAGCGCCGCCGGCAGCGAATAGCCCGTGACCGGGTGGAAGAAGCCGCCCGCGTAGCCGGCGGTGAGGACCTGGCCGGCGGCGTCGTCGGGCAGGCGGTCCAGAGGGAGCGGCAAGACGCCGTGCTCGCTCCGCACCACCTCGCCGCGCAGGCCGTTGCCGGCCGCCCAATCGAGCGCCGCCCCCTCGACCGCGGCCACGTCCAGCGCGGGCGAGAGCGAATAGCGCGTGTCCTCGACCAGCACGCGGTCGGGCGCGAGCGGCAGCACGTAGAGGAAGCGATAGCCGTCGAGCTGCGGGACGCGCGCGTCCATCAAGGTGGGCAGCTCGGGCGCGCGGGGCACGCGCAGCTCGACGCCGGCAAACTTCTGGTACCCGCACCCGCCCTGCACCGGCAGCGCCTCGGGGCCGCGCGCGTCGATCACCAGCCGCGCGCGCAGCAGTCGGCCGTCGTGCAGCAGCACCTCGCCGGGGCGCACCTCGGAGATCCCGGTCGAGAGGAGCACCTCGCCGCAGCGCCTCGCCAGCGCCGCGCGCACCGCCGCGTGGAGCCGAGCCGACGAGATCGCCGCGTACTCTTCGTCGATGCGACGCTGGTGGTCGGGAAACGCGACCAGGTAGGCTGGCCAGCGCGCCTCGATCAGCGGCTCGAGCAGCCCTCGGCCGCCTGCAGGCACGTCGCCGGCGTGGAAGGACCAGAGGTGGTTGCCGCCGAGCGACGGGCCGCGCTCGACGATGCCGACGTGCGCCGACGGCTGCCGGTCCGCCAGGGCCAGCGCGATCAGGCCCGCCTGCAGCCCACCGCCCGCGATCAAGTAGTCGAAAGCCATCTGGTGGGTTACGATGAACAAAAAATGAATCAGATTCGCCGCCCGCGGATTCTCTTCGTCGCCGAGGCCGTGACGCTGGCGCAGGTGGTGCGCCTGGCGGCGCTTGCCCGCTCGCTGCCGGCCGCCCGCTACCAGGTGGAGTTCGCCTCGGCCATCCGCGACCCGCTCGTCTTCGGGGACGCGCCGTTCCGCCTCTGGCCGCTTCGGTCCATCTCGCCGGAGCGTGCGGAGCGGGCGCTGGCGCTCGGCTTGCGCCTCTACGACCGGGGCACGCTGGATGGCTACCTGCAGGACGACCTGCGGCTCATCGACGAGGTGCGGCCAGACCTCATCGTCTCCGACCTGCGCTGGTCCTTGGCCGTCAGCGGGCCGCTGCGATCGGTGCCGGTGATCGCGCTGGCCAACGCATACTGGAGCCCGCTCGCCCGGCGAGCGGAGTACCCCCTGCCGGACCACCCGCTGGTGCGGCTGCTCGGCGTTCGGCGCGCGGCGCGCCACTTTCCCTTCGCGCGGCCCTACGTGTTTCGCCACTTCGCGCGGCCGCTCGACGAGCTGCGCGAGCGGAATGGCCTTGAGCCGCTCGGCTCGCTCGAGGCCGTGCTCACCTGGGGCGACGTCACGCTCTTCGCCGACCCGCCGTCGCTGGTGCCGCTCGCGAGCCTGCCCGCGGCGCAGCGCTTCCTCGGGCCGGTCCAGTGGGCGCCGGACGCGCCCGGCCCGCCCGAAGACCTGGGCAAGGACCGCCCGCTGGTCTACGTCACGCTCGGCTCGTCGGGGAACCTGCGCGCGCTGCCGGCCGTTCTCGAGGGCCTCTCGGACCTGGACTGTGACGTGCTGCTGGCCACTGCCGGCCGCGCGCTGCCGCGGCTGCCGGCGAATGCGCGCGCGGTCCCTTTCGTGCGTGGCGACCTGGCGGCGCGGCGGGCCTCCGTGGTGGTCTCGAATGGCGGCAGCAGCACCGGCTACCAGGCGCTGGCCGAGGGGACGCCCGTCGTCGGCGTGCCGTGGAACCTCGATCAGTACCTCGCCACCGAGGCGATCGTGCGCGCCGGCGCGGGCCTCTCGGTGCGCTCGGGGACCGCGACCGCCGCCGAGGTGCGGGAGGCCGTGGGCCGGGCGATCGGCGATGCGGACCTGCGGGAGGGCGCGCGGCGCGTGGCGGCGGAGATGGCAGGGCTCGACGCGCCGGCGCGGTTTTGCGAGGTGCTCGACGAAGTGCTGCGCTGACTCACTCTTCGCGCAAACGGATCGGCCCGGACTTGCGCGGATCCTGCGCGATTGGATTCTTCGCGGCATAGAAGGCCCGGATCTGATTCATATCCGCGCCCACCTCGCCGGTGAGGTGAATCGCCGGGCCAAGCCCGCCGCGCTTTCTCGCATAGTCGAGGTACCCGGGAATCACCGGTACCTTGGCGCCGAGCGCGATATGATAAAATCCTGATTTCCAATGCTCAGCCCGCGCGCGCGTTCCCTCGGGCGGGATGCCGAGCACGAATCGATCGCGGCGGCCGAACTCAGCCACCATTTGATCGACGACGTTGGTAGCGCGGCTGCGATTGATGCCGACCGCGCCCAAGCCGCGCATCAACGGGCGGAGCGGACCCTTGACCCACGAGTCCTTCACCATCCACTCCATCTCGAGGCCGATGCTGCGCGTCAGCGCGACCAGCAGCACGCCGTCCCAGTTGCTGGTGTGCGGCACCGCGAGGCAGACGCACTTCGTCTCGGAAGGAACGTCGCCCTCGAACTTCCAACCAAAGGTCTTGAGGGCCAGCGAGGCGAGGCGGCTCGGGTTCACGCCTTCGACTCTGTGGTAGACCGGCCCGATGCACAAGCGCACTCTCGCCCTGGCTGCGATTCTTCTCTCCGCCGGCGCCTCCGCGCAGGTCCCAGAAGCCCTCTACTCCGGAATGCGCTATCGGCCCGTGGGCCCCTTCCGCGGCGGGCGCGCGCTGGCCGTCAGCGGCGTGCGCGGGCAGCCCCTGACCTGGTATTTCGGCGCCGTCGCGGGCGGCGTCTTCCGCACCGACAACGCCGGCCAGAGCTGGACGCCGATCTTCGACAAGCAGGACAACCTCTCCATCGGCGCGCTGGCGGTGGCGGAGTCCGACCCGAACATCCTCTACGTCGGCACCGGCGAGGCCTGCATCCGCGGCAACGTCACCTACGGCAAGGGCGTCTATCGCTCCGACGACGCGGGCCGCACCTGGCGCCACCTGGGGCTCTCCGACACCAGGCAGATCGGCAAAGTGCTCGTGCACCCGCGCAACGCCGACCTCGTCTATGTCGCGGCGCTCGGCCACGCCTTTGGACCCAACGCAGAGCGCGGCGTCTTCCGCTCGCGCGACGGCGGGGGCAGCTGGGACAAGATCCTCTTCAAGAACGCCGACACCGGCGCCATCGACCTGGCCTTCGATCCGCAGAATCCGCAAGTCCTCTTCGCCGCGCTCTGGCAGGTGCGCCGCTCGCCTTGGTCGCTCGAGAGCGGCGGCCCCGGCAGCGGCCTCTATCGCTCGCACGACGGCGGCACCACCTGGACTCACTTGGCGGGCCACGGCCTCCCCGAGGGAGACCTCGGCCGCATCGGCGTCGCGGTCTCGCCGGTCGATGGGCGCCGCGTCTATGCCAGCGTCGAGGCGAAGGCCGGCGGCCTCTTCGTCTCCGACGACGGCGGCGACACCTGGACCCGCGCCAGCGACGACGAGCGCATCCGCCAGCGCGCCTGGTATTTCAGCCATATCTGGGCCGACCCGAAAGCGCGCGAGACGATCTATCTCGCCAATACCGGACTCTATCGCTCGACCGACGGCGGCAAGAGCCTGCAATTGCTGCCCGCGAAGCACGGCGACCACCACGGCCTGTGGGTGGACCCGGACGATTCGCGCCGGATGATCGAGAGCAGCGACGGCGGCGCGTCGATCAGCCTGGACGGCGGCCAGACCTGGTCGCGCACCGACAACAACCAACCGACGGCGCAGTTCTATCACGTGGCCGCTGATAACCATTTTCCCTATCGCTTATATGGAGCGCAGCAAGACAACACCAGCATCGCCGTGCAGAGCCGCTCCGACAGCGGCGTGATCGGCGATCAGCAATGGTATCCTTTGGGTATCGGCGAGGCGGCCTATATCGCGCCCGATCCGCGCGACCCCGACGTCGCCTTCGCCTCGACCAGCGGTGGCGCGATGAACCGCTATGACCACCGCACCGAGCAGACGCAGGCGCTCGGGCCGTGGCCGTTCGAGACCGCCGGCCGCGGCGCGGGTGAGCTGGCGCACCGCTTCCAATGGCTGACGCCGCTCTTCCTCTCGCCGCACGACCCGGACGTGATCTACGCGGGCTCTGAAGTGGTGTGGAAGAGCGCCGACCAGGGGCACACCTGGAAAGCGATCAGCAAGGACCTCACGCGCGACGACAAGGAGAAGCAGAAGCCGTCGGGCGGCGCGCTCACGCTCGATATCACCAGCGTCGAATATTTCGATACCGTCTTCGCGCTCGCCGAATCGCCTCTCGAGAAGGGCGTGATCTGGGCCGGCACCGACGACGGGCTCGTGCACGTGTCGCGCGACGGCGGGGGCGCCTGGAAGAACGTCACGCCCAAGGACCTGCCCGAGTGGGGCACGGTCAGCGTCATCGAGGCCTCGCCCCACGCGGCGGGAACCGCCACCATCGCGGTCGATCGCCACCGCCTCGACGATCTGAAACCCTACCTCTTCCGCACCGAGAACTTCGGCAAGAGCTGGAAGCGCATCGTGGCCGGCATCCCCGAGGGCGCCTTCACCCGCGCCGTGCGCGAGGACCCGAGGCAAAAGGGGCTGCTCTATGCCGGCACCGAGGCGGGCGTCTATGTCTCGTTCGACGCGGGCGCGCGCTGGCAGGCGCTCAAGCTCAACCTGCCGTCGGTGCCGGTGCACGACGTGATCATCAAGGGTGATGACCTGCTGGTCGCGA
Source organism: Myxococcales bacterium (assembly GCA_038231075.1). GTDB lineage: Bacteria > Myxococcota > Myxococcia > Myxococcales > 40CM-4-68-19 > JBBRMA01. The sequence goes on along the minus strand of JBBRMA010000068.1, from coordinate 1,644 downwards.
CGCACGGGCGCGCCTTCTGGATCCTCGACAACGTGACCCCGCTGCGCCAGATCGCGGCCGGCGCCGGGGTCGGCGAGCTCAAGCTCTACGAGCCGCAAGTGGCGCTGCGCCTGCTCTGGCCTGAGTCCTTCGACCGCCGGCTGCCGGTTGGAGAGAACCCGCCCGCGGGCGCCGTCATTGATTACTATTTCAAGAGCAAGCCGGTCGGCGAGGTGGTCATCAAGATCGCCGCCGCGGACGGCAAGATCGTCCGCACGCTCTCGAGCAAGCTGCATCGCACCGAGGGCGAGCAGCCGCAAGAGTGGCCCGACTTGCAGAAGCCCGCCGAGCTCTTGCCCGTTGAAGCGGGAATGAATCGCTTCCCGTGGGACCTGCGCTTCGACCCGCCCGCGGAGCTGCCCGGCGCGTTCTATCCGAGCCTGCCGCCGCGCGGGCCGATGGTGATTCCAGGGACGTACACCCTGCGGCTCGAGGCTGACGGGAAGGCTGCGACCGCGACCATGGTGGTCGCGCCTGACCCGCGCATCAAGGTGACGCCCGGCGCGCTGGCCGAGCTGGTGCAACTGCAGCTCGCCGTCAGGGACCGGATGTCGGCGCTGCACGAGGCCGTGCTCTCCTTGCGGTCGGCGCGCGAGCAGCTCGCCGCGCTCACCCGGCGGGCGAGCAAGGACCAGCGCTTTGCGCCGCTGGTCACACGAGCGGAATCAACCACCACAGCGCTCACCGAGGTCGAGCGGCGCCTGGTCGCGGTGGACGTGAAGAGCACCGAAGGCACGCTGCGCTTCCCGGTGCAGCTCAACGAAAAATTCGAGAGCTTGCGCGGGAACCTCGAGGGCGCCGAGGCCGCGCCGGTGCCCGCCTTGCGCGAGGCGTTCGCCTCGTATGACGAAGAGCTGCAGGCCCAACTCAAGCGGCTGCAGCAGCTCCGCGCCGAGCTCGACGCCTTCAACGCCGAGGCGCGCAAGCTCGAGCTGCCCGCGGTGTCGCTGCAGCCGGAGGAGGCAAGGCGATAGGTTTGCGACCTCCGCCGGCTTGAGTTCTTAAGAAAGACTCAAGCCGGCAAGGCTCGTTTGTGGAAACAGGCCTCACTGATTTGGCTCGGCCTCTGCCCCCCGGCGGCCGGTCCCCACCGAGCGCCTGGCTGACTGGCTCCGGGGAATGAGCCGCGCTCCCCCGGGTCCATACCTGCCAGGATGGTCTTCGGGAGGGCGCGTCGACGAGGACGCGCACAGCGAGGCCGCGTTGGCGGGCAGGGCCCCCGAGACGCCCGAGGTGCTCTTGCTCAGGTCCGCCGAGGCCCGCCATCTCAATGAAGCCGTCGAGGCGCTGCCCGTCGAGTTCCGCGAGGTCTTCGTGCTCCGCGAGCTGGAAGGCCTCTCGTACAAGGAGATCGCCGAGCTCGCGCGCATCCCCATCGGCACCGTGATGTCGCGGCTCTCGCGCGCACGGCGGCAGCTGCAGCTCTCCTTCGCGCGACGCGACCAGGCGGGGAGCGCGCCATGATCGTGACCGTCCGCTCGGCCGCATCCCTTGAAATCGGCTGACCTCCGCGCGGCGCCGCCCGATTTTGTCGCGGGAGGTGCACATGAGCAGAAAGAAGATTTCGAGGCAGGAATGGGCGCTATTGCGCGAGGAGCGGTGGAC
>JBBRMA010000067.1:0-27284 GCA_038231075.1 Myxococcales bacterium | reverse complement strand
TACCGGCCGCCGGCAGGCAGAGGCCCGCCGCTCGGAACGGGCGCCCACCCGCGTGAGGTGGCTCGCTGCGCTCGCAGCGATCGGATTTCTTGCCGCGGGAGCCCTTGATCCTCGCGACGGGCCTCTGCCTGCCGGCGGCCTATCCGCCCATCTGCCTGACATTGAGGGGGGGGGAAGAGACGTCAGGTGGTCGCGTTTGAAGACTCAAGCTGACTCACTGGGTTCCATTTTCAAATTCCCCCCAATGTCTGGCAAATAGGCAGCGGGCAGGCGGGAACCCGTCGCGAGGATCAAGGGTTAAAGTGCGAGCGCAGCGAGCCACCTCAGTCGGGTGGGCGCCCGTTCCGAGCGGCGGGTTCCCGCCTGCCCGCGGCCGGTACCCCGCGGCGCCTATTTGCTTGTCATTGCGGCTAGGGCCAGCGGACGCGCGCCGTGGTAGACGGGCGCGATGACCCGCTTTCTCATCACGCAGGCGCTGCCCTATGCCAACGGCAGCATCCACCTTGGCCACCTGGTCGAGGCGGTCCAGACCGACGTCTACGTGCGCGCGCTGCGCGCCATCCATGGCGACAAGAACGTCGTCTTTGTCTGCGCCGACGATCAGCACGGCACGCCCATCGAGGTGAACGCGCGCAAGGCCGGCGTGTCGCCCGAAGAGTTCGTCGCCCGCTGGTACGAAGAGCACAAGCGCGACTATCGCGACTTCGGCGTCATTCACGACGACTTCTATAAGACCCACTCCGACGAGAACCGGCGCCACGCCGAGCGCGTCTTTGAGGCGCTGCGCGAAAAGGGAATGATCGAGAAGCGCGCCGTCGAGCAGTTCTATTGCGAGGTGGACAAGCGCTTCTTGCCCGACCGCTTCGTCAAGGGCACCTGCCCCAAGTGCGGCACGCCCGACCAATATGGCGACGCTTGCGAGAAGTGCGGCAGCACCTATGAGCCGACTGATCTGAAAGAGCCTCGCTGCGCCATCTGCGGGACGCCTCCGGTCCGCCGCTCGAGCGACCATTACTTCGTCCAATTGTCCAAGTCACAGGCGTTCCTCGAGCGCTGGACCGCCCAGGAGGGCGCGCTGCAGCCCGAGATCAAGAACTTCATCGACGGCTGGATGAAGGAGCGGCTCAAGGACTGGGACATCTCGCGCGAGGCTCCTTACTTCGGCTTCAATATCCCCGGAGAGCCGGACAAATATTTCTATGTCTGGCTCGACGCTCCTATCGGGTACTTGAGCACGACCGAGCACCTCTTTGGCGACAAGTTCCGCGAGTGGTGGCCCAGGCAGGCCAGCGATGAGCTGGAGCCCGGCTCCGGCGTGCGCGTCGAGCACTTCATTGGAAAGGACATCGTCTATTTCCACACGCTCTTCTGGCCGGCGATGCTCAACGCCTCGGGCGACCAGCGCCCCTCGCGCGTGCACGTGCACGGCATGCTCGGCATCGAGGGCGAGAAGATGAGCAAGTCGCGCGGCACTTTCGTCAACGCGCGCCAATATCTCGACGCCGGCCTGGACCCCGAGTGGCTGCGATATTTCCTCGCCTCCAATCTGGGACCCAACTTAAGCGACATTGATTTGTCGTTCAGTGAGTTGAAGAACCGCGTCAACGGCGAGCTGCTCAACAACGTAGGCAACCTCGCCAACCGCGCGCTCAATTTGTTGCACAAGAACTTCGAGGGCCGCTTCGACGCAACCGCGACGCAGGGCTTCTCGAACAAGGATGCTGAAGACAAGGTCTGGAGTCACTACCAGGCCTGCGATACCAGATCGGCGATCCAGGAAGTATTGAAGCTCTCGTCGGTAGGAAATGAGCTGATGCAGCGCGAGCAGCCCTGGAAGTTGATGTTGACCGATCGCGCGTCTGCCCATCGCTCCTTGACGACCGCGGTCGTCATCGCCCGCCTCTGCGGCCGCCTGCTGGCGCCGGTGCTGCCCGAGTATGCAAAGGGCCTCGCGGCCCAATCGGGCGGACCCTTGGACATGCCGTTGAATGAATGGCTCGCCACCCGCATCGGCGAACCCAAGCCTCTCATCCGCCGCGTCGAAGACGCCGATATCAAGAAGCTCACCGATACCTTCAAACCAAAGGAATCGCCGGTCTTGGAGAAGCCGCAAGCCGCGAGCCGCGAGCCGCAGGCCGACGCAGCTCCGCTCGCGCCTATCAGCATCGATCAATTTGGCGCCCTCGACCTCCGCGCCGGCAAGGTGCTCGCTTGCGAGAAAGTACCCAAGAAGGACAAATTGCTTAAGTTGACCGTGGACCTGGGCGAGGCCACTCCGCGCACCATCGCCAGCGGGGTCGCCGCGAGCTATGCGCCCGAGGAGCTGGTCGGCAAGATGGTCTGCGTGGTTGCCAATCTCCCCCCGCGCGATTTCGGCAAGGGGCTGGTCTCGCACGGGATGATCCTCTATTCGGACGGCGGCACGCGGGTGCACACCGCCGTCGAGCTGCCGGCCGACGTCAAGCCCGGCGCGAAGGTGAAGTGATGGGACTCTTCTCCTGGTTGAAAGGCGGCAAGAAGGACGCGCCGGCAGCGCAGCCGAGCGAGGCCGAGCCGGCCGGAGCGCCGGGCGACGACGAGCCCGTCGAGGACGTGGCCGCGCTGGCGGAGGCGCTCTCGGCCAAGAACGGCGCGGTGCGGATTGATGTCGCGCGCGCGCTGCTCGAGCGCTGGCGCAATGGGGACGGCGAGGCGGCCGCGGCGCTGGTCGCGCGTCTGGACGCGCTCTTCGACGACGACGAGTCGACCGTCCGGCAGGTGGCGCTCTCGGCGGTGCGGATGATGAGAAAGCCCGAGAACCTGGACAAGCACGCCTCGTCGGTGCTGGCGCTGCTCGCCGACAAGGTGGCCTCCGTGCGCACGGCGGCCGTCTTTGCCGCGGCGCGATTGCCGGGCGAGACGGCGCGCGTGCAGGTGAGGCAGGTGCTGACCTCGGGCGAGGAGCCGATGCGCTTTGCGGCGGCGACGGCGCTGGCCGAGGCGGGCGATCCCGCGGCGCTGCCCGAGCTGCAGGCCGCGCTGGCGGAGGGCCATCGGCGGCAAGAGGCGCTCTCCGGCATCGTCACGCTCGGCGACGCGGCGGCCCTGCCGGCCCTGGCGGCGCTCTGGGAGGGCGAGGAGGCGGAGGCGCTGGGCGAGTTTGACAAGACGCTGCTCGCGGCGGCGATGGCGCGCTTTGGCGACGCGCGGGGCAAGGAGCACCTCGCAGAGCGGGCCGCGGCGTCGGGTGATGATCGGCCGATGGCTGTCGAGTGGGCCGGTCGGCTCGGCGTGACCGAGGCCACCTCCGCGCTCGAAGAGCTGGCCGACGAAGAGGGCGAGCCGGCGCGCGGGGCGGCACTGCGCGCGCTCGGACGCTTGAAGGCGCCGGGCGCCGCCGAGCGGCTGCTGAAGCTGGCCCAGGACGCCGAGCTGTCCGACGATCTGCGCATGGACGCCGCCGAGGGCCTCGCAGAGCTGGGAACCGACCCCGCGCTGGCCACGCTGCGCGACTTGAGCTCGGGTCAGGGCGAGCTGGCCGACCTGTGCAAGGAGCTGCTCGGCGAGTTGGCTGCGCAGGCTGCGACCGAGACGGCGCAAGATTCCGCGAAAACAGCCCCGGACAAGCCGCATGCTGATTGACTCGCACGCGCACCTCGACTTCGACGAGTACGGACAGGACCGCGCCGAGGTGATCGCGCGCGCGCGGGCCGCGGGGCTCGTCCATGTGGTGCTCATCGGCCAGTGGCGCGCGCCGCGGACGCCTGGTGGGAGCGGGCTCTGGGCTGCGCAAGAGACGCTCGCGCTGGCAAAGACGGACCCGGCGTTCTTCTCCGCGACCGCAGGCGTCCATCCGCATGACGCGGCCAGCGCCACCGAGGCCGACTTCGCTGCGCTCGGCCTGCTGTGCGGTGATAAATCTATCACCGCGATCGGCGAGTGCGGCCTCGACTACCACTACGACCACTCGCCAAGGCCGGTACAGCGGGCGGTCTTCGAGCGGCAGCTCGCCCTCGCCAAGACACTCAGAAAGCCGGTCGTGGTGCACACGCGCGAGGCCGACGAGGACACCGCCGCAGTGCTCAAGGCCTCGCTCGGCCCCGAGGGCGGCGCCATCCATTGCTTCACCGGCGACTGGACGGCCGCCAGCCGCTACCTCGAGCTGGGCTTGTCGATCAGCATCGCCGGCGTCGTGACCTTCAAGACGGCCGAGGCGCTGCGCGACGCGGCCAGGCGCATCCCGCTCGAGCGGCTCTTGATCGAGACCGACTGCCCGTTCTTGACGCCGGTGCCCCACCGCGGCAAGCGCAACGAGCCCGCTTACGTCGCTCTGACCGCAGCCCGCCTCGCGGACCTGCGCGGCGAGCCGCTGGCCACGCTGGCCGCGGCGACGACTGCAAACGCGCGCAAGCTGCTGCGACTTCCGGCGGCGTGAATTGGTCGGCCGCGGCCGGCATCCAAACCCTTGACAGCAGCTCGCGGCGGCTCGACGCTTCCGCCCTTCGCGAAGGAGCTCTCCATGAAGACCGTGATGTTCGGCGTCCTCACCGCTCTTGCCCTCAGCACCGCCGCCCTCGCGGCCGACAAGACCGAGACCATCAAGGTGGCCGGCTGGCACTGCGGCGGCTGCGCGGCCCGCACCGAATCGGCGCTCAAGGACGTGAAGGGCGTTGGCGCCGTGGCCTCGGACAAGACCAAGAAGGAGGTCACCGTGACCTACGACGACGCCAAGGTGAAGCACGCCGATCTCGAGAAGGCCATCGCCGACTCGGGGTTCAGCGTCGACAAGTAGTCCGCCTCAGCTCTCCCAGCTGAGCCATTCGTCGCCGAGGTCGTCCTCGGTGTCGGCCTTCTTCCAGCGGCCCTTCCACTCGACCACCTCCCAGCCGCGGCGCACGGCCTCGGCGCGGAAGGCGGGCTTCGGGTTGATCACCACCGGGTGGCCGACCTCCTCGAAGAGCGGCGTGTCGGCCACGCTGTCCGAGTAGAGATAGCTCTTCGAGACGTCGATGCCGTGCCGCGCGAGGATGCCCTTCACCGTCTCGCGCTTGCCCTCCTTGAAGACCACCGGCGCCATCAGGTCGGGGCTCATCACCCCGTCCTTGGCGAGCGCGCGCGTGCCGACCGCCTCGTGCGCGTGGAGGAAGCGGCCCACCTCGTCGATGATGGCCTGCGGCGAGCCCGACGCGACCAGCACCAGGTGGCCCATCATCAAGTGGCGGCGCACGGTGCGCAGGCCGCCCTGCGTGACCCGCTTCTTGACGTGCTTGTCGAAGCAGCGGCGCGCGAGGTCCCGCAGGTGATCGGCGCGGATCCCTTGCTGGCACTTGGAGCCGAGCGCGACCATGTCGGCCTCGCTCAGCCGCTTGCGCGCGTAGTCGTAGAGCGCGCGCGGGATGCCGCTGCGCACGGCCTGGGCCATCTCGCGGTTCGAGTAGAGGTACCAGGTGAAGATGGTCCCGGCGTTGCCGTCGAGCAGCGAGTCGTCGATGTCGAAGATGGCGGCGGTGCGCTGGAAGGGCTGCATGGGCCTCGCCAGTCTACTGCTAGAGCACCGAACGGGTTGAATCCCGTCGGACAACCGCGGGTTGCTGGGCAACCCACTCGGCCGATTCGCTGCGCATCGCCGCGTCTCTCCTCGTCGCCGTACAGAAAGTACGGCTCCTCGTCGTTCCTTGCGCTGCTTGCGACTCGACCGTTCTCCTCGGTCCTTCAACCCGATCGGTGCTCTAAGGGCGTGTCCGCAAATTCCTCCCGTCGCCAGACGGCCGATGACCGGCGCATCGCTGCGTTGCTCGTCGTCGCCGTACAGAAAGTACGGCTCCCTCCTCGCGCCTTGTGCTGCTTGGTCCTCATCCCTCGGGCTCGGTCCGGAGTTTGCGGACACGCCCTAGTCCCGGGGCGGAAAGAGGTCGAGCGGCAGCGGCTCGGCGGGCTTCTGCGCAGCGGGACGCGCGGGCAGCGCGGGCTCCTCGGGCCTTGGACCGCCCGGCGGCGCGAGCGCGGCGAACTCGCGGTCGGGCGACTTGAGGGCGTACTCGCGCGGCGCCGGCGGCGGGCGCTCCCAGAGCGCCGGCGGGCGCGCGCGCGGCGCAGGGAGCGGAATGGGCGGCTCCGCAGCTTCGACCACGACCGGCACGAGGCCTGGCTCGCGCGGCCGCTCGGGCTCGTAGAGTCCTGACCCGGCGAAGCGCCGCTCGTCTACGGGAAGCGGCCGCCCGTCCCACGAGGGGCCCTTGAAGAGCGGTCGATCGTAGAGGCGCTGCCACTCCGTCCAGCGGCCCTCGCCCTTGTCCTTGGCCATCAGCGCGGTGAAGGACTGCACCCGGCTGTCGAGCGCGTCGAGCTCGTGGACGACCAGCGCCTCCAGCGTCTGCGGCAATTTCGGGCTGCCGTGCTCGAGGGCGCCGTGGTGCGCGACCACCAGGTGCACGAGGTGATCTTCGAGCGCCTGCGGAAACCCCTCGATGCGGCGCGCGCGCTCGTGGATCCACTGGCAGGTGAGCACGAGGTGCCCGACCAGCTTGCCCTGATCGGTATATTCAAAGGGTGGCTCAGGCGAGAGCTCCCTGGTCTTGCCCAGGTCGTGGAGGATGCACCCGGCCGTCACCAGATCGCGGTCGAGCTGTGGATAGTGGTCGCAGAGGCGCCAGCCGAGCTGCAGCACCGAGAGCGTGTGCTCGAGCAGGCCGCCGACGAAGGCGTGGTGCACGCTCTTGGCGGCCGGCGCGCGTTGCAGCGCCGCGGAGAGCTCGGGGTCGTCGAGGAACCCGAGGAGCAGCTTCTGCACGTGCGGGTTCTTCACCTGCACGACCAGGCCGCGGAGGGTGGCGAGCATGGTCGCCGTGTCGAAGCGCGAGCGGGGCGTAAAGTCGTCCAGTGCGACCTCGTCCTCGCCCGCGGCCTGCAGCTCGAGCAGCTTCAGCTCGAGGCGGCCCTTGTAGCGCTCGACCAGCGCGTGCAGCCGCACGAACCCGCCGGGCTTGCAGAGCGGCTCGAGCTTCTCGGCGTCGTCGAACGCGCGCGCCTCGAGCTCGCCGCTCCGGTCGGCAAGCGTCAGCGCGAGAAAGCGCGTGCCCCGCGAGCGCGAGAGCGGCAGCGCCTTGCGCGCCACCCGGTAGATGCCCCGCACCTCGTCGCCTTCGCGCAGGTCCGCGATCAGCCGATGCGCGTTTTGCTCCATGCGCTGCGTCTAGCACAACGGGCCGACGCTTTGACACGGCCCCTCCGGCGCGCCGAACATGGTCCGATGCGAACTCGCTTGGCGGGCACTCTTGTAGCGGCGCTGGTCTGCCTCGCAGCGCGCGCAGACGAGCAGCCGTGGGAGCAGAAGAAGAGCGACTGCCTGCGCGAGAAGAAGGCCTGCAAAGGGGGCGACTGCTGCGAGCTCTCGTTCGGCGTCTGGGTGCGCAACAAGCCAGGCAGCGACGTGCGCGAGGTGCGCGCCATCGGCGAGATCGACGCCCCGCCGGAGAAGGTCTACGAGGTGATCACCGACTTCGAGCACTACGCCGAGTTCATGCCGTACCTCGAGGACGCCAAGGTCATCCGCCGCACCGACGACGAGGTCATCACCTGGGCGATCATGAACGCGCCCATGGTCTCGCGCCGCGACTGGGTGGTGGCCGTCAAGCTCGACCCGAAGGGCATGGCGGGCACCACCTGGACACTCTCGAACGAGGGCCCGCCGCCGAGCGACCGCGCGGTGCGGCTCAAGGTCAACGAGGGGAGCTGGAAGCTCGAGGTCCTCGACGGCGGCCGTCGCACCCGCGCGACCTACTATCTCTACACAGACCCGGGCGGGTCGATCCCGACCTTCATCGCCAACAAGGCCAACTCGATGGCGCTGCCGGATCTGTTCGAGGCGATCCGGAAGCGGTCAGCGAAATAGCGTCGCGCTCACGGCTGCGTCGGCTCGCCGCCCGGCCGGGCTCAGGCCTCTTCTTCTTCCTCTTCGGTCGCTGGCCCAGGCTTCGCGCCCGCGACCTTCTTGGCGGCCGCCTTGGCCTTGGCGGCTTCCTCGGCGGCGATCTCTTCGGCCGGGCGCGGCTCGAGCGTGAAGTCGGAGATGCGCCCGTGGGCCTTGAGCGAGCGCAAGCCCTGGTCGAGCGCCTGCCAGCGGCTCTTCGCGCGCACCTTGATCATCACGGGAGCGGCGGGGCGCTTGATGATGCTGACCGGGTCGTACTCGCCCGAGAGGATGCTCACCGACCAGTTGGCCTCGAGGTCCTTCGAGACCAGCACGTCGCACTCCTTGCCTTCCCAGATCGCCTTCGGCATTGAATAGACTCCACTCACTATTGATTGCTTGGAACGGCCTTGACCGAGGCCTTGGGGAGGACGTGCCTTGTGACCGCGCTCGGGTGGTTCTTCAGATAAATGACGCCGCACAGGCCGAGGATCATCAGCGCTATCGTAATCCAGATGAGCTGGCGACCGTCTCTCTTCTCGTCTAGCGTGGTGCCGCGGATCCAGGGCAGCTCGCCCGCCGGGACCCAGCGCTCGACGCCGTCGCGCTTGACGAGGTCGTCGGGAGCGATGACGCCGCGGTTCCAGAGCACGAGGAATTCGCTCTGGCTCGGCACCGTCAGCTCGCCGCCGTGCGATCGGATGTGCAGCTTCATCAGAGAGCCTCTTTTTCGGGGCGGCGCACTGTAGGGCGTGCTTGCGGTGGCCGCAACGGAGCGCTCGCTGCAACGCGCTGCGGTGCGAAACCTTCTATGCAGTCGGGCAGTTGACCGAGGCTTTCCGCGTCGCGCGCTGCGCACCCACCCGTGGCGGATCGCCGCGCCGCGGCATGACAAGTCCCTGAAATTGTTGTTGATGCTCTGGAATCGACGCGACGGCAGGGGGGTTGCACGGTCCATCGTCGTCCGCAGTTCCGCATTCCAATTGGAGGTACTCGTGTCGGACAAGCTCTCGACCCAAGCCGCTGCCCCGTCGTCGCCTGTGATGGGTGCTGCGCCGCTCGCGATCGACCGCGCGGCCGCGACGAGGATCCTGGCGCGCTCGTTCTACAAGGAGCTCCGCGAGAGCGGCTACACTCCGCGGCAGCTCTTGTCGCTCTCCACCGAGCTGATCGATCTCATCACCCAGGACCTCGCCCGCGAGCGCGCCGAAGTGAAGGGCGCGGCCTAGTTTCATCGCCGGACAGTGCGCTTTGCCGCGGGGCCCCGAGAGGGGCCCTTTGCGCTTCGTGCCGCTTGACGGATCTGCCTGCCGCCCTTAGTTTCGCGCCCCCACTTCAACCACTTGGAGGCCTCGCATGGCTCGCTACGCGATCAATGGCTTCGGACGCATCGGCCGCAACATCCTGCGCGCTGCCTTCGGGCGGAACGAGAAGCTCGACATCGCGCTCATCAACGACATCGACAAGCCGAAGACGCTCGCGCACCTCTTCAAGTACGACTCGGTGCACGGCGTCTTCGACGGCCAGGTGGAGAGCACCGACGACGCCATCGTCGTCAACGGCCAGAAGATCACCGTCAGCGCCAAGCGCGACCCGAGCGAGCTGCCGCACAAGGCGCTCGGCATCGACATCGCGCTCGAGTGCTCGGGCCGCTTCACCAACCGGCCCGACGCCGAGAAGCACCTCGCCGCGGGCGCCAAGAAGGTCATCATCAGCGCGCCGGCCAAGGGGCAGGACTTCACGGTCGCCTTCGGCATCAACCACGAGAAGTACGACCCCAAGGCGCACAACGTCATCTCCAACGCGAGCTGCACCACCAACTGCCTCGCGCCGCTGGTCCGCGTCCTGGTCGACACCTTCGGGATCGAGACGGGCCTGATGACGACCATCCATTCCTATACGAACGATCAGCGCATCCTCGATCTGCCGCACGAGGACCTGCGCCGCGCGCGCGCCGCCGCGCTCTCGATGATCCCGAGCTCGACCGGCGCGGCCAAGGCGCTGCACGAGGTGATTCCCGAGATCAAGGGCAAGATCAACGGCACCTCGATCCGCGTGCCCACGCCCAACGTCTCGCTGGTGGACCTGAGCGTGCTGCTCACCAAGGCCGCGAGCGCCGAGTCGATCAATGCCGCCTTCAAGTCGGCCGCCGAGGGCAAGCTCAAGGGCGTGCTCGAGTACAACACCGATCTCACCGTCTCGGTGGACTACAACGGCAACCCGCACTCGTCGATCTTCGACTCGACCCAGACGCTGGTCAGCCCCGACGGCAAGTTCGCCAAGGTCTTCGCCTGGTACGACAACGAGTGGGGCTTCTCGAACCGCATGATCGACGTGGCCAAGCTCGTCGCCAGCAAGCTGTAGGGCGCGCTGCATGCCGATGAAATCGATCGACCAGCTCGACCTGACCGGCAAGCGCGTCTTCATCCGGGTGGACTTCAACGTGCCCCAGAAGGGCCACGAGGTCACCGACGACGCGCGCATCAAGGCGGCGCTGCCGACCATCAAGTTTGCGTTATCGAAAAACGCAAAAGTGATCCTGGCGTCGCACCTGGGGCGGCCCGACGGAAAGGTCGTGCCAGACCTCTCGCTCGAGCCGGCCGGCGCGCGCTTGTCGCAGCTGCTCGGCCGCGATGTGACGCTGGCCGACGACTGCGTGGGCGACGCGGTGAAGAAGCTGGCGGCGGAGCAGCGCGAAGGCAGCGTGCTGCTCCTGGAAAATGTGCGCTTCCACGCCGAGGAGGAGAAGAACGACGAGGAGTTCTCGCGCCAGCTCGCCGCGCTCGCCGACGTCTACATCGACGACGCCTTCGGGACCGTGCACCGCGCCCACGCCAGCACGGTCGGGATGGTGCGCTTCGTCAAGGAGAAGGCCGCGGGGTTTCTGGTCGCGCGCGAGATGCAGTTCTTGGCCCCGCTGCTCAAGGGCGCCAAGAAGCCGTACCTGGCCGTGCTCGGCGGCGCCAAGGTCTCCGACAAGATCAAGGTCATCGATCAGCTGATGACCAAGGTGGATGGCATCCTCATCGGCGGCGCCATGGCCTACACCTTCTTGTCGGCGCAAGGCGTCGAGATCGGCAAGAGCCGCGTCGAGAAGGACAAGGTCGAGGTGGCAAAGCGCATCTTGGAGAAGGCCGCCAGGAGCAAGGTCGTGATCTCGCTGCCGGTCGATCACGTGGTCGCGTCCGAGCCCAAGGGAGGCGTCAAGACCTACCTCGAGGGGCCGAGCATCTCCGAGAGCAAGCTCGGCCTCGACATCGGGCCGAAGACTATCGAAAATTATCGAAATCGGCTGGCCACCGCGGCGACGGTCTTCTGGAACGGCCCGATGGGCATGTTCGAGACGCCGGAGTACGCTGCGGGCACCAGAGCGGTCGCCGAAGCGCTCGTGGCCGCGACCCGGCGCGGGGCAATCACGGTGGTCGGCGGCGGAGACTCTGCGGCCGCCATCGCCGAGCTTGGGCTGGCCGACAAGGTCACGCACGTCTCGACGGGCGGCGGCGCCTCGCTCGAGTACCTCGAAGGCCGCGAGCTGCCGGGCGTGAAGGTGCTGGAGGAGTGACATGAGAAGGCCGTTCGTCTGTGGAAACTGGAAGATGTACAAGACGACGGCCGAGGCCGCGGCCCTGGTGCGCGAGCTGCGCGGCAGGCTCTCCGACTCGGCCGCCGAGGTGGCCGTGGCTCCGCCGTTCACCGCGCTCGCGCCGGTCAAGGCCGCGCTGGTCGGCTCGCCCATCAAGCTTTACGCGCAGAACTGCCACTTCGAGAAGCAGGGTGCGTTCACCGGCGAGATCAGCCCGGCGATGCTGGTCGAGGTCGGCTGCGACGGCGTCATCCTCGGCCACAGCGAGCGGCGGCAGCTCTTCGGCGAGACCGACGAGCTGGTGCGAAAGAAGCTCGAGGCCGCGCTGGGCGCGGGTTTGTTGCCCATCGTCTGCGTCGGCGAGACGCTGCAAGAGCGCGAGGCGAACCGCACCTGGGAGGTCGTCTCCCGGCAAGTGCGCGCGGCGCTCGAAGGGCAGGGCGCCGCGGCCGCCGACAAGATCACCCTCGCGTACGAGCCGGTGTGGGCCATCGGCACGGGCAAGAACGCCACCTCGGCGCAAGCGCAGGAAGTCCACGCGCAGATCCGCGGCCTGGTGCGCGAGCTGTGCGGGCTGCGCGCCGCCGACCAGATGCGCATCCAGTACGGCGGCAGCGTCAAGCCCGACAACGCCGCCGAGCTGCTCGGCCAGGCCGACGTGGACGGCGCGCTGGTCGGCGGCGCCAGCCTCAAGAGCGACGACTTCGCGCGCATCATCGCCGGCGCCAAGCGCGGCTGATCAGAGCAGGGCCGGTTCGCGAAAGTAGACCAGCGCGTAGTCGCCGCTCTCGACAAATCCAAGCGATCGATATGCAGCTTGCGCCGGGCGCTGCTCGCGGCCGGTGAAGAGCACGGCCCTGGCGGCGCCGCGGCCCTGGGCGTCGAGAAGCTGCCCGGCCACGGCGGCGCGCGCATGGCCTTTTCCGCGCAGCTCCTTGGGAGTGAAGACGCCGCCGATCTGCACCATCTGCAGTCCTGCGGCCCCCGAGATCACTGCGTTGAACGCCGTCGTGGCGACCGGCGCCGACCCCTCCACGAGCGTGTAGAGCCGTCCGTCTCCCTGCGCCAGCGCGACGGTGTTGCGCGCCGCCTCCTCGAGCCCGGGTCCTTCTCGCTCGAGGCCGGTCTCGAGCAAGAACTCCTTCCGCCAGCGCACCAGCTGCGGCAGATCGGCTGGCTCGCTCTGCCGACAGCGCACGCGCCCCTCGGCGAGCGCGGCCGGAACGCGCAGGTCGCAGAGCGGCAGCGTGAAGAGCACCTCGGCCTCGTCGAGCGTCGTCTCCGCGCCCGCGAGGCCTAGCCCCTGGCGCGCGGACTCGACCTGCGCGAGCGGCCCGATGAGCGCCTTGAGCGGCCGCTGGCACGCGCGCGCGGCGGTGCGGGCCAACGCCGCCGCCTCGTCAAGCCGCGGAGCCTGCAAGATCACCGTCTGCAGCCAGGTGTGGGCCGCCACGCCGCAGAGCCTGTCGCCCTCGAAGGAGCCGGCCCAGGTGGCGTGAAAGGGCTCGGCGCGATCGACGAGGCCGACCTTCCCGAGGTTCGATCGCAAGAGCATCGAGGTGTCGGCATGGCCCGCGAGGAAGGCCTCGACCTGCGGCTCGTCGCCAGAGTGGAGCAGCCGGATGCTCATGGTGCAGCGGCAGAAGAGGCGTGCCTCGCGGCCTCGAGCTGCATCAGGAAGTGCTTCGAAAACAGATAGGCGTCGCCCGGCCAGCGTGCGCTGACGTAGCGGCCATCCTCGACGACAAAGGCGGCCGAATCATCCGAGTCGGTTCCGCGCGCAGAGAGCGTGCGCGGGCCGCGGACGAAGAGGCCCTCAGACGAGAGGCTCTGCAGAACCTCGTCTTCGACATAGGCGGGATAGGTCCGATAGTACCGCCCGAGCTTCCACGCGCTGAGATAGTAGGCGGTGCGCTCCATGTACTTCGGCAGGCAGGTGGTGCGCTTGTCCGCGATCACGCTCCGCCCCTCGACCTTGCTCCGCGCCAGCACGAGCACTCCGTGGCAGATGGCGCCGACCGGCCGGCCCAGCTTCCAGATCGCGGCCACCTTCCGCTGCAGCTCCTCGCTTCCGAGATACTGGCGCATGCCGGGCGCGTGCCCGCCCGCGAGGACGAGGCCATCGAAAGTGGCGACGTCCAGCGCCGCCCACGAGAGCGGGGCGGTGAAGCGCGGGTCGCTGGCCATCTCTTGGTAGAAGCGCTTTGCCTCGGGCTCGGCGCCGAGCTTGCCGAAGAGCACGCCCGTCAAGAGCAGCGGATCGGCGCAGGGCGCGCTCTTGCCGGCCTCGGTGGCGAAGACGACCTCGTGGCCGGCGCGGGTCAAGAGCTTCCACGGCACGGCGGTCTCGGTGACGTCGAAGTCGCGGTCGGGCAGCGGCATCAGCACTCGGGCCATCAGCCATTCTCGCATGGCCGCTTGTGGCCGGCTCCGGCGCGGTTCACAATCACGCGCGCGAGACGCCACCTGTCGCGCTGGGAGGCCCCATGGCCAACATCAAGCAGATCATTGCGAGCGAGCCGGGCTGGGAAGGCATCTACGTGCGCGACGACGCCACCTTCGACTCGGCGGTGAAGTCGGCCGCTGCGCCGCTGGTCGGCTGGGCGCTGATGGACGACGAGAACGGCGACAGCGCCGTCCACGCGCTCCTCAGCATGAACGGCGCCGTCTCGCCCTCGAGCGACCTGGGCGCGCGCTACCTCGGCGCCGCGCGCGGCGGCGACTGGGGGTCGCGCCTGGCCGACCACTGGGAGGTGCTCGCCCAGTCCAACCTGGAAGAGTACGGCGAGCCCGGCGCGCAGGGCGGCGAGGGCGACGAAGGTGAGGGCGAGGAGGGCGCGGCCGAGGGCGAGGGCGAGGCGCCGGCAGAAGAGACCGAGGCCAAGGCCGGCTAGCTCCTCAGCTTGTACCCGCGCTTGAGGAGTTGCAGCGCGAGCGCGCCCATGGCCGCCGCGAAGAGCGCGATCAGCCCGCCCGAGACCCAAGGCGACGACGCGCTGGTGCCGAGCAGGGCGAAGCGGACGAGCTCGATCATGTAATAGATCGGGTTCGCGTGCAGCACGCCCTGCAGCGCGGGCGGGAGCATGGTGGCCGAGTAGAAGACGCCGCCGAGAAACGTCAGCGGCGTGATGACGAAGGTCGGCACGAAGTTCACCTGCTCGAACTTGTCGGCCCAGATGGCCACGCACAGGCCCATCGAGGCGAAGGCCACCGCGACGAGCATGCAGGCCAGGAGCGCCAGCAGCGGGTGGGCCATCTCGGGCCCTGCGAAGAGCGCCGCCGTGGCCCAGGTCATGCCGCCGACCAGCATCGCGCGCACCAGCGCCGCGGCCACGAAGGCGCCCAGGATCTCGAAGTAGGCCAGCGGCGTGACCAGCAGATCGACGATGGTGCCCTGCATCTTCAAGATGAAGAGCGAGGACGAGGTGTTCAAGAACGAGTTGGAGATGATGCCGAGCATGACGAGGCCCGGCACCAGGAAGGCCACGTAGGGCACGCCGTCCACCAGGCGCAGCCGGCCGCCGAGCGAGTAGCCGAAGACCAGGAAGTAGAGCGCGGTGGTGATGAGCGGCGAGAGCAGCGTCTGGCCGGGCACGCGGAGAAAGCGCGTCACCTCTTTCTTGAAGAGCGTCGTCGCGCCGAGCAGCTTCTCGGACGGGGGCGGCGCGGGCACATCCATGAATGAACGTTCATTCAGATTCGGCGGCAGCTCCGGCGCAGGGGCGGCGGCAGGCGGCGCGTGGAGCAATTCGACCAGCACGTCCTCGAGGCGCGCCTCGCGCGACTGCACGTCGATGACGCGCATCCCGGCAGAGGCCACGGCTTGCAGCGGCGCGGCCAGCGAGGCGCCGGTGGGCGTGTCGAACGTCACCGCGGCGCCGCCCTCGGCCAGCGTGCCTCCGGCCAGGCGGACGCCCTCTGGTAGCTCGGTCGCCTTGGGCTCGAGCGAGAGCCGCACCGTGCGCCGGCCGAAGCGGCGCATGAGCGCGTCCTTGCTCTCGACCACCAGGAGCTTGCCGCCCTTGATGACCGCGACGCGATCGGCGAGCGCCTCGGCCTCTTCGAGATAGTGCGTGGTGAGGACGACGGTCGTGCCCTCGGCCTTGAGCCGCTGCACGTAGGTCCAGAGATCGCGGCGCAGCTCGACGTCGACGCCGGCCGTGGGCTCGTCGAGAAAGAGCACGCTCGGCCGGTGCACCAGCGCCTTGGCGATGAGCAAGCGGCGCTTCATTCCGCCCGAGAGCGCGCGGGTGTTGGCTTTGCGCTTGTCGAGCAGCCCGAGCGCGGAGAGCAGCTCGACCAACCGCTCTTCGGTGAGGCGCACGCCGAAGTAGCCGGCCTGGAAACGGAGCGTCTCCTCGACCGAGAAGAACGGGTCGAAGTTGATCTCTTGCGGGACCAGCCCGACCGAGCGCCGGGTGAATGAGTAGTCAGTTTCGACGTCGCGCCCCAACACCTCGATCTGGCCGGCCGTGCGGGTGGCGATGCCGGCGACGAGGCTGATGAGCGTGGTCTTGCCCGCGCCGTTCGGGCCGAGGAGCGCGAAGACCTCGCCGCGGCGGATGTCGAGCGAGACATTGTCGAGCGCCGTGAAGCTGCCGTAGCGCTTGGTCGCGGAGCGCAAGCGGACGGCGGGCACCTCGAGGGCGGCGGGCGTTGGCAAAGAAGCGCGGTCCATGAGCGCCGCATGGTAGCCGGCTTGCCGCAGTCCGGCACGGTCTTCCGCTGCAGCGGACGAGGACGGGTCGTAGTAGAACCAGGGCGCCTTTGCGAAAGGATCGAAAACCCATGGGTACCCGACTCTTCATCGGCAACCTGCCGTTCGACGCCACCGAGGAACAGATCAAGGACATCTTCGCCAAAGCGGGCCACGCGCCCGAGTCGGTCAAGATCGTCACCGACCGCGAGACGGGGCGCTCGCGCGGCTTCGCCTTCGTCGATGTCGCCACCGAAGAGACCGCCAAGGCCGCCATCAACGATCTCAACGGCAAGGACTTCGGCGGGCGCCCGCTGCGCGTCAACGAAGCAGAGGAGAAGGGCGCCGGCGGCGGCAACAAGTTCGGCGGCGGCGGCTTCCGGGGCGGACCCCCGCACGGATTGGATCGCGAGCAGCAGCGCGGCGGCTTTGGCAGCCGCGGGCCAGGCCAGGACGTCAAGCGCGGCAGCCAGCGCGGCGGCGGACGGGGCGGAAGCCGCGGGAGCTGATCGCGCTTGCTCGTCAAGCCGGCCCAGACGGCAGCCGAAGTGATCACGCAAGCTGGGGGCGCGCTCCGCTCCAAGGCGCCGCTCGCCACCTTGCAGGCGCGGATGGTCGAGTGCCGCGCCTGCCCGCGCCTCGTGCAGTGGCGCGAGGAGGTGGCGCGCGAGAAGGTCAAGCGCTACCGCGCCGACGACTACTGGGGCCGGCCGATTCCAGGCTTTGGCGACCCGCGCGCGCGGATGGTGCTGGTCGGCCTCGCCCCCGCGGCGCACGGGGGCAACCGCACCGGCCGCATGTTCACAGGCGATCGCAGCGGCGACTTTCTCTACGCCGCCCTGCACCGCGCGGGCTTTGCCAACCAGCCGACGAGCGTGCGCAAGGGCGATGGCCTCGCGCTGACCGACGCCTTCATCGTCGCGCCCTGCCGCTGCGCGCCGCCCGCCAACAAGCCGCTCCCGGAAGAGCTGGCCAACTGCGCGCCGTGGATGGACGCGGAGGTGCGGCTCTTGCCGCGCGCGCGCCTTCTGCTGGCGCTCGGCGGCATCGCCTGGGAGGCCACGCTGCGCCACTTCGCGCGCCGCGGGATCGCCGTGCCGCGCCCTCGTCCTGCCTTTGGTCACGGCGCGCTGGCCCGCCTCCAGGGCGCCCCGGCGCTGCTCGGCAGCTACCACGTGAGCCAGCAGAACACGAACACCGGCAGGCTGACCGCGGCGATGATGGACGAGATCCTGGCGACGGCCAGGAGCTACCTCGGGCCCACGCTCTCGTAGTCGTCCACAGCGAAGCTGATTTCACTCCCAGTGACAGTGCGCGCGAGGCGCATCGCCGCCTGGCAGGCGAAATGGCGGACGAGGCCCGGCATGGCGTAGCGGGGCCAGGCGTCGGCGGCGATCTCGCGCGACGGCGGACAGTGGCCGTGCTGCCAGACGCTCACGGTGTCGACGCGCAGCGCGCCCCGGGGGAGCGTGGCCAGCGCCGGGGCGAGCGGCGGGCGGGCGCGCAGCTCCACCTCGACGAGGTCCGCGCCATCGACGCCAAAGAGCTCCGCGAGCAGCGCCTTCGAGGGCGAGAGGCCAGCCGGCCCGGGCAGCGTGTCGATGCGATCGAGCGCGGCCAAGAGCGCCGCCCCATCGACGGCGCGCTGCCCGCGGATGGCCTCGTCGCCGAGCGCCGCGCGCAAGAGCTTCCAGTGCTCGTAGAGCACCAGCGTCGCCGCGCGCGAGACCAGCTCTTCGAGCAGCGCTCCGGCGGCAAGCCCTGCGCCCAGCGCGGAGTGGGTGACCTGCGCCGCTGCCGCCGCCTTGCCCAGGCAGGTGGCGAGATTGCGCAAGAGCAGCTCGGCCGAGGCCGCATAGGAGGCGCTGCGGCTGCCGCGGTGCGCCTGTGCGTGATTCTTCCACGCGGGCGCGAGGTCCTGCTCGAGGCGCTCGGCGTCGATGATGAAGTAGAGCCGCGCGCGCGCGCCGCCGAGCAGCAGCGCCGCCTCGAGCTGCGCGCGCAGGCCGGCCAGGTCGAGCTGCAACGGGCGCTGGGGGTCGAGCGAGCAGGTGATGAGCTCGGCCTCTCGCTCGATGCCCGCGACGAGGCCCGCCATGCCGGGAAAGAGGCCGCGCGTGAAATCGCAGCGCTGCTTGTCGCCAAGCCCCGGCGGCAGCTCGCAGCTCTCGAGCACGCAGGGGATGACCTTGACGCGGCCCGAGGTGCCCTCTTCGGCGAGCGCGTGCTCGAGGTCCCGGCGCGCCCAAGGGCTCTGCGACGACGAGGGCGAGATCATCGCCGCCAGGTACCCGCCGCGCGCGAGCCTTTCTTGCAAAGACTGGTCGGGCCTGGCGTCGAGCGCGTCCACCGACAGATCGGCGCCGAGCGCGCGCAGGTGGCTGACGATCGACGTCACGCGCCTCTCGTCGGCGCGCGAGTACGAGATGACGACCTGTTTTTTTCCAGCGTCCGGTCTGGGCATCGGGCCTGAGCCGGGCACCTTATCAGCCGGGCGCGCGGGAGAGGCGCTTGTGCAGCTCGAGCAGGAGCGCGCTCCACACCTTGGCCTCTCGCTCGGTCAGCCCCGAGCGCGCGAGCGTCCGCGAGAGGCGCCGGCGCACGCGCAGCCAGCCGAGTTCGCCGAGCAGCGAAGAGAGCGAGCGGTCAAGGTGCGCCAGCTGACCGGCGTGAGCGGGCTCGCCGCGCGGCCTGTCCGGCACGTGATCGCCGCGGCCGGCCAGCGAGGCCATGCGCGCCTCGTAGGCATAGACCGCGATGGTCTGGGCCAGGTTCCAGCTCGGCTGTCCCGGATCGCTCGGAATGGCCGACACCAGATCGCAGCGCTCGACCTCTTCGTTGTGCAGCCCGGTGCGCTCGTCGCCGAAGACCAGCGCCACAGGGCCAGGGCAGGCGGAAAGCGCGGCGATGGCGTCCCTGGGCCGGAGCGGAGGCCGCTCGAACCGCGCCCGCACCGTGGTCGCGATCGAGAGCGCGCAGCCCGCCAGCGCCGCGTCGAGCGAGGGCGCGACCTGCGCCTCGCAGAGCAGGTCTTCGGCATGGACCGCGACGGGCAGGGCGGCCTCGAGATCGACGGTGTGCGGATCGACCAGCGTGAAGCTGCCGATGCCGGTCGAGCGCAGCGCCCGCGCGGCCGCGCCCAGGTTGAGCGGGTTGCGCGTGCGGCAGAGGACGACGCGGATCCGCGAGAGCAGATCGGGCGCGCCCTCTACAGCCCGCTGATGATCTTCCACTGGCCGTTCAGCCGGCTCAGCTTGAGCCGCGCGTCGTCGGTCTCCGAGCGCCACTGCGAGACCGTGGGCAGCACCGGGTCGTAGCGGACGACGTAGAAGTAGTCGATGTTGGCCTCGTCGCCGCGGACGGTGACCTCGCGCGGGTGGACCTCGAGACGGATGGTGCGCGTGTGCTCGAACTCGGCGAGCAGCGCGGCCTTGAGCTGGGTGTAGTCCTTGCTCTCTTTGGTCTTGCCCGGGATGGCGACGTCCAGGTACTCGGGCGAGACCAGCGCCATGACGGCGTCGGTGTCCTTGGCCTCGACCGCGTTCTTGAACTTGCCGAGCACGGTCAAGAGCTGCCGGTTGAGCTCGTTGTCGGGGATGGGCGTGTTGGCGATGGTGGCGTGGCTGCACGCGCACAGGCCCATCAAGGTGACCGCCGCCAGCGCCTTGCCAATTTGTCTCATCGAGCCTCTCCAGCGGTGCCAACAAGTCCACGGTGGGTACTGCGCTTTTCCGGGCTGGTCAACGACCGAGGAGCCGTGCTAGCTCGCAGCTGGTGAGCGACTGGATCGACGTCTGCGCAGACGATCTCGTAGCCGGCGAGCTGCGCGGCATCGAGATCGGCAAGCGCCTGGTGCTGGTGGCGAAGAGCGGCGAGACCATCTCGGCCATCGACGATTTCTGCAATCACGCGGGCTGCCTGCTTTCGGGCGGGTGGATCGACGGCAAGAAGGGCGCGGTGGTCTGTCCGTGCCATGAGTACGCCTTTGATCTGAAGACCGGCCGCAACGTGACCTTTCCCCGGCTCTCCGAGGACCAGGAGGCGTTCCCCACCAAGATCGAGGGCGGGCGCGTTCTGTTGCAGGTCTCGGGCACGGGCGTGGAGGACGGCAATGCAAGGTAACGGCCAAGGCACGGGCGGGCACTCGCACGAGCACGACCACTCGCACGAGCATGACCATGGCCACTCGCACGACCATGGCCACTCGCACGACCATGGCCACTCGCACGCGCCGCACGCCCACGTGCCCACGGTGCCCGAGCAGCACAAGGCGCGCGCACCGCGGTACGCCAAGGTCTACCTCGTCACCTGCTCTGACAGCCGCAGCGCCAGGACCGACGAGAGCGGCCGCTGGATGCGCGATCGCCTCGCAGAGCTTGGCCACGTCCACAGCGGCAGCGCCGTCATCCCCGACGAGCCCGCGCGCATCGCCGAGCAGATGCAGGCCGCGCGGGAGGCGGGCGCGCAGGTGGTGCTCTTCACCGGCGGCACCGGCATCTCGCAGCGCGACCGGACGTTCGAGGCGGTGAGCGCGGCCATCGCCCGGCCGCTGACCGGCTTTGGCGAGCTCTTCCGCTCGCTCTCGTTCGCCGAGATCGGCAGCGCGGCGATGCTCTCGCGCGCCACGGCCGGAGTCACCAAAGAGGGGCTGGTCGTCTTCGCCATGCCGGGCAGCCCCGCGGCGGTGCGCCTCGCTTGCGATCGCCTGATCTTCCCCGAGCTCACCCACCTCCTCGAAGAGCTGGCGCGCTGAAAACAAGGAGCACGAACATGGCCGAGGCGAGACAGTACGAGGGCAGCTGCCACTGCGGAAACGTCCGCTACCAGGTCAGGGCCGACCTCGCGCAGCTGATGACCTGCAACTGCTCGATGTGCAACCGCAGCGGCGCGATCATGAACTTCGTCCCCAAGGAAGACTTCAAGCTCCTGCAGGGCGAGGACGCGGTCACCGACTACCAGTTCGGCAAGAAGAACATCCACCACCTCTTCTGCACCACGTGCGGCGTCCGCTCGTTCGGGCGCGGCGTTGGCCCGGGCGGCAAGGAGATGGTGATGATCAACGCCCGCTGCCTCTCGGGCGTGGACGCCACCTCGTTGCCTGCGAGGCAAGTGGACGGCCGGAGCCGATAGATCAAGCCGGGGTTAGAGTGGGCGGATGGCCCGCTTCGCACGCGCCGCGATCGTCAAGCCCGCGCTCGAGGCGCTGCTCGCCGGCACCGACGCGGCCGCGCGGGTGCTGGGCGACCCGGTCGAGCTGCCGCACCGCTATCGGCGGAAGGAAGACATCGAGGTGGCCGCGCTGCTCTCGGCGGCGCTGGCGTATGGGCGCGTCGACCTCTTCAAGCCGCGGCTGACGGCGCTGCTGCAATCGCTCGGGGCCGCGCCTGGCAAGGTCGCGCGCGATTCGACGCCGGCGCGGCTGCTCGCTCTCTGCGCCGATTTTCAATATCGAATGACCGGTCCCGCCGACGTCGCCTGCCTGCTCCACGGCGCCGGCGCGATGCTGCGCGCGCATGGGTCGCTCGGCGCCTGCTTCGAGGGCCACTACCAGCGGCTGGGCGAGCCGTCGGTGCGCTCGGCGCTGGGCGCCTTCGTCGATGAGCTGTGCGCGCCCGACTTCACCGCGCTGACCGGCGCGCGCGGGCCCTCGCGGCGGCTCAAGCACCTCTTGCCGCATCCTGACCGAGGGAGCGCCTGCAAGCGGCTCAACCTCTTCCTGCGCTGGATGGTCCGCGGGCCCGACGGGGTTGACTTCGGCCTCTGGCGCATCCCGCCTTCCGCGCTGGTGATGCCGCTCGACACGCACGTGCACCGCATCGGTCGGCTGGTCGGGCTGACGCGGCGCAAGGACCTGTCGTGGCGCACGGCCGAGGACCTGACCTCCCGCCTGCGGGCGCTGGACGCCGCCGATCCGGTGCGGTTCGACTTCGCCCTCTCTCACCTTGGCATCAGCGGCGCCTGCCCTTCGCGCCGCGACGAGCGCAAGTGCGAGGGCTGCCCGCTGCGTCCCATCTGCAAGCACTGGGCATAGCCTTCGGCCGGGCCATTGCCCGCGCAGCCGATTTCCCCTAGAACGCCGGGCGTGCAGAAAGTCGCCATCACGCTCGTGGTCAACGGCGAACAGGCGCAGGTCTCGGTCGCGCCCCAGGCCACGCTGCTCGAGGCGCTGCGCTATGGCCTCGCGCTCACGGGCAGCAAGCAGGGCTGCGACAAGGGCGACTGCGGCGCGTGCACGGTGCTCGCCCAGGCCGAAGGCAGCGACGAGCGGCAGCCGATCCTCGCCTGCATCACCCTGGCGCAGGACGCGCAAGGGCTGCGCCTGACCACGATTGAAGGCCTGTCGGGCCCAGCCGGCCTCGACGCTGTGCAGCGCGCCTTCGCCGAGTGCGGCGCGCTGCAGTGCGGCTTCTGCCAGCCCGGGATGATGCTCTCGGCGCGCGCCCTGCTCGACGAGACGCCGAAGCCGACGCTCCCGCAGATCCAGCTCGCGCTCTCGGGCAACCTCTGCCGCTGCACCGGCTATACGAAGATCTACGAGGCGGTGCAGGTCGCCGCCGGGATGCGCGAGCCCTCCAGCCGGCTGCCCGTGCCCTCCGAGCGCGCGCCCGCCGAGCAGGCCGACCAGCAGCAAAAGGTGCGGGAGATCGCCCCGTGAGCGAAGGCCGCCCGCGCAAATCGCCGACCGACCTGCCCGAATCCAAAGCGCCGACGCGACCGGGCGGGATCGGCGCCCGCGTCCCCAAAGTGGACGCAGCCGGCAAGGCCGATGGCAGCGGACTCTATGCCGACGATCTCTCTTTCCCGCGCATGCTCTACGCCAAGATCCTGCGCTCGCCGCACGCCCACGCGCGGGTACTCAAGGTCGATGTCGCCAAGGCTCTCAACCATCCCGGTGTGATTGACGCATTGGTCGGGGCTGAGTTGCCCGAGCGCTATGGCGTCATTCCCTGGACTCAAGACGAAAACGCGCTCGCCGTCGATACCGTGCGCTTCATCGGCGACGCGGTGGCTTGCGTTGCCGCCCTCGACGAGCGCACCGCCGATGAGGCGCTGCGCTTGATTGAGGTTCAGTACGAGCCCTTGCCCGCCCTGCTCTCGGTGGATGAGTCGCGCGAGCACCCTGAGATCAAGATCCACGAGCGCAACAAGTCGGGAAATATCTCCAAGCATGTCGAGCTTGAGTTTGGCCCCGTCGATGCTGAAATGGCCAGCTCGGCCGCGATCTCGGACGCGATCTATCACTATGCCGGCTCGACCCACGCTCCGATCGAGCCGCACTGCGCGGTGGCCCGAGTGGACGGCGATGGCAACCTGACCGTCTGGTCGTCCACGCAGATTCCCCACTATGTCCATCGCGAATTGTCGCGGGTCTTGGGTCTTCCTCCGGCGCGCATTCGCGTCATCCAGCCTCTGCTCGGCGGTGCCTTCGGCGGCAAGAGCGACCCCTTCGCGCTCGAGTTCTGCGTCGCCAAGCTGGCGCTGAAGACGGGCCGGCCGGTCAAGATTCTCTATACCCGCGAGGAGGTCTTCTATTCGCACCGCGGCCGCCACCCGATGCGGATGCACGTGCGCGTCGGGCTCGACAAGGAAGGCTTGATCCGCGCCGTGGACAACAAGATCGACATCGACGGCGGAGCCTATAGCTCGTTTGGATTGGTCACTGCCTACTATGCCGGCCAGTTGCTGACCGGCCCCTATCGCTTTGGTACCTATCGATTCGACAGCACGCGCTGGTTCACCAACAAGCCTCCCTGCGGACCCAAGCGCGGCCACGGCTCGGTGCAGCCGCGCTTTGCCTTCGAGTGCGCGCTCGACGAGGCGGCCGAGAAGCTGGGCATCGATCCGGTCGAGGTGCGCCGCCGGAACTTCATCGGCGAAGAGGTCTTGACCATCAATGGCCAGCGCATCGGCTCCAATGGGTTCTTGAAATGCCTTGAGCTGGTCGAAGAGGCATCGGACTGGCGCGCGCGGCACGGCAAGCTTCCAGCGGGCCGGGGCCTGGGCGTGGCCGGATCGATGTACATCAGCGGCACTGCCTATCCCATCTATCCCAATGAGATGCCGCAGAGCGGGGTGCTGGTGAAGCTCGACCGCTCCGGCCGCGTCGCCGTCTATTCGGGCGCCAGCGATATCGGGCAGGGCGTCAATACCCTCTTGGCGCAGATCTGCGCCGAGGAGCTGGGCTGCGATCCGCGCGACGTCACGGTGGTCGCCGCTGATACCGATCTGACTCCGGTTGATTTAGGTGCTTATTCCTCGCGCGTGACCTTCATGTGCGGCCTGGCGGCGAAAGAGGCGTGCGAGGCGCTGGGCAAGAAGCTCCGCGAGGCCGCGGCCAGCAAGCTCGCCGTGCTCCCGGGCGACGTGCGCGCCGAGCTTGGAACGCTCTCGTCCAGCAGCGAGCCGCACAAGAACATCTCGTTTGCCGAGGCCTGCCGGTTGGCCGAGGCGGCCGCGGGAGTGCCCCTCGCCGCGACCGGCGGATATCGCACCAAGAAGCTGGGCGGCGACTATCGCGGCGGCACCATCGGGGCCTCGCCCGCCTATTCGTTCACGGCGCACGTCGCCGAGGTCGAGGTGGACGAGGAGACCGGCATCTGGAAGGTGACGAAGATCTGGGCCGCGCATGACTGCGGCCGCGCGCTCAATCCGACTCTAGTCGAAGGGCAGATCGAGGGCTCGGTCTATATGGGCGCGGCCGAGGCGCAGATGGAGGACATGGTCTACGATCGCCGCGGCCTCTTATATGGCCCGTCGTTGCTTGATTATCCAATCCCGACCTCGCTCGACACGCCATTGATTGACGCGCTGATGGTCGAGAGCAACGAGCCCGGCGGACCCTATGGCGCCAAGGAGGCGGGCGAGGGTCCATTGCACGCCGCAATTCCAGCCATCGCCAACGCGATTCATGACGCCTGCGGGATCCGCCTGCGCGAGCTGCCGTTCACGCCGGCGCGCGTGTTGGCGGCGTTGCAGGCGCGCGACCAGCGCAATCAAATTGCCGCGGTCTCCCCGCAGAGGACCGCCTGATGCTGACGCTGCCGGGCCTCTCCATCCATCGACCGACGAGCGTGGACGAGGCCGTCGCCGCGCTGGCCGCCCATCCGGACGCGCGGGTGCTCGCGGGCGGGACCGACCTCGTCCCCAATCTGAAGTACGGGATGTACGAGACCCAGCACCTGGTCGCCCTGCGCGGCCTCTCGCGCGAATTGCGTTATGTGCGAGAAGAAGCGGGCGAGCTGCGCATCGGCGCGCTGACGACCATTGATTTCCTTGCGCGCGACCCGCTGATTGTCGAGAAGCTTCCGGCCCTGGCCGAGGCCTGCGGGCAGATCGCCGGCCCGCAGCTGCGCCGGATGGGAACGCTCGGCGGCAATCTCTGCCTCGATACCCGCTGCGTCTATATCAATCAAACCCACTTCTGGCGCAGCGCGCTCGGCTTCTGCTTGAAGAAGGACGGCACCGCCTGCCACGTGGTCGCCGGCGGCAAGCGCTGCGTCGCGGCGGCCTCCAATGACTCGGCGCCGGTCCTCTTGGCCTTGAATGCTTCGGTCAAGCTGGTCTCGCCGCGCGGCGAACGGGTGATCCCCTTGGAGAAGCTCTATCTGGCCGACGGCGTGCGCAACATCGCCCTCGAGCCGGGCGAGCTGCTGGTCGAGGCGCGGGTTCCCGCGGTGGCGGCGCAACTCAAGCAGGCCTTTCATAAGCTGCGAACCCGGGCGGCGGTTGATTTCCCGGCGCTCAACCTGGCGGTGTCATTCAAGCTGGACGAGCAGGGCAGGGCGTCCGCGCTCCGCCTCGCGGTGAGCGCGCTGGCCGCCCGTCCTTTGCTCGTGCGCGGCCTCGACGAGCTCTCGGGCCGCCCGGCCGACGAGAGCCTGGGGCAGGAGCTCGGCCGCCGCGCCCAGGCGCAAGCGCGGCCGCTGACCAATATCGCCGTCGATCCCGACTATCGCCGCCAAGTCCTCCCCGTCCTGGTCCGCCGAACGTTCTTGCGCGCGTTGCGCCGATAGAAAGAATTCAAATGAAGCTCAATCAATCGCTCGCCACACTGATCGCCTCCGCCGCACTCGTCGCCCCGCTCGCCGCCCGCGCCGAGTTCGGGCCCAATCCGGGCCTCGAGCTCGCGGTCCGCACGGGCTTCGTGCTGCCGTTTGGCAATATCGTCGGCACCAGCAACAACGGAACCGCCACCACCTTCAGCGACAGCTTCACCGGCTTTATCCCTTTCGTGCTCGAGGCCGGGTGGCGCTTCACTCCGCACCTCATGGTCGGCGCCAACTTTCAGTTTGGCTATGGCCTCGTAAAAGGGTGCGACCAGGGCTCGTGCTCGGGCAACGAGGTGTCGCTCGGCGTCGAGGTCCTCTACCATTTCGCCCCGCTCGAAACCTTCGACCCGTGGGTGGGAGTCGGCTCCGGCTACGAGTGGCTGAACGTCTCCGGCACGAGCAACGGCACCACCGTGGACATCGGCGCGCGCGGCTTCCAGTTCATCAACGTGCAGTTTGGCGTCGAATTCCCCGTCGCGCGCAGCTTCTCGCTCGGTCCTTACGTGCAGTTCGCGCTCGGCCAATATTCGAGCGCGACAATCAATCAGACCAGCGGCGACATCACCAACACCGCACTGCACGAGTTCTTGACGTTCGGCTTTCGCGGAACGCTCGACCTATAGGTTGAGGGCAAGGTCGGCCGCTGCGGCGCCGGAGTAGCTTTGGCCGGCGCCAGGGAGGGCGACGCCCTCGCCGGCGCAGCGGGACCCGCCTCGCAATCTGGGCCATCTGAAAGGCAGGGACGAGGCACCCACGAGACGCCGTCGAGGGCGTCCCCCTCCCTGGCGCCTGCAGCAGTGGCAGACTTTGGTTGGGTTGTTTAGAAGCGGCGTCAATCAACCATATCGCTCCGCGCTCATTCTCAAATTCAAGAATCGATGTCGGGCAGGTCAATAGGCCGCAGGCAGGCAGAGCCCCCCGGCGCGGCTCTAGCCCTACCTTCGCACGTCGGCCTCACGAAAGTTGACGGCGCACTGATCCAGCGCGGCTTGGCGGCCTGACGTCCATACATGAAGCAAGTGAGGGCATCCACTGCTCCAGGTCGAAGACTTTTACGGCCTGGCGCTG
>JBBRMA010000066.1:0-27327 GCA_038231075.1 Myxococcales bacterium | reverse complement strand
GAGCGCAAAGGCGAGGCGGGCACGCGAGGAGTGAGCAGCGGAATCGTAGTGGTTCTACGTTGAGCAGCGCAGCAACGAGCCTGTCCGACGGAGCCCTGCGATCGGCCGACGTAGGTCGGCGGGGGTTTGAGGACACGCCCTCTAGAGTGAGAGTCCTCGGCAGCGGCTTGAGTACGCCAGCGGCGTCGATCCTGGTTCTGGCATCTAGCGAGTTGGGGAAACCAGCTCTCGTTCAGGCACTCGTCGCGGGGATCAGGATCTGCGCGCCCGCCTCGTCGCGCTTCGGTATCGATCCCGCCGCGGTCATCTGCGGCGCCGCGGCCAGCCCCGCGGCGGATCTGGCTGCGCGGGTTCGGCGGTGGCACTGGCCCCGATCCCGACGAGCCTCACCCCTCCAGTATGCTTTCCCGTGACTGCTATTCGGGCTGCGGCGATGTTGACGCAAAGGGAGTCCAATACTCTCGCGACCGAGCCTCTGCTTCGGTCCCTCTGGGCGGCAAGCGGGCGTGGTGCGCGGGGATCTGAACGGCTGGTGGTTGATGACACGCGCGCAGGATTCGATACTCTGCCGCTCACCGCTTTCGATCGGGACCTGGTTGTACTGCAAGAAAGCGGCGCAACTTCTTGCGTCGGTAATTTTACAAAATGGCTTGATTTGCGCGCCAGCGGCGAACCTCCCTCCATTGTTCGGAGAACAGGGTCGCAATCGCAGGGATCGCCAGGTGACGGTAAATGCGGTGCCTGCTGGGCGCGCGCGGTAGCGAGTAGGAATCGCCCTTATCGTCCCCATTACCGAAGACCTGATTCGTACATTTGGAATCGCGAACTGGCGTGTTTCAACTTGCGCCATGACAAGCATCCGCCTCGGTCGAATCATCGCACTCGCCACGGCGGCAACCGCCGGTTGCTCCAATCCCAGCCTGCATCCGATCAACTCCGCACCGAGCGCGGACAACAAGGTCGAGTTCGGAACCCTGCCCCTGGGAGCGCGAAAGGTCCGCTCGGTCACGGTCCAGAATCTCGGCGAGGCGCCGCTGTCGCTCTTGTCGGCGGTCGTCGCCGCGCCCTTCGCGGTGACCGGCCAGCCTGACGCCATTCCGCCGGGCGGCCAGGCCGACGTGCTGGTCGCGTTCGCGCCGGTCGCGGCCGGCGAGGTGACCACCACCCTGGTGCTCGGGACCGACTCGACCGACGTCCCTTCATTGAGCGTCGACCTGCACGGAGCCGCCTTTGCCACCGGACTCGGCGCCGATCAGACGCGGCTCGACTTCGGCGACGTCGCCGTGGGCAGCTCTCGCACGCTCTTGGTGCACTTGACGAACAACGCGCCGGTGGCCTTGAGCCCGTCGGTCGACCGCGCGGGCAGCACGGACTTCGCCGCCGCGCCCATCGGCTCGCTCGGCAATCTCGACCCGCAGGCGCAGACCACCATCGACGTCACCTTCGCGCCGACCGTGCAAGGCCCGGCCAGCGGAGCCCTCTCGTTCACCTGCGCGACCTGCCCGGTGGCGAGCATCGAGCTCGCTGGTAACGGCACCGCCGGCGCGACGGGCGGCGGCGACGGCGGAACGCCCTCGGGCTGCTCGCTCGCGGTGGCGCCGGGCCGGATCGACTTTGGCGCGGTCCCGCCGGGCGGCGCGGCCAGCGGCACCATCGAGCTGCGCTCGATCGGCACCCTGAGCTGCACCTTGCCAAAGCCCTTCCTCGACTCCACCACCGACCCCGCGTTCTCGCTGCCGTCGCTGGTGCGGATGCTCCTCGCGCCCGGCGCATCCACCTCGATCCGCGTCGCCCTCCGGACCGACAGCTCGACGCCGGCGCTGATCTCGGGTGCGCTGGTGATCGTCTCCAATGATCACCTGCACCCCACGCAGACCGTCGCGCTCTCGGCGAACGTGCAGGCGCCCGCGGGAGCCGGGAAGCTGGTGGTGGCGCCCTCGTCGCTCTCGTTCACCGGAACGGTCGCCAGCGCGATCGCTCCCCAGAGCCTTCTGCTCTCGAACACCGGCGGCGCCTCGCTCTCCTGGACTGCGGCGAGCGACGACCCGACCGTGCTGATCACCGGCGCGGGCGGCTCGCTCGCGCCGGGCCAGTCGCGGGGCCTGGCCGTGACCGTCGCGCCGCAGAGCGCGAGCGGCGCGCGCACGCAGCACGTCACCATCGACGCCGGCCCGGCGGGCAGCGCGGTGGTGCCGATCGAAATCACCCTCTCGAGCGCGCCCGCCCCGGGAGCGGCGCAGCTCTTGGTGCTGCCGGCGTCGCTCTCGTTCACCGCGGCCCAGGGCAACGCGCCTGCCGACGAGGCAGTGTTGGTCTACAACGTCGGCGGTCAGGCCCTGAGCTGGACCGCGGCGCCCGACGACCGCGCCATCTCCGTCGCGCCGAGCGCCGGCAACCTGCCCGCCGGCGGCTCGCGAACGATCTCGGTGCGTGTCGCGCCGCAAGCCGCTGCGGGCGTGCGGACGCAGCACATCCTCTTCTCCGCCGGCGCCGCAGGCAGTGTGCGGGTGACGGCGCGGATCGAGTTCACCGGCAACGGAACGCCGCTGCCGCCTCCTTGCGGCAACTCCGTCTGGCCCAAGTTCCACCAAGGCAACGCGCTCGACGGCCTGTCGCGCATCGACACGTCCAAGAACGGCGGCCGCGTGCGCTGGAGGGCCTTCGTCGGCCCGCCGGCGCCCTGCGCGAAGGGCGCGCAGACGGGCGGCCTCACCCGCTGCGGCACCTACCTGGCCTCGCCTTCGCTGGGCAGCGACGGCACCGTGTACCAGCTCGGCGGCGACGGGAAGCTGCGCGCCTTCGACCGCGCCGACGGCTCGCTCAAGTGGGCGACGATGACCGCGCCGCCTTCGCTCGCACCGCAAGAGAGCACGCCCACCGTGGTCGCCGACGGCTCGATCTTCCTCGGGACCGGCGGCGGCCAGACCCTGCTGCCGCGCTTCTGGCACCTCGACCGGAACGGCAACCCGCTGAGGTCGTCGGGCTGCGGCGGCGGCGCTTGCGGCGGGTGGAGCAGCTCGCCGGCGGTCGCGGGAGACGGCACGCTCTGGCTGGCCAACGCCGACGGCGGCACCATCGACGCCGTCGATCAGGCAGGCCGGGTGTTGCGGCGCATCGAACTAGCGCCGCACGTCCCGCTGCAGACCATGTCGGGCGCGCTGGGCGAGGGCGGCGCAGGCTACTGGACCGGCAACGGCAACCTCTTCGTCACCTCGCCGGCCGGGCTGGTCGCGTCGTTCACCTCGCCGCAGGCGGAGTCCGATCCGCTCTATCCGCGCCAGGCCGCGCCGGCGCTCACTCGCGACGGGCTCTTGATCTACCCGTACCAGTGGCAGAACCCCGGCGGCATCTTCTCGACGCGCATCTACGCGTTCGACAGCGACCACGTGGATCGCCACGAGTCTTGGCACCTCGATCTGCCGCGCACCAAAGGCGTGCGCGGGCTGCCCTCGGGCGCGGGCCTGAGCGAGCAGGAAGAGGCCGACGCGGTCGCCTGGCGCAGCGGCATCACCTCGCCGGCGGTGGGCCCCGACGGCACCATCTACGTCGGCCACCTCGACGGAATCTACGCCGTCCAGAACACGCCCACCGGCGCCGTCGAGCACGGCCGCGTCCTGTGGAGCCTGAGCACCGCGCAGATCGTCGGCTCGCCCGCCGTGGGCGCGGACGGGCGCGTCTACTTCGGATCGACCGACGGGTTCCTCTACTGCGCCAAGGACGGCAACTTGATCTGGCAGGTGAAGACCTCGGGCCAGCTCAACTCGTCGCCCGCCATCGGCGCCGACGGGACGGTGTTCGCGGTGAGCGACGACGGTTGGCTCTACGCGGTCAGGTGATGAGGCTTCAGCTTTCGCGGTCGAGACTTTCCATCGCCATTGCTCGAACAGGAGGCAGCATGAGTGGATCACAACGTCCAACGGTCTCGTGGCTCGTCGGCATCTGTCTGGCTTGCGGGGTCGCGGCGGGAAGCCGGGCTGCGGAGCGTCGGGTGATCATCCCCGCCGCGGCGTCGAAGGCGGCGACGGCAGCGCAGCAGCCGCCGGGCAACGACGAGCTCGATCTGGCCGCCCCGACCGAGGCGCAGACGAAGCGCGCGAAGGCGGCGGCGCAGGCGCAGGCCAAGGCTGAGGCCGCGGCGAAGGCAAAGGCGAAGGCCGCGGCGAAGGCGAGGGTGCAGGCGGAGGCGCGCGCCAAGGCGGAGGCGGAGACGCGCGCCAAGGCAGAGGCGCAGCGCAAGGCACAGCTCGCACACGAAGCGCGCGCGAAGGCCGGGGCCGACGCGAAGGCCCGCGCCGAATCGGAAGCGCGCGAGAGGCACGAGGCGGAGGCTCGCGTCCGCGCCGCGGCCGAGCAGAAGGCGCAGCTCGCACGCGAGGCGCGCGCCAAGGCCAAGGCGGAAGCGAAGGCCCGCGCGGAAGCGGAGGAGCACGCCACGCAGCAGGCCGAAGCCCGCTCCCGCGCCGAAGCAGAGCGCAGGACGCAGCTCGCCCGCGAGGCGCGCACCAAGGCCGACGCGGAGACGAAGGCCCGCGCCCGCGCCGAGGCGGAGCGCCAGGCGAAGCTCGAGCGCGAGGAGCGGCTCCGCGCCGAAGCAGAAGCGAAGGCGCGCGCGCTGGCGGAAGCGCGCTCGAAGGCCGAGGTGGAAGTGCGCGCCAAGGCCGAGCAGGCGCGCAAGCTCGAGCTGGAGCGGGAGGCGCGCGCGAAGGCGGAGCGCGAGGCCAGGCTTGCGCAAGAAGTCCGGGCGCGCGCAGAGGCCGAGGCGAAGGCCCGCGCGGAGGAGGATGCGCGCGCCAGGGCCGAGGCAGAGAGGATGGCGCGGCGGGAGCGCGAGGAGCGCGCCCGCGCCGACGCCGAGCTGAAGGCCCGCGCCGAGCAGGCAGCGCGCGCCAGGGCCGAGGCCGAGCGAGCTGCCCGGCTCGAGCGCGAGGAGCAGGCCCGCGCCGCGGCGCAAGCGAGGGCCCGCGCCGAGGTGGATGCGCGCGCGGAGGCGGAGCGGCAGAAGAAGGAGCAGGAGGCGTTGGCAAAGATCGCCGCGCGCGCCTATGCGGAGCGCAAGGCCGAGCTCGAGATCGAAGCGCGGGCTCGCGCCGAGGCCGAGGCCAAGGCCCGCGCCGAGGAGCAGTGGCGCGCAAAGATCGAAGCCAGGAAGCAGGCGCGGCTCGAGCAGGAGGCGCGCAAGCGCGAGGCCGTGCAGGCGAAGGTCCGCGCCAAGGCAGAGGCGCTCGCGAAGCTGCAAGCAGAGCGCAAGGAGCAGCGTGAGCGCGAGGAGCAGGCCCGCGCGGATGCGGAAGAGCGGGCCCGCGCCGAGGCGGAGGCGCGCGCGGAGGCCCGCATGGAAGCGGAGCGACGCAAGCGCGAGGAGCGCGAGCGGGCCGTGGTCGCCGCGCGCGCCTATGCGGAGCGCAAGGCCGAGCTCGAGATCGAAGCGCGCGCCCACGCCGAAGCCGAGGCGAAGGTCCGCGCCGAAGAAGACGCGCGCGCCCAGGCCGAGATTGCGAAGCAGGCGCAGCTCGCGCGCGAGGCACGCGCCAAGGTCGAGTCGGCCCGCGCGCAGGCGCAGGCGCGGGCCAAGGCCCAGGCCGAGGAAGAGGCGCGGCTCACGGCCGAGGCGAAGGAGCGCGCAGAGGCGGAGGCGAGGGCGCGCGCGCAGGAGGAAGCGCGGGCGGGGGCAGAGCAGGACGCGCGGATCGAGCGCGCCCGGCAACAGGCCGCCGATCGCGCGTACGCGGAGCGCAAGGCCGAGCTCGCAGGGAAGGCGAGCGCCGGCGGAGCGACCGAGCGCGCCGGCGCGAAATCGCCCGCGGAGCAACGGCTCCTGGCGCGGGCCGGGTCTTCGGAGAGACGGGCCGATCTCGAAGCCAGCGCGGCCCTGCTGCTCGCGGCCGACCAAGAGGAGGCGCACGCCTCGCAGAGCCCGAAGCGCCACGCGCGCGGCCACGGGCGCGCGCGGTTCAAGGCGGAGCGCGAGAGGCGGAAGAAGGCCGACGCGCAGAACAAGGCGCCGACCCACGCGCTCACCGGCGGCGAGGCGGACTCGCCGTTGACCGCAGAGCCGATCATCCTGCCGGGATCTTCCGGCGCTTCCCCTTGAGCCCGCGGGCGCTGGCGCCCGGGCAATGCTGTTCTCGCCCCGCGCACCTTCCCGATCAGTGCTGGCAGCAGCTCGCGTACCAGACCGCGTTGCCGGGCTTGCTGCACGACAGCCACACGTTGCGATCCACCGTCTGCTGCGTGGTGGAGGCGCCGACCATCTGCCCGGCCTGCGAGCAGAAGCCGTTCCCGGAGATGGCGATCTCGTTGGCGTGGCAGACCAGCTTGCCCATCCCGCCCGTGCCCGCGTAGCCGGCGCTGAGCGTGCGGGTCACACAGCTGCGCAGGCTGGTGGGCGCCGGCGCCGCCGACTGGCAGCAGACCGCGTTCCAGGTGGCCGGGCCGGGCTTGCTGCACCAGATCCAGGCTCTGCCGTCGAGCTTTCCCACCGTGGTGGAGGCGCCGATCATCTGGCCGGCCTTCTCGCACGAGCCGTTGCCGGAGATCGCGAGCTCGTTCGCGTGGCAGACCGCCTTGTCCTGCCAGCCCTTCCCGGAAAAGGCGGCGTCGAGCCTGCGCGTGGTGCAGCTCCCGAGCTCTTTCGCCGGCGGCGCATGGGCGGCGCTCGTGGCCTGGCAGCACATGCCGTACCAGATGGCCGGACCCGGCTTGTTGCACCAGAGCCACACTCGCTGGTCAGTGGTGTCCCTGGTGGTGGAGGCGCCGATCATCTTGCCCGCGCCCGAGCAGAAGCCATTGCCGGAGACGGCGATCTCGTTGGGCTGGCAGACCGCTTTCGCCATCCAGCTCGTCCCCGCGTAATGGCCATCCACCCTGCGCGTCACGCAGCCATGCAGGGCGGATGAGTCGGCCGCGGTGGCGACGGGCGCCTTCGCTGCGGGAACTGTCTTGCACTGAATCGCCTTGAACCAATGCTGGACCTCGGTCGACGCGCGCGTCGGCTTGCCCGGCGCCATGTCGTAGAGGTTGCTCGCCTCCTGGCAGGTCTTGGGAAAACCGGCCGGCGTGGTGGTGCACTTGTTTGCCGCCCACCACGCCTGGACGTTCTTGGGAGCCGAGCCAAAGCCCACATAGGCGATGATTCGATATTGATCGCTCGCCTCCTGGCAGCTCTTGGGAAGCGCGGCCTTGTCAGCGTGCGAGCCGCTGCCGTGGCCGATCGAGTTGCCGACACCGTGCACGCCCGTGGGCGCGGTGACGCCGGTGAGCTCTTTCACATCGGCGGAGCAGTTGAGTCCCGCGCACTTGAACGGAGCAGCGGGCTTTGGATAGCAGAGGCCGGCGATGTTCTCCTGGCTGTTCGAGCAGCCGCCCTGCGCGACTCCGAGGCGGCCGCCGGCGCGGACTTCCTTGTTGAACGTGCAGGTCGCGACGGTGCAGGAGAAGTTGGCGGGGGCCGCCGGGTAGCAGATGCCTGCGACGTTGTCCTGCCCGCCCGCGCAAGAAAGAGTGACCGTGCCGATGCGGCCGCCGGGACGGACCTGCTTGTCCATGTCGCAGCTCGTCGCATTACAGCCGAAGCCGTCGAGCGGGTGCGTGTAACAGAGGCCGCCGATCAGATCCTTGTTGCCGCAGTCCTTCGGGCGCGGCTTGACGTCGGGGCTCAACACGCAGAGCGAGACGTTGTCGAAGCCCCACCCGGGCGGGCAGTCGCGCCAGCACCGCACGACGCCCAGGCAGTTTCCGCCGGGCTGCGCGCCAAGGCACTCTCGCTGCTCGTTGTCATTGCACTGCGCGAAGCCTGTGCCTGCCTCGCGGAACTTGCGGATGGTCTGCAGCGCGCGATGGCACAGCGGGTCCACGTCGCTCGTGGGCGCGTAGCCGTCCGGGCAAGCGCCATAAGGAAGCGTGCCGACTCCGCGATCGTAGTGACAGGTGGCCCCGGTATCGGCCGTGTCGGCAGGGCAGACCCTTCCGATCAAGAGGCCGGCGGGCGTCGTCCAATCCCAGCCGGCCGGCGGCGTCGAATAGCAATCGGTGGCTCTCTGCACTTGCCCCGCCGCGCAGGACGCGCCCGCGGCGCCGATAGGACTGCGAGTGAAGAGGCAGGTCGTGCCGTTGTCGTTGGTTCCGGGCGGGCTGCTCTTCGGACAGGATCTTCCAATCATCAAACCGCCGGGAGTCGTCCAATCAAAACCGGCGGGCGGCGCTTTGTAGCACTCACCGCCTCTCTGCACCTGGCCCCTCGCGCAGCCCACGGCGCTGCCGACGGGAGTGCGATCGTAAACGCATCTGTTGCCGTTGAGCCCGCTGCCGGCGGGACACTTCACCGCGGCACTCGCGCCATCAAGACCAGAAATAGCGAGGGCGATGACAAACGCAAACACCGAAATCCTCGCCAGGAAGGCGGTCGACATAAGTCCTCTAGGGTCGTGCAGCGCACGCGATGGGCGTGTGACTGGGAGTGAAGTCGGCTCACCTTGCATCCAACAAGTCAAGCTGGGCACCGACCTTCCCCCGAGCCCACCGGCCGGCCCGACCTTCCTGGCCGTGATCGATCTCGAAGGAATGCTGGCGGCGCCTCGCATGGTGGAAGGAACACGATCGATCCGACCCATGATCTGGTGAGCCACGGCGTCGTCAGCTTCGTCGCCGTCCGGTGAGTCCAACACCCGAGCAGTGCTGGTTGCGTCCTCGAAAGTACGGCCGGGCTTGGTTGTAGAAGACGACAACCCAACCCGGCCGCATCGTCGAGCCGCGTGGTCCGGTCCGCCTTGTCGTCCGTGTACATCGCCGTGCGGTTGAGCGGAGTTCGCAGGGAGTTGACACGCGTCGAGGTCTTGCCCGCGAAACGCTAGAGCGCGCCGCATGCGGCTGCTTGCTCGGCCATCGTCCGCGACCGCGATGCGCGACTCCCCTCGACACCATCGATCACCGGTGGTCTAAGGACCGCCACCCTCTTCTCCGAAATCCAGACTCTCAAGAGGCCCTCGCATCAGCCAGCGCCAGAAGCCCGGACGGGCCGACCCGCCCGACCAATTGATCAGCAACAGCGGCAAGGCATCGCTGCCAGGCGCGGGCCGCCGCCTGGCTTCGGTCGCCGCGCGCGCAAGGGCCGCGCTCCGCCTGTGGCGCCTTTACCGGCTGCGTGCCGAGCTCCGCTTCGTCCCGACGGAGACGCAGCGGTTGTTTGCGCTGACCATCATCATCGGCGCTTTCTCCGGCCTGGCCGCGGTGGCTTTCCACGTGGGCCTTCGCGCCGCCGAGCATTTCCTCATCGACAACGCGCTGGCGGCCCCCGGAAAGTGGTGGCTGTTCTGGACGCTGGCGACACCAGCGCTCGGCGGCCTGATCTGTGGCCTGCTCTTGCAGTACGTCGTCCCGCAAGCGCGCGGCAGCGGGATACCGCAAGTCAAGGCGGCGTTCGCGGCTCGTGGAAGCGGCCTTCGCTTCAGGGACTCGGTCGGCAAGTTCTTCGTCAGCATCCTGCAGATCGGCTCCGGAGCCTCGCTCGGTCGAGAAGGCCCCACGGTCCAGATTTGCGCCGGCATCGCCACGCTCCTCGGACGGGTGGCCGGCGTCTCCCCACGGAGCCTTCGCCGCTTGCTTCCGGTGGGCGCCGCGGCAGGCATCGCGGCGGCCTTCAACGCCCCCATCGCCGCCGTCACCTTCACCATCGAGGAGATCGTCGGCGACCTCGACCGGAGCGTGCTCTCGGGAGTGATCGTCGCCGCTGCCATCGCCGCCGTCATCGAGCGCAGCCTGCTCGGCGAGCACCCGGTCTTCCAGGTCACGCCAGGACAGGGCCTGGTCCACGCGTCCTCGCTCCTCCTCTACGCGCTGCTCGGCCTGCTCGCGGCGCTGGTCTCCATCGCCTTCACCGAATCGCTCCTCTATTTGCGCCGGCGTTTCGCCACCAGCGCTGTCCTCCCGGGCTGGGCCGGGCCGGCGGTCGGAGGCCTGGCCACCGGAGCGCTCGCGCTCGCGGCGCTCGCCTGGCTCGGCACCCGCGGCGTGACCGGCGGAGGCTACGACACCCTGGCGGTGGCCCTGACGGGAGGCATCACCGTCAAGGTGATGATCGCCCTCTGCCTGCTCAAGCTCGCCGCCACCGTATTCTCGTACGGCAGCGGCGGCGCGGGCGGCATCTTCGCGCCGGCCTTGTTCATCGGCGGCATGCTCGGCGGAGCGGTCGGCGCGCTCGACGTCCACCTGCTGCACCACGACCCGGCCGGCGTGGGCGCCTTCGCGCTGGTCGGCATGGGGGCGGTCTTCTCGGGCATCATCCGCGCGCCGATGACATCGGTGCTGATCATCATCGAGATGACGAGCGGCTATTCACTCATCCTCCCGCTGATGCTGGCCAACATGACCGCCTATGGACTCGCTCGCCACTATCGACCGACGCCCATCTACGACGCGCTGCTCGAGCAGGACGGCATCAAGCTGCGCGAGAAGGCGGTGATGGACGTCCTCGAGGTCATGCACGTGGACCAGGTCTTCTCGCGCGGCCCTCTGCTGACCTTCAGCCCGACCAGCAAGATGCCCGAGCTGGTGCAGGCCGCCGATGCGCAGGAGATCTATCCCGTCCTGGCCGCGAACGGCCAGCTAGTCGGGCTGATCACCGGCGAAGAGATCCGGCTCTTGCGCGCGGAGCCGGAGCTTGGCCCGCTGATCAACGCGGCTGACCTCATGAGGCCACCGGTGGCGGCAAGCCTGCGCGACGATCTCCACGCCGCCCTCGAGATGATGCTGGCCCATCAGATCCCCCGCCTGCCGGTCGTGGACGACGAAGGCCTGCTCCTTGGACTGGTGGGCGAGGACGCCATCGCCAAGGTCTACCTGCGAGGTCGAACCCCCGGCGCCGACTAGCGAGACTCCGGTCGCCGCTCGGGTCAGAGCGGGGCGTTCACCACGTCGTCGCGCCGGTTCCTGCGCCAGGAAGCCTCCGAGTGCCCGGTGACCTTCGGCTGGTCCTTTCCGTAGCTGACGGTCGCGGCCTGCAGCTCGCTCGCGCCCATCCGCACGAAATAGGTCCTCGCCATCTCCGCGCGGCGCTGCCCGAGCGCGAGGTTGTATTCCTCGGTGCCGCGCTCGTCGGCGTTTCCCTCGATGCGAACGTGGAGGGATGGGTGCCTGGCGAGCAGGGCTCCGACGGTCGCCAACTTCTCCTCGGCTTCCGGCGTGAGCGTGGAGTCATCAACGGCAAAGAAGACGCTCACGTCGCGCAGCTCGGCGAGCGCCTTGTCCAGGTCGGCGTTGCCCTGTGCCAGCGATTCGGCGGCGGTCGCGGCCCGGTCCGGCGACCCCGGCTGCAGCGTCGCCGACGCGGCGGTGTCGGGCGTGCCCTTCGCCGCGTTGGCGTGCGTGCAGGCAACTCCGGAGACGGCGATCGCGGAGACGAGCAGGATCTTCAGGCTGTTCATGGTGACCTCGGGTCATCGGATGGACGAGATCGGCGGCGAACCATCGCGACGATCCCTGGCGCGCTCGTGGCGTGAGACGGCTCCCCGCGCCTTCACCAGGCAGAGGCACTGGCGGTCGATTCTTTTTTTTGACTCGGGCCGCGACTGCGCCAGGTCGCGGCGCTCAGGTGTCCACCACCTGCACGACGTCGCCCGCCTTTGCCGGCATGGTGATGCGCCGGAGTCCATCGACGAGGGTGCCGAACAAGTCGCTGAGCAGCTTGGGATCCTGATAGGGCAACTCGAGCCGGCCTTCCCACTCGCACAGCTTCTGCGTCTGTCTTGCCTCGGGGATCGGCCAGCTCAGGCTCAAGATCGCGCCGGTGCGCTGGCTGATGGCCAGGTCGGCGACGGGGCGGTCGAGCAGCGTCGCCGCGGCCTCGACCTCTTGCAGCAGCTCGGGAGCGGGCACCTGGATGCGGCGGCCGAGTGCGGAGGCGATCGAGTGAAGCGCCCGGAAGCGACCCGACGGGGTGCCTCCCTCCAAGTGGTGCTGGACCGTGTCGCGGAGCAGCGCGTAGCAGATCCACCGCTGCTCGAAGGACCCGCCGGGGCCGATGAATGAGAGGCTCATGGTGCGGTTGTGCGGGCCGAGAGCGCGGCAAGCAAGCGGTTGTCAGTCCGCAACCGCCGTGGGCTTGATGGGCATCAACATCCCTGGCTGCAGCCAGGTAAATGAGGGTTCATGGAACGCTTCGAGTCGGTCATCCACCATCCGCTCATCACCCTCAAGGACGGAAGCGTCACGCTCGGGTCGCTGGTCGCGGCCGCCGTCGTGCTCGCTGCCGCCGCGCTGGTGGCGCGCGCGCTCTCGGAGGCCGCGCGCCGGCTCTTCCACACCCGCGGGCTCACCGAGGGCGCGCAATTCGCCGTCGCCAAGATCGTCCGCTACACGGTGCTCCTGGTCGGCGTCGGCATCGCAGTCAGCTCGGCGGGGTTCGACCTCACCGCGGTGCTCGCCGCCTCCACCGTGCTGCTGGTCGGCATCGGCTTTGGCCTGCAGAACATCGCGCAGAACTTCATCTCCGGCCTCATCGTCCTGGTGGAGCAGCCGATCCGCCGCGGCGACTTCATCAAGGTCGGCGACGCTTACGGCGTGGTCGACGACATCGGCCTGCGCGCCACCCGCGTGATCACCCGCGACCAGGTCACCATCATCGTCCCCAACAGCGAGCTGATCGGGTCGCAGGTGATCAACCACTCCAAGCCGACGCTCAATTTGCGCATCACCGTGCGCGTCGGCGTCGCGTATGGCAGCGACGTCGAGCTGGTGAAGCGCACGCTGCTCGAGGTGGCGGCGAAGAGCGAGCACGTGCTCAAGGACCCGCCGGCGGAAGTGCGCTTCGAGGACTTTGGCGACTCGAGCCTGGCGTTCGCGCTGCTGGCCTGGATCGCCGACCCCGGCTTGGACCGCCGCATCGCCTCCGAGCTGCGCTTCGCCGTCGATGGCGCCTTCCGCGCGGCGAAGCTCGAGATCCCGTTTCCCCAGCGCGACGTGCACCTCTACCCCGCTCCGTGAGCTGCGACCCTCAGGGCTGGTCGGCGAACTTGCGCAGGGCGGCGAGGTCCTTGACGAGGTAGCCGATGGGCTGGGCCACCACCCAGCCGCTCTTTTGCCAGCGGCTCATCTGCCGGCTCGCCGACTCGAGCGTGGTGGCCGCCAGGGCCGCGAGGTCCGTCCGCCGCAGCCGCAACGGAACCAGTGTCCCTCCGGGGAAGGGTTCGCCGACGGTCTCCACCAGCCGCAAGAGCACGCGCGTCAACCTCCGCTCGACGCTGCCCGCCGAGAGATCCTGGGCCACGCGCTGCAGCCGGAGCACCTGTCCGGCCAGGTCGAGCGCCAGCGCGATCGCCACCTGGGGGTCCTTCTCCAGCAACTTCCGCAGCGCCCGGGCGGGCACCAGCAGCACCTCGGATTTGCGCAGCGCGATCGCGTCCGACTGGTAGCTCGCGCCGAGCGTGAAGGCGACCTCGCCGAGGACGGCGCCGGGCAGGCCCAGATCGAGGAGCACCTCGCGGGCGCTGTCCGCCCGCTGGATCTTCAGCCGACCCTTCATCACCAGCCCGAGGTGGAGCGCGACCTCGCCGCGGCGCCAGAGGGACTCGCCGGCGGCGAGCGTGCGCACCATCGAAGCGTTCGCGAGCTCTTGGCGCTGTTCGTCCCTGAGCGCCCCGAAGATCGGCGCCGACACCAGGGCCGCCTGGATTTGCGAAGCGCTCATCCCGGCTGAGCCCATGGGCCGCCAATAGACCATCGCCGCGCGCTGAGCGGAAGCGGAGCGCGCGCTTCTCTGGACGTTCTCTTTTTTGAGCCGCTGGCCCTTCAGTGACTAAGGCTAGAGCCAGGCGCGGCACAAGTAGAGGAGCCAGCCTGCGGCGCGCTCGCGCAGCGGGGTGAAGCGGACCCACGCTTCCGAGATCTCCTCGGAGCGCTCCTGATCG
Source organism: Myxococcales bacterium (assembly GCA_038231075.1). GTDB lineage: Bacteria > Myxococcota > Myxococcia > Myxococcales > 40CM-4-68-19 > JBBRMA01. The sequence goes on along the minus strand of JBBRMA010000066.1, from coordinate 13,429 downwards.
CCTGCGAACATGGCCTCCATCGACTGGGCGAAGGCCGCATCGACGACGAAGGCGTTGACCTCCAGGTTGGAGAGCAGCGAGAGGGCGTCGAGGTTCGAGGAGCCGACGGTGGACCAGCGGCTGTCGATGACGGCGGTCTTGGCGTGCAGCACCGTGGCGGTCCATTCGAAGACGCGGATCCCGGCGCGCAGCAGCGCCGCATATTGCGAGCGCGCGGCGTAGAGGACCGCAGGGACATCGGTGTTGCCGCCGAGGATGATGCGCACGTCGACCCCCCTCTTGGCGGCCTGCACCAGCGCCTGCCGGGTCGCGCGCGGCGGCAGGAAGTAGCCGTGGGTGAGCCAGACGCGGCTGCGGGCGCCGTCGATGGCGTCGATGTACTCGCGGCGCACGAATCGCCGATTGGGACGCAGGTCGCTTTCCACGATGCGCAACGCCGGGTCGGCGGAGGCGACGGTCGAGTGGACCGCGCGGAACGGTGCGCCACCTTCGTGGAGCCAGGTGGAGGCGAAGAGCTGCTCGATGCGCGCCGCTGCGGGCCCTTCGATGCGCAGCGCCGTGTCGCGCCAGCCGCCGCCGCCTTCTTCGGGGGCAGCGTACGCGAGCGCGATGTTGAGGCCGCCGACCACGCAGCGCCGGCCATCGATGACGATCGCCTTTCGGTGATCGCGCCGCCAGAACCGCGCCAGCGCGTCGCCGAGCGGCCCGCGAATCCGCAACGGGTGGAAGGGCAGCGTGCGGACTCCGGCGCCGCGGAGCGTCTCGAGAAACGCCGTCGAGACCGATGAGCCAAACGCATCGTAGAGCACGCTCACCTCCACGCCGGCGCGCGCGCGCTCGCGAAGCGCGGTCGAGAAGCGCGCGCCGATCGCGTCGTCGCGGAGGATATAGGTCTCCAGGCAAATGCTCTGCTGCGCCTCGCCGATGGCCGCCAGCATGGCCGGGTACGCCTCGCGCCCGTCGCGCAACAGGAGCAGGCGATGGTCGCCGACGGCGATCTCGCGCTCGTGCGCGGGTGCCGCGGGAACGACGGATGGCGGCGTTTCGCTCATGGCTGGCCGGGGCAGCATAGTCCGCGGGCCGGCCGCAGTTGCAGGCTCTGACGGCCAGGCGCAGGGCACGCGCGGGCAGGGTTGACAATCGCACGCACTCGGGCGGCAAACGACCGCCGCGGGATCGATCGCGGTAGACGGTGGGTTCGGCTGGATGGCTTTCCCTGCTCGACCTGTGCGCGGTGCCAGGTCAGTCCTTCAAACGCCATGCCCCTCCTGCTCCTCTCCCTGCTCGCGGTGGCTGCCGAATCGCAAGCTGGTCTACCTCTGACGCTCGAGGCCGCGCTGGCGGAAGCGCGGCAGGCCAACGCGCGACTTCCCGTCGCCGCGTTCGAGGTCAAGGCGAACGAGGAGCAGGTGCGCAGCGCGCGCGGGCAGCTCTTGCCGCGCCTTGGGATCCAGAGCGAGCTGCAAGTGGCGCCGCACGGGTTCGGGTATGCGGGGCCGGACGCGTCGACGGGCGCGGAGCGGCTGCCGCTCGTGGCGATGGAGAACCTCTACGCAGGTCCCAATGCACCTGTGGCGGCTCCGCCCAGGCCGTGCCGCGCTATCGCTCGCCCGAAGCGGCGCTGGTCGCGCTCCACCTCGTCGGCGACGAGGAGAGACGCGGCGATGCGCAGCGAATCGGCCGAGCGGGTTGCGCAGCGAGCCGCGGTTATCCGACGGGAATCAACCCGTTCGGTGCTCTAGTACTCACTGGTCCCTGCTCGGCTCACGGCGGCGCGGAGCCGCAGAGGTCTCGCTGTCAGAAGTCGGTGAGGAGGTGCGGCTGCTCCGCGCCACCCGGCTGGCCTCCTCCAGCAAGAACCAGATCGACCGATAAGGCTTTCCCGTCGCGCGCGTCATTCCCAGCTCGCAGGTGCGGCTGCTCGAATAGTAACCGTCGTGCTCCCCGGCCAGCACCTGCGCGGCCTCGGCGGCAGTGGCCGACGCGGTGAGCTCGGGCACCAAGAAGCCGCGGTCGCCGGCGAAGCCGCAGCAGCCCGCGTCGCGCGGAATCGACGCCCGCTCGCTGCAGGCGCGCCCCAGCGCGAGCAGCTTGCCCGACAACCCCAGCTTCACCAGCGAGCAGACCGGATGGAGCGCGACCGAGCCGGCCTTATGGGTGATCGAGAGCCGCGGCAGCAGCGCGTCGTGCGCGAAGGCCACCGAATCGATGATCCGCAGCCGATCGAAGCGGCGGCGGTTCTCCGGCTCGAGCGCGCTGCTGCACTGCAACATTCCGTAGGTGCAGGGGCTGGTGTCGACGACGATCGGCAGCCGGCCCTCGCCGGACCACTCCCAGAAGCGCTCGACGGCGTGGTTGGCGGCGATGGCATGCGCGTCGCCGTAGCCCTTCGACGAGAACGGCACGCCGCAGCAGACGCCGCCCGCGTCGCGAGGAATGTGCACCGGCACGCCGGCCCGCTCGGCGACGCGGACGATGGTTTCTTGCAGCGATAAGGCGCGCGGCTCGCCGGGGAGCGCGCCGATGGAGCGGGCGATGCACGAGGGAAAATAGATTGCCTGGGCCAGCGCCGCGTCGGTGCGGGGCGCAGGCCGGGCCACCGCGGGACGGCCCTCGCTGCCGAACGGGAGCAGCGGGCCAAAGGCGCGAAGACCCAGCCGCACCAGCTTCTCGACGGCGCCGAAGCTCTGGGCCACTCCGCAGGCGAGCGCTTGCGCGGCGCCGCCGTGGCGCTCGCTGCGGTGACGCTTGGTGAGCCTGCCGGTGTCGATGCCGACGGGGCAGGCGGTGGCGCACAGGCCATCGACCGCGCAGGTGTCGAGCGCGTAGTAGGGCCAGGCCTCTTCCAGCTCGTCGAGCGTGGCGCCGACTGGTTGGCCGCCGGCGGACAGCCGCGCCATTTCGCGCCGCAACACGATGCGCTGCCGCGGCGTGGTGGTCAGCGCGCGGCTCGGGCACTTGGGCTCACAGAACCCGCACTCGATGCAGGCGTCCACCTCTTCCTCGACGGTGGGCATGGGCTTGAGGTTTTCCAGGTGGCCGCGCGCCGAGGCCGGCAGGATGACGCCCGGGTTCAACAGGCCGCGCGGGTCGGCCAGCCTCTTGAGCCGCTGCATGATCGCGAGCGCCGCCTTGCCCCACTCCACCTCGACGAAGGGCGCCATGTTGCGGCCGGTGCCGTGCTCGGCCTTGAGCGCGCCGCCGTGCCGGTGCACCACCAGCTCGACCAGCTCGTCGATGAAGCCGGCGTAGCGTTGCACCGCAGCATGGTCGTTGAACGACTGGGTGATGACGAAGTGGAGGTTGCCGTCCTTGGCGTGGCCGAAGACGATCGCCTCGGGATAGCCGTGCCTGGCGCACAGCGCGATCAGATCGGTGGCGGCGTCGGCCAGACGCTCGAGCGGAAAGGCCACGTCCTCGATGATCACGGTGGTGCCGCTCTTCCGCACCGCGCCCACCGAGGGAAAGAGGCCCTGGCGCACCAGCCACAGCTTGGCCTGCTCGGCCGCATCGGCGGTGAAGCGCGCCGCTTCGATCAGGTCGAGCCGGGCGCAAGCCGACTGCGCCCGCTCGAGAAGCCCGGCGCGCTCGGGCTCGCGCGCGGCCTGGAACTCGGCCAAGAGCGCCGCCGCGCCGGGGCCCAGGCCCTTGAACGACGCGGGCATGCCGGGCTTGTCCTGCACCGAGCGCAAGGAGGCGCGATCCATCAACTCCAGCGCCGTGGCACCGGCCTCCCGCAGCGGCGCGATGGCGGCGCAGGCGGCGTGCAAGTCGGGGAAGAGCAACAGGCCCGTGAGCTTGACCGGCAGATCGGGCACCGTCGCCAGCACCGCCTCGGAGATGAAGGCCAGCGTGCCTTCGCCGCCGATCAAGAGGTGGGCGAGGATCTCGACGGCGGTGGAGTGATCGAGAAAGGCATTGAGTGAATAGCCGGTGGTGTTCTTCATCCGGTACTTGGCGCGAATGCGCGCGGAGAGCCCGGCGTCGGCCTCCAGCTCGCGCTTCAGATCGAGCAAACCCGCGTGCAGCGCGGGCTCGCGCGATCGCAGGAGCTCGTCGGCGAGCGGCGCGGCGGTGTCGACGGTGGTGCCCGACGGGAGGACGAACTTGAGCGATCTTAGCGTGTGATAGGCATTTTGCTCGACGCCGCAGCACATCCCGCTGGCGTTGTTGGAGAGGATGCCGCCCATCCGGCAGGTGTTGATCGAGGCCGGGTCGGGCCCCATCTTGGTGCCGTGCTGTTGCAGTGCAGCATTGACGTGTCCACCGATGGCGCCGGGCCCCACCCGCACCGCGCGGCCGTCCTCCAGGACGGCGATGGAGCCGAAGCTGCGCGACAGATCGACCAGCAGGCCGTCGCTGATCGCCTGGCCCGACAGGCTGGTGCCGGCGGCGCGGAAGGTGAGCGGCAGCGTCAATTCCTGGCTCAGGTCGAAGAGCGCGACCACCTCGGCTTCCGTCTCGGGGAACACCACCGCCAGCGGCACCAGGCGATAGAAGCTGGCGTCGTGCGCGTGGGCGATGCGCTCGGCTGGTCGGTCGAGGACGCGCGCGGCGCCGACGATCTTCTCCAGCCGGCCGCGCAGCTCCCGCGGCGCGAGTGGCGGGACTGACGCGTGGCGATGCATTGGCTGGCTCCTGGTTCCAACTCTATCGGCTCGGCCGCGCAAATGCTGCGCTGCGGGAAGACACCGGCGAAAACCTTGCGTGCTTCAGTCCTCGGATTGATCGACATTGACCGTGTCGTCGGTCAAGACGCCCGGGTCCAGCAGGCTGTGCTCCTCGGAGGCCATGTCCTCGAGCAGGTCGGCGGCGAGAATCAGCGCGTAGCGGGCAAGCTCGGCAGGCGCCTGCTGCGGGAGGCTGCTGCACAGCACGTCGACGAGGGCGCGCTGGTGGGCGTGCTCGCTGTGCAGGAGCCGCAGCCGCTCGGGGCCCCAGGCGTCGAGCCTGGCCAGGATGGGCCCGAGGAACGCCTCTTCGTCGCGCAGGTGGCCCTCCAGCGCAGCGCGCAGCCGCAGCAGGTCGGCGGCCAACAGCTCGGCCTTCTCCGGCGCAGCCGGCACACGGCGGGCGATCTGGATCATGCCCTCGATCAACAGCCGCAGCCCGTCGTGCTGCGCGCGCAGGATTTGCCGCTTTTGATCGTGGCTCCGCGGGATCGATTGAAGCTCCATGATCGATGGGTATTCAGGATTCGTGCCCTTCGGCCGCGGCAAGGCACAGGCCTTGCTCTTCCCACTTCTGCCGGGAGGTATCGCCTCCCTTGAGGAGTGCCCGTGGCCCAGCGCCAGTTGGTGATCGTCGACGGAAACGAAGCGGCCGCTTCCATCGCCCACCGGGCCAGCGAGGTGATCGCCATCTATCCGATCACGCCCTCGACGCCGATGGGCGAGCTGTCTGACGAGTGGTCGGCCGCCGGCCGCAAGAACTTGTGGGGCACCGTCCCCGACGTGGTGGAGATGCAGTCGGAGGGCGGCGTCGCAGGCGCGGTCCACGGCGCGCTCCAGGCGGGCGCGCTGGCCACTACCTTCACCGCCTCGCAAGGCCTCTTATTGATGATCCCCAATCTCTATAAGATCGCCGGTGAGCTGACGCCGTTTTGCATGCACGTCACCGCGCGCACGCTGGCCACGCACGCGCTGTCGATCTTCGGCGACCACTCCGATGTGATGGCGTGCCGGCAGACCGGCTTTGCCATGCTCTGCTCCGGTTCGGTGCAGGAGGCGCACGACCTGGCGCTGGTGGCGCACGCCGCGACCCTGCGCTCGCGGGTTCCCTTCCTTCACTTCTTCGACGGCTTCCGCACCTCGCACGAGCTGGCCAAGATCGAGCTCCTCGAGGACGACGACCTGCGCGCGCTGCTCGACGAGCGGCTGATCGCCGAGCACCGCCGGCGCGCGCTCTCTCCGGACCACCCGGTGCTCCGCGGCACCGCGCAGAATCCCGACGTCTTCTTCCAGGCCCGCGAGGCCGCCAATCGCTGGCACGCCGCCGCGCCCGGCATCGTGCAGCAGGCCATGGACGATCTCGCGCTCCGCACCGGCCGCGAATATCGACTCTTTGATTACGTCGGGCACCCCGAAGCAGAGCGGGTGATCGTCGCCATGGGCTCCGGCGCCGAGGTGGCCCACGAAGCAGTCGATTGGCTCAACGCCCGCGGGCACAAAACAGGCTTGATCAAGGTGAGGCTCTATCGGCCCTTCGATATCAACGCCTTTGCCGCGGCGCTGCCGAAGAGCGTCCGCCGCATCGCCGTGCTCGACCGCACCAAGGAGCCCGGCGCGGTGGGCGAGCCGCTCTACCAGGACGTGCTGGCGGCGCTCTCGGAAGTCGAGCTCACCGACAAGCAGGTGATCGGCGGCCGCTATGGCCTCAGCTCCAAAGAGTTCACCCCGGCGATGGTGGTCGGCGTCTTCGACGAGCTCTCGAAACCAAAGCCACTCAAGCACTTCACCGTCGGCATCGTCGACGACGTCACCCGCTTGTCGATCTCCTATGACACCGAGCTCGACATCGAGTCGGGAGAGGTAGTGCGCTGCCTCTTCTATGGCTTGGGCGCGGACGGCACGGTGGGCGCCAACAAGAACTCGATCAAGATCATCGGCGACGAGACGGCGCAATATGCCCAGGGATACTTCGCCTATGACTCGAAGAAGTCAGGCGCGGTGACCACCTCGCATCTAAGGTTTGGTCCCCGCCCGCTGCGGTCGAGCTACCTGATCAAGCACGCCAGCTTCATCGGCTGCCACCAATTCGGCTTCCTCGACAAGCTGGCGGTCCTCGACAACGCGGCGCCCGGCGCGGTTTTCCTCCTCAATGCGCCCTACGGCAAGGATGAAGTCTGGGACCACCTGCCGATCGAGGTGCAGCAGCAGATCATCGACAAGCAGCTTCGCTTTCACGTCATCGACGCGCTCAAGGTGGCCAACGCCACCGGAATGAAGGGACGCATCAATACCGTGATGCAGACTTGCTTCTTCGCTATCTCCGGCGTCTTGCCGCGCGAGCAGGCCATCGCCGCCATCAAGAAAGGGATCCAGAAGAGCTATGGCCGCAAAGGCGAGGCGGTGGTGCAGCGCAACTTCGACGCCGTCGACCAGACCATCGCCAACCTGTTCCAGGTCGAGGTGCCGCAGGCCGCCACCTCCAAGCGGCGCATGCCGCCCATCGTCTCAGACGCCGCGCCTGATTTCGTCAAGCGCGTGACCGCGGTGATGCTGGCCGACCACGGCGACCGGCTGCCAGTCTCGGCGTTTCCGCCCGACGGCACCTGGCCTACCGCCACCACGCAATGGGAGAAGCGCAACATCGCCACCGAGATACCAGTGTGGGATTCCGCGCTCTGCATCCAATGCAACAAGTGCGCGATGGTCTGCCCGCACGCGGCCATCCGCGCCAAGGTGTTTGCGCCGGTTGCCCTCGCCGGAGCGCCGGCAGGGTTCAAGTCGGTTGAGTACAAAGGCAATGAGTGGAAAGGCGATCAGTATTCGTTGCAAGTCGCGCCGGAGGACTGCACCGGCTGCACGCTGTGCGTGGCGGTGTGCCCGGCCAAGGACAAGTCCAATCCGCAGCACAAGGCCATCAACATGCGGCCGCAGTTGGCGCTGCGCGACGGGGAGCGCGTCAACTACGACTTCTTCTTGCGCCTGCCCGAGGCCGACCGCACCAAGGTGCACCTCGACGTCAAGAACGCGCAGTTCCTCCAGCCGCTCTTCGAATACTCAGGCGCCTGCGCCGGCTGCGGCGAGACTCCCTATATCAAGCTCCTCACCCAGCTCTTCGGCGACCGTGCGCTGATCGCCAACGCCACGGGCTGTTCGTCGATCTTTGGCGGCAACCTCCCCAGCACTCCCTATTGCGTCGACGACAATGGCCGCGGGCCGGCCTGGTCCAACTCGCTGTTCGAGGACAACGCCGAGTTCGGGTTGGGCTATCGGCTGAGTATCGACAAGCACTCTGCGCACGCGCGCGAGATCTTGCAGAAGCTGGCCGGGGTGCTGCCTGGCGATCTGGTGCGCGAATTGCTCGCCGGTGATCAAGCGACCGAGACAGGCATCGCCGCGCAGCGCCAGAGAGTGCTGCAGCTCCGCCTGGAGCTAAGCAAGCTGCAGGGCGATGAGCCGCGGCGCCTGCTTGAGCTAGCCGACTACCTGGTCAAGAAGAGCGTCTGGATCGTGGGCGGCGACGGCTGGGCTTACGACATCGGCTATGGCGGCCTCGATCACGTGCTCTCGCTGGGGCGCAAGGTCAATATCCTGGTCCTCGACACCGAGGTGTATTCGAACACCGGCGGCCAGGCCTCCAAGTCTACGCCGCTGGGCGCCTCGGCCCGATTCGCGGTGGCCGGCAAGTCGCGACCCAAGAAGGACCTGGGAATGCTGGCCATGACTTACGGCAACGTCTATGTGGCGCGCGTCGCTTTCGGTGCCAAGGACGCGCAGACCATCAAGGCGTTCCAGGAGGCCGAGTCGTTCCCGGGCACTTCGATCATCATCGCCTATAGCCACTGTATCGCGCACGGCTATGACCTCGCGGGCGGACTCGACCAGCAGAAGCTGGCGGTAGAGACGGGATATTGGCCGCTGTATCGCTATGATCCCCGGCGCGCGGAGAAGGGGGAGGCCCCGTTCAAGCTCGACTCCAACGCCCCCAAAGGCGAGCTCGGCAACTTCATGCACAACGAGATGCGCTTCCGCGTCGTCGAGCAGGCCACGCCGGAGCGCTATGGCGCGCTGCTCGCGCAAGCCAAGGCCAACATCACCGAGCGGTTCCTGCTCTATGCACAGCTGGAGAAGCCGGAGGCAGGCAAATGAACCTCAAGACCACTTATCTGGGCTTCGAGCTCGACTCGCCGCTGATGCCGGGCGCATCCCCGCTCGCCGACACGCTCGCCGGCGCGCGCCAGCTCGAGGACGCGGGGGCGCCGGCCATCGTGCTGCGCTCGCTCTTCGAGGAGCAGATCACGCGGGAGGAGAACAACCTCTATTCGCTGCTCGAGCATGACGACGCCTATGCGGAGGCGAACTCGTTCTTTCCCCAAGCGAGCGAGTTCGTGCTCGGTCCGGATCGGTATCTGGAGCACGTCCGCCGGCTGAAGGAGGCGCTGCGAGTCCCGGTGATCGCCTCCCTGAATGGAATCAGCCTCTCGGGGTGGCTGCACTACGCCAGGCTCATCGAGCAGGCCGGCGCCGATGCGCTGGAGCTCAACGTCTATTATCTCGCCGCCGATCCCGATGAATCGAGCTTCATGGTCGAGAAGCGCACGCTCGAGTTGGTGCGCTCGGTAAAGCACGAGGTGGCCATTCCAGTGGCCGTCAAGCTCTCGCCCTTCTTCTCGGCCTTGCCCCACTTTGCGCGGCAACTGGAAGAGGCGGGCGCCGGCGCGCTCATCCTCTTCAACCGCTTCTACCAGCCCGACATCGATCCCGAGTTGCTCGAGGCCGCCCCGACCCTCCGCCTCTCCGATCCATCGGAGCTCCTGTTGAGGTTGCGCTGGCTCTCGGTGCTCTTCGGCAATGCCCGCATACCGCTGGCCGCGTCGGGCGGCGTGCACAACGCGCTCCACGCCATCAAGGCGGTGATGGCGGGCGCCTCGGCCGTGCAGCTGGTGTCGGTGCTGTTGCAGCGCGGGCCCGCATATCTCAAGACGGTGCGGGAGGAGATGGCGGGCTGGATGACCGAGCACGGATATGAATCGCTGGCCCAGATGCGCGGCAGCATGAGCCTCGCCCGCTGCCCCGATCCCACCGCTTTCTCGCGTGCCAACTACATGCGGATGCTGCAAAGCTGGCGGCCTCATCCGCCGATTGGGGGCCCGACTGAGCGAACAGCCGACTGATCCTTCCGTGGACGTGACCGGCCGGCCCACGCACCGGCCGCTCTCGGTGTTCTTCACGCCCAGGAGCGTGGCGGTGATCGGCGCCAGCGAGCGCGAAGGCAGCGTCGGCCGCACGCTCTTGTGGAACCTGATCTCCAATCCCTTTGGCGGCACCGTCTACCCGGTCAATGCCAGGCGCAGCCAGGTGCTTGGCATCCGCGCCTATCCCGATATCGCCCATGTTCCGGAGCGCGTCGACCTGGCGGTAGTGGTGACGCCGGCCGCCGCGGTGCCCGGCGTGATCGCCGAGTGCGCCGCCGCGGGAGTGGGCGGCGTCATCGTCATCTCCGCCGGCTTCAAGGAGACCGGACCCGCCGGCGCCGAGCTGGAGCAGGCAGTGTTGCGCGCCGCGCGGGCCGCACGGATCCGCGTGGTGGGCCCCAATTGCCTCGGGATCATGAATCCAATCACCGGGCTCAACGCCACCTTCGCCGGCACCATCGCGCACAAAGGCAGCGTCGCGTTCTTGAGCCAGAGCGGCGCCTTGCTCACCGCCATCCTCGACTGGAGCCTCGAGGCCAGCGTGGGCTTCTCGTGCTTTGCGTCGCTCGGCTCGATGCTGGACGTCGGCTTCGGCGACTTGATCGACCACCTGGGCAGCGACCCCAATACCAAGAGCATTCTCATCTATATGGAGTCGATCGGCGACGCGCGCGCGTTCCTCTCCGCCGCGCGCGAGGTGGCGCTGCGCAAGCCGATCATCGTCATCAAGGCTGGCCGCACCGCCGCCGCCGCGCAAGCCGCCGCGTCTCACACCGGCGCGCTGGCCGGCAGCGACGAAGTCTTGACCGCCGCCTTCCGCCGCTGCGGCGTATTGCGTGTCGATAGCATCGCCGATCTATTCTCCATGGCCGATACCCTGGCCAAGCAGCCCAGGCCTTCCGGCAAAAAGCTCACCGTCCTCACCAATGCCGGCGGCCCCGGCGTGCTCGCGACCGACGCGCTGATCCTGGGCGGCGGCGAGTTGGCCGCGCTCTCGCCGGCGGCGCGCACTGCGCTCGATGGCTTTCTGCCTGCGGCGTGGAGCCACGCCAATCCGATCGATATCCTCGGCGACGCCGATCCCGAGCGCTATGCCAAAGCGCTCGCCGTCGCGGCCGATGATCGCGATAGCGATGGCCTCTTGGTGGTGCTCACTCCACAAGACATGACCGAGCCTGGCCAGACCGCCGAGCGGCTGAAACCCCATGCCCGGCTGCACGCCGGCAAGCCGCTCTTGGCCAGCTGGATGGGCGGCGCCGAGGTGGCCGCGGGCAGGCGCATCCTCTCCGAAGCGGGCATTCCTTCCTTCGCCTATCCGGATACTGCGGCGCGAATCTTCAACTACATGTGGAGATACTCAGACAACTTGAGGGCGCTCTATGAGACTCCCTCACTCACCGACGATCCGGCGAGCGAGGAGTCGAAGCGCTCGGGGCATGCGCTGATCGCCGACGCGCGCGCGGCCGGGCGCACGCTCCTCACCGAGCATGAATCGAAAGCGCTGCTGGCGCGCCGTGGAATTCCCTGCGTCGAGACGCGCCTGGCCACCACCGCGGACGAAGCGGTGCGCGCGGCCCAGGCGGTCGGCTATCCGGTGGTGGTCAAGCTGCATTCACGAACCATCACCCACAAGAGCGAGGTCGGCGGCGTCGTGCTCAACCTCGCCGACGCGGACGCGGTGCGCAGCGCCTTCGCTGCCATCGGCGCGCGGCTTCACCAGCTGGGAAAGTCAGCCGCCTTCGACGGCGTCACCGTGCAGGCGATGGTGCTCGCCGGTGGCGTCGAGCTGATCGTGGGCTCGAGCATCGATTCGCAGCTCGGCCCGGTCTTGCTGTTCGGCTCGGGCGGCACGCTGGTCGAGGTCTACCAGGATCGCGCGCTCGGGCTGCCGCCGCTGAACACCACGCTGGCGCGGCGGATGATGGAGAAGACCAAGGTGTACCAGGTGCTCCAGGGCGTGCGCGGGGCAAAGCCGGCCGATCTGCCGGCGCTGGAGAAGCTCCTGGTGCGCTTCAGCCAGCTGGTGGTGGAAGAGCCGGCGATCAAGGAGATCGATATCAATCCATTGTTGGTATCGGCGGGCCGCATCGTCGCGCTCGATGCGCGCGTGGTGCTGCACGACGCAGCTATCGCCGACGATCAGCTGCCGCGGCCGGCCATCCTTCCTTATCCGTCGCGCTATAGCGGTACCATCAAGTTGCGCGGCGGCGAGGAAGTGTCGGTGCGGCCCATCCGCCCCGAGGACGAGCCGGCGTTGGTGCGCTTCCACGGCGGGCTCTCCGAGCAGAGCGTCTATTCCCGTTATGCCAGCTTGATGAAGCTCGATATCCGCGTGGCGCACGAGCGGCTGGCCCGCATCTGCTTCATCGACTACGACCGTGAGATGGCCTTGGTGGTGGAGCGCGCCGCCCGCGACGGGTTGCCTGCCGAGGTGATCGCGGTCGGCCGGCTGGAGCGCGATCCCGGCACCCGCGAGGCCGAGTTCGCGCTCTTGATCGGCGACCCCTGGCAGAAGCAGGGGCTAGGCGCCGCGCTCTTGTCACGGCTCATCGACGTGGGCCGTGACTGGGGCATGGAGCGGATCACCGCCGAGATCCTGGCCGACAATGCACCGATGCAGCACCTCTGCAAGCGGCTCGGGTTCAAGCTGCGCCCGGGGCAGATGGTGCACGCGGTCAAGGTGCTGTGAGCCTGCTGGAGAGGAGTCGGGTTGAGTTGCTATCCGGCGCGCAGGATGACTTTGAGCGCCTTTTCCCTGGCCGCATTGCCGAAGGTATCGTAGGCCTTCATCACGTCATCGAGCTTGAACTCGTGGGTGATGAGCTTCTTCGGCTGCAGCCGTCCGGAGAGCACGCTCTTCATCAACATCGGTAACGTCACGGTATCGACCAGCCTGGTGGTGATGGTGACGTTCCGGTCCCACAGCTTGTCGAGCTTGAGCGTGACGCTGCTGCCGTGAACGCCCACGTTGGCGAGGTGTCCGCCGGCGCCCACGATGTCCTGGCAGATCTCGAAGGTGGCGGGCAGGCCGACCGCCTCGATGGCCACATCGACGCCCCGCCGCGAGGTCAGCTCGAGGATCTGCGCGGCCGCCCTCCCTCCGGTGCTATTGACGACCGTGGTCGCGCCCAGCTTCTGCGCCACCTCCAACCGATTGGCGTCGACGTCGACCATGATCAGCTCGGCCGGCGCGTAGAGCTGCGCGGTCAGCAGCGCGGCCAGGCCGACCGGCCCGGCGCCGACGATGGCCACGGTATCGCCGGGCTTCACCGTCCCGTTCTGCACGCCGCACTCGTATCCGGTGGGCAGGATATCGCTGAGCATGACCAAGGCGTCTTCGTCCGCGCCCTTCGGCACCAGATAGAGGCTGGTATCCGCGAACGGAGCCCGGACGAACTCGGCCTGCGTGCCGTCGATCGAATTGCCTAGTTGCTGATGCCGACCATCTGACCATCCGCATTCGGCACGCAAATCCCGGACGGATCCGGAGCGCGACCGCAGGCGGCCGGAGGTCGCGATGGAGTCGAGCAAGAGGCGGAGCTACACGGCGGAGCAGCGCGAGGCGGT
>JBBRMA010000065.1:0-28908 GCA_038231075.1 Myxococcales bacterium | reverse complement strand
CCGTCGCCAGAGGGCCGACGACCGGCGCATCGCTGCGTTGCTCGTCGTCGCCGTACAGAAAGTACGGCTCCCTCCTCGTGCCTTGCGCTGCTTGGTCCTCATCCCTCGGGCTCGGTCCGGAGTTTGCGGACACGCCCTAGACCACCGCGAGCTGCAGGCGCAGGTCGAAGTGCGCGGTCCCATGCTCAAAGGGCAGGCCGTTCCAGGCCTCGAAGCACGGCTGGTGATCAGGGACCCGGCCGCTCGCCGGCAGCCAGGTGCCATAGAGAAATTGAAGCGCGCGCAGCTCGAGCTCGAGGGGGCCCGCGAGGTCGATCTCGGCGAGCGTCATGGGCGCAAACTCGGCCACGCTCACTTCGCCGCGCGCGTCGAACCCCTCGGGCAGCTCGAGCGCCACGTCGTAGCGGCACTGCTCGAGCGGGACGATCTCGGGGTCTTCCCACTGGTAGCCAAGCCATTGCCCGCCAGAGACCTTTCGCGCGCGTGCCCAGGCCAGCATGCGCGCGGCGGCCCGGGCCACGTGGTCGCCCTCGAAGGGCCGGTGCACGCGGAGGTAGGCCACGCGCCGCGCCGGGACCTTGCAGAGCCGCACCGTGAAGCCGTCGGGGTTCGCGACCGGAGGCAAGCGCGCGCTCAGGTGGTGCTCGTGGTCAGGCGTCAGCGAGGAGTGCAGGGCCTCGCGCCTCGAGCTGCGCCAGCGCTCGAGGTCGAACCGGCGCGGCGCGACGCCAAAGCGGCCGCGAAAGCTGCGGGAGAAGTCCGAGCTGGAAGAGAACCCGCACTCGAGCGCGATGCCGGTGAGGGTCCTGGCGCGGTCGTGCGCCATCAGGAAGACCGCGCGCTCGAGCCGCACCCGCTTGACGAACCCAGCCAGCGTCTCGCCGAGCAGCGCGCGGAAGATGCGGTGGAAATGGAAGCTGGAGAAGCAGGCGACCTTGGCCACTTCCGCGAGCTGGAGCGGCTGCGCGAGGTTTCGCGTGATGTGGTCGATGGCCCGGTTGACCCGATCGACGTAGTCGAAGTTCGCAAGATTTGGCAAGTCGGCCAGCGGGGCCCTGTCGTAGTGTCGCGACATGCCAAGCCACTCTACGACCCTCGGCGCCTTCTCCGTCAGCCTGGCCGTGAAAGATCTGGCGGCCTCTCGCGCCTTCTACGAGAAGCTGGGCTTTCAGGTCTTCGCCGGCGTGGCCGAGCAGCGCTGGCTCATCCTCAAGAACGGCGGCGCCACCGTCGGCCTCTTCCAGGGCATGTTCGAGCGCAACATCCTGACCTTCAATCCGGGCTGGGACGACTCGGCGCAGCCGCTCGCCCAGTTCACCGACGTGCGCGAGCTGCAGCGCGGCCTCAAAGCGCAGGGCATTCAGCCGGCCACCGCCGCCGCCGAGGACTCGCGCGGTCCGGCCAGCTTCGTGGTCGTCGATCCGGACGGCAACCCCATCCTCATCGACCAGCACGTTTGATTCGCCGGCCAGCGAAAGGGACAGCCATGAAGGGCCTGTTGTTGACGATCCCGGCGGTGGTGTTGATCGCGCTCTGCCTCGTCCGTGGCGGCGCGGCGGGAGCGGAGGAACAGAAGGCGCGCCCCGAGCACGCGCGCCTGCTCGCCATGAGCGGAGACTACGAGGTGGCGATGGTGTTCCGCTTCGCGCCCGGGCAGGAGCCGGTGCGCCTCTCGGGCCGCGCGCGCATCAAGCCCGTCCTCGGCAGGAATTTCACCGAGGAGACGCTCGAAGGGGCCCTCGGCGGAAAGCAATGGACCTCGCTCTCCTATACCGGCTTCAATCCCTCCAGCGGCAAGTACGAGGCCACGCGCTTGAGCAGCACCAGCCCCGCCACCATCTCGCAAGTGGGCACCTGGGATGAGAAGACCAGCACCATTACTTTCGTCGGCGAATATCTCCTCGCGGGCGAGTCCTGGCACGAGCGCGACGTGATTCGAATCGACCCGGATTCAATCCACGTCGATTCCTTCCTTTCCTTTGGCAAGGTTCCGGAGTGGAAGGGTGTTGAGTTGAGTTACAAGCGCCGGGCGCCGTGAGCGCTCCTCTGCCCGCGGTCGCCCGGCCTTGCGCCTGAGGGTCAGCGGTCGGCGGAGGACTCGCGCAGCACGATGGGCCGCGCCTGCAGCGGCGCACCGGCGCGGCTGTCCTGGGGCCGGGCCGCAGGCTGCTTCTGCGCGAGCGCGGCCAGGTGGTCGGCCCGCGCGGCCTGGAAGCGGGCGCGCCCGTGGCCGCGCGCGTGCCGCTTTCCCTTCTTGGTCTTCTTCTTCGGCGAGTACGAGTCATGGGTGCCCGCCAGCTCCAGCGCCGCGCTCGCCTCGAGGTCGGCGCGGGCGGTGAACCGCTCGGTCCGCGCGCGCACGCTTGGAGCCGGCCGCTCCGCGGTGGCGCGCGCCGCCGCATCGTCACTTCGCTTGCGCTGGTCGTCCTCGAAGCGCGCCTTCAGCGCTGCTTCGTCGGCGCGCAGATCCGCGTCCGCGGCGGCCTTGGCGCGCGCCTGGGACTCTGCGCGCAGGCTCGCCGTGCGGTCCTTCTGCGCCTGCTCCTCGGCGGCGGCGCGTGACTTGAGCTCGAGCTCGCTCTTGCGCTCCGCGTACGCGCGCCCTCCGGCCTCGCGCCGGGTCCGCTCGAGGCGCGCCTGGACTTCGGCAGCGGCGCGCGCCTGCTCCTCGGCGCTGGCCTTGGCGCTGGCCGCGGCCCGCTCGCGCTGCAGCCAGGCCTCGCGCTCGGCGTCGGCCTTTGCGCGCGCGTCCGCATCGGCGCGCGCCTTGGCCTCCGCCGAGGCCCTCGCCCGCGCAGCGCGCGCGAGCCCCGCCTCCTTTTCCAGCTCGGCCTGGGCGCGGACCTCTGCCTCGGCGCGCGCCTTGGCGTCGGCCTCGGCCCTGGCGCGCGCCTCCACCTCGAGCTCGGCCTTGCGCTCGGCGTAGGCGCGCTGGGCGGCCTCGGCCCGCGCGCGATCCTCGCGCCCCTGCCGCTCCGCCTCCGCGCGGACCGCCGCTTGCGCCTCGGCCCGGGCGCGCGCCTGCGCCTCCACCTCGGCACGCGCCTGCGCCTCGCGATCCTTTCGCTCCTTGCGCTCCGCCTCGGCCTTGGCGCGCGCCTCGGACTTCGCGAGCACCTTGGCCTCTGCCGCGGCGCGCTTCTTCGCCGCGCGCTCGAGCTGCGCCTGCCTCGTGGCCTCGGCCCTGGCCTGCGCTTCCTCCTCGGCGCGAGCCTTCGCGTCCGCCTCGGCCCTGGCGCGCGCTTCGGCCTCGAGCTGGGCCTTGCGCTCCGCGTAGGCGCGCGCGGCGATCTCCGCCAGCGCCTTCTCTTCGCGCTTCTGCCGCTCCGCTTCGGCGCGGGCCTCGGCGTCGGCGCGGGCCCTCGCCT
This sequence comes from Myxococcales bacterium, assembly GCA_038231075.1. Taxonomy (GTDB): domain Bacteria; phylum Myxococcota; class Myxococcia; order Myxococcales; family 40CM-4-68-19; genus JBBRMA01. The sequence goes on along the minus strand of JBBRMA010000065.1, from coordinate 25,540 downwards.
CGACCTCGGCGCGAGCCCGCTCCTGCTCTTCGAGCCTGGCCGCGCGCGCCGCCTCCGCCTTGGCGCGCACCGCAGCCTCCGCCCGGGCCTTCAACTCGGCGTCCGCGCGGGCCCGCTCTTCCCGCTCGAGCCGCGCCTGCCGCTCGGCTTGCGCCCGGGTGCGCGCGTCCGCTTCGGCGCGCGCTTTGGCCTCCGCCTCGGCGCGGATCCTCACCTCGCGCTCGAGCCGTTCCTGGCGCTGCGCCTGTGCGCGCGCGTCGATCGCGGCGCGCTCCTTGGCCTCCGCTTCGGCGCGGGCGCGCACCTCGGCCTCGGCCTTGGCGCGCGCTTGCGACAGCGCGCGGGCCCGCGTGTCCGCCTCCGCGCGCAGGCGCGACTCGCGCTCGAGCTGTGCCTTCTTCTGCGCCTCGGCCTTGGCGCGCGACCTGGCCTCCGCGGCGACCTTGAGTCGCGCCTCGCGCTCGATCCGGATCTTCTGGTCCGCCTCGGCGCGCGCGCGGGCCTCCGCGTCGGCCTTGGCGCGCGCTTCTGCATTGGCGCGGGCCTTCGCCTCGGCGGAAGCCTTGGCGCGGGACTCGCGCTCGAGCCGGATCTTCTGGTCCGCCTCGGCGCGCGCGCGCGTTTCCGCGTCGGCCTTGCTGCGCGCCTCGGCCTCAGCGCGGGCCCTGGCCAACGCCGACGCCTTGGCGCGCGCCTCGCGGGCGAGCTGCACTTTGTGTTTCGCCTCCTCCTTGGCGCGCGCCTCCGCGTCGGCCTTGGCGCGCGCGTCCGCCACCATCTTCGCCTTGGCCGCCGCGGCCACCTTGGTCCTCGCCTCGGCCTCCGCCTTCACCTTCGCCTGGGCGGCGGCCTTCGCGCGCTCCTGCTGCGCCGCGGTCGGGGCCACCAGATCGAGCCCGTCCTCGCCCGGGGCGCCCGGCCGCGCGGCCTCCGCGCTCGAGGAGGAGCCGGGGATCAGGACCCGCCGCTGCTCGGCGCCGGCGCCCAGGGCGAGGGCGAGCGCGATGCTCGCAATCGAGAAGCTGGCTGAAAAGCGTGCGTTCCGCATGTGTCGCTCCTTCGTGTTCGACCTGTCGTCTGCTGTCCTGGCGAAGCCTTCGATCGATCCCGACTCACCTCACGGCGTAGAGCCACCCGTCGTCGCTGACGGCGAACACGGTTCCATCGGCGCCGATGGCCGGCGACGAGTTGAGCTGCCCCGAGGTCTTCACCTGCCAGACCAGTGCGCCGTCCTTGACGTTGTAGAGGTACCCGTCGGTGGACCCGAAGAAGACGTGCCCGTCGGCGCTGACCGCGGGCGAGCTGACGACCTGCGCGGTCCGCAGGCTCCAGGCCACGCGCCCGTGCTGGACGGCGCCTGTGTCCGTGTTGCGCACGGCGTAGATGCCGTCGAGGTGGCCGACATAGATGGTCCCGTCCGCGCCCACCGCGGGCGAGGTGATGCCGCTGCGCCAGTTGACCGCGTCGGCCTGCTCGGCGGCGGTGAGCAGAGCGCCCGCGCTCAGCCCGGGGACGCCCTTGGTGCGCGGCAGGTCGAGGTGCCAGTACTCATGGTCCGGCGGCTGGCCCATCTGGAAAGCGTAGAGGCGCGTCGAGTAGACGCCCCCGCCGTTGGCCCATTGGTAGGCGTAGAGCGCGAGGCCATCTTGCGTCAGCGTCGGCGCGGCCGTGCGCGGGTAGAGCGGATCGGCGATCTCTTGCGGCGAGCTGAACGCGCCGATGAGCCCCGCCGCCGAGGTGACGAAGAGGTTGCCGCTGCCGGTCCAGTAGCCCGTGCCGTCCGCGGCCAGCGCGCCCGACATGGTCTGCAGGGGCATGCCGGGCGAGAGGTTGATCTTGTGCATCGCCCGGCCGGTCGGGTCGATGGCGTCGACGGTCCCCTCGGCGGCGTTGGCGAGCCAGAGCGCGCCGTCGCTGGAGACCGCGGGCGAACTGCTCCAGCCGGGACAGACGCCGCCGCTGCAGGCCGACGACCAGATTGGAGCGCCGTTCTGGTCGAGGTGCCAGAACCGCGCCCGGCCGGTCTGGCCCGCGCCGGCGCCGAGGAAGATCGAGCCGTCGGCGACCACGGTGGGCGTGCTCTCTTGCGGCGAGAGCGAGGGAGGCGCGGTCATCGTCGCCCACTTGAGCGAGCCGTCGGCGCGATCGAAGGCGCGCAGCTTGCCGTCGCCGCCGAGCTGGTAGACGGTGCCGTCGGTGCCCAGCACCGGCGAGGCCACGTAGGTGCCGCAGCGGGTGAGGCCGCCGGTCTGGGCATTCTTGAGGCAGGGCGCGGGCGGGCCGACGAAGGCCCTCCAGCGCACGCGTCCGCAGGTGCCCGGGGTGTCCACGGTCGAGAGCCCGTTGAGCGCGTTGCCCTGGTGGAACTTGGGCCAGGCCGAGCTGCCGTACGGGGGCGAGGTGGTGGCGCTGGTGAACTCGATGCGCACGGTGACGCGCACGCTGCCGGCGGCGCCGGCCGAGAAGAGGATCTGCTGCGTGCGCACGCCCGCGGTGGCCTGCGCCGCGACGCTGATCAGGACCGAGCGCGAGCCCCCGCCTGGCAAGGTGCCGCCGCCCGGCGCGACCGAGATGGCGCCATCGTCGGGGGCCGCGCTCCAGGTCAGCGCCTGGCCGGCGCCGGCGTTGAGCACGGTGACCGCCTGCGCGCCTGGGGCGCTGCCGGGCGCCGCACGGAAGGAGAGCGAGGTGGGCAGCACCACCAGCCGCGCGGGGTCGGTCACGGGGCTTGGCGAGATGGAGATGCCGATCTGCACCACGGCCTTTCCGGCCGCGCCCGCGTCGACGACGAGGTGCTGCACGCGCGCGCCGACCGCGCTCTGCGGCGCGACCGTCACCCGCAGCGCCGAGAGCCCGGAAGCGGCCAGCGAGCCGCGCGCGGCCGACAGCGAGATCGCCGGGTCGTCGCTCGTTGCCGTCCACGCCAGAGCGGCGCCGCCGGTGTTCGAGAGCGTCACCTCCTGCGGCGCGAGCGCCTGACCCGCCTGGGCGGTGAACGAAAGCGACAGCGGCGCGACCGCGAGCTTGCCGGCCGCGGCGGACCCGGGCACCGCGGCCGAGAGCGCCACCCGCTGCGTGGGCCGCTGCGGGTCGTTGGAAGAGAAGACCAGCGCGCCCGAGATCAGCGCGGGCGTCGAGGGGCCGGGCGCGAGGTCGACGCGGATCGAGGTGGACGCGCCGGGCTGGAGCTGGAGCTGCGCGAGCGAGGGCGAGGAGAAGGCCGGGTCGCTGCTGGAGTCGAAGAAGGGCCTCGCCACCACGCAGCCGGCGCTGCCGACCGAGTGGAGCGCGACGGTGCCGTTGGCGGCGCCGCCGGGCGAGACGGCGCCGAAGTCGATCCGGCCCGGCGAGAGCGCGAGGCTGCAGCCGGGCGTGGCCCCGCCGTCGGGTCCGCCCGGAGTGCCGCCATCGGCAGAGGTCGCACCGCCGATGGCGTTGCCCGCCAGCTCCACCGAGCGGCTCGGGCAGGTCGCGCAGTCGAAGGTGAGCGCGCCGCTGGCCACGCCCTTGGCCGTGGGCGCGAAGGTGACCTCGATCGTCGTCTGCTGGTTGGCGTCGAGGTTGGCGAGCGCGCCGATGGGAGCGGCGGCGAAGTCGGTGCTGCCTGCGCGCACGACCGACGGGCTGAGCCTGGCAGGCGTCGGATTGGTCAACAGCACCGGGAGCGTGCGCGAGCTGCCGACGGCGACGTCACCGAAGTCGAGCCGCGCGGGGCTCGCGGTGAGGTTCGCCTCGAAGGCGCTCCCGCGCAGCGCGACGTGCAAGGAAGGGATGTCGATCGAGCTGGTGGTCAACAGCAGCGTGTCGGTCATCTCGCCGGCCGCGAGCGGCTCGAAGGCGACCATGACGTAACCCTGTGCGCCCGACGAGATGGTGTCCGGCGGCGCCGCGTCCACCGAGAAGGGCGCGGAGGCGACCACCGACGAGAGCGTCAGCGGAGCCGCGCCCAGGTTCTGGACCGGGACCGCAACGACCTTGCGCGATCCCACCGGCAGCATTCCGAAGTCGAGCTCGTTGAGCGTGGTCGGCGTGGCGTCTACTTCGCGGAGTCCGGAGCTCTTGCAGCCCGCGAAGGTGGCAAAAGCCAATGCGACGATGCAGCAGCGGCAGGCGTTTGACATGGTCGCAAGCTGGCACGCAACTCAAGGATTCCAAATGTGTGAATCAAGAGTTCCGGCAGACTGACGATGCGAGGGCAACTCACTGCCGCCCTCTGGCTCCCTCCAGCGCGGTTCATTTACCGCCATCGGGCGCGCGGATAGTGGAATTGGGTATTCATCCAATATCGACGGACCTATCGCGCGGCGCGACTCAATCAAGCCCGCGTGGAATATTGCGTGCGCGCGAGGCGATCAGGACCGGCTGTCCGGGAGAGTGGGTCCAGGGGTGCAGAGTCGCTCGCGGGTGGACGCGAAGTGTGCGCGCAGGGGCGATTGGCGAGCCTCTGTCCCCCGCCTTTCCGGCCCCGCGCGGGCTTCATCCTTTTTGCAGAGCGAGGCCGGCGCTCGCCGGCGCCCGGCCAGCGCGAGCCCCGAGGGCACCTCGCCGAGCAGCAAGTGCGAGAGCACCATGCTGACCGCCGGGATCAGATAGAGCGCGCTGCCCGCCGCGGCCGATGAAGCGCGCGCGATCACGTAGGCCCAGGCCGCGTACCCGAGCGCGCCCGGGACCACCGCCAGGTAGAGGACCGCCCGGGTCGCGGAGGCCGGGGCGGCGCGCACCGTCGCCGGCAGGCCAGCGGCGGCGGGAAGCAGCGCCAGCGCGCCTCCCCAGACGGCGACGATGGTGAAGCGGAGCGCTCCGTAGCGGGCCGTTGTACGCCGCGCCCGCGACGGCGGCTGGGTCGCCCGGGCGACATCGTCCACCACGACCTGTGGCTCCTGGTCCACCGCGAGCTGCGCCAGGTGGCGCGCATCCGCGTGGTCTACGACTTCGTCGCCGCGCTGGCCGCCGAGAGCGCGGCCCTGTTCGAGGGATAGCGCGGCGCTAGATCGGCGCCAGGCTTCTTTGCCGAGCAGCTACTTCATTGAATGATGAAATCATCCTCGAGCTGGTCCTGGCGCGCGGTCGGCGTCTGCTGGCCATTGGTCAGCGCCTGCACCTTCTCGATGACGTAGTCGCGGAGCTTGGAGACCGTCACGTGGCTCTCGGCGTTCAACGGGATCTTCTTGTGCTTCAAGCCATCGAGCAGCGCGTAGGTAAAGACGCCGTTCTTCCACTCCGACGATTCGAGCGCGAACTGGGTTCCGCTGGCCGAGGAGATGACCACTGCGCCCGAGCCGCGCCGCAGATCGGCGAACATCGCGCGCATCAGCTCGAACGAGTTCGCAAGGCCGATGCCGGCGGTCGAGGTGGCTTTCTTCTTGAAGCCGCGGCTCTTCACCTTGCCCTCCTGGGTGGCGACCGAGGCGACCATCGTCGTGCTCTCGCGATCGATCTCGCCTGAGTTGCAGGCATCGACGAGCAGGATCTTGTGGCGGGCGTGAATGCCGTCGAGCAGCGACTCGAGCCCTTCATAAGGGAGGCCTCGCCCGGCGGGTGATTCAAAGTTGATGTCGCTCGTCGCCAGGTAATAGTCGAGCTTGTCGTCCAAGAGCCCGTGGCCGGCATAGAAGACGATCACCTGATCGTCCACCTTTGACTCCTTGAGTTGCTCGCGTGCCTCGAGGATCGCCGACCTCGTCGCCTTCTCGTTGAGGATCACGAGCTTCCGCGTGCTCTCGAAGCCCGGGTCCGGCTTGCCCAGCGCGGCCGCGAGATCGCGCGCGTCCTTGGCGGCATAGCTGAGGTTCTTTTCCTTGTCCTGATACTTCGACACTCCGATCGCCACCAGCCAGCGCCTGGCCGGAGCGGCTGGTCCTTGGTAGCGGACGCGCAGGCTCTGCCGCGCCGACTCGATGCCGCGCGCGTTCAACACCGAGACCTGGATTTGATTGAGGCCCGCCGAGAGCTCGATCGGGATCGATTGGTCAATCGACTTGCTCTGCTTCGCTTTCAGGTCGAACCCCCCGCTGCCATTCTCGGTGACGCCGTTGATGGAGACGAACAAGCGATCGAGATTGAACTGCGAGTCTTCCGCGTGGACCTCGAGCGTGATCTGCTTGCTCTTGCTGGAGACGCCGGGCTCGTTCTTGACGGCCACCCGCGGCAGGGTGAAGTCGTCGCCCAGCATCTCTTCGGTATAGCCCATCCGCCGCAGGCGCCTCTGGTGGGCCTTCTGATAGACCTCGATGAGCGCCTTGGGTGCGAAACCAAGCCGCGCCAGCACGAGATCGGGGCGATTCAACTTGAGATCAAATGACTCAAAGGGAAAGGGAGTGCGCCCGATGCGGAAGGCGACGCCGCGCGACACCTTGCCCGCCTTGTAATACCCATCGGGCGTGAAGATCAGCGGCTCGGCGCCATCGACCATGGCCAGGCTCGCGACCAATTCGCCGGACGTTGTATTGGTGAATCGCACCAAGCCGTCGCGCGCGGAGGTGAGCAGGAAGCGTCCGTCCAACGTGGTCGTCAGCGCGCTATAGAAATGGTCGGCCACCATCGCCGGCGCCACTTCGCGGCCCGTCGCGATCTCGCGCTTGGCGATCCCTTTGGAAGAGAGGTCGTAATAGACCTTGTTGTCGGCAAGCCTTGAGTTCAAAGGGGCAAAGCCGATCGGGCTCATCTCGTACCTGATATACGGAGTCTCGCCCACCTTCTGCAGCGTCTTGAGATCGTGGAACATCCACGATTGTGAATACTCAGGCCGATAGGCGAACTGCTTTTCGTCGGGAGACAGCGGCACCAGCGAGGCGCCTGAATAGGGAACGAACGCATCGGCGTTCCATTTGGTGAGGGATTTGCCCGACTCGAAGTCGATGATGAAGAGGATATCGCGGCCGCCGTCGAAGCCCAGGCAGAAGAGCGTCTTCTCGTCGCTGGAGAAGGCAAGGCCCTTCACGTCCTTGGTGTCGTAGGAGAGGGTTCGCGTGAGCGCGCCCGTCTTGGTGTCGTAGACATTGAGGACGCCCTGCTCCTTGCCGGCCAGCACCAGCGCGCTGCCTTTGCGCTGCGCGGCCATCGCCATCGAGACGATCCGGTCCGAATAGGTGGGAATCGAGCGGAGCATCTTTCCTTCGACCAGGTCCCAGATGGTGACCGCGCGAGCCTGGGTCATGAGCACCAGCTTCGTGTCATTGTCGGTGAGCGCCAGGTTGTCGAGCGTGCGCACGTGCGTGTCGAAGCTGCGCACCAGCACGCCCGCCTCCAGATCCCAGACAAAGAGGCCGCCGGCGCTCTGCGATCCTGCCGCGAACTGGCCGTCGGAGCTGAGGGCGAGGTCCCAGATGCCGCGCCCGCAGGACACGTGCCACAGCTCCTTGCCGGTCTCGAGATCCCATTGGTGCAGGACCCCGCGGAACCAATCGGCCGTCAGGGCGCGGCGATTGTCCGCCAGGATCACCAGGGCCGAGCTCTCGTCGACGAAGGGCTCCGACAGCTTGTGCAGCGACTTGCCGCTCTGGGTGTCGAAGAGCTCGAGGTGCGTGAGGTGCCTGCCAGAGCCGGCCGCGGCGCCGACCACGTTGAGCAGGACCCGCCGGCCATCGGGCGAGAGCGCGTACTTGTCGGCCACGACGGGAAACGGCGCCGACGAGGGCAGCGCATTTCCCGCGGCGTCGACCATCCGGAGCGCGGCGGGCGCGGCGTAGCCTCCCTGTTTCTCGAGGCCGACCTGCAGCGCCACCCAACGCCCATCGGCGAGCAGGCGGCTGCCCTGCAGCGCAGTCCCTGGCAGCGCCGCGGGCGAGAGGAAGCCGCGCGTGGCAGCACAAGTCGCGGGATCGACGAATTGAACCGCGCTGCCACCCTGCAGCAGATCGCCGCCTCCGGCGACGATGGCAAAGCGATTGTCGCTGGTCGCAAAGACCTTGGTCCCCGGCAGGTGGTAGCTCAGCTCGCAGCGCACCTTGCCGTCGGCGACGGTCCACACCTTGCCGTCGTCGGACAGCTTGCCGGCCATCGCGTACTTGCCGTCGGTGGAGAGCGCGAGCGAGGAAAAGGAGCCGTCGGTCTTCTCGAAGCTGCCGATCTCCAGGCCCGAGCCGATGTCCCAGACCCGCACCGCGTGATCGAGGCCGGACGAGACGAGCTTCTTGCCGTCCTTGCTGAAGGCGGCCTGATAGACGCCGTCGCTGTGGCCCTGCTGCAGGACGAGCTGGGGGCGCTCGGCCACCGGCGCGGCAGCAAGGAGCAACGAGAGCACGGCGAGGATCATCGATTCACCCTGATGCAGCGAGGTTCGCCCGCGACCGTAGCACGCGAGGTTGCCAGCTCATTGTCGTCGCGTCCCGCCTCGTCCAGTCCCGTCGGCACCGCTGCGGCGCGGGCGGGCCCGACGATGCCGGGATTCCCGCGTCGGCGAGCGGCGATTTGTGCGAACTTCGCGACTCTGACACGATGGCAGACCCCTGGAGGTTGCAATGAAGAGACTCGGTTTGGCGGTGCTCCTATTGTCTGCCGGCAGCGCGCTCGCGTTCACGCAGAGCGGCGGCGGCGTGGGCTTTGGCGGAAGCGTCGTGCCGATTGGCCACGAGTGGATCACGAGCGTCGCGGCGCGCGAGCTGCTCGGCGACCGGGCCATTCCCTCGACCGACCCGCGCACCTCGCTGGCGCCGGGCAAGGGCCGCGCGCTCAACCTCGATCTGACCAAGGCCGGCACGCCGGCGGCGGTCGCCGACCTCAAGCGGGGCGCGCACATGATCGGCGACGCGGCCTATTCGTCGGGATATCTCGCCGTCTATTCGGCCATCATCGGCGAGCGCTGGGTGGACCTCGGCGGAATGAACGTCGCCAAGGGAAAGGTGTCGTCGATCAACTACGACTGCTTCGACGCCGCCGTGCAGGAGCCCGACGACAATATGTATGACCACTTCATGCGCCGCTGGGAGGATCACGGCATCGAGGGCGCGCTGCGGGCCATCGAGGGTTCGCGGGCGCGCTTCTCCAAGCACTTCGTGGCGGCGGCCATGGCTCCCGCGGGAAAGATGTGGGTCTACGACGGTGGCGTCGCCTCCAACGCGGTGGAGGTCGAGCGGCGCTACTTCCTCTTCGGCCGCGCGCTGCACCTGCTCCAGGACTCGTTCAGCCAAGAGCACACGGTGCGCACCGTGCAGGACAACTTCACCGAGGTGCACCAGATCAAGGGCTATCTCTGCGCCAAGGGCGCTGAGCACCACAGCTTCAAGGTGCCGACCGCCGCCTCGTATGCGGGCAACGGCGACGTGATCTGGAACGAGGACGTCGGAAATCTAAGAAGCTACTCAGTGGCCAATATGAAGCCGGTCGCGCGCGCGGCGGTCGAGGCCACCAAGGAGGCGTGGGCGGCGTTCATCCGCACGCTGGGCGTGATCGACCCCAATGCGCGCAGGCTCTTTGCCACCGAGGCAGCCAAGCAGGTGGCCGGCCTCTGGATGGCCTACGCTCCCGAGGACGTGCGCAAGTGGTACGGCACCGAGCAGGCTCCGAAGAACCGCGGCGCCACCTACCTGCCCGAGGCCAGCGCGCAGGCCTATGGCACCTGCGTCAACACCATGGAGGCCAAGTTTGGCCGCACGGGCAAGACCACGGCCGCCGAGAAGATGGAGGCCATCAAGGCGACGCTGCGGGCGCACCAGCGCGCCTGCCTCTTCAACATCGGCCCCAAGGACGCGGCCAAGTATCCGGACTTCGATCCCAGCCTGCATATCCCTTACTATTGGGAATGGAAGCACTGGACCTGGCACGAGGCGCCGGGCACCTGGACCCTGCCCGAGAAGATCGGCGATTATCGGTAGAGTCGCCGCGCCAACGTCCACGGAGCTGAAAAGCATGCGCCTCGCCCTCACCGCCCTCTCGCTCTGCGGTGCGCTCACGTCCGCTGCCGTCGCCCTCGAGCGCCCGTCGCGCGAGGAGCGGATGGCGCTGTGCAAAGCCGATATAGGCACCGGCAAGACCGCCTGCTATCCGACGGCCAAGGTCTTCGGGCTGAAGAAGCTGCCCACCAACCTCTATTACGGTTGGTATGTCGGAAAGCATCATCCCAGCGACGAGAACGAACCTCCGCCCTATCTCAAGCTGCTCAACGGCCTCGACCAGTGCGCCTGGTTCCACGACCGCGGCGCCTGGCGCTGGAACCCTCGCACCAAGGTCTGCGAGCACCAGTTCATGTGCGCGAACACCATCGGCCTCTTCCGCTGCCTCGACGCCTACCAGCCCGAGTCACCGGAGGAGGTCGAGGCCAAGCGGATCGCGACGCACACCATCGCCCGCGTTGGCGAGGTCTGCATCCGCCGCCTGTACAAGGCGTATGGCGACGACTTCAAGCGGGACGAGCACGGTTCGCAGTGGATGAGCGACAAGTCGCTGCACGAGCTGTCGGACGCCTTCTCCCATTGCAAGCCGCTGCAGCCGCTGCGCGGGTTCGAAGCCGAGCTCAACCGCCTCCAGCGCGGCCCGGACTTCAAGCCGCTCCACTAGAGCACCGTCCGGCGGCGCCAGAAGTAGTACGAGAGCGCCCAGAGCACGGAGGTGGCCGCCGCAAAGCCCCACGCCTCCGGGCCATCGCCGACCGCGAGATGAGCGATGAGCGCGGAGCAAAGCGTGATGGCGAAGCCGGCGTAGGCCCACTCTTTGAGCCTCGCCGGCACCGGCGCCAGGAGCAGCACCACGCCGAGGAGCTTGGCCCACGCGAGCTCCACCCGGAAGTACGCGGGGAAGCCGAGGTGGGTGAAGGCCTGCGCCACTTGCGGCAGGCGCAGCTGCGCGTAGGAGGTAAAGCCGATCTGCAGGCAGAAGAGCGCGGTGGCGCTATAGAAGCCGATGGAGATTGCTTTGGCGCGGGGCATGTTCAGGTCCGTTTGCCAGAGGGCCAGCCGGGGGTCTCGACGCCGAACAGCTTTGCGTACTCGGCGTTCAATCGCTGCCAGCCGCCGGACTTGAGGGCGTCGGCGCCGACGATGCGTCCGATCGGCTCACCTTCGAGGAGCCGCTCGAGGACATCGAAGCAGATGTGCCAGCCGGCGGCGCCCATGGAGATGAACCCGCGGTCGATGTCGTGCCAGAGCGTGAGCCGGGTGCCCCCGTCCGCCAGCGGCTCCAGCTCCCAGCGGAGGTCCTGCTTGCCCCAGCTGAACTCGAGCACCTTGGGCGCGTCGGCCCGCATCACCTGCGTGTCTGAGACCATCTGCCTCGGCGCCCCCACCGTCGAGCATACGCCGTCAGGCCCCGGCCTTCGCCTGGATCAGGTCTTTTTCTTGGCTGGCTTCGACTTCGACTTGCCGCCCTGGTTGAGGGCGACCGCCTGGCGAACGAGCGCCTTGAAGGCCGACGCGTCCACCTCTTCACCTTCGCGAAGGTCGATCGCGCGGCGCACGTTTCCCTCGAGGCTCGAGTTGAAGAGCCGGGCCGGATCGCTCAGCGACGCCCCCTTGGCGAAGGTCAGCTTCACTACCTTCTTGTAGGACTCGCCGGTGCAGAGGATGCCGTCGTGCGACCAGACCGGGGTGCCCATCCACTTCCACTCCTCGACGACCTCCGGGTCCGCCTGCTGGATGAGCTTGCGCATCTTGCCGAGGGTCAGGCCGCGCCAGTCCCCAAGCTCTTTGATCCGGTTCGAGATCAGCTCCGAGGCCGACCTGGCTTCGCTCGCGCCCGGCTTCTTCATGTGCTCCTCATTTGATTGCTTTCCTCGCCGACCGCGCGAAGTCGATTCCGCTCGCCTGCGCGTGCATCGAGTCGATGGTCAACGACTCGCTCCCGGCGACATGCTCGACGTCGATGCCGGTCGCAGACGGCAGCTTGATTCCCCAGGATACGAAAACGAAGCACGACGTGCACAGATCATCGCATCGCGGTCGCGCACGGGCTGGTCTTCCACGAACAAAGGCCAGGCAGGATCGGGCGCTATCTCTTCGTCCCATGCAAGACGGTCAAGGACGACGTTTTCGCGGCCAGGGCGGCGGCGTCGGCCTCGCTCAGCCGCAGCTCCAGCCAGAACTCGATCATGCGGGCCGCCGCGGACGCTGGCATGCTGGGAGGCATGAAACCGGTGCGCCCCGATCGCCTGCGCGACGTCGTCGATGCGGTGCTCGAGGCCCTCGACGAAGGCCTCGACGGCGAGGCGCTGGCGGCGCGGGCCATGCTCAGCCCGTTCCACTTCAACCGCCTGGTCAGCGCCGGCATCGGCGAAAGTCCGGAGCGATTCCGGCGCCGCCTGCTCCTCGAGCGCGCCGCCTTCCGGCTGGGTCGCGGCGCCACCGTCACCGAGGCCAGCCTCGAGGCCGGCTACGACGCAATCGAGGCGTTCTCGCGCGCGTTCCGCCGCGCCTTCGCAGTGCCGCCGAGCCGCTTCGCGGGCCAGCCGCGCGACTTCAGGCTGTCTGCCGACAGTCGGTGATCGCCGCCCTGCGCGAGCTTGGGGTCCGCGACGTCGAGTCGCGCGACCCGATCGAGTGGGAGCGCGCGATGGCGACGCGCGCCTAGAGCACCGATCGGTGCTCTAGCCTGGCGCGGCGGTCGCCAGCCGGCGCGCAAGCAGATCCGGCTGAAGCTCTGCGGACGCGCCCCAGCTCACGGCGCCGGCCGGGCGGGAGGCTCCGCCGCCGGCAGGTCGAAGCTGAAGGTCGCGCCGCGCCCGGGCTCGCTCTCCACCCGGAGGTGGCCGCCGTGGGCCTCCACGATCTGGCGCGAGATATAGAGGCCGAGGCCCAGGCCGCCGATGCTCCGCGACGAATCTCCCCGCTCGAAGCGATCGAAGATCCGGTGCAGGCTCTCCTTTGGGATCCCAGGCCCTCGGTCCTGTACCGAGACCTCCGCGCCCGCGTCGGTGCCCGCCACCGAGATGGTCACCGGGCTGCCCGGCGCATACTTCATCGCGTTGGCGAGCAGGTTGATCACCACCTGCTCGACGCGCAGCCGATCGAAGCGGAGCGGCACCGCGCCGGCGGTCTTGATCTCGAAGGTGGTGTCGCTGCTGGCGGCCTGCGCCGAGTAGCGCTCGCAGCACTCGCGGATGACCTCGACCAGGTCCTGCGTCTCCGGGTTGAGCGTGAGCTTGCCGGAGCTGATCCGGGCGACGTCGAGCAGGTCGTCGATCAACACCGTCAGGCGCGTCAGCTGGCGGTCGGAGGTCTCCACCAGCTTCTTGATGGTCTCGGCCGGGAGCGAATCTGCCTTCCCCTTCCGCAGCAGCAGGGCGAGCCGCTGCAGGTTGAGCTTGATGGGCGTCAGCGGCGTCCGCAGCTCGTGCGAGGCGATGGAGAGGAACTCGTCGCGGGCGCGCACCGCCTCCCTGAGCTCGTTGAGGATGCCGGCGTTCTCGATGGCAAGGGCCGAGCGCCGTGCCAGCTCGCCGGCCATCGCCAGGTCCTCGTGGCCGTAGCGGCGCTCCGCGTGCGAGAGCACCAAGGTGAGGGTCCCAAAGGTCCGCCCGTTGTTCGAGAGCGGAACGATGAGGAACGAGCGGATCTTCAACTTCCGCATCATCTCGAGGTGGGCCTGGTCCTTGGCTCCCTGGACCAGGAGCTCGTCGGTGATCTCGGGATAGAGAAGGGGCTCGCCCGTCCGGACCACCTGGGCCGAGCCGGTCGGATCTTCCATCTCCACCGGATAGCGGGCGCGGAACTCGCGGGCGAAGGCCACCATCGCCGGGTCTTTGTGCGCCACCGCCACCGATTCGAGGACGCCCTCGGCGTTCAACAGGTCGATGCCGCACCAGTCGGCCAGCTCGCTGGTGGCGAGGTCCGCGACGGCCTGCAGCGTGCTCTTGAAGTCGAGGGACGAGGAGAGGATGAGGCTGGCCCGGTCGAGGAAGGCTTGCATCCCCTGGGCCCGCTTCACCTCGTCGATGTCGGTGACCGTGCCGAACCATTGGATGATGCGGCCGGACGGGTCGCGCAGCGGGAGCGCCTGGCCGAGGAACCAGCGATAGAGGCCGTCCCGCCGCTTCAAGCGGTATTCGAGCGCGAAGCGATTGCCCGACTGCCGCGCCTTCTGCCAGCCCTCGAAAACCAGGGTCCGGTCCTCCGGGTGCAGCTCGTGCATCATGCCGTGGGCGCTCGACTGCTCGAGCGTATAGCCGGTGTATTCCTTCCAGCGATTGTTCGAGTAGAGGACCTTGCCGTCCGAATCGGTGGTCCAGACGATCTGCGGGATGGCCTCGGCCACCGTCCTGAAGCTCTCCTCGCTCTTCTTCAGCGCCTCGCCCACCGCCTTGATCTGCTCGCGGTTGAGCACCTGGTCTGTGACCTCGACGCCGAGGATCATGATGCCGCTGATCCGGCCGGCGTCGTCCCTGCGCGCCGCATAGGTCAAGTTGAAATGGCGGACGCGGTCGGTGAGCGTGACCGGGATCTCGTGGAGGTGCGCGGTCTGGCCCGTCCGGTAGACCTCGTCGAGGATTCCGTGGACCTCCTGCGATTCCGGCTGGGCCGCGCGCACCGCCATTCCGGTGGCGTCGAATCCCAGGGCCCGGATGTGCGCGTCGTTGACGAACTCGAAGACGTGCTCTGGCCCTCGCAGGATGCAGACCATCTCGGGGGTCTGGCGGAACAGGTTGCGAAAGTTCTCGCGCTCGTTCTCGACGGCCTTGCGGGAGAGCACCTTCTCGGTGACGTCGTACCCTTGCGCCGAGATTCCGTAGATGGTGCCGTCGGGTCGCCGCACCGGCTGGTAGACGAAGTCGAGGTACACGGTCCTTGGCCCCGTCGCGTCCACATAGGTGAGCGGCACCTCTTTTCCGACATAGGGTTGGCCCGTGGCGGCGACGTCGTCGAGCAGCCCGAGGATGCCCTGGGCCTCGAGCTCCGGCGCTACTTCCTTGACGGTCTTTCCCAGGATGTCCCAGCGCTGCATGAGCTTGAAGTGCTGCTCGTTGGACTTGAGATAGCGATAGTCGGGCACGCTCAGGAACGTCATGAAGGCGGGAGACTCGGAGAAGATCTGGTCGAGCGTCTTCTCGCTCTCTTCCAGCTGCGCCCGGGCGGCCGCCGCGCGCTGCTCCACCAGCCGCCGCTCCTCCTCTCGCCTGCGGTCGGTCAGATCGCGCGTCACCTTGGCAAACCCGCGCAGGTCTCCCTCCGCATCGCGGAGCGTCGTGATGACGACGTTGGCCCAGAAGAGCGAACCATCCTTGCGAACGCGCCAGCCCTCCTCCTCATACCGGCCCTGGGCCCGCGCGATGGCCAGCTCCTTGTCGGGGTGGTTTCGCGCGATATCCGCCGGCAGATAGAACCGCGAGAAGTGGCTGCCGATGACCTCCTCGGCGCTGTAGCCCTTGAGCCGCTCGGCGCCCCGATTCCAGGTCATGACGTTGCCGGAAGCGTCGAGCATGAAGATCGCGTAGTCCTGCACTGCGTCCACGAGCGCGCGAAAGAGGTCCTCGCGCTGCGCCAGCGCTCCGGCGTCCTGTCTGCGCCTGGCGCCCTCGGCCTGCTCAGGCTTGTTGGACTCGCCCATGGAGCGGTGGAAGATCGTCGGAGCGCGGCGATGGAGTCAAGAAACCATCACTAGCGAAAGACTTTGGGTGAACGTACCGCCCAGGCTCGAGGCTCGCGCATTGTCGTGGTCTTTCTAGGCGGACAAGGCCGCAGCTCTTGCGAGGACCTCGCCGGTTGGTCCGAAGGCGACGAGGCGTCCGTGCTGCAGGAGCAAGGTGCGAGTGCACAGCCGCCGGACGAGCCCCAGGTCGTGCGAAGCGAAGAGCAGCGTCTGGTCGCCCGCGGCGGCCAGCTCGGCGGCGGCCTTGTGCCCGAAGGCCTCGTCGGCGCCAGAGAGCAGCTCGTCGAGCAGCAGCACCTCGGGCGCGGCCGCGCGCAAGAGCGAGAAGGCGAGCCGCTGGATCATGCCGAACGAGAAATCGCGGAGCGGAGCGTGCGCGAACGACTCCAGCCCGGCGAACGCGAGCATCTCGGGGAGCTTGCGGCGGACCTCGGCCCGCGAGAGGTCGAGCAGGGCGCCGACGAGCTGCGCGTTGTCTGCCGCCGAGAGGTCGCGGTGCATCCCGGCGCCCGCCTGCAGGATCCCCGCGGCGCGACCGGCCACCGCGACTTCGCCCGTGGTCGGCTGGAAGATGCCCGCCACCAGCCGCAGCAGCGTTGACTTGCCGGAGCCGTTCCCCCCGATGACGCCGACCTTCTCGCCGCGGCCGATGGAGAAAGAGACGTCCTCGAGGGCCAGCAGCGGCCGGGTGCTCGCGCCGCCTCCGAGGGCCGACCGCAGCGCGCCGAAGAGGGACGCGCGGTGGGTGCGCAGCCGGAACCGTTTGCAGACGCCCCGCAGCCGGATCACCTCGTCCACGGCTCAAGCCTTCTCGATGATGGCGGGGGCCGCGGCGCGAAACACCAGCCACCCGGCCAGCAGCGTGGAGAGCCCGGCGGCGAGCGGCACCACGAGATCGGAGGGGGCCGGCATGCCGCCGCGGCAGAGGGCGCGGGTGGCCTCCATCGCGCCGCCCACCGGGTTCCAGACGAACCAGCGGCGCAGCGCCGGCGGAGCCAGGTCCGCGGAGTAGAAGACGGGCGTGGCGAAGAAGAGCGCGCGGGTCACCATCGCCCAGACGTGCTGCAGGTCGCGGGCGACGACGCAGAAGCAGGCGAGCACCAGCGCGATGCCGCAGGCGAACGCGAGCTGCCCAAGGACCACCAGCGGCAGGAGCGCCAAGGTCCACGAAGGCCGCGCTCCGAGGAGGAGGGCGGCGGCAAAGAGCGCCACCAGCTCGACCAGGTACTGGAGGGTCAGCGCGCCCAGATCGCCATAGACGGGGACCTCGGCGGGAAAGGCGACGTTGCGCAGCAGCTCGGCGCGGACGAGCAGGGAGGCGGACCCGACGGTGGTGGCCATGACGAAGAAGTTCCAGACCACCGCGCCGGCGAAGACATAGAGGAAGTAGTCGGCGCCGGTCTGGCCGCGGCCCAGGCTCTCGCGGAAGACGGCGAAGAGCATCACCGACAGCAAGAGCGGGTTCAACAGGCTCCAGAGGAACCCGAGCACCGATCGTTGATCCTTGGCCTTGAAGCCGGCGATGCTGAAGGCCGCCGCGAGACGGACGACCCGGCGAAGCGAGGCGGACACGGCTCCGACTATCGCACGAGCGAGCGTTCAATGTTACCGTATAGACGCTATAGCACCGTGATACCGCACCCCGCTGGGGAATGGAACAGATGCCGGGCCCCGTTCAAGGCGTCGTGATCGAGCACCAGCTTGCCTCACGGCTGCGCTCGCGCCGCTTTCGTCCACGCGCCTCACCCGTCCAGATCTTGCAGCGGCTGCTGGTCCTCTTGAACCTCTGGCCGTTCGAGGGGCTCCTCCGCGCGCTCTACCGTGTCGCGCTCCGGCGCGTGATCGGCCGCGTCGCCGCGCACCCGGGCGTGCAGGCGGTGTACGGCACCGGCTCGTTCTTCGACGGTGGACGCTGCCTGCTCGGGCTCTCCGACGTCGACTTCTTCATCGTCCTGCGACCGGCGGTGGAGCGGCTCGACCTCGATCGGCTCGAGATCGGCGCGCTCTACGAGCGGGAGCGGCGCCTCTTTCCCTTCCTCGGGCCCTGGTACGAGAAGGAGCAGAGCCTCGTCTTCCTGGGAGAGGTGGCCCGAGGGTTTCCCCTGCTCGAGTCGTTCCGGATCCGCGCGTCGCAGGGGCGGCTGAAGCTGATCGCCGGCGAAGCGGTGCCGGCCGCGCTCCTCGAAGGCTGCGGGAGCTTGCGCGACGCGGTGGTCGAGGCCGAGAGCCTCTTGCGCGTGGCCGCCTCCCGCCGCGACGTGCACTCCGCGAACCTGCGCTTCTGGAAGAAGCTGTTCGACAAGCTGCTCGGCTGCGCGAGGATCGCTGGCTTGCATGCCTTCGAGCGCTGCGCGCGCGCGCGCGAGGATCTGAAATTCCTCGAGGAGGACGAGGCCGCGCTCTACTTCCGGCGCGCCGATCCCGCCGAGCAGTTCGAGCGCTTCGATGCCCTCGCCCGCGAGCTCTTCGCGCAGATCGCGCTGCAGGCCCCCTCCAGCGACATCGAGGTGCAGGTCGAGCCGGCCAGCCTGGTCGAGGCGCGAGCGGAGTCGCCGGCGCTGGCTGCCCTCGGTCGGCGCATCGACTTCGCTGTTCGCACGCTGCCGCCGGGGCGGCTCGGACCGTTTCCCCGCTTCAGCCAGATCGCCATCGAGGAGCCGCTCACCGTCCTTGGCCTGCGCGGGCCGCTGCACACGGGTCTGCGGGCGGCGATGGCGGCCCTCGCGGCCCACGGCGCCGAGGACGAGAGCTGGCTGGTCGAGGCCGCGATCTCTTACCTCGTCGTGAAGCTCGAGGGCGGCGTCGATGTCTTTCCGCTCTCGCCGCTCCTCTACCCGGACCTTGGCGCGCGGCTGGCGGGAGCTCCGGGACGGTTCAGCGCCGTCCGCGCCTTGCACCAAGAGGAGCGCTCGCTGGCACGCGGAGCGCTCCGCGCGCTCGGCACGCTCTACGCGCAGCACGACGGGCGCATCCACAAGCTGCCCTTCCCGTGCATCTACCGCGAGGACGATCGCGTCGTCCTGCGCGATGTCTGGCATCGGCTGCGCGGCCTCGTCGCCCTCGAGGAGGGCCGCGAGATCTCCGACCCCCGCGCGCTCGCCGCGCACCTCGGGCACGCCCATCCGCGCTCGGCCGCGTTCCTGGCCGAGCTCGCGGATTGGTCGCTGCACCTGAACGGCCACGGCCCCGCCCGCCGCTTCAGCAACAACCTGTTCCGCTGCGCGCACCAGTTCATGGCCAAGGTGCTCGAGGGCGGGCGCGACATCGAGGTGATGCCCCACCAGATCCACCTCGGCCTCTCGGTCGGCATCATCACCCGCGACCGCGCCGCCGATCTGCGCGAGGCGCTGCAGTCGCTGACCTCGCAGGCGCGGCCGCCGGACGAGGTCTACGTCGTGGACAACGGCTCGACCGATGGCACCGAGGGCGTGCTGGCCGACTTCAAAAGCCTCCTGCCGCTTCGCCACGTCCACCTCGCCGAGGCCTCGATCCCCAAGGCGCGCAACGCCGTCCTCGAGGGCGCCGCGCACGAGATCGTCTGCTTCACCGACGACGACTGCGTCCTCGACCCGGGCTGGCTGGCCGCGATCGAGCGGGCCTTCTTGCGCGCCGACAACATCGGGGTCGTCGGCGGCTTTGTGCAGCACCACCAGGCGCCGGAGCGGTCTACCGTGGACAGCTACTACGGCCGCTATCACCACAACACCACCTAGCCATGATCATCGAGCTTCCCTTCGACACCTCGAAAAGCCCGGTGCTGCGGCGCTACCGGATGGCGTTCTTCCACTTCTCGAACAACAACCTCGCCATCCGGAAGTCGTGCGCGAGGGACCTCGGCGGCTACGACCCCGCGGCGAAGAAGTCCGAGGACGTGGACCTGTGCTTCCGGCTCGCGCAGAGCGATCGGTGGGTGGCGCTGCGAGAGCAGGGCGTGACCGTGCGGCACAAGGCGCGGCGATCGTTCGGCGCGATGGTGCGGCAGCTGTGGGGCTGGGGCTTTCACGTCGGCTGGCCGTACCGCAAGACGGGCCTCCGCGGCGTCCACCTCTATTGGTTCAGCAACCGGCGGCGGAAGATCGCGGCCGACCTCGAGCTGTTCCCGGGGCTGCCCTTCCTCGTCTGCGCCTACTTCACCGACCTGCACGCGGCCTTCGCGGCGGGTGTCGCCTCGGCGGCGAGCGCAGCCACCGGGCACTCCGCGGCGGCGGCGGCGCTGGCCGGGCTGTTCGCGTTCTTCTTCTGGCGCTACACGCGCGACGATCGCGAGACGGGCCTGCCGCCGTGGCAGGCGCTCAAGCTCGGCGCCACGCACCTCTTGATCAACGCGGTCTTCAGCGCCGCGGTGCTGCTCGGCGGGCTCAAGCACGGCGTCATCCTGCTGCCTGCGACCATCATCCCGACCAAAGGGCCGGAGCTGGGATGAAGCGGCTCTCGCTCTCGTTCCATGGCGTCGGCGTCTCCGTGGAGAGCGACGACGCGCGCCTCCTCGACGCGGCCGAGCACGATTTTTCGTATTTCCTCGGCGCGGACGCGCGCGCGGCGGTGCGCATCGAATACTTCGCCGAGCGGCCGGACTACGACGGCATGCCTGCGCTGCGCGCCTCGGTGATCACGCCGCGCAACGTCACCTTCTCGGCCGGCGAGGAGACGTACATCGATTACTCCGGCCGCGCGCTCAGCGTGTACCGCAAGGCCGACAACCACTTCCGCGTCTACACCGACCAGCCCGACCTCGGCCACGAGATCGTCTACCTGACCATCCTCGCCCGGGTCTGCGAGCTGCTCGACCAGCGCGGCCTGCACCGAATCCACGGGCTCGGCCTCGAGTACCACGGCGAGGGCGCGCTGCTGCTGCTCCCGTCGGGCGGCGGCAAGACGACGATGACGATGCAGCTGCTCGGCTCCGAGGATCGCGGCCTGCGGCTGCTCTCGGAAGACTCGCCGCTCCTCCGCAAGGACGGCACGCTCCTGCCGTTCCCTCTGCGCATCGGCACGCATCCGGGCGAGGTGCCCCCGGGCCTCGACCCGAAGTACCTCCGCCACATCACCCGCATGGAGTATGACGCCAAGCTTACCATCGACGTGCGGCCGTTCGCGGACCGGCTCTGCGACCGCGAGGTGAAGCCCGGCGTGCTGCTGCTCGGCGTGCGCACCTCGGGGCGGGAGGCTGCCATCCGCAAGGTCCCCCGCGCCGCCGCCGTCCGGCACGCGCTGATGGATTCGGTGATCGGCGTCGGCCTCTTCCAGGGGATGGAGTTCATCACCCAGCGGAGCGCGCGCGAGATCGCCGCGGGCGTGCAGGTCCTGGCGTCGCGGGCGATGAACAACTTCCGGATGGTGCAGCGGTCCGAGGTGTTCGAGCTGCTCCTTGGCCGCGACGTGAAGAAGAACTTCGAGACGCTGGTTCAGTTCCTCGAGCAGCGGCGAGTGGCGCGATGCTGAGCGGTGCGCTCCTTGCCGAGCTGGCGACCTCCACCGGCCCGCGGCCGACGGTGGCGCTCTTGATCCCGGTCTTCGACGGCGGCAGTTCGTTCCAGCGCTGCCTCGCCGCGGTTCGCGCGCTCTCGCCAGCTCCCGACGAGCTCATCGTGGTCAACGATGGCAGCGCCGACGGCTCGGCGGAAATGGCGGCAGCCGCCGGCGCGCGCGTCCTGTCGCTGCCGGTCCGCGGCGGGCCCGCTGCCGCGCGCAACGTCGCCGCGCGGGCCGCCTCGTCGGCCATCCTGCTCTTCCTCGACTCCGACGTGATCCCGGCGGCCGACCTGGTGGGCCGCGTGCGCGCCGCCTTCCACAGCGCGCCGGCGGTGAGCGCCGTCTTCGGCAGCTACGACGATGCCCCCGACGCGAACGACTTCATCTCGCAATACAAGAACCTCTTCCACCACTTCGTCCACCAGCGCTCCGCCGCCGAAGCGTCCACGTTCTGGACCGGCTGCGGGGCCGTCCGCCGCGATGCCTTCGTCTGGGCAGGCGGCTTCGACGAGAGCTATCGGCGGCCCTGCGTCGAGGACATCGAGCTCGGGTACCGCCTCCGCGCCGGAGGGCACCGCATCCAGCTCCTGCCGGGGCTCCAGGTGAAGCACTTGAAAGCCTGGACGGCGCTGAGCCAGCTGCGCGTCGATCTCTTCGACCGCGCCGTGCCCTGGAGCGAGCTGATCTTGAAGGGCGGGAAGCTCGGGAGCGATCTCAACCTCGGCCACGCCTCGCGCGCCGCGGTCGTGCTCGCCGCCGCGGCCCTGGTGCTGCTGGCGTGCGCGCCCTGGTCCCGCGCCGCGCTCGTCGGCGGCGCGCTCGCGCTCGGCGCCCAGATCGCGCTCGATCTTCCGCTCTGGCACTTCTTCCGCGAGCGCCGCGGGCGCCGGTTCGCGCTGCGCGCGATCCTCTGGCACCGCCTGTACCACTGGCTCTGCGGCTTCGGCTTCGCGGCCGCGCTGGTCCGGTTCTGCCTCTCGCGCGCGCCTTCCGTGCCTCGAGACCTGGTGCGCGAGACGCCGCCTTGATCGGGGTACCGGCCGCGGGCAGGCAGAGACCTGCCGCGCGGCACGGGCGCCCACCCGACAGAGGTGGCTCGCTGCGCTCGCATCTTAAGAGTTTGCGTCGTGAGCCCTTAAGCCGCGCGACAGGTCTCTGCCTGCCCGCGGCCTATTTGCCAGACTTTGAGTAAGAGAAAAACTAGATACTAAATGATTCAGTTCTGGGCTCGAGACTCAACCGCCATCAATGGTGTCTCTTTCCCCACTCCTAATGTCTGGCAAATAGGCAGCGGGCAGGCGGGAACCCGTCGCGAGGATCAAGGGCTCCCGACGCAAACTCTTAAGATGCGAGCGCAGCGAGCCTCCTAAGTCGGGTGGGCGCCCGTTCAGAGCGGCGGGTTCCCGCCTGCCCGCGGCCGGTAACTCACCAGCGCCTATTTGCCTGGCATTAGCGCCAACAGCCTAGGAGAGGGCGCGGAGGAAAAAAAAGGCCACCATGCCGAGCGCCGCGCCGAGCGGCAAGGTGGTGACCCAGGCGGCGAGGATGGAGAGCACCGTGCGTGAGCGGGCCTGCCCAGTGACCGCGCCGATTCCGAACAGGCCCCCGGTGGCGACGTGAGTGGTCGAGACTGGCAGCCCGAAGCGCGAGGCGCCAAGCACGAGCAGGGCTGTGCCGAGGCTCGAGACAAGGCCCTGTCCGGGCGTCAAGCTCGTGACCTTGGACGCCATGGTCTCGGTGACTTTGCGAGCGCCGACCAGGCCGCCCAAGGCCATCGCGGCAGCCACGGAGGCGAGGCCGACCCGCTGCCCGACGCCGCCCGCAGCCAGGAGCAGGGCGACAATCTTCGGCGTGTCGTTCAGCGCCCGCGCGAAGCAGACCGCCGCTCCCGAGACGAAGTGCAGCGCGTCCACTCCCTGTTGGACGGAGATTCCGATGAAGCGGCCCTGGTAGCGATCGGCGCAGCCCGCCCCGGTGGCGAGGGCGAGCCGCACGCGCTCGGCCGACAAGGCGCTGCAATTGGATGCAACCGCTGGGACCCACTCTTCTCCGATGCAGACGCAGGACTCGCGCCGCACGCCAAGCTGAGCGCGCAGTCGGCGTGCCAGAGGGTATGCAGCCATCGCCAGCGCTACCGCGCAAAAAGGGCTGACCAGGAGCGGGAGGAAGAAGCTCTTGCCGAGGACGGCCAGATTGATGCCGCTGCCTACGGCGACCACTCCGACCCCGATGAGCGCGCCGGTGAGCGCGTGCGTCGTCGAGACGGGGAGTCCCAGCAAGGTCGCGAGCATCACCGTGCTCGCCGCCGCCAGCGCCGCTGCAGCGAGGAACGAGGGCGAGGTTGCCACCGCATCGGGCACGAGCCCCTTGGCGGAGAAGGTCTGTACGAGCTGCGCCGCGAGGAGGAGCGCCAGGAGCGAACCCGCGACCTGCGCCGCCGTGGCGATGCCGACCGCCTGCCGATAGCTCACGGTCTTCGCGCCGTAGAGCGTCGCCACGCCCTTGAGGTTGTCGTTGCTCCCGTTCGCGAACGCCAGATAGAGCACCGCAGCCAGGACGATGAAGGTCAAGTCGTCTCCTAACGATTGAAGCGACGGTACACCCGGTGCTGCGATTCTACGGCGCGGGCGCGCTCTTGGTGCGCAGGCCGCCGCCGAGCGTCACTTGAGCCGCACCGCGAATGACTCGAGGAAGGGAAAGCCCTGGCCCTCCACGGTCGAGACGCTGGCTCCATCGGCGCTGACCACGCCGTCGCTGAGCCGCGCCCAGCCTGAATACGGCGCGAAGGTCTGGCCCACGTCGGTGGTCGTCACCCAGAACTCGACCGCCGCTCCCGCCGCCCAGCCAAGGTCGTTCGGCGCCGCGGTGTGGTGCGGCAGCGGCACGGTCACCTTCGCCGGCGGGCAGATGGTGGTGTCGACGGGGGCGAGCCCGTAGAGGAGCTGGAAGTTGGCACTCGAGCCATTGACCTTGGCCGAGGCGAGCTGCGCCGCCGCGCTCGCCACCGGGATGGCGACGGTGCGCAAAGCCTGCTGCGCCGCGGTGCCATATACGATGGTGTCGATGGCGACCATCGCGCCTGCCGGGATGGCCAGCGAGACATCGCCCGAGGTGGCCGTGGTGCCCGGGGTCAGCGCCGCGCCCGTCGCGGGCAGGTGGCCGGTGGTCAGGGTGCCGAACGCGGTGGGCGAGGCCGTGAGGGGAATGGAGAACTCGGCGTAGTTCACCGCATCGCCAAAGCGGAACGCCGGCTTCTTCATCGACAGCCCCGTCGAGATCGCGGCGTGACCCTGCGAGTCCACGTTGGCCGGCGCCGAGCACAGGTCGATTCCGCAGATGTAGATGGGCTGCCCCGCGGCGGCCGCGCCGGTCGTGTCCACAATGGTCGCGGTGACCGACCCGCCCACGGACGCAGTCTCGCCTCCGCCGTACAGCGCGCCGGGCAGGCAGCTTCCACCGGCGTCGCTGGTCCCGGCATCGCTCGTGCCCGCGTCGTTCATCCCGGCATCGCTGCCAGCGTCAGCGGGAGCCACCGGCGCGGCCGGGTGGGACCCGCAGGCCAGCGTGAAGAACAGGAGGCCGGCGGCGACCGCGGGCAGACGAGAAAGGCGCTGTGCGGCGGCGGTGCGATCCATTTGACTCCCGGTGCGCGACACGAACCCTCAGGTCCCAAACGTGATCAGGCGCAAGCCCTTCGCCGATCGTGTCATCGCGCTGCTGATTGCCGCCGGCGCTCGTGTCCTCAATGAGACAGTGCGTTTCCGCTCGAGAGGGAGACCGGTCGATATACCTGTCGCAAAAGCGGGCGCTTGACCGCCAGGCCGCTGTTCGAGGCTTGACGCGAGCGATCGGCGCCTTAGCTTTTCATTGATCCAACCCTCGCGAGCCTCGCTCTGGGCAAACGGATTCGTCTTCGCCGCCCGTCCCAAGCAGCCCCGGAGCAAATCAATGAATTCGCTCAGTACAAATGCGCGCTGCCCGTCCGCGCGAGGTTCTTGTTCGACGCCAGCTTGATGGCCCGCCTCTTCCTCCGATGAGCGAGGATCCGCAATCTTTTGAGCCGTGGACCGGCCGGCGGGTGGTGGCGGCGACCGTCATCGTGCTCGCCTTTGCCTGCGGCGGCGCGCTCCTCGCACGCTCGGCCACGGCGTTCGTCGGGCTCTTCATCGCCATCGTCATCTCGGCGTCGATCAGGCCCGCGGTCGATCGACTGGTCCGCCGCGGCGTGCCTCGATGGCCGAGCGCGCTCGCGGTGCACCTCGCGCTCTTGGCGCTGAGCGTCGCCTTCTTGGTGGTGGTGCTGCCGCTGGTCCTCGAGCAGTCGACGTCGATCATCGGCCGCCTGCCCGGCTTCTACGACGCCGTCCGCCGCCATCTGCTGGCGTCCACAAGCGGCGCGCTGGGCCGGCTCGTCGAACACTTGCCGGAGGCGCTGCCCAAGGCCATCCCCAGCACGGCGGGTCGGCCCCTCGACGCGCTCTCCGGCCTGAGCAGCGTCGCGGGACTTGGCCGCAGCCTGTTTCTCGCGGCCGCGGTGGTGGCGCTCGGCTTCTAT
>JBBRMA010000064.1:0-29172 GCA_038231075.1 Myxococcales bacterium | reverse complement strand
CCAGCCTCAGCCGATCGGCGGGCTGCAGACGGGCCACGCTCTTCGGCATCCCCGATTCGAGGGCGACGCTGCCATCGGCCGGAAGCAGCAGCCGCTCGGTGTACTCGCCCGAGCCGCCAGAGAGGTCGAGCTGCACCACCAACTCGAGCGGGCCTGCGCCGGCTGGACTGGTCCGCGCGAGCAATACGAGCAGGCCGAGCAGGCTTGCCCGCAGTGACGACGATCCGATGCAGCTCATGTGCCCTCCGGACAGAGGAGATCGCCCCGGCGGCAGGCGGCGCACCGCAAAGAGGGCTGGCGAGCGCTCCCGCTGGGATGATGCTGCACCATGACCTCGCGCCAGCGCGGCCGCGTCGCAAGGGTTCACAAGGATTTTGGTGCTGGCTTGGAGTCGGGACCAAGGTCGGGCACCCCTGTAAAGCAGGCGGGACCCGCCGGGCAATCGAGCCTCTTGAGCGTGCGCCAAGTGGCTCGCCACCTGGGGGTCTCAGCAGGGACGGTCTACGGGCTCTGCGGCCGGAACGAACTGGCCCACGTGCGGGTCGCGAACGCCATCCGCGTCTCCCCTGCCGAGATCGCGGCCTTCCTCTACGCGTCTGCGGCGGCCCCGAGCAAGCGCCGCAAGACCCCGGTCGCGAGCGCTGAGGCGCCCCCAAACGCCCCACCAGCGGAGGCTCCCGCTGCTCCTTCCGCGTCCACGGGAGGGTCGAGCTCAAGTTCGTCCACGCCTGGCACGAGCGCGGACGCGGGCGGCTGCCCGACGTGCACATCGAAGGAATTCTGACCGCCATCCACTTCGAGGACGAGCGGCTCACGCAGGACGACGGCAACGGTCGGCCACGGAGTTGGGTGAAGCTCAGCGACCTGGTCTTCGAGAGCTTGCGCGGGCGGTACTACTACCCGGTGGACCTGGACTACACGGTTGCGCTCAAGAGCCCGCTGGCACAGCGGCTCTACCTCTACCTCACGAAGAAGGACCGGCACGGGCAGTACGTCGAGGGGCTCAAGCACATCGCCAGGAAGCTCGGCCTGGCCAAGACGAGCCCATCGGCGATCTTGGATTCGCTGGGGCCAGCGCTGGATTTGCTCAAGGGCGACATCCAGGTGCTCCCGGCAGATGGCAGAACTGTGGTGAAGCGGTTCGTGGAGGCGTGGGAGGTATCCAAGGAACGGGGGCAGCTCGTCGTGCGGTTCTACGCCGGTGACACCAAGCGCGAAAAGGCGAGGCGGTTCTTTGCCCAGGTACAGGAGGAGCTCCAGGGTATCGGGCAAGTCCGACCGGCGTCGCACTCGCCAGCGCCCTCTTTGGAACACCCAAATTCCGAGCTGCCGCCCTGGACCTCCCCATCCCAGGGCTCGGTAGCTACCTGGTGCCCGCCTTGATGTGCTTCGCCCCCCGACCTGATTGCGATCCCGCTTGTCGTCCGTGACGCCCTCAAGGCACTCTGCCTTGCCGTGACTCGGAAAAAGAGAACTCTCGATCGGTCGCCCGCCCACGCCCACGCCTACGACTCGGTGCTCGGCGACATCGTGCATCTCGTCGATGCCGCGCGACGCGGCGCTGTCCGATCCGTCAACGCGATCATGACCGCGACGTACTGGGCGATCGGCCGGCGAATCGTCGAACAAGAGCAAAGGGGAGCGACGCGGGCGGACTACGGAGAGGAACTCATCGTTCGGTTGTCGAACGATCTTCGAGCCCGTTTCGGCCGAGGCTTCGGGCGGGCGAATCTCTTCCAAATGCGTGCCTTCTACCTCGCCCGAAGAGAGACTCTCCAGACGCCGTCTGGAGAATCTCCCCCGATCAAGGATTCCCGGAAAATCCAGACGTTGTCTGGACAATCCGCAGAGCCCGACGACTTTGCTGTCCTCGCTCGCCAATTTCCCCTGCCCTGGTCCCACTATGCCCGCCTCATGACGGTGCGCAACCTCGAGGCCCAGCATTTCTATGAAGCAGAGGTCCTTCGCGGCGGCTGGTCGATTCGACAACTCAATCGGCAGATTGACAGCCAGTTCTACGAGCGCACCATCCTCTCGAAGAACAAGGCGGCGATGCTTCGCCGCGGAGAGGCACCCGTCCAAGGAGACGCCCTCGCTCCAGAGGAAGCGCTCAAGGACCCCTACCTGCTCGAGTTCTTGGCGCTGAAAGACGAGTACTCCGAAACGGATCTAGAAGCTGCGCTGATCGCGAAGATGGAATCCTCCTGCTTGAGTTGGGCGGCGACTTCGCTTTCATCGGCCGCCAGCGGCGGCTGCGCGTGGGGAACGTGTGGTACCGGATCGACCTGCTGTTCTTCCATCGAAAGCTCCGCTGCCTGATCGTCATCGACCTCAAGCTCGGCCGCCTCACGCACGCCGACGCCGGCCAAATGCATTTGTACCTGAACTATGCGCGCGAGCACTGGAGGCTCGAGGGCGAAAACCCTCCGGTCGGCCTCATTCGCGCGCGAAGAGGCCCGGCTCGCCGAAATCGAAGCGGCTGCGTGGACGGCTGCCGCCGGGCCCCGAACGCATCGAGAGTGGCCTCGCAACGTGAGACGCCGAAGCCCCGCCCTCTTCGATGGCCGCCAGGACGACATCTACTCGGTCGTGCCGTCGTAGCGAGAGCGCATCGGCCGCTGGTTCGGTCGGAGTCCGGCAGCATCCTCGACGCCGCCAAGAAGGCCGGCTCTTATTGCGCGATGAGCGACGCAGCCCGGTCCCTTCCTCGAGGCTGCCTGAAATGACCCAGGCTGATCGGGCATTCTTCGCTGGGCAGAGCTGGCGCTCGACATGCCGAGGCCGTGCTCCACAGAGGCGCGCGTGCCTGGAACGACGGGTTTGCCGTCGAGCACGGACGGGTTGACCTCGATCGGCGGGCGCCCGTCCATGCCACGGTCTCAGACTACAAGGGCGCTCAGTGGAGCGCGCCCTCCGCGGGACGCGCGTGCGGGTCCGCGGGCCCCGCGCAGTGATAGAAGCCGAGCCGATGCCTCCTACCTTCACCGTCCGCCAAGGCCAGTACCTCGCCTTCATCCAAGGCTTCATCGCCAAGCGCGGCTACGCGCCTTCGTTTGACGAGCTCGGAGCGCACTTCGGCACCACGCCGCCGACCGTGAACTCGATGATCAAGATGCTCGAGAGCAAGGGCTTGCTGAGCCGGATCCCAGGGGCCGCCCGCTCGCTGCGAGTCCTGGTGCCCGCAGGCCAGCTCCCCGGCAGCGAGTACGGCGCACGCGCGCCCGTGGCCGAGAAGCGCGACAGTGGAGGAAAGCGCTCTCAAGGGGCGGGACAGGGCGAGCTTGCCGCGGCGGCGGCGAGCGCCGTGCTCGACGCGCTCATGCCCCTGCTGCTGGCGCGGACGGCGATCACGGGAGAGGCCGCCGTGAGCCTCGCCGCGGAGGCGCTCCAGACCGCGCTGGTGAAGCGAGGGCTCGACGAGGATGAAGCAGTCGGCGCCGCGCGCGCCCTCACCAGCGAGCGAGCCCGCTGGGCGGCGACCGGCCGAGGGACTGTCGTGCGAAGGTACCAGTGGGTCAAGACGGCGCCCGGTGGAAAGCGGACGGGCCGGTGAGCCAGCCAGAGAATAGGCCGCGGGTCCTGCTGTCCACCATCACCCGGGAGCCGTTTCAGCCCATCCGGTTGTACTACTCCATTCCTGGCCGGGGCTACGTCCTCGCGCGCCTGCGCGCCCTGGAGTGCGTCGTGGAGGCGCCCCAGGAGAACTGCTGGCACTGGCTCTTCCACGGGGAGTCCGCGTCGATCCGCTTCGAGGGAGGTGGCTACGACGAGGTCCCGATGGAGCGGCGGCCGATCATCCTCGGCCGGCTCCGCTTCCCGAAGGCCGGCGGAATGGTCCTCGAAACCAACTCCTTCGCCCGCGCGCTGGCGGGAGCACGGTTCTTCGCCCCGCGGTTCGGTGAGAAGATCATCGCCCGCCGCTGCCGGGTGCTCAATCGCTGCTGCGCCGTCTCCGACGGAACCGGACCGAAGCTCCTCAAGCTGCTCGATCAGAACGTCACCGTCATCGACCCGCGGGCTGCAGAGGAGAGGCTCAGGCATCAGTTGGCCGGCGCACGGTCAATGGAGGAGTTGGAGCGCCGCGCGGCAGCGGCCCAGGCTGAACGGCGCGCGCGCGGCGACGACGTGCCGCTGGTCGAGGACTTCCCTCTCGATCCAGGCGAGGAGACCCCCGACTTCCGACACCTCGAGACCACCTTGCAGCTGCGGCTCGTGCGCGCGGTCGCACGCTGGCGCGGCGACACCTCCATGACGCTGGAGTCGCTGATCCACGAGTTGGTCAGGAGAGGTTCTCTGAAGGGCGACGTCGTCAAGCCGCGAATGCCCTGAGGAGGCGCGAGTTGGCCAACCTACTCCCCGCGGAGGCGCGGCCGGGGGCGCGTCTACCTCGGAGCCCAGTCGCTGTGGGGGCGCGATGGGATACCATCGCCCCGCGGGTGAGAGTCCAAAACCTCCGTTGCACCCGAGCATCCATCGAATCGTGACCCGCGACCACGGCGCCATCCTCGAGGATCTCGCGCACGAGGAGCATCGCCTCGCGGAGGCCGAGCGCACGAGAACGGAGGCGCGAGCGCGGTTGGAGACTCTCCGATCCGAGCTGGGCGCTCGTCGGCGCCGAGCGGAGGAGGCGCCTCCGGCCGCGCCGCCTGCGAGGGTCTCCTTGCCACTGGCCACCGGCGCGCCGCAGACCAGCGCGGACAAGGTCAAGCTGTTCCGCGCGCTCTTCCGCGGCCGATCCGATCTGTTTCCTCTCCGCTTCGTCAGCAAGAAGACCGGCAAGCAGGGCTACGCGCCCGAGTGCTCCGTAGAAGGCTCCCGCTCGGGGAACGGCGCGCATGCCTGGTTCTTCTTCGCCGCACCTGTCGCCGCCAACGCTGCCCGGCGGATGGGCTGCTACTTGCTCACCGAGACGATGAGTCGCCGCCACGAACTCGGCATGGATTCCTACGACCGGTTCTTCCCGAGTCAGGACACGAGGCCCAGCGGCGGGTTCGGTAACCTGATCGCGCTACCGCTCCAGCGCGAGCCCCGGCTCGCGGGGAACACCGTCTTTCTCGATGAGGCTTTCACGCCGTTCGCCGACCAGTGGGCCCTGATTCTCTCCTTGAATGCTCCCCACCCAGGTGGTACGTTCTGCAGGTCCGTTCTATGGAAAGGCAGCGTTTCGCACCATGCCTGCCGCAGCCGCCACCAAGGCCGAAGCCCTCCTGCGCCTCGCCCGGAAGGGGCCCGTACGGGCCCGCGACCTCGATCTAGCGCAGATCCCGCGCACCTACCTGCGGCGGCTCTGCGATCGCGGTCTGCTCGAGCAGGTGGACCGAGGGCTCTACCGTCTCGCGAACGCACCCGTGACGGCGCTCCACTCGCTCGCCGAGGTGGCCAAGCGAGTGCCCCACGGGGTCGTCTGCCTGCTCAGCGCTCTGCAGGCCCACGGGATGACCACCGAGGTACCGCATGCGGTCTGGCTGCAGATCGACCGGCGGGCCCGGGCGCCCAAGTTGACCTATCCGAAGCTCGAGGTGGTCCGGGCCAGTGGAGCCGCGCTGGTCCACGGCATCCAGACCCGCAAGATCGACGGCGTCGAGGTCCGTCTCACCACGCCAGCCAAGACGGTCGCCGACTGCTTCCGCTACCGCCGCCACGTGGGCCTCGAGGTCGCGCTCGCCGCGCTTCGCGACTACCTCCGCAAGCGACGAGGCGGAATCGACGCCCTGGTCGCAGCCGCGCGAGCCGACCGCGTCTACGCCTTCATGCGGCCCTACCTGGAGGCGCTCGCGTGAAGTCCCCAGCGAAGAACATCGGCGCCTCGGTGCGCGCCCGACTCCTGCGCCTGGCCAAGGAGCGAGGCGAGGACTTCCAGTTCGTCCTGCTCCGCTACCTGAACGAGCGCCTCCTGTTCCGCCTGGCGGCGTCGCGGCATGGGCCGCGGTTCGTGCTCAAGGGCGCGGCCTTGTTCACGCTCTGGACCGGCAAACCCCATCGTGCCACGCGCGACATCGACCTGCTCGGCTTCGGAGACCCAGGCGAGGCCCACCTGCGCGAGGTCTTCGCGGAGGTGCTGGCGACTGCGGGTCAGGACGACGGCGTCACGTTCGACCTCGCCTCCCTCCAGGTCGGTCCCATTCGTGAGGGACAGGAGTACGGGGGAGTACGGGTCGAGGTCATCGCGCGGGTAACCTCGGCGCAGGTGCCGCTGCAGATCGACATAGGCTTCGGCGACGCAATCACGCCCGAGGCGACCCTGGTGGAGTTCCCTCCATTGCTCGACTTC
Source organism: Myxococcales bacterium (assembly GCA_038231075.1). GTDB lineage: Bacteria > Myxococcota > Myxococcia > Myxococcales > 40CM-4-68-19 > JBBRMA01. The sequence goes on along the minus strand of JBBRMA010000064.1, from coordinate 22,901 downwards.
CCTGCGCCGCGCCTTCGGGCCTACCCGCGCGAAACCGTGGTCGCAGAGAAGCTCGATGCAATGGTGCAGCTCGGCATGGCCAACAGCCGGATGAAGGACTTCTACGACCTCGTGATTCTCGCTCGGCTCTTCGAGTTCGACGGCGCACTCCTGGCGCGCGCCATCCGCGCTACCTTCGATCGGCGCAAGACCCCGCTCCCGCACGGACTGCCCGTGGCTCTGAAGCCGGGATTCGCCGAGGATGCTTCAAAGAAGGACCAGTGGGCAGGTTTCGTACGCAAGACCGCGGCGCCGGATGCGGGCAATCTGAAGGACGCGGTCGTTGCTATCACCGCGTTCGTGCAGAAGCCCCTCGCAGCCGCCGCGGAGGGCACGCTCACGGCTCGGTGGCCGCCGGGAGGTCCCTGGCGCTCCAGGGGCTGAGCACATCGGCGGGCTATTCGGCCGGCTCACTCGAAAGCATGCGGCGTTGCCGCTTGGGGAGCGATTTGCTCCGCCAAGAGGAGCGCCCTGAGCCGGACTCCCGCTTGCGCTTCTCGCCAACTGGCCCAACCCATGCCGTTCGGGTCCGGCGACCCGAATGCCATGGGTCCAGGAGCGACTCTGTCGAGATAGCGAGGTGTACGAATTCCGTCGGCAGTGCGCGCGATCCGGAGGCTGCTTGGTGCTGGGCATGCAACATGCCAAAAAGAACGAGCTGAACTCCGTTGGATTTCTCCAGCGAGATTCAGCCCTTAGAGTTGCGGGGGCAGGATTTGAACCTGCGACCTTCGGGTTATGAGCCCGACGAGCTACCGGACTGCTCCACCCCGCGTCATCGTTTTTTCCCGCCTGCCAGCCGCAAGCGGGAGCGTGTTCTAGGCTACAGCCCGCGCAGTGTCAACGGACAAAAGCGACCGGGCGGCGATGCGCCGGACGCAGGCGCGAACTAGGATTCCCAGCGGCCGTGGGCGAGCGGATTCCCCAGGAGGAAGCGATGGCGCGGACAGGCAGGCGCGGATTCTTGCGGGCGGCGGCAGGAGTGGCGATGGCTTCCAAGGAGGCCTCGGGAAAGCCGGCCAAGGATCCGAAAGAGGCCGGCAACGAGGCCGACGCGCCCGAGAAGCCGGCCGAGGGCCAGGTCGCGATCCCGGCCGGCGCGCAGATCGGGCGAAGGACCCTCGGGCGCACCGGCGAGAGCGTCTCGATGTTGGGGCTCGGCGGCTTCCACCTGGGGCTGACGAGCGAGGCCGAAGCCATCCGCATCGTCCACGCCGCGCTCGACCACGGGATGAACTTCCTCGACAACTGCTGGGACTACAACGACGGGGTCAGCGAGAAGCGGCTCGGCAAGGCGCTCGCGGGCGGGCGGCGCGCCAAGGCGTTCGTCATGACCAAGCTCGACGGGCGCACCAGGAAGAGCGCCGCCGGACAGCTCGAGCAGTCGCTCGAGCGTCTGCAGACCGACGTCATCGACCTGGTCCAGATCCACGAAGTCATCCGCCCGAGCGATCCCGATCGCTGCTTCGCCAAAGGCGGCTGCATCGAGGCGCTGCTCGAGGCCAGACAGGCGGGCAAGCTGCGCTACATCGGCTTCACGGGGCACAAGGACCCGAGCATCCACCTCGCGATGCTCGCCCGCGCCGAGCAGGCCGGGTTCGTCTTCGATTCCGTCCAGATGCCGCTCAACGCGATGGACGCGCATTTCCGCTCCTTCGAGCAGGCCGTGCTCCCGAAATTGGTCGAGAAGAAGATCGGCGTCCTGGGGATGAAATCGCTCGGCGCAGGCGAGCTCTTGCGACCCCGCGTCGCCGGCGCGCGCGAGCTGCTCCGCTATTCGCTGAGCTTGCCGACGAGCGTTGTGATCACGGGCTGCGACTCGATGGGCGTGCTCGAGCAGGCACTCGACGTCGCGCTCCACTTCAAGCCGCTCGGCGCGGAGGAGAGAAGAGAGCTGCTCGCGCGCACCGCGCCGGCCGCGGCCAGCGGCAAGTGGGAAGGGTTCAAGACCACCGGCACCTTCGATGGCACCAACCAGAACCCCCACTGGTTGGAAGAGGCTCGGCTTTAGGGCGTGTGCGGACGCGCCCTGATTCAAGCTTGAATTCCCCATTGAGCCAGCACCTCGTGCGTTTGCTGGCCTAGAGTTGGCGCGGCTTGAGTTGGTAGAGTTGCCGCGGCGCCAAACGCTGGCAGGGAGCGCAGCAGGGACAGGCCGTTTGCGTCCCTGACGAACAAGTCGCGCGCGGCGTGCAGCGGGTGCGACTCGAGCTCGCGAGGCTCGAGGACCGGCTCGGCGCAGCAATCCGCGGCGCCGAGCAATGCGGTCCACTCGTCGCGCGTACGCCCGGCGAAGAGCGCGTCCACCTGCGGCGTCAACTCGCGATCGAATTGTCGGGGCTCCCAATCGGATTGGTTGATCGCGGCGCAAAAGCGCAGCCAGAACTTGGGCTCGAGCGCGCCCAGGGCCATCGCGCGGCGATCCTTGCAAAGATAGACGCGATAGCAAGGCATTGAACCCGATAGCACATCCTCGCCGCGCTCTTGCGGAGGCTGGCCTGAAGCCAGGCTACCCAGATGAGGCAAGAGAAAGCCCATCACGCCTTCGGTCATCGAGATATCGAGGCTTTGTCCGCGGCCCGTGCGCGCGCGCTCGAGCAGCGCCGCCAGGATGGCCGCGACGGCAGCTTGCGCGCCCCCGAACAGATCGGCGAGCTGCACGCCCGGCAGCTCGGGCCGCTCGCCCGCTCCGCAGCGGGCCAGGACTCCTGCCAAGGCGAGATATCCGATGTCATGCCCGGCGTGCCCTCGCCAATCGCCGGTTTGCCCGAATCCCGAGATGGAGCAGACAATCAGCTTGGGATGCCGCTCGCAGAGCTGCTTTGGCTCGAACCCCAGCTTCTCCATCACGCCGGGCCGAAACCCTTCCAGCAATACATCGGCCTTCGCCGCGAGCTTCTCAAAGAGCGCCTTGCCTTCCGCCGCTTTCAAATCAACCGCAATGCTCTTCTTCCCCCGATTGAGCGCGGCAAACATCCCGCCCATTCCGGGCAGCTCTCTTAAGTAATCACCCAGCCCGGGGTCTTCTATCTTGACGACCTCAGCCCCTAGATCCGATAGGACGAGACTTGCATAGGGACCCGGTAGCAACCGCGATAGGTCAAGAACGCGCGTGCCAGTCAGTGGCGCCATTTACTTCTCTTCCCAATTCCCCTCAAATTCGAGGGTGAGATGCAACTGAAGCCACCAGGGCGGCGGCGGGCAGCAGGTTCGGCGACGCTCTTGGGTGCCCCTCCTCTGCATCAACCTGCGATACCGAGTAGGGGCGGGCCCCGACTGCGTCGACGAGCCTGCTGCCCGCCGACGCCCGATCAGGCACTATCCGATGACCTTCTGGAGCTTCATCGCCAACCCCATATCACCCTTGATTTTGAGCTTCCCGGACATGAACGCCATCTGCGGATTCATCTTGCCCGCGACGATGTTCATGAAGTCGGTCGAGGCGGCGGTGACGACGCACTTGGCGTTGCCGGTGGAGCCTTCCTGCACGGTGCCCTTGTCCTTGGTGATCTCGCAGGTCCAGACGCCGCCGTTGTCGCCGGTGATGTTGAACTCGTAGATGGCGTTGATCTTCTCGCGCTCTGCCGGGGGCGAGGCGGCGAGCTTCTGGGCGATCTTCTCCTCGAAGTAGGTCTTGGGCGTCTGGTCGGCCATGGGCGCGGCTCCGGCGAATCGGTTCTTGGACTGAATGGTCATTCATTCAGCGGGCGCGGAACTTAGCGCCCGTGCCGCGGTCCGTCAACGCGGAAGGCGCGCGATCAGCGGCTCGAGCAACGGCGCCAGCGCGTGGGGCCGTTCAGATGCGGCGGCCACGTAGGGCAGAGGGCCGAGCGGACGCAGCGAGGTCAGATGTTCGACCCACTCGACGTTGAGCGCGACGCTCGGATCGTCGGCCTCCACCGTGCGGTTGAGCACCAGCCCGGCGATGGGAATCGCCCGGCGCACCAGCGCCTCGACCGAGAGCGCGACGTGGTTGAGCGTGCCCAGGCCCGCGCGGCCGACCAGCACCACTGGAAGTCCCAGGCTCTGCGCCAGATCAATGTTGGTGATAATTTTATCACCCGCGCGGGACAAGGGGACGAACAATCCGCCCGCGGCCTCGACGACCAGGGGAACGCCGTCTCGCGCGGCCTGCTGGACGCACTTGACGATGCGGCCCATCGACACTTCCTTGCCCTCGGCCAAGGCGGCGACCAGGGGCGCGGCGGGCAAGAGGAAGCGATGCGGGCAGACGCGGTCGAGCGGCAGCGCATCGAAGGGAGGGCCGCACGCCTTGCGCAGCGCGATCGCGTCCTCGGGGGCATCGGGCGGGCAGCCGGTCTCGACGGGCTTGAGCGCGATGGGCGTGCGCCCGGCGCGGGCGAGCGCGAAGAGCAGCGCGCGCGCCACCTCGGTCTTGCCGACGCCGGTGTCCGTCCCGGCGATGAAGAAGCCCAAGGGCGCGCTCACGCTGCCGTCGCCTCGGCGATGCTGTCGTGCGCCGCCTCGACCAGGAGGTCGATCTCCTGCGGGCTGATCGAGAGCGGCGGCATCAGCACCACCACGTTGCCGAGGGGGCGCAGCATCACCTCGCGCCTCCGGGCCGCCAGGCAGACTTGATGGCCCATCCGCTCCTCGTAGCCGTACTCTTCCTTGCTGGCCTTCTCGCGCACCAATTCGATGCCCACCATCAGCCCCTTCTGGCGCACCTCGCCGACGTGCGGCAGCGCGGCGATCTTGCCGAGCCCCTCAGCGAGCCGCTCGGCCATCGCGCGCACGTGGCCGAGCGTGTTCTCCTCGTCGAAGATGCGCAGGCTGGCGAGCGCAGCCGCGCATGCGAGCGCGTTTCCCGTGTAGCTGTGGCCGTGGAAGAAGGTCTTCTTGCTCTCGAAGGGGCCGAGGAAGCTCTGGTAGATCTCCTCGCTGGCGAGCGTGGCCGCGAGCGGCAGGTAGCCGCCGGAGAGCCCCTTGGCGACGCACATCAAGTCGGGGCGCACCTCTTCCTGCTCGCAGGCAAAGAGCGTCCCGGTGCGGCCAAAGCCCGTGGCGACCTCGTCGCAGATGAGCAGGACGCCGTGCTTCTTGCAGAGCTCGGCCAGCTTCTTCAAGTAGCCCGCCGGGTGGACGATCATGCCGGCGGCGCCCTGCACCAGCGGCTCGACGATGAGGGCGGCGATCTCGTCGGCGCGGGAAGCGAGCAGCGCCTCGGCGGCGGCGGCGGCGGCGGGCAGGCAGCTGGCGGCGCCGGTCGGCCAGCGGTAGGGCGCGGGCGAGGGGATGCGCAGCACCTCGAAGAGCAGCGGGCGGAAGATCTCGTGGAACAGATCGACGCCGCCCACGCTCACCGAGCCGACCGTGTCGCCGTGGTACGCGTCGGCCAGCGCGACGAAGCGGCGCTTCTTCGGCTTGCCGCGCTGCCGCCAATGCTGGAAGGCCATCTTCAGCGCCACCTCCACCGCGGTGGAGCCGCTGTCCGAATAGAAGACGCGAGTGAGGCCCTGCGGCGCGCGCCGGCAGAGCTCTCCAGCGAGCTCGATCGACGGCGGCGACCCGAGGCCAAGCAGCGTCGTGTGCGCAACCGTCGCGAGCTGCAGCTTGATGGCGCTGTCGATCTCGCTCTTCCTATGCCCGTGCACATTCACCCAGAGTGAAGAGACGCCATCCAGATATTTTCTGCCGCGCGTGTCCCAGAGCCAGCTGCCCTTGGCGTGGTCGATGATGATGGCCTCGCCCTCAAGGCCTTCGCCCTCCGGGTCGGTCCAGCCCTGCATCTGCGTGAACGGGTGCCAGAGGTGCGCGCGGTCCAGCGCGGAGAGTCGCTCGTGCCGTTCGTCGCCGCCGGGGATCTTGGGCTCGGACATGGGACCGGAGGATATGCCGCACCGGGAGCGCGCGCGCAAAACGAAACCGGGCGCCCCCGCGAAGGAGCGCCCGGCAGGTGTTGCGAGGGTTCGTTCAGCGAGCTACTTGCACGACTCGGCGAACTCCTTGAGGTCGGCCGGCAGCTTCGCGGAGACCTTCTTCAGCATCGGGCAGAGCTTCTGGACGAAGCCGAGCTGCTGCGCGTTGGCCTTGACGGTGACCTTGGCCCAGGTCACGGCGGCCTGGTGGTCGGCGAAGCCCCACTTGTCCTTGCCCTGCTTGGTCACGCACTTGGACTCGCCGAAGCCGTCTGCCTCCTTCATGCCCGCGGCCAGGGTTCCACAGAACATCGCGCAGGCGACATAGGCTTCCTTCTTGAAGCCGCAGACGACGCCTTCGCCCGAGCGGCAGACGCCGAACGTCCCGCCGAAGGCGTTGCCCTTCTGGCAGGTGTACTTCACGAGCTGCGCGAACTTGGGGTTGGTCTTGAAGTTGGCGCCCATGGTCTCGAACTCGCTGAACTTGGCCTCGAGCGCCGCGAAGAGCTTGTTCGGGTTCTTCTCTTCGGCGCGGGCGGGCCCGGCGAGGAACGCGAGGGCGAGCAGGGCGGAAGCGAGGGCTGCGATCTTCTTCATAGGGGGTGTCCTTGTTTCCGGGCAGGGGCCCGGTACCTGGTGGGGGAAGAGGAGCGACCGACAGCGGCAAAAGCGACAGGCAGTATCCTCGGTCGCCGGCGTGCAAGGAAGGGGCCGCGTCCCCAAGCTCTTGAAATTTGGTAGTGCCACTGGACGGCGCGTGGGGCGGATTGAGCCGCCTGCTCCCGACCTCCCGGGGCAAATCGCGGCGGACCTCGGCTCAGAGGACGGCGCGGAGGGCGGCGATCGCGGCGTCGATCTGCTCTGGCGTGTGGCCCGCGGAGAGCGCGAACCGCAAGCGGCTGCTTCCTTGCGGAACCGTGGGCGGGCGGATCGCCTTCACCAGGAGCCCGCGCGCGCGCAGTGCGGCGGCGACCTGCAGCGCGCGCTCGGGCGATCCGAGGACGATCGGAAAGATAGGCGAGCGCTCGGCTGCCGGGAGGCCCAGCTCGCGCAGCCCGGCGGCGAAGCGGCGGGTCAAGGAAGCGAGGAGGCCCCGGCGGGAGTCTCCCTCCGCTCCGCGCAAGAGGCGCACCGCTGCCAGAGCCGCGCACGCCACGGCGGGGGGCAGCGCGGTGCTGTAGATGAAGGGGCGCGCGCGGTTGATGAGCAGATCGCACAGGGCGCGGCTGCCGAGCACATACGCGCCCACCACGCCGGCCGCCTTCGAGAGCGTGCCCATGCGCAGGTCCACCCGGCCGGCCACGCCGAGCTCTGCCGAGAGTCCCGCGCCGTGCGGGCCGAGCACGCCGGTCGCGTGGGCCTCATCCACGACCAGGATCGCGTCCAGCTCGTCACAGATCGCCGCGATCTCGCAAAGCGGCGCCAGGTCGCCGTCCATGGAGAAGACCGAGTCGCTCGCCACCAGCAACCGGCGCGCGCCCGCTGCCCGCGCGGCCCGGAGCGATTCGCGCAGCGCGCCGGCATCGGCGTGCGGATAGACGTGCACCTTGGCGCGCGAGAGGCGGCAGGCGTCCACCAGGCTCGCGTGGTTGAGCGCGTCGGAGAAGACGGCGTCCGCGGAGCCGACCAGCGCCGGGACGATGCCGCAGTTGGCGGCGTAGCCCGAGTTGAAGAGGACGCAGCCCTCAGCGCCCTCGAAGTCGGCCAGCTCGCGCTCGAGCTCGCGGTGGGGCGGAAAATCGCCGGACACCAGGCGGCTCGCGCCAGAGCCCGCACCCCAGCGCAGCGCCCCCTCGGCCAGCGCGGTCCGGATCTCAGGGTGCGCGGCGAGGCCGAGATAGTCGTTGGACGAAAAGGAGATCAGCCGCTCGGGGCCGCGCGGCCCGAGGACCTCGACCGCGGCGCCGGGCGGCGTGCCGAGCGCCTCCAGCGAGCGCAACAGGCCCCTCTCCTCGAGCCAGGCCAGCTCTTGCTGCGCGATGCGGTCGGCCCCAGCCATGGCGGACCTGTCGCCTACCGCGGCGCCACGGTCAAGGGGAGAGCAGCGGCAGCGCGAAGCGCTCGACCACGCGGTGCGCGCCCGCCTTGCTCTCGAAGAGGGCGAAGGAGGTGACGATCTGGCCTTCGTGTCCAACGGGGGCGAGGCGCGAGAGGGCGGCCGCGGCGGCCAGGATCGAGGCCGGCTCGACGCGCGCGAGGGTCGCGTGGGCGCGAAAGGGCTTTCCATCGAAGGGCACTTCGCGGCGGCCAAGCTGCGCCCGCAGCCTGGAGGCGAGCAGGGCAAGATCGTGCTCGCCCTCGCTGGCGCCGATCCAGAGCACCCGCGGCCGCTCGGGCCGGGGAAACGCCGAGGCCGCGCCCAGGGCCATCGGGAACGCGCTGGCGCCCGCGCACGCCACCCTGCCCGCCTCGCGCGCGCGGAGCAGGATCGACTCTTCTTGATCGCCCAGGAACGCGAGCGTGAAGTGGAGCTGCAGCGGGTTGGCCCACGAGAGCCGCGCGCCCTGCGACAGCTCGCGCAGGCGGGTCTGCGCCGCCTTGGCTGCCGCCAGCGCCTTGCCCTCGAGCGGAACCGCGAAGAAGAGGCGCATCCGGCGATCAAGGTACAAGCGAGCATGCCCGCGCGCACCTTCCCGCAAGGCTTCCTCTGGGGCGCAGCCACCTCCGCGATGCAGGTCGAGGGCGGCGGAGCCGGCAACGACTGGGCCGAGTGGGAGCAAGAGCCGGGGCGCATCCACGACGGCTCGCGCGTCGGCGACGGCTGCGGCTGGTGGGCCGGGCGCGCCGAGGACGACCTCGCGCTGGCGGCGTCGCTTGGCCACAACGCGCATCGGCTCTCGCTCGAGTGGAGCCGGCTGGAGCCCGAGCCCGGCCGCTTCGACGACGCGGCGTTCGCGCGCTACGCGCAGATCCTGGACGCGCTGGCCCGGCTGCGGCTGCGCGCGGTGGTGACGCTGAACCACTTCGCGCTGCCGCGCTGGGCGGCGGCGCAAGGCGGCTGGGCGGGCGAGGCGATGGTCGCGCGCTTTGCACGCTACGCGGCCGAGTGCGCGCGGCGGCTCGGAAGCAAGGTGGCGCTCTTTGCGACGCTGAATGAGCCCTCAGTGCTGGCGCTGGTCGGCTATGGCCTTGGCCATTGGCCGCCCGGCAAGACCAACCTCGCCGAGGGGTGTCGCGCGCTCGCCAACATGCTGCGCGCCCATGCCGCCGCGCGCGAGGCGATGCGCACCGCGGCGCCGCACGCGCTGGTGGGCCTCGTGCTCAACGCGCCGCTGCTCGACCCCGCGCGGCCGCGAAGCGTGCTCGATCGCGCCGCCGCGGCCGCGCAGGATTTTTTCATGACCGGCGCCATCGTCCACGCGCTCCAGACCGGGCTGCTCGTGCCCCCGCTGCTCTCCGCGCGCGCCCTGGTGCCGGGCCTGCGCGGGTCGCTCGACTGGCTCGGCGTCAATTATTACGGGCGTTATGAAGTGCAGTTCGACCCGGCCGCGCCGGCGCTCTTTCGCCACGTGCAGCGCGGGTCCATCAAGTCTGGCCGCTCCGACTGGGGCCAGGTGGCGCCGCGGGGACTGACCCGGCAGCTCGTGCGGCTCTCGGCGCTCCGCGTGCCACTCTACGTCACCGAGAACGGCGTGCGCGACGAGGCCGACCTGATCCGCCCGCGCTACCTCGTCGACCACGTGGCCGCGGTGCACGACGCGCTCCGCTCGGGCGCCGACGTCCGCGGCTATTTCCACTGGTCGTTGATCGACAACTTCGAGCTCGCCGAGGGCTGGTCGTCCAAGTTCGGCCTCATCGAGCTCGATCGGCGCACCGGCCGGCGCACCGTGCGCGAGAGCGCGCGTGTCTTCGAGCGGATCTGCCGCGCCAACGCCCTGCCCGATTGATGCTATTTGCACCCCATGCGCGCCTTGCTCTTCGACATCGACGGCACCCTGACCAGGAGCGGCGGCGCGGGCGGCAGGGCCATGGGCGCGGCGCTCGGCGTGCGGCCGCGCGCGGCGGAAGAGCTGCGCAAGATGAAGCTCGACGGCATGACCGACCCCTTGATCATGCGGCTCCTCCTGGCCGCCGAGGGCGACCACGCCATCCCGATGACGGAGCGCATGGCCGCGGTGGGCGCGGCCCAGATCGATTCGCTCCTCGAGATCTATCTTGAAGCGCTGGCCCGCGAGTGCACCGCCGGCTCGTACACGCAGCTGCCAGGCGTTGCGGCCTTGCTGGCGAGGCTCGCCGGCCGGCCCGAGGTGCTGCTCGGCCTCTGCACCGGGAACCTCGAGCGCGGCGCGAAGCTCAAGCTGACCGCCGCGGGCCTCTGGGGCACGTTCCGCTTTGGCGGCTACGGCAGCGACGCGGAGCTGCGGGCCGACATCGTCCGCGCTGCCTGGACCCGCGCGCAGGCGCTGGGCGCGACCGAGGCGCTGGTCATCGGCGACACCCCGCGCGACGTGCTCGCCGCGCACGAGGCGGGCCTGCCGGCCTGCGGAGTCGCGACCGGCCGCTGGACGGTGCACGACCTGGCCGAACATGGCGCCAATCTGGTCCTCGAAAGTTTCGCCGAGGTCGAGCGCGCGGAAGCGATCTTGCTAGGACCGATCTGAAGACGGCGATCGCGGTTTTTCACTCTTGATCGATCGGCGTGTCGCCGGGCGCGCTGGTCAATTCGCCCTGCACCGCCTCGAGCATTTTTTCCAGCTCCGGCATCGTCTTTTTCATCGTCTCCATCAATTGCATCAGCTCATTCTCGTCGGGCAGGTGGCCCGCGGAGCCCTGGCCGAGGCCCTGCAAGAGCGGCATCAGCGCGCTGGTGTTGGCGCCGAGCAGCGCGGCCATGTCGAGCGGGCCCAGGTCCACATCGCCGTGGGACTCGTGCAGCCAGCGGCGGTCGAGCGCCGCCAGCTCCTCTGCATGGGCAGGGCTGGTCGCCTTGGCCGCGTCCAGGAAGGCCGACGGGCCGGCCTCGCGAAAGGCCCACGCCGCGCGGTAGCTGCGCACGGCCTCGTCGAAGACGGCGTCGCCGAGCAGCGCGCGCACGCGGGCAAAGAAGTGCGGCGCCTTGCCGTACACGAGGCCCGAGTACGAGAGCGGCGAGGTGAACGACCTGGTCGGCCGCGCGACGGCGCCGTCGGGCACGTCCAGCATGCGCATCATCTGATAGCCGGCGGCCACGTGGCGGGTGAGCGCGTCTTGACCGGCGCTCGGCGAGGGGCCGCCTCTTCCGGCCGCCTCGGCCACCAGCGTGGCGCTGTGCTGCGCGAGCGCCTCGTCGATCCAGGCTGCCTCGCGCGGGTCCGAGCCGACCACGCCCTGCCACCACTGGTGGGCCACCTCGTGCCAGCAGGTGAACTGGAACATCGAGGGCTGCAAGATGTCGCCGAGCGTCCCCTCGCCCGAGAGCGCGCGCGCCACCAGGACGAGGCCCGGCTGCTCGACGCCGCCCGCGCCGCCGGTCAGCGCGGCCTCCGCCAGCGCGAGGTTGGTCCAGGGATAGGGGCCAAAGCGCCGCTGCAGCTCGAGCAGCGCCTGCCTGCCGCAGAGGAGCAGCGCGCGCGCGCCGGCGGCGCCGTGCATCGACGAGGCGCGCAGGTGGACGGGGCCCGCGTCCTCGTCGGCGTCTTCGTAATAGGGCGACGCGACGGCGCCGAGCGGCCCGCGCAGGCCCGCGGCGGCGAAGGTCGCGGTCTGGCGCCCATCGGCGAGCGCGCGCTGCCCGAGCGGCACGCCTGCCGCGGCCACCTTGAAGCCGCGCGGCACGGTGAGAGAGACGACGGCAGAGGCAGGCTCCGCGCGCCCGACGTCGCCGAGCTCGCCGGGTTCGCGCTGGTCCCAGCGGCCGCCCGACCGGACCGCGAGCTGCGGGTACCAATCGACCAGCACCGCGCCGTGCGGCCCGGCCGCGAACGTGCCGTAGCCGTCGCTGCCCGGCCGCTGCGAGCTGGCGCCTCCGGCCAGGCCCGAGATCACCGGCAGCGCCGCCGCGAGCAGGTCATCGTCGCCGTCCCGCTGCGAAAGGAGCCTGCCCTTGAAGCGCAGCGAGAGCGCGAGCCGCGCGCCGGGCAGCAGCGGCCGGCGCAGCCTGACCTGCAACACCGAGCCGTGGGCGCGCGCGCTGGCCGTCACGCCGTCGATCCGCACCTCGCTCGCGCGGAGCGAGGTGCGGCCCTTGCGCGAGCCCTGCGGCCAGAGGCGCAGCACCAGCTCCTGCAGCGGCGCGGCCTCGCGGTTCTGCAAGAGCAAGCGCAGGCGACCCTCGACAGACAGCGCCACGGCGTCGAGCGAGGCCTCCACCTCGTAGAGCGGCTGGGTGGCCAGGGCGCCGGCGTTGCGCTCCAGCTCGGCCAGCCCCTCGGGACGCAAGGAGCGGGCGAGCAGCTCGAGCTCGTCGCGCGAGGGCGCCGGCGCCTGGGCAGACACGCCGCCCGCCGCGAGCAGGGCGGCAGCGAGCAGCGCCAGGAGGGTCCGGCTCATCTGGGATTGTTGATCACGATGCCGCACGGCCCGCCGCAGGCCGACGAGGGGTCGCGCTTCTCGACGTACTTCGCGGGCAAGGCGTAGACCACGCCGGCCGCGACGACAGCGGCCACCGCCACCGCGCCGCCCCAGAAGTACCAGCGGCTGGTGAGCGGACGGCTGTCCTTGACGCCCTGCGCCGGCGCCTCGAGCGCTGCGGAAGGGACGCCCCTCCGCGAGGTCGAGGCGGCGAGCGCCGGCGGCGGTCCATCCTCGGTGGCCTTCTTCGACGCCGTCGCCGAAGGAGCCGAGGGAACCGACGGGATGGGAGGCAAGGCGGGCAGCGCCGGCGTCTCTGCGGCCGCAGGAGGAGGCGCCGCGACCATCGGCGCGCCCGGCGATGGCTTCTCGGCCAGCGCCCCCGTGTCAGGCAGCGGCGGGAGCGAAGGCAACGCGAGCTCGGGCGGAGGCTGGCCCGCGCCGAAGAGCAGGTACTCCTTGCCCGCGACCACGGTCAGCGTCTTCTCGACCGGCGCGGACCCACCGGCCTGCAGCCGCAGGTGGCGCTCGCCCGGCGCGACCTCGAGCGTGAGCGGCGCAGCGCCGCGGTCCTTGCCGTCCACGAACAGATGCGCGCCGGGCACCTCGGCGCCGACCTGCAGGACGCCGCGCACGGCCTTCAGATCGAGCACCACCCAGGTCTTCTTGCCCGCCGTGATGGCCACGCGCATCAGCATCTCGCGGTAGCCGGGCTTGAGCACTTTGACCTCGTGCTTGCCGGCCTTGAGCGAGAGCGGCTTGACCGGCACGGTGCCCACCTCGAGCCCGTCGATCTGCACGGTCGCGCCCTTGGTGGCCGACTTCACGATCAGCGTTCCCTGCCTGCCTTTGTGCAGCCAGCGCGGCGACCGCTCCGGCGGCGGCGCGGGCAGATCGAGCGGCGCCAGCTCGGGCGGAGCCTCGGCAAGCGCCGGCAGCGCGAGCGCGCAGCAGAGATACACGCTGAGGACCTTGCGCGAGCGCATGGGCGGAGTGTACAGCCGGCCGCCCCCGGCAGACAGGTGCCGCGGGAGGCGTCGGACGATCGACCGATCAGGTGGGCTCATGCGCGCAATCTTCCTGGCTCTGTTCTGCCTCTCTACCGGCCTCGCCTGCAAGCGCGCGCAGGCGGGACCCTGCGCTTTTGACCTGGGCGGCGTCTGGATCAACGCCAGCGACGAGCGCTACGGCTACCGCCTCGAGGACCAGGGCAGCCAGGTGACGGGCGAGTTCTTCCTCCGCCAGCCGAGCGGCGCCGCCACCCCGCGCGCGCCGGGCGAGGCCGCCGTCACCCTCGCGCTGCGCCGCGATGGCAGCGCGCTGGCCGGCACGATGCGCTCGACCGCCCTCACCGCAGCGGGCAAGAGCTGCGAGGTGGAGTTCACCGTCAAGGTCGGCACCTGCACGCCCGAGCAACTGCAAGTGACTTCGGAGATGACCGCGCCGCTCGACGAGCAGTGCCGGCGCATCCAGAACCTGCCCGACGGCGGCCCCGTGGCGAGAGACCTCGCCGAGTTCTTGTGGGTTCGCCCGGGCAAATAATGAATACCGTTCCTTCATCCGTCAGGTGGAGGAGAACGCGTTGCGAACGTTGTGCCGCTCCTGCTCCGACTGGTAAAAATGAAAGCTCGCACCGGTCGGATGGAGTCGCAAATGACGTTGTCGTCCCCTGTTCGCCGCGGCCTCATCGCCGCGTTCCTCCTGACCTCGGCCCTCTCCGCGTGCAAATGCGGTGACAAGACCCAGGTCGCTGGATGCTCGTCCGATCAGGAGTGCCGGGACCAGAACGGCGGCAACGCGCGCTGGGTCTGCGACAAGACGCAGAACCCCGCCGCCTGCACCGAGCAGCCGCGCCAGTGCGACACCGCCGCCGACTGCTGCCCCGCGCAGATTTGCAACAGCGCCGGCCACTTCTGCGCCGACAAGTACACGCCCTGCACGGGCCCAGGCTCGTGCACCGCGCTCGGCCAGGTTTGCCAGACCATCGGCGTCTTCCCCTCGGGCCTCGGCTGCACCTTCCAGAAGTGCGGCGCCAACGACGCCTGCGCCGACAGCAGCACCACCTGCTTCAACAAGTACTGCGTGGGCGAGCCGCCGTGCCAGGGCGGCTGCGGCGCGGGCAAGGTTTGCATCACCTCGACCAACCTCTGCTCGCCAGCGCCTGCCGACGTCTCCTGCCAGCGCAGCTGCCCGAGCGGGCAGGAGCTGGTGCTGACCAACCCCGACAACATCTTCGACTCGTGCGACGCCAAGGCCGAGACCTGCGAGTGCGATTCCTTGCCTCCGCTCGCCATCCACGACCTCGGCCGCCACTCGTCGAGCGCGGTCTCCGGCAACAACCTCTACGTCTCGACCTACGACGGTGAGCACGGCGATCTCGTGGTCGTCACCTACGACAAGACCAACCTCGCCAAGCCCACCAAGAGCGAGTGGCTCGACGGCGTCCCCGCGAGCGGCCACGTCGGCGGCGACATCAACGGCCCGCGCCACGGCATCACCGACGCGGGGCCGAACGTCGGCCAGTACTCGTCGATCGCGGCCGACGCCGCAGGCAACCTCTACGTCTCGTACTACGACGTGGACAACGGCGACTTGAAGTTCATCGCCCGCTTCGACGGCGTCTGGGGCCAGCCCATGACCGTCGACGGCTCGAGCGCCGGCAACACGCCGACCGGCGACGTCGGCCTCTACTCCTCGCTCGCGCTCACCTCGGGCGGAGTGCCGGCCATCGCCTACTTCCGCCGCGGCAACTACGACGCCACCGCGGGCTCCGAGACCGGCGTCTCCACCGCGCTGGTCTACGCCGTCGCCAAGAGCGCGCGCCCCACCTCGCGCACCGACTGGACCGTGGTCGGCGACCTCGACCAGCTCAACAAGCCGACGCCTCCCTGCGGCGCGGGCTGCCCCTCGGGCCAGCTCTGCATCGACGAGGGCGGCGGCCAGAGCCGCTGCGCGAGGCCCGCGCCGGCCGTCGCGCCCTGCAACCCGGGCTGCACCGGCACCAGCACCTGCGTGATCAGCGCCGACGGCGCAAGCTCGGTCTGCCGCGCGTCGCTGCAGGCTTCCGTGCTCGTCGAGCTGCCCCCGGGCACCGGCGTCACCCCGTCGCTCGCCTTCATCGACGACAAGGCCGTCATCGCCTACTACGACTCGGTCAACCACTCGCTCAAGGCGGTGCTGGCAGCCGGTGCGGGCGTCTCGCCCAACTTCGGCTCTCCGGTGATCATCGACGGGCAGGACCCCTCGCCCGCCCAGAAGCGCGACGTGGGCCGCTTCCCCTCCATCGCCATCAGCACGGCGGGCCAGTCCGGCGGGCGCATCGCCATCGCCTTCCAGGACGTGACCAACCAGACGCTCTTGCTCTACCAGTCGGACTCGCTGACGCCGCACGCCGCGCACGACAGCGCCTCGCCCGGCCTCATCCACATCATCGACAACGGGCAGCCCAAGCAGGACGACCCGAGCGAGGCCTGGCACCCCCAGAGCTACCCGGGCGCGCAGACGTCCATCGCCTTCACCGCCACCGGGCAGGTGGCGCTGGCCTACCAGGACGCGACCCCCGTGGACCTGCGCTTCGCCACCTGGAACCCGGTCGCCAAGACCGCGAGCCGCGTCACGCTGCGCAGCCAGGGCGCCTCGGGCTTCTGGCCGCACCTCGCGCTCGACGGCAGCATGGCCTTCGTCACCAGCGCGACCATCCGGGCGGCGACGGCCCAGGTCAGCGGCAACTCGCTGGCGGTGGACACCAAGTCAGCGCCGTAGGCGCGCGGCCTCAGCGCAGCTCGGCGACGTGCCGGCCCAGGATCTCCCTGACCTCGGCCAATTGCGGCAAGCGGGACAAGGCGTCGCGCACGTAGTTGAGCGACGCCGGGATGTGCACCAGGAACGACGGATTCTTCTTCACCTGGTCGATGAAGACGAACCGCCCCGCGTCCTTCAGCTTGCGCTGCACCGTCAGCAGGTCGAAGAAGTCGACGAACTCGCGCTCATCCAGACTGCGCCCGCCCGCCTCGGCAAATGCGCGCAGCCAGCGGCGCAGCATCTCCTCGACCAGGGGCCGCTGCAGCTCGACGTAGCTGTCGCGCAAGAGCGCCACCAGGTCGTATTGGCGCGGGCCGAGCAGCGCGTCCTGGAAGTCGATCACCACCTGGTCGCCGCCCGGCAGCACCATGATGTTCCGGCTCTGGTAGTCGCGGTGGGTGAGCCCGCGCGGCGCCGCCGCGAGCTGCGCCGAGATGCCGGTGAACGCGGCCCGCAGCGTGCGCAGCTCGGCCGCCGATGGCGTGGCCCCACGCGCGAGCAGCCCGTACTCGATGAAGTGCTCGAACTCCCACTGGTACAGATCGAAGTCGAAGGCGCGCGAGAAGGCCACGCACGCCTCGTCGGGGGCCTGCTCGGTGCGCGCGCGCAGGCCGGCCAGCGCATCGACGGCGCGGCCGTAGATGGCCGACCAGTCGGCGCCCTTCTCGCGCAGCGCCAACTCCAGCGTCTGGTCGCCGAGGTCCTCGATGACGAGGTACCCGCGCGCCGCCTGGTCTACCAGCAGCGCCGGAACTCGAAGTCCAAGCTTGCCGAGGTAGCGCCGGACGTTGAGGAAGGGCAGCTCGGGCGGCGCAGCACCGCCCTTCGACACCTCTTCGCTCTTGCCTGGCTCCGGCGGCAGCTCCATGACGACGACCGAGGTCTGGCCCAGCGCCACCCGCCAATAGACCCGATTTCCTGCGCCGCCCGGCAGGCGCGTCACGGTGGTGGTCGAGTCGGGCGAGAGGCCGGTGGCCTCGGCGAAAGCTCTGCGGAGCTGCTCGTCGGTCATGGGCCGGGCAGGTTAACCCAACTTCCCGCGCCGGGCTTCAGGGCGTGTGCCAGGTGAAGTCTTCGCAGTGCGAGGTGAGCGCCTTGAGGTGGGGGTCGGTGTTGACGAACACCTGCAGCACCGAGAGGTCCTGGTCGTAGGCGAACCCTGCTCTTTTCGAGACGCTGTCGTGTCCAGCCCAGGCGGGGAGCGTCGGGTCATA
Source organism: Myxococcales bacterium (assembly GCA_038231075.1). Classification (GTDB taxonomy): domain Bacteria; phylum Myxococcota; class Myxococcia; order Myxococcales; family 40CM-4-68-19; genus JBBRMA01. The sequence goes on along the minus strand of JBBRMA010000064.1, from coordinate 5,479 downwards.
GGGACCCTTCCCATGGTCGCCCGTCTTGGCGCGCTGCTCCTCGGCGCAGCGGCAGGTCTGCTTGGTCACGCTCTCGGTCGGCCCGATGGCCAGGGCCGTACCGGGCTTCAGGGTGCACCTGGTCACCTTGCCGAGCGTGTTCCACGACTCGCAGATGGCGTTCTTCCGCCGGTAGGCTGCCTTGCCAAGCTCGCGCGGGTCGCCGAACGACCACCAGCGCCCATTCTGCGCCGCAGTGTAGCAATAGGGCTTCTTGTCTGCCCAGGCTCGCCACACGACGATGGGCTTGACGACCATCGCCACCACCGCGGAGGTGACCGAGCCTTTGCCAGCCCCCTGGACAAAGTACTTCGGCTGCATGTCCGCACAATACGCAGGCGGGGCCTGCAAAGAGCCGCTCGGCGCTCGTTTGGCGCTGAAGATCAGCCGCAGGCTGCCTGCGACTCCCGCCGGGAGCGCAACCTGGCCGATTCGCGCCGGCATCGGCTTCAGCTGCTCCGGCTTGACGACGCAGTGGAGCGCAGCCATGGCGCCCTGGTCGAGGTTGTACGCGGCGCCCTTCGCGCCGGGCGGAGTCCGGGGCTTGTTGGGATTCTTCGCCCACGCAGGAGCAGCGCAGAGCAGCGCGGTCGCAGCAATACCGATCGTCGAGCGGAGAGACATGTGCTTGCTCCTCACTTGAAATCGAAGCGGACGGCGGGAGCCTCGGCAACCAACTTCTCGTAGGACATCCCGCCAAAAGTGGCCGCGGCCGCGCGCGCGATGTCCACCGCGCCGCTCTCGTGCACGACGAGCCCTGCAGGGGACTCGACCACCAGCACGCCGCTGCTCTTCGAAGGTTCATCGGCGAAGCCCAGGTCCACGACCAGGCGGGCACCGTTGGCCTTGACCGAGCGGATGACCACCCCCGGCGCGTCAGGGGGCACCGTCTTGTTGCCCATCACCGCCACATCGAAGAGCACACCCGTCCGCTTGGAGAGCGCCTTCGCGATCTTCTCTGCTTCGCTGGCCACTTCTTCCTCCTGGGAATCGTTTGCCCGTGCGCCCGCCGACACCCCGGCTTCAACTTCAAGCGACCGGCGCGAGCGCACGTTACAAAGCCTTCTTCTCGCCACCTTGGCAACTCGCTTGCAGCCTTACCCCCCTCCGATCTAGAGAACGCTCCCCACCGCGAGGTCTCCGCCATGCCCGCCTTCCAGAACGTCCTCCAGGCGATCGGCCGCACGCCGCTGGTGCGCCTCAACAAGCTCACCTCGGCGCAGGACGCCGCCGTCTGGGCCAAGTGCGAGTTCATGAACCCGGGCGGCGCCATCAAGGACCGCATGGCGCTCTACATCCTCGACAAGGCCGAGAAGGAGGGCAAGATCAAGCCCGGCTCCACCATCGTCGAGAACACCTCGGGCAACACCGGCATGGGCGTGGCGCTCTGGGCGGCCGTGAAGGGCTATCGCTGCGTCTTCACCATGCCCGACAAGATGTCGAGCGAGAAGGTGAACGCGCTCAAGGCCTTCGGCGCCGAGGTGGTGGTCACGCCGACCAACGTGCCGGCCGAGGACCCGCGCAGCTACTACGAGACGGCCAAGCGCATCCACCGCGAGACGCCGGGCTCATTCATGCTCAATCAATACCACAATAAGGACAATATCGCGGCCCACTACCAGCTCACCGGGGCCGAGCTGATCGACGATTGCGAAAAGGGCAACATCACCCCTGATTGCTTCGTCTCCGGCCTGGGCACGGGCGGCACCATGAGCGGCGCCGGGAGGCGACTCAAGGAGCGCTATCCCCAACTCAAGAATATCGGCGTCGACCCGGAAGGGTCGGTCTACCTCGACTATTTCAAGTCCGGCAAGATGGTCCAGCCCCACGTCTATAAGGTCGAGGGCATCGGCGAGGATATGTTGTGCGGGGCGCTCGATCTGACCGTCATCGACGACATCCGCCGCATCGACGACAAGCAGAGCTTCACCGCGGCGCGCAGGCTGGCGCGCGAGGAAGGGCTCTTCGCCGGAGGCTCGTCGGGCTCGGCCGTGCACGTCGCGGTCGAGCTGGCCAAAGAGCTCGGCGCGGGCAAGAACATCCTCGTCATCCTGCCCGACAGCGGGTCGCGCTATATCAGCAAGTTCTATAGCGACGAATGGATGAAGGACAACGGCTTCGTCGACGCCACCGATCGGCTCGGCAGCGTCTCCGACGTGCTCTCGGGCGCGCGCCGGACCGTCTATACCGTCAACGCCAACGAGACCGCGCAAAAGGCGGCGGATCTGATGAAGGAGCACGGCGTGTCGCAGCTGCCCGTGCTCGACGGCGGCAAGCCCATCGCCATGGTTCACGAGGTGGATCTGCTCCAGGCGCTGCTCGCGGGCACCCACAAGCTGCAGGACCCCATCTCCAAGATCATGAAGCCGCTCGCGGGCGTGGTCACGCTGCGCACGCCCGTCTCGCGGCTGAAAGAGATCTTCGCCGGCGACAACGTGGCGGTGGTCAAGGACGGCGACCAGCTCGCCGCCATCCTGACCAAGATTGACTTGATTGAATTCCTCGGCGCCCGGATGAGCCGGTAAGGACGAACGCAATGACGACCAAGAGCACCGACAGGTTCGAGACCCTGGCCATCCACGCCGGCCAGCAGCCAGATCCCACCACGGGCGCGGTGATGACGCCCGTCTATCTAACCTCGACCTACGTTCAATCAGGACCCGGCGAGCACAAGGGCTTTGAGTATTCGCGCACGCGAAACCCGACCCGCGACGCCCTGCAAGGCTGCCTCGCTGCGCTCGAAGGCGGCACGCACGCGCTCGCCTTCGCCAGCGGCCTCGCGGCCACCGACGCCGTCTTCCACCTGCTCAACGCCGGCGATCACGTCCTCTGCTCGGACGATCTCTACGGCGGCACCTTTCGCATCGCCGACAAGGTCTTCAAGCGGCAGGGCATTGAGTTCAGCTTTGTTGACTCATCCGATCTGAAGACCTTCGAAGCGGCGTTCAAGCCGAACACCAAGGTCTGCTGGATTGAGACGCCGACCAACCCGATGTTGAAGATCTCGGACCTCACCGCCATCGCCGAGATGTGCAAGAAGCGCAACGTCATCAGCGTCTGCGACAATACCTTTGCGACGCCCTTCTTCCAGCGGCCCCTCTCGCACGGCATCGATCTCGTCGCGCATTCAATGACCAAGTATTTGAATGGCCACAGCGACGTGGTCGCGGGCGCCTTGGTGATGAAGCGCGACGATCTGCACGAGCGGCTCGCGTTCATCCAGAACGCCGTGGGCGCGGTGCCCGGCCCGCTCGACAGCTTCCTGGTCCTGCGCGGCCTCAAGACGCTGCACGTGCGCATGGAGCGGCACGAGCAGAACGCCAAGCTGGTCGCGAGCGCCCTGATCCGCCATCCCAAGGTGGAAAAGGTCACCTGGCCCGGCCTGCCCGAGCACCCCGAGCACGCGCTCGCCAAGCGGCAGATGAGCGGCTTTGGCGGCATGCTGACCTTCGTCATCAAGGGCCGCCTGCCCGCCGCGCGGGCGTTCTTGAAGTCGCTGCGCATCTTCGCCTGCGCCGAGAGCCTGGGCGGCGTCGAGAGCCTGATCGAGCACCCCGCGATCATGACCCACGCGAGCGTGCCGCCCGAGACGCGGCGCCGCCTCGGCATCGACGACGGCTTCATCCGCCTGAGCGTCGGCATCGAGCACGGCCAGGACCTGGTGGACGATCTGTACCAGGCGCTGGAAAAGGCTTAGGTTCGCTGCATGGCCGACAAGCCCGAGCGGGTCCGCGCCTTCGATTGGCTGCGCGGCCTCGCCGTGCTGGTGATGATTCAATGCCACGCCATGGCGCTCTTGTATCCGGCGCTGCGAGGACCCGAACCCTATCCAACTCTAGTTTGGATCGACGGGCTGGTGGCGCCCTCGTTCATCCTCGCCGCGGGCTTCTCGCTGGCGCTGGTGCAGGTCCGGGCGGCGATGTCGGCCGATGCCGCGCCCGGCGCCCGCGCGCGTCGCTTCAAGAAGACCTTGCGCCGCGTCGGCGAGGTGCTGGCGGTCGGTGCTTTGATGCAATGGATGTGGTTTCCTTTGCTCCACGAGCCCAAATGGCTGCTCCGCATCGATATCCTGCCTTGTATCGGCCTCTCGCTGCTGATTGCGCTGCCCATCTTCTCTTTGCTCGCCTCGCGCCCGCGCGCGCTGCAGTGGACCGCGCTCGCCCTGGCCGCGCTCGTCTTTGGCGTCGCTCCCTACTTCGAAAACGCGCCGCCGCTGCTCGCGCACTTCGTCAGCCACAAGTCAGGCTCGATGTTTCCGCTCTTGCCCTGGGCCGGCTATGTCTATCTCGGCGCTGCCATCGGCGCCGCGACCGCGCGGGGCGGCGTCCGCGCTGCCGCGCTCTGGATGAGCATCCTCGGCGCCGTCGGAATTGCCATCTGGTTACTCACTCCGCAATTTCAAGCGATGTATCCGCCGCATGAGTTCTGGATCACCAACCCCGCCAATCACGCCCGCCGACTGGTGCAGGTCTGCGGCGGCACGCTGGTGCTGCTCGCGCTCGAGCACCTGGTTCGCGGCGCGTGGCAGCGCACGGTGCCGGTGCGGCTGATCGAGATCTTCGGCACCTCTTCTTTGGCCGGCTACTTCTATCATGAGTCTTTGCTCTATTATCGGATTGGCGGCGTGTCGTTTCACGCGCTCTGGGGCGATCACTCAACCTGGGCCCGCTATTGCGCGCTCACCGCACTCTTGATTGCAATGACGCTGGTGCTCGCCTGGGCCACCGACAAGGTCTATCGTAGGGTCGATCGCCGCTTGACTGCGCCGGCCGCCCCGTAGGCGCGCCCTCAGGCTGTGAACTTGTAGGCCCAGGCAATCATCACCAACTGCAACGGCAGCCGGGCCCAGAGCATCCACTGCGGCGGCGGCTTCGCGCCGATTCCAATGTGGTGCAGCGCCATGTGCACGTTGGCCGGAAACACGGCGATCAGGAGCGCGATCAACCCCCACGCCGCGAACGATCTCGTCGCCGGCAACAGGAGCAAAAGCCCGCCCAGGATCTCGAAGGCGCCGCTGATATAGACCAGCGCGAGATGGGCCGGCAGATAGTCGGGCACCATCCGGACGTAGGGTTTGGGCGCGACGAAATGGAGGACGCCCGCAAGGACAAAGAGCGCGGCGAGGAGCATGCAAAGGAAGGATGGCATGTGGCCACCTTAGCCCCAATGTCAGTCAGATAGGCGCCGGAGGTACCGGCCAGACTTTGAGTATCGGGGGGAAATAGACATCTAGTGAGTCAGTTCTGGGCTCGAGTCTCAACCGCGATCAATTGGTTCTCTTTCCCCCAATTCCCTGATGTCAGGCAGATAAGCAAATAGGCCGCCGGCAGGCAGAGGCCTGTCGCGCGGCTTAAGGGCTCGCGCGGCAAGAAATCCGATCGATGCGAGCGCAGCGAGCCACCGTTCGCGCGTGGGCGCCCGTGCCGCGCGGCGGGCCTCT
>JBBRMA010000063.1:0-30555 GCA_038231075.1 Myxococcales bacterium | reverse complement strand
GGTCGGAGACCCGCGGGCGGAACTCGCCAGGCAAACGCGATCGGAATCGTCAGGTGTCAGCCAACGTCAGCGACCTGGCACCTGGCGTCAGTTGGGAGATCCGAGAATTCTGACTGGTAGGCGGTTGACAAGCGCACCTACGGCACGCGGAAGCCCCGCATTTGCGGGGTACACACGATGATCTTGAGTGTGCCGCCACCAGCTCCCTGCGCCGAGACGACCCGCTGCAGGACGGCGGCCTGCGCGGAGAGCTGGAGGTGTCGCCCGGGGAGGCGAGGCTGCAGCTGGAGGCCTCGCGGAAGCGGCACGCTCAAGTGCCTGAGCTCAACCTCGCCGGTGGACTGGCGCAGCGAGCTCAGGGCTTGGGGATCGGCCGCCAGACCGAGCGGTCGTTGATGAACGCTTTAGTAGCTTTCAAGGTGTCTTCCATGTTGAAGCCCGCGTAGGCGTACTCCACTTGCTGCCCCGGAAACATCTGTCGAGTGTAAATGCCGGCGACTTCGTCCAGCGAGCGTCCCTCGGCCGTGATCCACTGATCGGTGTCGTGGATGACGAACCGGCCCGACGTCCTTTTCACGTTGACCGCGTGAAACGACCAATTCTCGCCGGGCGCCTCAGCGGGATTGAGCCAGATCTTCTTTGCTGGCTCGAAAAAGAGGACTCCGCCAAACCCTTCCCTTGAAGAGCGCTTGGCGACACGGTCGCAATTGCCGCTATTGCATGCCACGCGGCGCTCCGGTGGCGCCGGAGTCGCGCGGGCTCGGGGTCTCCTGGCCAGCTCGGGCTCACCCGCCGCGGCCACCTCAACCTCCGCAACCCGCGGCGAGCCTGATGTCGATAGGTCCTCGGCGGGCAGCCCTTGGGCCAGCCTTGCCGCTCTCGAGAACACGTTCGCGGCGGTCTCGGGCCCGGGCACGCAGGGCTTGTTTACGGTGTTGTGCACCAGCAGGCCCTCGCGGCCGACGTGATAGATGTGGGTGCCCTCGACCAGCAGGTTGTAGACCGGAGTCGGCGCCACCGAGCGCCGCTCACTGGAGACGACCCGGGCCGGTTGGTGCGCGTCGGTGGTGGCGATCAAGTCGCCCGGCGCGAGGCGCTTGGCCTCGGTCCACCCGCTGCCAACCACCTTGAACAAGTGGTCGGGCGTGGTCTCGACAACCTCGGCGGTGGTGCGCAGCAACTGCAGCTCTCGCACCAGGTGGCGCGACCGGCCAATGACGCGCCCCGCTTCCGGCGGCCGACCCAGATAAGGCGTTTGCGCAGTGACGAGTCCGACGTTGTCGGCCTCCAGCCGCAGGCGATCGCCGACCCGCAGATCGCTGGTGGCCTTCAAGGTCCCGTCTGCGAGCAGGAGCCGGAGATCGGTCTTCAGAAGAAGCTGCTCAGTGGACTCGCCGCGCCCTTGCGACAGGTCGAGCCAAACGAGGATCGCACCCGGCCGGTCCGCGGCAGCAGCCAGCGATCCCACCAGCAGCAGACTGCAGGCGAGCATCAACGCACGAGCCGGACGACGTGCTCTCATTTGCAGCCTCTGCGAGCCCCTCGCGATGCTGAGATCAACAACCGGGACGATGGCGCAAAGAATCTTCGACGGCTGGCTCAGCCGGTTCAAACCAGGATGAAAATCGTGACTGCGGGCAGGCTCCGCGCGGCCGGCGCCTTGCCGGTCCCGCTGAGCGGGTTCATCACCGTGGAAGGGGGCAGCTCCAAAGCCTGAATACGATCGATTTGCCACCGCGCCTTCAGCTGAACAACCCGGCGCGGCGAAGCAGAGCGAGGATGGTGCCGCCCGCCGCGAGCATGTACAGCACGGCGGCCGTCGTGGAGGTCCAGACGCTCGGGCCCTTGTCGCCTTTGGAATAGCCGACGGCAATGACGGAGGCCGCCCAAACGATCCAGCCGACCACGACGCCGCCTCCGATCGTGAGGACGATTCCAAGCGCGATGCGAAACCCCTTCATCGGATCCTCCTCTTCCTGGGAGCAAGCTCGTTCACTAAGGGCGGTTCCGCGAGCCGGAGTGCCAGAAGCGTTGCGAGTCGTTCCTGGCGAGGATCGTGCGCGCTCCGGAGGATCAACGCATACATTCCCAGGACGGATCTCGGGTCGTGAGGCGGCGGCGAGGGCGGCGCCTTCCCCTCCAGTTGCTGCAGCGACGCGAGCAGCTTGATCGCGTCGTGGTCGTTGGGCTGCTCTGCGAGGCGCGCCTCGAGCGCCGCGCGGAGCTCGCGCGCTGCGTTCCCGCGCACGCCGGCCACGAGCTCATTTGGCGAGCGAGACTTGTAATCAAGGACATAGGGGAGGCCGAGGGCGCCGGCGCGCGTGGTAACGATCATCTGCCACGTCTCCGCAGGCGCCGGGCGAGCGCGTCGACGATCAGGACCAGCCCGGGATCGAGAAAGCGCTCGCCGACGAGCCCGTAGATGATCGGGCCGGAGAGCAGAGCCAGGACGGACGAGCGTAGCCATCACCAGGCGGCGCGGTCGGTGCCGCGCGGGCGCAGAAAGCTGGCAGGCCGACGGCCACCCGTTCGATGCCGGGGCGCCATCGAATACTCCTGCCACGAGAGGGGAGAGTCGTGCACAGGCATCCCGGACAACGTACTCGCTTGCCGAACTCAAGTCACCGGCGCAACACGGCGCGCCCATGGAGGCACGCTCAGCAGACTTGCGCCCCTGTGCAGCGTGCTGACGGGCAGGAATAACTACGGACTCAGGTACCGAACCGGGACCGAACAGGAACGTGAGAAGAGCCGGAGCGGGAAGGGCGCGGATGTCTGAACGGCAGGGCCGCGGAGCGCGAAGGAACCGCTCGGGGCAGGATTCGCGCGAATCCATGCCGCGCAAATGCCAATGGGGCATCTCGCGGGTTGTTGGGAACCGATCCGGTACTCAATGATCCGCGGCCTCGCGGAGGAGCAATGACGCAAAGGCCGCGGAGATCCCGGGGCGGCCTACTGGCTCGGGCAGCCGGTGGCCAAGAACTGCGGTTGGGTCGAGCCGTCGTAGGGCAACCAGCTCGTGCCCAGGCAGTGAAAATAGCTGCCGCCGCCATACACCCCGTTGTCGAGGACGGCGCCGTTGACTCGCGTGCCCGTCATCTGGATCGTCGAGTACTGCGAATTGTTCTCGATGACGGTCGGCGGATGGCCCGGGGTACTGGAGCCGTCTGATCTGAAATCGCAGTTGTCGATCTTCAACAACACCGTTCCGCCTGGCCCGGTGCTGTTGATCTGGACGACCGGGTTGGGCCCGTGCGCGGTGACGTTGTGCAAAGTGGCCAGGCTGGAAGAAAACGGGGTCAACATGATCGCCGCGTAGTAGCCGGCGCTGCTCTGGGGCGAGGGGATGGTCACGCTGTCGAGGACGAGCGAGGAGGGAGCGGTGAAGGACGCGGTGAGGTAGATGCTGATCGCCGTGGACGTCGAGTTGACGCTCCGCAGCAGCGTGACGCGAAAGAGCGTGGCCGGGTCGTTGATGTGGATCGTGTGGCCGACGTCGCTCCGCTGCTCCACCGTCAGAAAACGCAGCTCGTGGGTGGTGCTTCCATCCGGCGCGCCGTTGACCCGGACCGTCGGCTGGTAATTGTAGACATCGCTGGTGATCTTGGTGGCGGCCTCGCCGGAGCCCTCGACGCTGACGAGCGGCCCGACGTCCAGCGAGCGGTGGTTGAGGTCGTAGGTGCCCGGCTCGATCTTGACCAGCCAGGGCTTGCCCGGCGCCAGGCCGGCGACCGCGGCGAGCAGCGCATCTCCGCTGGAGAGGGCGTCGCTCGCGGGGCTGACCACGACGGTGCTGAAGAGCGCGGCTGCATGATCCACGAGTGGTGAGGGGCCTCGCCCTCCACAACATCTCGGGCCCAGTTCAGAGCGCAGACGGCCGGCGCGCGGCCATCGAGAGTGCGCGTCCGGCTAGAAGGTCCCCGCGGCGCCGCGCAAGCTCTTCAAGGACGTGCGCACTCACAAGCTCTTCGACGCCGCGGCCACCAAGCCCGCCATCCTCACCCGGCTCGCCGCGCTGAAGTCGGCGCTGCCGCAGGACATCGTGCTCCTCTATTTCGACGGCCATTGCGATAGCCGCGGCGACGATTGGTATTTCATTCCTATCGAGCTCGTCTATCCCGAGCGCGAGGCTTCCTCGAGGAGCCTGGGCAAAAAGCCGCCGTGCCGGCATAGTGCCGAGTTCGAGTTCGCGAGCCTTGAGTCGTGTCTCGGCCGGCGCTGGCAGGACCGCTGCTGTCGCGGTAGAACCCTCATTCCGAGGAGAACAAATGCATCCGACGGTCATTCGAATCATCGTCACGGCACTCGCGCTCTGCGCCCGCCCGGCCCTGGCCTGGGACGCCGGCCCGGACACCTGCAAGCACAGCGAGTGCAGCGGCGGCGCGGTGACCCAGAAGCTCTTCGTCGAGACCGACTGCAAGAAGTTCGGCGCCGCGGGCGCGCAGCTCTCGAGCTGCCCTGCGGGCCAGGACTTCTATGGAGGCATTTGCTACCGAGGCTGCCCGCGCGGCACGCACCGCACCGCCGTCTGCTCGTGCAAGAGGGACGGCAGCAAGGCGCTCGACCTGTCGTCGATCCACACGAGCTGCGGCAAGTACGGCGCCGCCGGCACGCCGCGACATGAGTGCCCCGCGGGCCAGGACCTCTATGGAGGCGTTTGCTACAGAGGGTGCCCGAGCGGAGGAAAGCGCACCGCCGTCTGCTCGTGCTCGAGCACGCCGAAGTGGGAAGGCAACACGCACTTGTTCGTGGTCGATCGCGCTCTCGAGCTTCTGGCGCGGAGCGGCGATGGGACCGCGGCTCGCATCGCCTCGGCGATGAACGCCAAGACGTGCCGCGCGCAATGGGAGCAAGGCCTGTGGGACGTGGACGACGGCGAATTGAAGGAGCGGCCCAACGCCGCGCTCGGATCGCACTTCTACGACGGCGCCGCGCTCGATTGGTTCGACAAGCCGACTCAAGTCGTGACTTACCAGCTGGCCCAGTCGACGGTGAAGAACAAGAGCGGCGATGCGCGCTCGAACGCCGGCAAGCGACTCGCCAAGATCAAGAGTCTGGAGACTGCGGACTCCTGCTACCAGCTCGGGCTCATGCTCCACTACGTCACCGACATGACTCAGCCGATGCACGTAACGGGGTTGTCCATCTATGATTACGTGATCGGCTTGCATCCTATCTGGGAGGCTTATGTACCGCTCATCCAGGCGCGCTATCCTGCGCAGGGATGGGACAAGCGCTTCCTCGATCTGTCGGCGGACCAGGCGGCGCATCAGATCGCGGTGCGGGCGCAGAAGCTCTCGAGGCCGCTCCTGGAAGCCATCGACGCCTATCGGCTTCCGTCGTGCACCTATACTTATAAGACAGGGATCATCTACACGGGCCGCTGCTTCCGCGGCGACGCCAAGGTAGATGCAACCACCGGCGCCATCTTGCGCGAGGCCTATCAATCGACGGCCAGCTACCTGCATGTCTCGTTGAAGAGCCTGGCCAGGTGAGACCGGCTGCCCGCCCCTCCCCCCGGCGCGCCCACGACAGCCGAAGAGTTGGGATTTCTCTTGGGCACCGATGTTTGCGCGCGAAAGGACTCACGTCCGTGACCGACACGGTGCTGGATATGGTGCGGCGGGCCCAGCCGCTGCCGAAACCGGACAGGATTCTATTAGTGTGTCTTGAGTAGGGATTCCTGCGTTATCTCGCCGGACGTGGGGGCTCGGCTTTGACGGCGCCGGGCTGATTGCAATAGATGTGCACTTCGCAAAAGCGCGTCACCCGACGCCCGAGAGGAGAGACGATGAGTCTGCACACGATGCAAGGCGCGACCGCTCGCGCGCTCGGCGGGCCGGCCCGATGGAGCTGGGCGCTGGCCGCGCTGATTCTGGCGCTCGGGCCGGCGCGCGACGCGGGCGCCGTCATCCCCAACTGGTGGAGCCAGGCGCACTTCAGCGCGACCCGCCTCGGCGACCTGCTCAACGCCGGCGGCGCGGTCGGCACCCCCGACAACGTCGAGCCCACCATGACCGCCGGTGAGTGGACCTGGGGCCTCGACACCGGCACGCCGCTCGGCACGCACGCGCCCGCGCGGCACGGCGGCGCACCGGCGGGCGGCACCGCCGGTACCTGGGCCAACCCGAAGCACTTTGCCGTCGAGGCCCCCGGCGCGGCGCGCGTGCGGAACAGCATCACCGCGCTCACCGGCGCGCAGGCCTGGGTGCTCGACCGCGCCTTCGGCCTGCAACAGGCGCTGCCCCTCTGGGACCCGCGCGGCGTGGTCGCCCAGGCGGCGTTGCACGGCTTCTACTGCGGTGGCGGCCTGGGCCACGACATCCACAGCACCTGGGAGTTCCTGCCCTGGCACCGCGCCTTCGCGTATTACGAGGAGAAGATCCTGCGCAGGCTCCTCGCCGACGACCTCGCCGCCAACCCTGGCGCCTATAACCCCGCGCAGACCAACGCCGCGCAGAACTTCGCGCTGCCCTACTGGGACTGGTCGGCCAATCCAAACGCGGGCAACAACCTCACCGTCCCCGCGGCCTACCAGGCCGGCCACCTCGGCCCGGCCGGCATCTGGCGCGCGAGCCAGTTCACGACGGTCACCAACCTCTACGGCCAGCCCATCGCCCTGCGCACCGAGATGAACCGCATGCTCTCGTTCAAGTCGCCCAAGGCGGTGGCGGGCGGGCCGGCACTCAAGGGGATGGCGAGCAGCCTCATCCACGACAGCACGCACGCGGTTCCGACCGGCGTGGGCGGCAACATGGGCAGCGTGCCGGGCGCGCCGCGCGACCCGATCTTCTATCCGCACCATCTGATGCTTGATCGCCTCTGGGAACAGTGGCTGGCGCTGGGCAACACGAGCCACGTCGCCAACGTGGCCACGGTGGTGCAGCCGGGTGTGGTGGGCAACGTCCAGGTCGATCCGAACCAGCGCCAGGCCGAGTCGCGCTCCAAGCACTGGACGCCGGGTGCGCGCACGCGCCGGAACCCGAGCCAGAATGCCTTCCGCAACATCGTCTACAAGTTCGTCGACGGCGACGGACACTGGGTCGACATCCGCGTGCGCGACGTGCTCGATCCGGCCAACCAGCTCCGTTACACGTACAACAACCTCAACATCAACTTCCCGTGACGAGGAGACGAAAGATGCGCACTCCAAGAATCGCCATCGTCGCCGCCGCGCTCCTCGCGCTCGGGCCGGCCCACTCCGCGCGCGCCGCCGAGGCGCGAGTGGACATCTCCGGCGCGGGCGCGGTCCCGCTCGAGCAAGCGAAGGCCCACACCTTCCCGGCCAAGAAGGCCGACGAGAAGAAGATCAGCCCCGAGTTGCGCAAGGCCCTGGTGCAGGAGGCCGAGCAGGGCAAGAACGACTACGAAGGCTCGGACATCATGCTCTATATCGAGGGCGTCGAGCTCGAGGGCGTGGCGCCGAACCAGCTCGTCCTGGTGCAGGTCTTCGTGCACGACGAGGCGGCCAAGGACGTCAGCTCCGACCACTTCGTCGGCGAGATCAGCCTCTGGGGCCCGCACCACCAGGGCCACAAGGCCGAGCCGCGCACGGTCGTCTTCGAGCTGGAGCCGCGTTTGCGCAAGGAGCTGGCCGGCGCCGACCCGTCGAAGGCGGCCACGCTCTCGGTCACCTTTTTCGCGCCCCAGCTGGCCGACCAGTCCGGCAAGCGGGTCGCGCAGAAGGGCACGCTCGCGTTCAAGAAGTTGTGGGTGGCTGAGGAGCCGCAAGAGCCCGAGGCGGAAAAGTAGCGCTCGCCCGATGCCGGGGCGCAGCTCTCGCGGGCGCGCGCCCCGGCCGATCCCGGTCTGCAGCGGCTGTCCCGCCGCGCCCTCTCGAGCGCTTTGCTAGGAGGCCGTCGGCGTATTCGCCGACGCGAACTGTCCTGATCCCACGCGCACCGTCGCGCGGATTCAGGGCTAGTACTGGGCTAGTACCAATGTCGGTCAGATAGGCGCCGGAGGTACCGGCCGCGGGCAGGCGGGAAGGCGCGGCCCGAGCTGCAGCTCCAGATGGGGCACTCCAGCTCGCTGCGGGCCCTCGCCTTCAGTACAAGGCCCAGGCCCAATATCCGGTAGTCGATTCGCGGGGAATGGACTTCCCCATCACCAGCGGGCGATGAGGATGCTGATCGGCGCAGGCGCTGGCGATCGTCGCGTGCCGCGGTAAGATGCGAGGATGTTGCGCAGTGGCCTTGGCGCCTTGCTTCTTTTGTCATTGTCGACCGGCTGCGGGTTGGCGACGCGTCCGCTCGACGTCTATTACCGGGCTGGCTGGATGATTTCCCACCTCGAGGACGCGCAGGCCTTTCCGCGCAAGTCGAACCTCTGCATGGAGACGTTCTGCACCCGCACCGATACGCACAAGAAATTCGCAGGTGGCCACAAAGGCTATACCAGCCAAGTCTATTACAACTATTGCCCCATCCATGAGCCGTCGTTCGTCAACACGGGGACCCGGCTGGATGGCCTCCTTCGATTCTTCTATTGGGGTGTCACCTTCCTGATTTCATACATTCTGGCCTTCGGCCTGCTGGCGCTTCCCGCCCAAGGGATGCTTCTGCTCTACGACAAGCTGCGCCGCTCGACGATCGCGAGCGACTTCATTCGCGTCGCCGCGCCGGTCACCGCCGTCGCTTTCGGAGTCTGCTCCGCAGCGTGGCTGATGTTTGCGATCTGGTGAAGGCCGGTGCGGCGCTCGAGGCTGGCCAGCCCGGGGCCTCGAACAGCTCGTGTCCAGAGGCGGCATTGCCGTCTCCCCGGGCGGTCAAGAGCGCTCGGTCGTCGGTCGCTCCGCTCGACTCTAGCTCCTCGACGAATTCTGGCGGCCCTCTGCCAGACCTGAAGCAAACTCAAGGCGGCTTGGGTGGATCGTAAGTCCAGCTTGCTAGTTGAATCGCGCCCGCTCCGCCGCCTCCGCCCTCGGCCAGCTGCAGATAAGGCGTCGGCGCCTTGGGGCGGATGCGGGTGGTGAGATCGAGTCCGCGCGCGCCCGCGGGGCCCGCGCTGATGCCGTGGATATAGTCGCGTTCGAGGCTGACCAGGTTGACCGCGCCCGACGAGACCCATTGATCGCGGGTCTTGCGCACCTTGAATTCACCGGGGGCGGTGAAGTCGCGCTCGCCCACGCATTGATAGTTCTCGATGCGCGCGCTGCCCTCCAGCACCAGCGTCACCACGTTGCCGTAAGTGTGCGCGTGCGTGCGGATGCGCGCGCCGGGCTCGAGCTTCCAATGAAGGATGGTGAAGGGATCGCCGCCGGGATTGAAGCCGATGAAGGTCCCCGCGCCGGCGCCTTGGCCGCTGTCGCGCAGCGGGGGCACCGGCACGTCCACCAGGCGCACCGCCTGCGCCGCCAGCGCCAATAGATAGCGGTCCTGGCCGGCTGGCGTGGTGTCGGCCACCAGCCCCTTGGCGAGCGCATTGGTCTCCAGCAAGAACTCGGGCAGCGCCAGCCGGGTCCAGCCGGCAGGGTTTGCGCGCGCGCGCCCGGCCACTCCCGCCCCGAGGAGCGCGGCGCCCAAGCCCTGCAGGAGCGTTCGTCGATTCGACATGGGCCGGCCTCCGGCGTCCTCTCTCAGGACAGCGGGCGCCGCGCTTGTTGCGGTGTCTCGGCGCGCACGCGACGGCGGAAGAAGTCGGCAAGCTCAACGCCGAGGACCTCTTCCTCGCCTGCGCCTGCCTCGAGCGGGTGCCGGGCGCCGTCGAGGCGTTCGACGCGCGCCACGGCGCCGACATCGAGCGCCACCTGCGAAAGATGGACGTGCGCCCCGAGTCCATCGCCGAGCTCCGCCAGGCTGGTGGCCGAGATGGTGCGGGATGGCATTGAGTGCAAAGCCCCGCTCCTGCGCGAAGCGCTGGCGGACGCAAGGGAGAAGCAGAGAGATTCGCCGCCTATCAATTGTTCAGTCGAGGTGGAGGCGAACGGAGCGGTCGATCGCAACGGCGGTGATCCGACGTCGATACACGCGAGGCAATGCGAACTGCAGCAGCAGCAAGAGGCGCCGGCTCGGTCGAGCAGGCTCAACGACCTCCCAGAAGCGCCAGCGCCCGCTGGCGAAGCTCCTCGCGCCCGCCGTGCTCGGAGAGGTAGCGGAGCAGCGCCTGGGCCGCGGGGCCGCGGTCGCCGCGCTCGGCGATGGCGCTGACCACCGACGGCTCGTTCGAGCGCGCGACACCCCCGCGCTGCACCAGCGCGCTGAGCGCGGAGACCTCGGCGTCGCCGAGCTTGGGCGCCAGCATCTCGATGGCCGACCGCTGCACGTCGCGGTCCCCGTCCGAGGCTAGCGAGAGCAGCGCGTCGCGCGCGTCGGCTCGGCCGCTGTAGCGCAAGGCGATGGCTGCGGCGCGGCGCACGGCGGGGTCGGCCGCGGTGGCGTAGGGCAGGAGCGCCGGCACCTCCGACTCCAGCCGGGCGTTGCCGAGCGCGCGCAGGAGCGTGTCGCGCTCCTCCGCGGTGCCCGCCGCCGAGAGGTCGGCCTCCAGGCCGTGCGCCAGCTGCTGCGCCCGCCCGGTGTCTGCGTGCGCCGCCGCGCCCGCCATCGCGCCCAGCGTGAAGGCGGCGGTGCGGAGGTCGAGCGGCGTGCCGGCGCGGCGCGCGTCCGCGTAGAGGTCGCCCACCGCGGCCAGCGAAGCCGGGTCGGGCTGCTGGAGGAAGCCGAAGCTCTGCACGATGCGCGCGCGCAGCTTCTCGTCGCCGCGGACGCGCTCCGAGGACAGCGCGGCGCGCATGGCCGCCTGCGCTTCGCGGTGGCCGGCGCCCGAGAGCAGATCGAACGCCAACGCCGACCCTTGCTGCTCGAGGGCGCCCGACTTGACCAGCTCGCCGATCCCCGCGGCCAGCGCCGGCTCGGCCAAGAGCCGCCCGGTGGCGCGCCAGAACCAGCGCTCGTGATCGCGCAGCATCCCCAGCTTGCTGGCGCGGCGCAGGTCGCTGAGCATCTGTGGGCCGCTGAGCCCGTCGGCGCGCTGCTCGAGCATTTGCTTGCGCTGGTCGGGCGCCACCTCGGCCGGGGGCTCGCCGGGCCGCCGCCACTGCAGCCCGGCGAGCGCGCGGGCGGGCCTCTTGCTTGCCTCGATCGCGATCAGCTCGAGCGAGAGCTCCGCGGCGGCGCGCAGTCGCTCGGTGCCGGCCTCGCTCACCGCCAGCGTCTCCTGGTCGCGCAGCGAGCGCAGGTAGCCTGCCGGGTCGAGGATGGCGCTGGCCCCCGACGAGAGCGCCACCGAGGCGCCCGGGCCGGGAGGAGTCGCCAGCGCCTCGATGGCCTCGTACGCCTCGCGGACGCGCGCGACGGCGAGCGGCGCGGCCGCGCTGCGCTCGTAGCGGAGGCGCGAGGGGCCGAAGGGACCGCGGCCCGAGGTCGTCCAGCGCTGCTCGCCGGGCCGCACCGTCACCTCCGCCTGCGCCAGC
The DNA here is from genome assembly GCA_038231075.1 of Myxococcales bacterium. Lineage (GTDB taxonomy): Bacteria > Myxococcota > Myxococcia > Myxococcales > 40CM-4-68-19 > JBBRMA01. Next base: position 19,145 of record JBBRMA010000063.1, on the reverse strand, counting down.
AGGGCCGCCAGGACGTGGCGGAAGAGCGCCGGATGCCCGGCCGCGAAGCCCACGCTGCGCAGCTCGCCGGTAGGCTCGACCAGCGCCACCGCCTCGTGGCCCTCCAGCGCCCCCGGCTGCTCTGCGAGCTTGTGGCCGAGCGCGCTCACCTCGTGCCGCTCGAGAGCGGCCAGCTCCACGCCCAGCGCGGTCGCGCCCTGGTGCTCGCCGAGCGCGCGCACCCGCAATTCGCCCGCCAGGTCCACGCCGCCCTCCAGCGCTCCCTGGCCGGCGAAGGCTGCGTGTTGCGCCGTCCGCCACTCGAGCCGGTAGCGCAGCACCTGGCCCGCGGGCCAGCGGAAGGCGAACGGCGGCACCTCGCCGGGTGGGACGGCCTGCGGGGCCGGCGCAGGCTCGTCCGCTGGGCGCGGCCTCATCCAGAGCAGTAGCCCTGCACAGCAGGCGAGTAGGGCGGCCAGCGTGGTGATCGGGGCGCGCATCGGTCAGTTCGCTCCCGGCGCCTTCAAGAAGTTGATCGGGATCAGCTCCGTCTCGTTGAGCAGCGAGGTGGGCGGCAGGTTGGGGCCGCTCCAGCTGATGATGCTCTTTTCGATCGTGTGGCTGAGGAACTTGGGACCGAACCGCACCCAAGCCTTGATGTTGCCATCGAGCGCGTGCAGCTCGAGGTCGAGCGTGGCCTTGCCGCTGAGGACCAGCGGTCCGGGCCCCTTCTCGCCCTGCACGTGGGCCACGTGCATTCCCAGCGTGAGCGGCAGGCTGAGCTCGATGATGGTCAGCTCCGCCCCCACGCCGGCGGCGGCCAGCACGGCCTCGAGGCTGACGTTGGCGAACGCCTTGGCGCCGACGAACGGGCGCATGGTCGCGTCCAGGCCGATCTGCAGCGAGGTGTCGCCGACCTGGGCGTCGGCGGAGCAGGTCGAGCGGCTCCCGCTCAGCTTGTATTCGAGCCCGGTCACGGTGGAGATGCCGCCCGTGAGCAGGAGCGGGATGGGCCCGATGAAGATGGGAATCGTGCCCGCGATCAGGTCCCTTTGCTGCTGCACGGTGTCGCCCTGGACGGTGGAGAAGATGTCGTTGATCCCCACCACCTGGATGGGGCCGATCATCAACGTCAGATCCGCCCGGTAGCCGGGGTCGCCGCTCGCCGTCTGCGCGCTCTTCAAGCCGGCGCTGAAGCGTGCCAGGTCGGCCGGCCCGCGCCCGAAGGCGGTCGCCGTCGCGTAGACCGACCCGCCCATGTCCAGCGTGGAGCTGCACGCCTTTTGGTAGCCGTCCAGCTCCCAGCCCAGGGTATATCCAAATGCCAGGTTGTAATCGCTGGGGCCGACGCGGGTGGAATCGGACTTCTGGTGCCCCGGCACCTGGCTCCCGCTGCCGTCCAGGCTGGCGACAAAGCTCTGCTTCTGGGTGACTTGAGGCACCTCGCGGAGGAAGAGATCCATGAGCGAGGTGGCGCCGAACTTGAAGAAGCCGGAAGCGTCGCTGGTCATATCGTCGATGGTATTGGTGAAGGGATTCGAATTGGTCACCGAAGTATTGACCCCAGAGACGTGGGCATTCCTCACCACCGACGCCGCGCTGAAGTCGTTTTGCGTGTACTTCAGGCAGGTGTGGTAGCGCTCCTCGCGCTGCTTGAGGAACTGGGCCAGCACGCGCGGCACGAACGTGCGCGGGCTCCAGTCGCACTTGCTGGGCGTGCGCGCAGCGAGGCAGCCGTTGGCGTTGGCGTCGAGCAATGACGTATTGAGCTCGCGATTGACGATATAGAGCGCGACCGCGAGGGGCTTGAGGGCTCCCCCGATGGGAAAGGGGTCGCCTGGATTGTTGTGCGGCTTGTCGAACAGCGCGCTGACGGCGGCGTAGTCGGGCACCTGGAGCGGGTCGAAGGGAGTGGGGAAGTCGGTGCCCTGCACCAGCGCCGGCGAGAAGTCGCCGTAGCGCGGATCGTCCTGCCACCAGGCGCGCTGGCCGAGGTTGGGCTGCCCGTTGCCGCTGGGGTTGGGAAGGAGCACCTGCTGGATTGCGGCCCAGAGGTCCTGCTGCTGGGCGAGCAGGTCAGCGTAGCGGCGCTGCTTGACGATCCAGGCGTCCATCTCCTCCTGCCCGAAGCCGCCCGGCGGGACGCGGTTCGGGTTGTGCCGCGAATGGGTCCTGCCGCCCCGCGAGCGCACATCGCCGAGCAGGTAGTCGCCCATCTTCTTGTGCCAGCTCCAGCTCGGCGTGTAAGTCGGCAGGGCGGCGGGGTCCGAGCTGAAGAAGGCATCGAGGCCGGTATCGAAGACGAAGCGATCGACGTCGGAGATCGAGCCGCCGTTGCTGTCGGGCAGCGCTCTCATGAAAGCATTCTTCGGAACCACGCCGTCGGGCATGCCCTGGATCTTCGCTGGGAACGCGATCTGCTCTGTCATCGGATCGCCGCCCTTGTCGGCGAGCGTCTTGAAGGCGATCTGGAACTGGCCCGGGTCGAAGGCCAGGTCATAGATGGCCTCGTAATCGCGCCCGAGCGCCAGCGTCTCGTCCTCGAAGACGCTGTAGTCGTAATACTTCTCATAGACGTATTCCTGGCAGCTCCGCACGGTGGTGCCGTTGCCGTCCCAGCGGTCGCGCTCGGTCGGGTGGTCTCCGGGCTGCGGGTTCAGGCGCCGCCGCTGCTCCGCGAGGATGACCGAGAGGTAGAGGCCGTCGTCGCCGTCGTAGAAGGCGGTGTCGGGCGTGAAGGCGATGACCTTGGCGCGGGTGAGCGGGTTCTGGCCCGCCGGCGCACCCGGCTGGTAGACCGTCTGCGGTCGCTGGTCGAGGCTGTCGTAGGTGTCCGTCAGATTCGACAGGTACGTCTGGTTGCAGACCGAGCCCCTGTCGAGAAGGTCGATCTTCCCCTGCCAGAAGCCGCAGTCCGTCGACTTGTAGCTCGGGTCGAGGCACTGGGTCTCGGTCGTGTCGGGGCAGCCGAGAAAGGCGAACCACTGGAACGGATCGCAGGGCTGACCGGTGTTCGGGTCGATGCACTGCACCGGCGGCGGGTTGCAATCTATGGTCGGATCGCAGGTGGCTGCGCTCGCGGCCGTGGGCAGGGAAAGAGCGAGCGCCGCAAGCAGCGCGGCGGGCATCAAGGTGCGTGGCGACATCGGTCTGGTGCGGCGCATCGAATCCTCCCGGGATGTCCTCCACTGAGCACCGCGCGTGCCAGCGAGCCCTCGCTGGGAGCGGTCGCCGCGCTGTTTCCTGCTGGGAAACCACTTGGGGCGATCGATGTTGCCTGCCGGGAAACACCGGCGCCGGATTGGCGGCCCGGCCCGCGGGTGATAGCGAACTCCCATGGTGGAGCCCGGGTCGGACGGGACAGTCGAGGACGTCAGCGCGGTCGAGCCCGGCGCCGTGCGCAGCTTCCAGCTCGCCGTGCTCGAAGGCGAGGGCCGCGGCCGCGAGTGGCGCTCCACCGGCCAGCGCTGCTGCATCGGCACCCACGCGAGCAACGATCTGCTGCTGGCCGACGCCAAGGTCTCGCGCTTCCACTGCGAGGTGCGGCTGGAGCGCGGCCGGGCGGCGGTCCACGACGTCGGCAGCACCAACGGCACCGCGCTCGACGGCGTGCCCGTGGTCCACGCCTACCTGCGTGCGGGCAGCCAGCTGCGGCTGGGCGAGACGCTCCTGCGCTTCGAGATCGGCAGCGAGGTCAACCGGCTGCCGCTCTCCGAGCACACCTGGTTCGGCTCGCTGCTCGGCCGCTCGGTCGCCATGCGCGAGGTGTTCGCGCGGCTGGAGAAGGCGGCGGCCTCGACGGCCACCGTGCTCCTCGAGGGAGAGACCGGCACCGGCAAGACCCAGGCGGCCGAGGCGCTCCACCGCGAGGGCCCGCGGCGCGACAAGCGGTTCGTGGTGGTGGACTGCAGCGCCATCCCCGCGACGCTGCTGGAGAGCGAGCTGTTCGGCCACGAGCGCGGCGCCTTCACGGGCGCCGAGGCGCGGCGGGCCGGGGCCTTCGAGCAGGCCGACGGCGGCACCCTCTTCCTCGACGAGATCGGCGAATTGCCGCTGGTGCTCCAGCCCAAGCTGCTCCGCTTTCTCGAGAGCCGCGAGGTCCAGCGGGTCGGGGGCGCCTCCCCGCTCTCCCTCGACGTGCGCGTGGTCGCCGGCACCAACCGCGGTCTGCGCGCCGAGGTCAACGCCGGCCGCTTCCGGCCCGACCTCTTCTTCCGCCTCGCGGTCATCGAGGTGCACCTGCCGCCGCTGCGCAACCGGCCCGAGGACGTGCCGATGCTGGTCGAGGCTTTGCTCGAGCGGCTGGGAGCGCCGCCCGGCTCGGAGCTGCGCGACCCGGAGCTGGCGGCGCGCCTCTCGCGGGCGGCCTGGCCGGGCAACGTCCGCGAGCTGCGCAACTGGCTGGAGCGCAGCATGGTGTACGGCGCGCTTGCGCCGGTCGCTCCGGGCGAGGTCCGAACGGCCGGCGCTCCCTTCTCGGAGGCGAGGCAGGCGGCCATCGAGCAGTTCGAGCGCGGCTACCTGACCGCGCTGATGAGCAGCCACCGCGGCAAGATGGGCGAGGCGGCGGCCTCGGCCGGCATCAGCCGCGTCTATCTCTACAAGCTGCTGGTCCGCCACGGGCTCAAGTAGTCAGCGCTTCCTCTCGGCGCTCGACAGCAGCTCGAGGCGCTTCACCAGCGGCGCGATCCGCCTCGCCTCGAAGGGCGAGAGCAGCTTGCGCACCTCCCGAGCGGCGCGGAGGTCCTCGGCACCTCGCGAGGGGACCGCCACGGCGCGCGCGAGCAAGAGGCGCAACGCCGCGCCCTCGAAGCCGTCGATGGACTTCTCTGCGAAGCAGTCTCCCGCCTTCGCCATCATCTCAGTGGCACGGCGACCCGCGCGCACCGCGGTCTCCACCTCGACGCTGAGGAGCCGGCAGCGAAGCTGCTTTAGGAAAGGCCCCTTGACGCCGGTCGCCGCGAGGCGATCGAACAGCTCCAGGCCCCGCGCGGCCCATCGAGCTCCGTCGCCGCCGGCGCCCGCCTCCAGCTCGGCGCGCTCGGCCATGGTGAAGGTGGTCTGCAGCAGGATGTCGGAGTCCTTCGGCTCCTGGGCGAGAGCGCCGAGTTCGTGCGCCTCCCCCGCGTTTAGATCGCGCCGGAAGTCGCCGCCCGCCGCCGCGGCCGCGCGCGCCTGCCTGCGCAGGAAGTAGCCGAGCAGCGAGCTGGCGGCGGGCGACGGACGGAGCGCGATGACGCGCTCGAGGTCGGCGATGGCGCGGCCGAAGACGGGCCGGGCATCCTCACCGCGCAGCTCACGGAGCTGGGCCTCCTGGAAGGTCGCCATCGCCCTCACTTGCAGCAGGTAGGGGAGCCTGCGGGTGTCGGCGAGCTCCGCGCCGCGAGTCGCATCCTGCTGGCTCCAGGCGCAGGCGATCAGCGCCGTCGGAATGTCGTTGGGGTCGTAGCCGATCACGCGCAGCGCATTGGCCCTGAGCTCCCATCCGTCCGAGTCTTCCGGTCGCCGCGCGATCGCCAGCTCCGCGGCCTGCAGCGTGCGCATCTTCAGATCTCGCGTCTTCTCTTCCGCGTTCGACATTCGCACCAGGCGGTGCAGGAGCATGTGGCCGAGCCGGTAGGGAGCGTCCTTGTGCAGCGGATCCACCACCAGCACCCGCTCGCAGGCAGCGATGGCGGCGCCGGCTGTCGCTTCACCCTCCGCTACCGTGCCATGCCAGAGGAAGTCCGCGGTTTGCTGCTGCAGCCGCCTGCACTCGCCGTCGAGCAGATCGGGATCGCTGCGGGCCAGGTCGAGCGCCCGCGCGAATGCGGCCCCCGACTGCTGCAACAGCGCTTGCAGCTCCGCGTGCCGCCGCGCCTCGAGATGCGCCAGCGCCTGCCGGTTGCGCGCCTCGCCGACCAGTCGCCAGGCCTCGGCGAGCTGCGGCTCCTCAGTCGCCGCTTGCGCGCCGAGCCGCGCCGCGTCCTCGTCGCGCCCCTCCACCTCGGCCGCCAGCGCCTCGAGGTAGAGCGGCGAGGGGGCGCCTCCCGCGCGCGCCGAGCGCAGGTGCCGCAGTGCCGGGTCGCGCAGCTCGAGCCCGGCCTTCTGCAGCGCGGCTTCCTTCGCTGCGGGCTCGCGCAGCCGCTCGGCTTCGCCGCGCGCGCGCTGGTAGAGCCGCCCCAGCGCGATGCCGAGATCGGCCGAGACGGCCGCCGGCGCCGGGCCCAGCGCCACCGATTGCGAAAGCTCACGCCGCGCCTCGTCCAGCTCGCCGAGCGCGAGGTGGGCGCGGCCCAGCACCGCGTGCGAGGAGGCGCGGCCCGCGGCCGGCAGCCCCTCCATGCCCTGCGCCACCTCGCGCATCACGGCGCGCAGTTGCTCGCGCTCCGGGGTGACGTCGTGCAGCGGCAGCGCATACGCCAGCCGCAGCCCCAGCTCGGCGCGCTCGAGCGCCCGCCCGTGGACCCGGGCAGCCTCGGTCAGTCCAGCGACGCGCGCGCGCAGCCAGAGCGCGCCGCCCGCCAGCAGCGCGGACGCGATCATCAGCCCCGCGCTGAGCCGCGGCCGCCTGCGGGCCAGGGACGCCGCGCGGAGGATCAGCCCGGGCCGCCGCGCTTGCACCGGCTCGCCCCGCAGCCAGCGGCGCAGCTCGTCGGCCAGCTCACGCGCCGAGGCATACCGCTCCCCAGGGTCTTTGCGCAGGCACTTGAGCAGCACCGTCTCCAGATCGCGCGGCAGGCGCGGCGCAAGCTTGCGGGGCGCGGGCGGCTCGTCGTGCAGCACCTGCCAGATCACGCGCGCGATGGTGCCCTCGAAGGGCGGCCGGCCCACCAGCACCGCATAGGCGGTCGCGCCGAGCGCCCAGACGTCGGCGCGGCGATCGAGCACCGCCTCGCCCTGCGCCTGCTCGGGAGCCATGAACTGCGGCGTGCCCGCCAGTCGGCCGGTCGCGGTGGCGCTGGCGTCGAGCTCCTGCGCCAGGCCGAAGTCGGCGACCACGGGCCGGAACCCTCCCGCGGTTCGCTGGACCAGCACGTTGCCCGGCTTGAGGTCTCTGTGCAGCAAGCCCTGCTCGTGGGCGGCCTGCACCGCCTCGGCCACCTCGGCCAGCGCCCGCACGCGCTGCTCGAGCGTCATCTCCGCCGCGGCCGTCGAGAGCGTCCCTCCCTCGACCAGCTCCATGGCGATGCAGGCGCGGCCCCCGTGCTCGGTCACGTCGAAGACGCGGCAGACGTGCGGGTGCTCGACCCGCGCCTGCGCGCTCGCCTCGCGGAGGAAGCGCGCCACCGAGCGGGGGTCGTCGTGCATCAGCAGCTTGAGCGCCACCTGCCGCTTGAGCTTTCGATCGAGCGCCTTCACCACTCGCCCCGAGCTGCCCTGCCCAAGCTCACCCAGCTCTGCGAAGCGCGGCCCCTCGAGCGCGCCGGGCTTCGCCGCGGCGGGCTGCGCATCGAGAACCTCGGGGGTGACCTGGCCCGCGGACTGCTGCAGCGCGGCCTCGCGGGAGAGATCCTCTAGCGTCGCCTCCGACAGCACGCCCATGCGTCGCGCCAGCTCAAGGATCGCGGCGGCGGAGGGGCGCATCGCTCCAGCATAGCCCTGACGAAGGGGCAGCAGCAGCAAGCGCCCACTGCCAGAGGTCAAGGGAGCCTGAATGAAACCCGACGACGAGATCGCCACCGGCCCCTCGCCCCCGCGCGCGCCCGCCATTCTCGACGGCATGAAGCGCGCGCTCCGCACCCTGGCTGCAGGCCGCCTGGCGACGCCCAGCGCCGACGACCAGGACTTGCTCGGCGCGCTGCGGAAGACTGTCTTTTCGCCCGCAGACCCAGAGAGACCGGCTGGGCATCGTGTTTCTTTTTCGGCCGCGAGCGCTTGCCGCTGGGTTGACTCGCTCTCTGCGCTCTCTCCCCATCAGAGTTCGAGAACCGTCGCGCTGGGCTCCCCATGCGCGACGGATCTAGAGCGAATTTCTCTCGTGGGTCCGAGAATCAATGAGTTGGGTTCCATAGTTCGAGTCGCCGCCGCCTGCGGCCTCCGGCTTGCCTGAGGAATCGCCAGAGGAAGGCAATCAGCAGAGGCGTCACTGCCGCCGACGATCCCCCGCGGCCGGCCGCGCTGGTGCAGCCAGCGTCCCGATGGGGCTCGAGGGCGTCCTCGATGAACGCGCGGACCAAGCCGTCAACCCGCACCGCCGTGCCCTGTTCGGCGCACGCAGTGTCCACCCGGTAGTTGACCCCGGCGATGAGCTCCACATCGCCTTGGCGGACGAGCAAGGGACTACCTGAGTCGCCCGAGCAGATCATCGACGGCGACGGCACGAACTGGATCAAGTCGTGCCCGATGAGCGAAAGCCGCACGTCCCCTTGCCGCTTGGCAAGGACCGGCTGCTCCGAGCGGCCGAAGCCGACCACGCGAGCGGGCGCGTCAGGGACTAGCAAAGCGCTCGCCTGCGACAGCAAGGGAAGGCCGCGGAGCCCGTTCGGGGCATCGGCCTCAAGCCAGAGAAGTCCGACGTCATAGACCGGGTGAGCGCGCGCCATCGTCGCGATCACGGCGCTCTCGCCATAGTGGGAGCCAAACCAGACCCGGGTTTGCAGACTCTTGTCCGCCGGAATGCAATGCGAGGCGGTCAAGACCAGCCGCGGCGCAATCAGCGTGCCGCTGCATTCGAGGCCATTGTCGGATTCGATGAGTACTACTTCAGGATGCGCGTCATCGAGAGTGCCATTGTAGAGCTCGTTGCCCACGCCAGGATGAGCGGGCCCATGCGCGCGCTCGCCAGCGATTACTTCGCTGGCGCAAAGCAAGAAGAGCAGGGCGATGGGAAAGGAAACGCGATTGCTCTTCATGTCGGATCTCGATATCGGCGCGCGCATTGAATCGGCGAGCCCTGCTGGTCTGGCGGGATGCCGGATCGCTTCGATTCGCATTTCTCGCGAGGTGCCCAGCCAGGCCGGCCGGGCGGGAACGACTCGGCAGCGCTCTTCGCGCTTTGAAACAGAATCATGCAGCTCGGGCTTTTGCTCTCAAAGGCACGAGCCGTACGGCGAGGTGCAGTGCCGCGTGTTATCCCAGAACGGATAGACGAATTGCGGAGTCTTGCAGGTTCGCATGTCGGTGTACACGGGCCCGGAGTCCCCGCTGACGTAGCACTTGTTGAAGCCGCTCGCGGCATGCGCCGGGTTGGTCGTTCCGCTCGCGCTGACCAGGGCCTGCGAGCCGTCAGTGGAAGGGACGAGCAGCCCGGGGTTCAGCCTGAGGGTCTCGAGCTCCTCCCAGGAGAGGTCGGCCTTCGAGAGCGCCTCCTGTTGGGGGCCGCCGCAGGCGGCGAGGGAGAGAAGACCGAGGCAGAGGAGGAGGGTGACTTTCATTGGTAGTCCACCTTTCTTCGCAAGAGCTGGATGCCCTTGTTGGATGCGGCTCTTCTCAGTGCTTTGATCGTGCCACCTGAAAAAGATTGAGCTGCGCTCGAAGTCACCTTCTCGGGATCCGCCGCAGCAAATGGTTTGGGACAGAGCGGCCGTGACATGTCGCAGTCCCAGGTCGCAGCTCGGGCTTCCTCTTTCAAAGGCATGTGCCGTACGGCCAGGTGCAGTGCCGCGTGTTGTCCCAGAACGGATAGACGTACTGCGGAGTCTTGCAAGTGCGCCCGTCGGTATACACGGGCCCGGAGCTCCCGCTGACGTAGCACTTGTTGAAGCCGCTGGCGGTCCACACCGGTTCGACGCAACCCGTCGAGTTGACCAGGGGCTGCGAGCCGTCAGTGGAGGGGACGAGCAGCCCGGGGTTCAGCCTGAGGGTCTCGAGCTCCTCCCAGGAGAGGTCGGCCTTCGAGAGTGCCTCCTGTTGGGGGCCGCCGCAGGCGACGAGGGAGAGAAGACCAAGGCAGAGGAGGAGGGTGACTTTCATGGTGGTCCACCTTTCTTCGCGAGAGCTGGGACGCCCTTGCTTGACGCGACCCTTCTCAGTGCTTTGATCGTGCCACCTCAAGAGGATTGAGGTTCGCTCGAGTCGGCTCCTAACGGATCCACCCAAGCGAATAGGTTTTGGGACATGCCGCCGAGACACGTCGCTGTCCCAGGTCGCAGGCCAGCCGCGTGGGACAGGTGCTGTCACACTTGTCACAGTCGCATCGGCGAGCTTTTTCCTCCCGCTCCCGTTCGCGGCCGCTCTGTGGCTTTCAGCCCGACGGGCTGGCGTCGCTCTTGCTTTGTTCCTCGCTTGACGCTCCGGCCTGCCGCTGGCGCCCATCCACGAGGTGGTCATGCAGAGCTCACTCTCTTCAGTTGCCTCCGAAATCCCCGCGCGCGGTTCGCAGCCCTCCAAGCTCGATTGCTGGTCGCAGTTCCCCGCCATCTACTGCATCAATCTCAAGGAACGGGACGACCGGCTGGCCAGCGTCAGCGCCGAGCTGGCTCGCGTCGGCGTCCTCGACCGCGTCGAGTTCTACCGCCCCGAGCGCGACCCGCGAGGCGGTCTCTATGGGTGCTGGGAGTCGCATACCCAGGTGTTTCGCATGGCCCTGGAGAAGGGCCTTCCCTACGTCCTGATCTTCGAGGACGACGTGGTCTTCTCCGGTGATTGGGAGAAGTCGCTCTCGACCTTTGCGCCCTTCGTTGCCGAGCGCAATGACTGGGACCTCTTCTTCTTCCTCTATACCGGCTGGGACTTCCTCGAGAACCATGAGGCTCGCGGCCGGCATTCGGCCAAGCGCATGGGACACGTGGAGACGACCGCGGCCTACGTCGCCTCGGCGGACTTCATGCGCAAGTGGCTGGCGGTGGAGGCCGAGCACAAGGTCAGCTCCTTCGACATCATCGACCAGAAGTTCAGCCGCCTCGCCAACAGCAAATGGGTCGCGTTCCCAGCGGCGGGCTACCAATCGGACAGCGAGACGGACCTGGCCTGGGGAGCGCCGGGCAGCAAATTCGATTCCCTGCAACGCCTCCGCCGCAATGTCGTCGGCTATTCGAACTACCACCGCTTCAACATCCTCTTCGACAAGGTGATGTTCGGCAGCCCGCGGCTCCTCTGGCCGGCGTTCTCCAGGGCGAAAGAGCCCATCGTCAACGGAGTCTATCCGGCGGTGAAGAGCATCAGGAGCGCGCTCAGGAACGCGATGAACAAGCTGGCCGCGTAGCAACTCGGAGATTCCCAATGTCATCGACGTCAGCATTGTCCTTGGACTCACCAGATGAGCCAGCCCCTGAGATCAGGCTGGCTCCCCGCGCGGTGACACGCGGCCGCGCCTTTCCAGAAAATCTGAAGACCGGTGTGAAGTACCTCCGCGACCGCGTCCGCGAGCTCAGCTTCGACGCCAGGGTCACCTCCCAGATTCGCCACTTGCACGGGCCGCGAAAGCTCGACACCGGTCCCGACGACGTGATCGTGACTTGCCTCGTCAAGAACGGCGAATTCTGGATCAGGTCTTTCATCGACCACTATGTCCGGCTCGGTGCGCGCCACATCGTCTTCATGGACAACGATTCGACGGACCGCACCGTCGCCATCGCCCGTGAGTATCCGAACGTCAGCATCCTCTCCTCCAAGGCAAAGCTCGGCCTCTGGCTGGAAAATGCGCATCGGCGGGTCATGCTGCGCCGCTATTGCCAGGGCCGCTGGTGCATCAACGTCGATATCGACGAATACTTTGACTATCCGCACTCGGATAGGATCAGCCTGACGCGGCTGGTTCGGTATCTCCGCGACCATTCGTACAACGCGGTCGTCGGGCAGCTTCTGGACGTCTTTGCCAAGAAGCAACTCAGCATCGACGACCCCGACTCGCCGCCGCCGGCCACGGTCGACGAATTGAAAAAAGCCTATCCCTACTATGACCTCGGCGACCTCACCACGCGGAACTACCTCGACGGCTGGTACCCCGAGCTCATCAGCGGCAACGAGGTAAGCAACCCGGAGATCCTCTTCATCCAGGGAGGCGTGCGGCTCAGGGTCTTTGGCACCGAGGTCTGCTTGACGAAGCATCCGCTCATTCACTACGGGAGCGGCATCCAGCCCTTCACCAACGCCCACTGCGCGGCCCGTGCGAGAGTCGCCGACTTCAGCGGCGTTCTCTACCATTACAAGCTCATCGCCAACTTTACCAAGAACCTCAAGACCTACCTCAGCGAGCGCTACGGCTGGCTGGGTATCTACGAGGCTTCGATGAAGAAGCTCAAGGAGTCGGGCAGAGTCAGCTTCGAGAGCAAGCACACCCGCGAACTCGGCTCGGTCGACGAGCTCTTGCCGAGCGGGTTCATCGTCACCTCGCCGAAGTTCGCCAAGGCGCTCTTGCCATGAAGACCGGAGCGGCCGGCGATCCTGGAAGGGCGGCATTCCAAGGCCTCTTCGTCGTCGTCGCCGTCGAGATGCTGATCTACGGAATCATGGAGCCTGTGTTCCCGAGGCTGCTGGTGCAGCTTCAGGGAGGCGATCTCTCGAAGGGAGCAACGCTGGTGGGGCTCAGCCGCTTTTCATGGGCGGCGATGCAGTTCGTCTTCGCGCCGCTCCTGGGGGCGCTGTCCGATCGCTTCGGGCGGCGCCCCGTCATCCTGGTCTCGGTGCTGGGCCTCGTGCTCGACAGCGCCTTCATGGCCTTCGTTCCGCTGGTCGGCTGGCTGGTGCTGGCGAGGCTCTTCACCGGAGTTACCTCAGCGATGGAATCCAGCGCCTGGGCCTTCGTCGCCGATGTCACTGCGCCCGAGAAGCGCGCTGCTCGCTATGGCTATCTCGGAGCGGCTTTTGGCGTGGGCTTTACCATCGGCCCGGCCATCGGTGGCTTTCTCGGCGAGCACGACCTGCGATTGCCGTTCTTGGTGTGCGCGGGTCTAGGTATGGCCAATGCCTGCTACGCGTGCTTCTTCCTGAAGGAGTCCCTGCCCGTGGAAAGCCGGGTCGCCTTCAGTTGGAAGCGGGCGCACCCACTCTCTTCACTCAAGATGCTCGGAGGCCACCCTCGCTTGCTGCTACTGGCCGGAATCATCCTCCTGCACTACGTGGCGCACGAAGCCCTGCCGAGCCTCTTCGTCCTCTATACAGGCTATCGCTACCATTGGGACGGCAAGAGCGTGGGCCTGGCCCTGGCCACCGTCAGCGTAATGGCGGCGATCGTCTCTACCCTGCTCATTCCGCAGGCGCTCCGCCGGCTGGGCGAGCGAGGGACCCTTGGCCTGGGCCTGCTCTTTGGAATGACGGCTTTTGCCATCTTTGGGTTGGCACCGACGGGCCGGGTATTTCTCGTCGGCCTTCCCTGCTTCAGCCTGTGGTGGCTGGCAGGACCAGTCGAGACTTCGTTGATCAGCCGCGAAGTCTCCGGAGCGCGGCAGGGTGAACTCCAAGGCGCGCTGAGCAGCATGCGAGCGCTCACGGCCATGGCGGCTCCAGTGGTCTTTACCCAGGCATTCGCAGCGGCGGTGGGCGCGCGGGCTGACGAGACCGACGGCGCTGGGGCGCCCTTCCTGATCGCCGGCGCTGTCCTTGCCCTGGCCATCGTGCTCACCGGCTTCGCGAAATCAAGAGCGCTGACTCAACCGGCTGCACAACCCGACTTCATCTAACCGGTAGGTCTTCAAGGCGAGACGAGGTTCAGCAACTGCGCGGCGCCGGCGGCCAGGTCAATGGGGACATCCAGGTCATGGAGCGTATGGACGCCGATGACGACCAGCACCAGCAAGAGACCGAGTTGGTCCGGGGCCAGGTCGCGCCGAATCACCCCGCGCTTCTGGCTGACTGCGGCGCTCTTCGCCAATCGCGAGATGCAGTCCTGGACCAAGGCGACATACTGCCCGCGAATCCGGCGCGAGCGCGCACAGGCGTCCAGGAGTTGGTAGGGCCTCATTCCGCCGCTGCCAGTGAGCGGATAGCCGCCGGAGGAGAGGGCCGGGATGAAGCGGGTGATGATCTCGCCGAGATCCTGGACGGTGCTGGACCCGGCCGGTCCGAGGAACGTATCCAAGAAGCGCCGGCCTGTCCGTTCCATGACCGCGACCAGCAGGGCGTCGCGATCCTTGAAGTGCACATAGAACGCGCCGCGGGTGTACCCGGCGCGCGCGCAGATCTCGTCGAGGCTTGGAGCGTCGATCCCCCGCTTGGCGAACAGGCGGGTCGCGGCCTCCAGCAGCGCCTCACGGCTGTGCAGCTTGGCCTCTTCCCTGGTCTTCTTTCGCGGCATTGCTTCGAGATTGACATACGGCGCCGTATGCCGCAATGTCTCTCACATACGCCGTCGTATGTGAGAAAGGGGAGCGATGCAGAGCGGCTTGGTCATTGCGGTCACCGGTGCGGCCCGAGGAATCGGCCTCGCCATTGCGCGCGCGCTGGCGGCACAGGGTGCAAAGGTTTCCCTCGGCGACCTCGACCTGGAGCTCGCACGCTCGGAGGCCGGCCCGCTCGGAGGTCATGCGTGCGCCCTCGACGTGCGCGACCCTGCCTCGTTCGCGGCCTTTCTCGAGTCCACCTCCCGGACCTTGGGGCCCATGGACGTGCTGGTGAACAACGCCGGGATCATGCCCTTGGGGCCCTTCCTCGAGGAAGACCCGGCGATCTCGGACGTCCAGATCGACATCAACCTGAAGGGGGTGCTCATCGGCGCCCGCCTGGCCCTGCCGGGAATGATCGCGCGCGGTCGCGGCCACCTGATCAACATCGCCTCGCTGGCGGGTCGCTTTGCGCTGCCCGGCGCCGCCGTCTACAGCGCCACCAAGTTCGCCGTCATCGGCTTCACCGAGGCGCTCCACCGTGAGCTGGAAGGAAGCGGGGTCTTTGCCACGGTCATCCTTCCCTCCCGCGTCTCGACCGAGCTCGTTCTCGGGACAAAAGGCGGGCAGGGTGTCCCCACCGTGACTCCTGAGGCCGTGGCCGCCGGGGTCGTCCGTGCGCTGCGCAAGCGCCCGCGGGAAGTAACCGTACCAGGTTACCTATCCGGCGCCGCCGCCTGGTACGGACTATTGCCCGCCCGTCTACAGCAATGGCTTAGACGGCAAGCGGGTGACAACCGCATCCTGACCAGCCTGGACCATTGCTCCCGGCTTCCCTATCGGTCTCGAATCGCTGCGCTGACTGCTCTCGGGGTGAAATAGTCATGGTGCAGGTAGATGTCTTCTGGGCCTACGGACTGGGTGCAAGCCTGGCCGCTGCTTCAGGCCGCAAGCTCAGCCAGGCGGAGAAGCCCTTCGAGAGCCTGCCCTTCGTGCAGACGGTGTTATTCCTTTCCTTGATATGGGCGCCGACCGGGCTGCTCCTGCTCTTGCGACACCCGAGCTGGGAGACGATGCAGGCGGCCAGCGACCTTGGGTCTTTGCCGCCCTGGCTGGTCATCGCCTTCGGGATCACCAATGTCACCCAGGGCATACTCGGCTTCTGGGTTGGATTGAGGCTGTTGCGCTCTGGGAAGGCGTGGCTCGTTCACCTCAATTGGTGGTTCGGATACTTCGGCATGTTTTTCATCCTTGTCTATGGTTGGGATGGTCTGGGCTTTGATCGGTTCTTCTATGATCGCGATCTTCTCCCGGGCTCGCCCGCGTGGTCGCCCGGCGCCGGCGCGAGCGTGGCGACTCTCGGTGCCTCTGCGTTGCGGTTCCTTGGTAGCTCTGTCGCTACTACGCTCTATGTTGACGGCGCCTTCCTGCTGCCGCCGTTCTTCTATCTGATGACGCGCTGGCGGCGGGAATCGCTCTTGGCCGATGGCGTCCCCCCTGATCAGTTGCCGGGCGCGCCGCGGCTGATCGCCACCTATCTGGCAGCGGTACTGGCCTTCGGCCTCGGCAGCGCGATCGCCTGCGCAGTTGGCGTCAGCGCGGTGGGCACCGTGGTCGGAGCGCGAGCCGGGACAGCCGCCCACGTGGCCAGCTATCTGCTGGCGCTGCCTGCGTGCCTTGGCGGGCTCTGGTGGTTCGCGCTGAGGCCGCGCGCGCTCTTGCAACGCGCGCTCTCGCCCTGGTGTAGCGACGCCGCCTGAGCAATCAGCGGAAGTCGCCGCCGTCCAAGCCGTGGTGCTGCAGCCAGCGATAGACTTGCTTTCTGTCTTTGCCGTAGTGGCGGGCGATGAGCGTCACGTTGCCCTTGTGTCGCTCTAGCAGCGCAGCCAGCTCTCCGCGCGAAGGCGAACCCTCGACGAGCTCGCCCGCGGCGGGGGTTGGGACGGCCGGCGCCTGGGGGACGGGTTCGTCGAGGAGGGGCGCGAGATCGGCGCTGCGCAGCTCGCGCTTGCCCTTCGCATGCAATGCGAGCCGCTGCATGGCGGTGCGCAGCTCGCGGATGTTCATCGGCCAGGGCCGCGTCACCAGCAGCTCGGCGCAGTTGGCAGTGAAGGTGTGTTCGATGCCCGGCGCGAAGGACGCAAGAAAGAAGCGCGCGAGCGGAAGGATGTCCTCGCGGCGCTCCCGCAAAGGAGCGAGCCGGATGACGGCCCCCGCGATGCGCGCGTAGAGATCGCGCCGGAAGGTGCCCAGGTCGGCCTCGCGCCTGAGGTCCACGTTGGTCGCGGCGACGACCCTCGCGGTGCTCCGCTGGAGCACGTTGCTGCCGACCGGCGAATACTCGCGGCCCTCGAGGACGCGCAAGAGCTTCGCCTGCAGATCGGGCAAGAGCTCGCCGATCTCGTCGAGAAAGAG
The DNA here is from genome assembly GCA_038231075.1 of Myxococcales bacterium. Lineage (GTDB taxonomy): Bacteria > Myxococcota > Myxococcia > Myxococcales > 40CM-4-68-19 > JBBRMA01. The sequence continues at coordinate 2,571 of JBBRMA010000063.1, read as the reverse complement.
CGTGCCGCGCTCGGCCTGCGCGAAGTAACCAAGGCGATCGGCGTTGGCACCGGTGAAGGCCCCCTTTTGGTGGCCGAATAGATACGATTCGAGCAGCTCCTTGGGGATGGCGGCGCAGTTGAGCGTCACGAAGGCGCCGGCGCGACCGCTGAGCTCGTGGACCGCGCGCGCGAGGATTTCTTTGCCCGTGCCCGTTTCGCCGAGGAGCAGCACCGGGATGTCGCTCTGCGCCGCATCCTCGCAGGAGCAAAGGGCATCGAGCAGGCGCGCCGAGGCGCCGACGGCCGCGGAAGGCTGTCGCGTCGGTCTTCGCGCGGGCGCGAAGCCCACCGCGAGGACAGTGTCGCCGAGCCGCAGGACCGAGCTGGCCCGCACCAGACCGCCGGTGCTCCGCTTGCCATCGACGAAGATGCCATTGCGGCTGCCGTGCTCATCCAGCTCGATGCCGGTGCGATCTCCGCGCGGCCGCACGGTCGCGTGGCGCCGTGAGACGCGCGGGTCGTCGATGCCCAGATCGAGGTCCGTGCCGTCCTTTCGTCCGAGGGTCAGCGGCCGGTCGAGCGGGATGGTCGCGCCGCGAAGGGCAGCATCGGGCGTGAACAAGACCAGGAGCGCCTGCGGACCATTGCCAGCTTCCCCTTCCGCGAGCCCGCTAAGCCCGAGGTCCTCGGTGGTGGTCTGCATTGGCGAGATTCTATCACCGCACCCCGGGTTCGCTGACGACTGAGACAGCCAGTGTGACTCGAGCACGTCGCAGCGTTGCTCCGGACGCGCGAAAGCTCGCCGCGGAGAGCCCATGGTCTACCTTGGCCCGCGTCTTGCTCGTTCTCTGTCAGGCAACCAGGAGCTGACGATGAAGCCGACGAGAGTATCGACGCGACTTGGGACACTCGCCGTGCGTCACGCCGGGAGCGGTCCAGCGGTCGTCCTGTGGCCGAGCCTGTTTTGCGATGGCCGCACCCTGCAGGCGCAGTCCGATGAGCTTCAGCGGGACTACACGGTGCTCTTGATCGACGGCCCGGGGCATGGCGACAGCGATCCCCTGCGTGCTCCCGCGACGCTCGCCGATTGCGCCGAAGCTTCCGTCGAGGTTCAGAAGCACTTTGGTTTCGAGCGCAGCGGCTTCATTGGCTCCGCCTGGGGCGGAATGGTTGGCGTCGAGCTTGCGCTCCTGCATCCCGCTCTGGTGGATTGGTTGGTCTTGGTGAACACTCCGCTGAACTCGTGGTCTCGCTTGAAGCGGATAGAGTACTGGCTCGAGATCCAGCTGCTTCGCTTTTTCGGAGCATTCGATCTGCTCACCAGATTTGCCGCGATGGCGATGCTGAGCCGCCATACTCGCCGCGAGCAACCGGCGGTCGAACGATTGCTCATTGATTGCATCCGAAAGCCGCACCGTCGCGCGCTCGCGGATGCGATGGATTCGGTGATGCTGAGGCGCCGGTCCCAGCTCCCTGACCTGCCGCGGATCAAGACCCCCACCCTCTTTCTCGCAGGCGCGGATGACCGCATCCTCCCTCCAGCGGCCGCCCGTCAACAAGCGCGGGAACTCCCGGGAGCAGCGTTTGAGCTGATCGAGCGAAGCGGACACCTGAGCTGCGCCGAGGCGCCGGCTCGGGTCAATTCCCTGATCCGGTCGTTCTTGGCAGGCCTGCCCGTGCAGCTTGTTCGAGGGACGTAATCTCAGCGAGCCGCGCGTGCCGTCTCGCGCGCCAAGGCCGCAGCGGGCGCCATACCCATCGCCTCCAGCTCAATCGCAGCCTGATCCAAGAGCTGGATCGCCTGGGCTTGTCTGCCTTCCGCCGCAAGCGCTCGGCCGAGCTCCAAATGCACCTCCGCCAGCCCCCAGGCGTTGCGCTGCGACTGCCCGCACTCCTCGGCGCGCTCGAAGAGACTACGCGCGCGCCGTGCATTCCCGGCAGCCGCGGCGTGAGCGGCGGCTGCCGTCAGCGCATAGCATCTGAATTGCCGTCGCGAGCGAGTAAAGGCCAACCCCTCGGCGGCGATCTTGCCGATGGCCCGCAGCTCGGCGCGGTGGTTGGCCCCGTTTGCCCGCCAGCGCTGCAGCCGCGCCAGCGCCAGCGCCGGAATGGTCACGCCGTTCAGCCAGAACTTCGTCCCGGTCGCGCCGATCACCGCATGGGCTTCCGAGAGTGTCTCGACGGCGGCCGCAATCCCGCCCGATAGAAGCTCGGCGTGGCCCCGCAGAGTGAGGGCGCAAAGCACTCCGAGTTGATCCTTGGTCGAGCGCGCCGTGCGCAGGCTTTGCGCGAACCGGGCCGCCGCAATCTCCGCCTCACCCAGGAGGGCGCGATAGTGACCGACGCTGGCCATCAGGTGCGTGCCGTACGAATGCGCACCGGTGCGTTCGACCAGGTCCGCCACTTTCTCTTCACTGGTCACCGCGGCTCGAAGGCCCCCGCGAAAGAAGTAGGTGCTGATGCCGACCATCTGACCATCCGCATTCGGCACGCAAATCCCGGACGGATCCGGAGCGCGACCGCAGGCGGCCGGAGGTCGCGATGGAGTCGAGCAAGAGGCGGAGCTACACGGCGGAGCAGCGCGAGGCGG
>JBBRMA010000062.1:0-31020 GCA_038231075.1 Myxococcales bacterium | reverse complement strand
CGATGGGCTCTTTGGCTTGGAGAGGCGCGCGGGCGACGGGAAGCCCGACGCGGATCACGCGCTCACCGGCGTGCGCTAGTAGGGGTCCGGCCGCCGGCAGGCAGAGGCCTCCGGCGGCCTATTTGCCGATTTGCCTGACATTGGGAGAATTTGTGAAAGAGGCGTCAGGTGGTCGCGTTTGAAGACTCAAGCTGACTCACTGGATTTCTTTTTCCAATTCTCCCAATGTCTGGCAGATAGGCAGCGGGCAGGCGGGAACCCGTCGAGAGGATTAAGGGCTCCGGCAACCTTGCATTGAAATTGGTGCAGATGTGCCGGTGGGTGCCCGTTCCGAGCGGCGGGTTCCCGCCTGCCCGCGGCCGGTACCCCACCGGCGCCCATCTGCCTGCCGTTGGAATATACCCGCCGGACGGCGTTCTCTAAGCAAGGAGCGTATGGAAGCCGCCAAGGTACCCACCTTCTTGACGCTGATGCCCTGGCACCTCTGGACCAGCGGGCGCTGGCGGCTGCGCACGCTGTCCGAAAAGCTGGGACGGCGGCCCATCGGCCTCTTGCGGGCCGGCGCGCGCAAGCTGCTCATGGTTCAGGACGCGGAGGCGGCGCGCAGGGTGCTGCTCGACAACGCCGTCAATTATCGAAAGCAAAGCTTCAGCTACGACCAGCTGCGGCCGCTGCTCGGCGAGGGCCTGTTCCTGACCGACGGCCAGCAGTGGCGCCGGCAGCGCAAGCTCTCGCAGCCCGCGTTCCACCACAAGAAGCTGCAAGCGCTGGCAGAGACGATGGTGACGGCGACCGGCGAGCTCTTGCAGCGCTGGGACAAGCTGGCCGCGTCGGGCGCGAGGTTCGACGTCGCGGCCGAGATGACGCGCCTGACGCTGACGGTGGTGGGCCGCGCGCTCCTCTCGACCGAGCTGGACGCCATTGAAGGCGACATCGGCCGCGACCTCACCTTCGTGCTGCGCGAGACCAACCGGCGGACGCTCGCGCCGTTGCCCCTGCCCTCCTGGCTGCCGCTGCCGCGCAACGCTCGCTATCGGCGGTCGATCGCCTCGCTCGATGCGCACGTGGACGCGATCATCCGCGCCCGGCGGGCCGCGGCGGCGACGGGGGCGACTCCGCGCGAGGACCTGCTCTCGATGTTGCTCGAGGCGCGCGACGACGAAACGGGCGAAGGCCTGAGCGACCGCGAGCTGCGCGATCAGGTGAAGACCCTGCTCCTGGCCGGCCACGAGACCACCGCGAGCGCGCTGGCCTGGACCTTTGCGTTGCTCGGGCAGCACGGGGCGGTCGAGGCGCGCCTGCACGAGGAGGTGGACCGCGCGCTCGCCGGGCGGACGCCGGCCTTTGGCGACTTGCCCGCGCTCTCCTACGCCACGATGGTCGTCCAGGAAGCGATGCGCTTGTACCCGCCCATCTGGATCATCGAGCGGCAGGCCATCTCCGCCGACACGCTGGCTGGCCACGCCATTGCGCCGGGGGGAAACGTCACCATCGTGACCTACCTGCTCCACCGCGACCCCGCAGAGTGGCCCGACCCGGAGCGCTTCGACCCCGAGCGCTTCGCGCCCGCCCGCGACAAGGAGCGGCCGCGCTTCGCCTACCTGCCCTTTGGCGGCGGTCCGCGCATCTGCATCGGCAATAGCTTTGCGATGATGGAAGCGCAGATCATCGTGGCCTTGATCGCACAGCGCTATCGGGTGGTGCTCGACGACCCGTCGGCCATCGAGCCCGAGCTGGCCATCACGCTGCGCACCTCGCCCGTGCTCGCCCGGCTCGAGCGGCGCCGTCCACTACCTTGATTCATTAATTGAGCAGCTCCTCGGGAATGCTCGCGACCGAGCGCCGGTGCAGGCCGTCGGCGCTGATCAGCGTCTTGGTGTCGGCATAGAGCGCGGGCTTGCGAAACAACGCCAGCACCGCGCGCCACTGCGGATAGACCGCCGATTGCGCGGGGCTCACCTTCTGCATGGCGATTCGCACCAGCGGGAGATACCTGCCGCTCAGCCGCGGAAAGATGTGGTGCTCCTGGTGATAGCTGAAATTGAAATGGAGCCAATCAAGCAACGGGTGCGTCGTGGTGCTGATGGTATTGAGCGCCGGGTGATTGACCTCGGGCGTGGCGGGGCTCAGCCAATGGTTGGTCGCGATATAGCAGAGCAAGGTGAAATTGGCGGTGAGGAGGGGGATGATCAGCACGTAGAGGCTGGTCGCAAACCCAAGCCAGGCGCCGAGCGAGACCCAGCCGGCGATCAACAGGACGGTCAGCGTCCTCTCGCGGGCCACCTTCATCTGCAGCCCGGCATACTCAGGCTGGCTACTATAGTGCCAGAGGAAGATCTGCCCCTGCATCGTCAACAAGAAGAAGAAGCTGACGAAGCTCAGCCAGTGGCCCGAGCCCGACGACGCCGCGTGGATGAAGCGCGCCAGGCGGCTCTGGTCGTGCTCGTCCACGGTGCGCAGGCACTCGGGGTCGCGGCCCGGTGCGTTGGTGTGCTGGTGGTGGGCCTTGACGTGCCAGGCGCGCCAGGTGCCCGGCGTGACGAAGAAGAAGCTGACGCCGATAGCGCCGGCGACCGTCTCCCAGAAGTGCGAGCGGAAGATCGAGTGGTGCAGCCCTTCGTGGCCCGCGGCCAGCGCCACCGAGGTAACGAGCTGGCCGAGGACCAGCGCGCAGAGGAGCTTGAACATCCACGGCATCGGGACGGAGTGGACCAGCCAGCCGATGGCGATCATCAGCGGCACCTGCGCGAGCGCGGCCACGCCCCGCCACGGCTGCGGGTCGAAGGCGTGCGGCGGCAGCTCCTTGCGCAGCGCGTGGCGCAGGCCCGCCGGGTGCGCGATCCCCATCGACTCGAAGTGCTTCACGGCGTCTCCGCGGCGGTCCGTTGCAGCCGGCGGCCGCGGCCGTTCTCGACGAACAGGCGCACCTGGCCCTGCTCGTCCACCGCCTCCACGCGCTCGCAGCGGACCGTCTCGCCCTCGACGCGCGGGTGGGTCGCGGAGAGCGAGAGCCGCTCGGCGCGCGGCGCCGCGTCGCTGGCGTGCGGCAGCGAGATCCAGATGCGCTCGAAGTCGAGCGCGGCGTAGACGGTCTGCCCCTGCCCCTCCGCGTGGATGGCGCCGAGCCGCCAGGCCGCGTCGAGCAGGATGGCGGGCAGGAACTGGCCCGACCTGCCCGCCTCGTCGAGCTGCAGCGTGACCTCGGCCGAGCGGGTGCTGGCCCCGAGCGAGATCTTGCGCAGGCAGTCGAAGCGGCCGCGGAGCTGCACGTCCGCCCCCGGCGCGCAGTACGGATCCTGCACCGCGCGCGAGCCCTCGCCAGGCGCGTCCACGCGCGGAGCAGCGGCCGGCGCGGCGTCGAAGGAGAAGCTGGCCTCGGCGTAGAGGACGTCCTTGCCGAGCACGACCCCCGAGTGGTGGACGAGGTCGCCGACCAGCCGCACCTGCGCGCCGGCGCCCTCGCGCCGCACCTGGGCGCGCAGCGTGTGCGAGGTGCCGGGCTTCATCCGCAAGAAGCGCGAGAAGCGACCGCCGTCGATCCGCACCGAGCGCGCGCTCCCTTCGCCAGCGAGAGCGGCACCGAGCATGAGGTCCAGCGCCCAGGCGCCCGGCAGCGTCGGGGCTCCCCGCACCAGGTGGTCATTGAGCCACGGCGAGTCGGCGTCGATGCGCAGCTCGCGCGTGCTGCCGGTGGCCGCGGGCGCGGGCGCGATCTCGATGCCATAGAAGGTCCGCTCGTGCTCGCTGAGCTGGATGTTGATTGCGCTGCGGGCCGGGGCGTCGATCACGTCGAGAAACAGCCGCTGGCCCTCGGCCGCCGAGAGGCGGTGCAGCGTGCGCTCGCCGCGCAGGGTCTGGTACTCGCTGCCGGCGGTCATGCCGATGCCGTCCCAGGCAAGCCAGGCGATGCTGGTGCACTCGAGCTTGCCCCGGCGCGCGCTGGCGAAGGCGCAGATGCGATCGAGCGTCTCGTTGGCGGCGCCGTAGTCGGCCTGTCCGTCGTTGCCGAAGAAGCTGAACGCCGAGGTCAGCACGTGGAACGCCACCGGCGCCGCGAAGGTTTGCGCGCAGGCGCGGTGCAGGTTGCGGAGGCCGAGCAGCTTGACGTCGAGGTTCTCGCGCAGCTCGGCGAGCTTGCGCCGGTCGAGCTTCTTCGAGCTCTGCAGCCCAGCGCCGTGGACGATCAGATCCAGCCGGCCAAAGCGCTGCTGCACCTGGGCGATGGCGGCGTCCACCTGGTCTGGCTGGGTGATGTCGGCGGCGCGGTAGACGACCTTGCCGCCGCAGCCGGCCAGATGCGCCAGGGTGCGCGCGAGCTCGTTCGCGGCGCGCTGGCGTCCGAAGCGCCGGCGCAGCTCGGCGATGCGGAGCGAGGGGTCCCGCGCGTGCTCGGCGGCGTAGAACTCCTTCTCCAGCGCGTCGAGCTGGGCGGCGTCGGCAGAGAGTACGTGGGGCGGTGCGCCGGTCAGCTCCGAGCGGCCGAGCAGGACCACGGTGCAACCGTAGCGGCGCAGGAGCGCTTCCACCAATACCGCGGTCACTCCCCGCGCGCCGCCGGTGGCCAGCACCACCGAGTCCTTGTCGAGGCGCGCACCGGGCGCGCTGCTCCGCGCCGACTTGACCAGCAGCCGGACGCTGCGCTCCTGGCCATTCCAGACGGCCTCGGCGGGCACAGAGAGCCCGTGCGCCAATTCGCGCGCGGCCGCGTCCAGCGCGGCTCCGACGTCGGCCGAGCCCAGGGCCACGGCGCGGACGCGCGCGGCGCCCACCTCCCGGCCGACCGACTTTGCAAATCCGGCGAACAGGCCGGTCGCCGGGTGCAGCGCGCCTTCCTGCGAGAGGGCCGACAGGCAGAGGCTGACCAGCGCCGCCTCGCCCCGCTCGAGCCGCGCGTAGAGCTTGCGCGCCACCAAGAACTGCAGCTCGAGGAGCCCGCGACCCACCGCCGCGTCCTCGATGACCTGCGCCTCCGGCGCGTCGCTCGCGAGGCGCGCCAGGGAGACGATCCGCTCGGGAGCAAAGCCCTCGAGGAGCTCGAGCGACGAGGCCTCGCTCAGCTCGACGAACGAGGCCGAGCGCGGCTGGCTGCCGTTGGCCGCGCTCGCCGGCAGCAGGATGCGGAAGTCGGCGCACCGCGCGCCGGCCTCGCGGTCGATCTCCCGAGCGAGCGACAGATCGGCGGCGAGGAAGAGCACGCGCTTCTTCCACCAGTCCTCGCGCGCGTCGTCCGGCAGCGGGCGGGCGATCAGCGCGGGCTGGTAGTAGCCGACCGTGCTCGCCGGCGCGGCGGGCGGGAGCTGCACGAGGCCGCCGTGGGCAGCGCCGATCGCCTGCGCGAGCGCGGCGGCCGTCCATTGGACCGAACGTTCGGTCGGGAGCCGCGCCTCGAGACGCCCGAGCACGGCCAGCCCCAGGCGCGCCGCCGTCTGGGGCGTGGTCAGCGCGATCAGCACCGCCGCGCCCGGAGCCTGCCTGGGCTTGCCTTCGAAGGCGCCGGCGAGGACCACCTCGCAGCTCCCGGCCAGCAGCGCGCGCGCGGTGTCGAGCGCCTCGTCGAGCGAGCCTTGACCGGCGTCGAGCAGGAAGTTTGGCCCCTTGAGATCGAAGACGTTGGCGATGCGGCCCGGCGTCACGTTGGGCATCATTCCCTGCAGCGTGTACGGCCCCGACTGGCGACACGAGGCGCGCACCAGCTCGAGCGTGGACGGCGGCACCGGCAGCTCGCGCAGCACGCCCTGCGCCAGCACGCGCAGCCCCGCCTCGCGGCCGCGCGGCGTCTTGCCTTGCAGCGCCAGCACGACGCCGATCGCCGGCTTGAGCCGCGCGAAGGTCTCGGCAGAGAGCTTCTGCGCCACGCGATCGGTCAAGACGAGGCCAAGCCGCTGCGTGATGTCCATGTCCTCGGCGAGGTCCGGGAGCAGCCGCAGCGAGGCAGGCAGCGGGATCGAGGAGAGGTCGACTGCCTCTGCGAAGAGCCCTTCGCAGGCCACCACCACCAGCGCCTCGGGCGCAGGCGCGGCCGGCGCGGGCCTCGACGCGAACGCGGCGTGAAAAGCGGGCAGGTACTCCTCGAGCACCACGTGTCCGTTGGTGCCGCCGAAGCCGAACCCATTGGCCGCGGCGCGCCGGGGCTGATTGCCATTGGCCGGCCAGGCTGCTTCGCTGGTCGCCACCTGGTACCCGGCGCCGAGGGCGGCCAGCTCCTTCTGCGGCCTCTGGAAGCCATGCTGCCGCGGCAGCGTCTTCTCGCGCAGCGCGAGGCAGAGCTTGAGGATCGACGCGGCCCCCGCGGCCCAGCCCGTGTGGCCGAGGAGCGCCTTGACGCTGCCGATCTGCAAGGGCGCTGCGCTGCGATCGCCGAAGAAGCGGGCGATGGACTTGAGCTCGGTGGCGTCGCCCGCGGGCGTGGCGGTCCCGTGCGCCTCGACGAATTGGACGGTGCGCGGCTGGAGGCCAGCGCCCTGGTAGCAGCGCTCCATCGCCAGCACCTGGCCCTCGGAGCGCGGCACGTTGGCCGAGCTGCTCTTGCCGTCGCTCGAGAGGCCGACGCCGCGCACCACCGCGTGAATCGTGTCGCCGTCGCGCACGGCGTCCTGCAGCCGCTTGAGCGCGACCACGGCGGCGCCGTCGCCGAAGACGACGCCATCGGCGCTCTCGTCGAAGGGCCTGGACCCGGTGGCGGAGAGGCCGCGAAATTGGGCGAACAGGCAGCTGTTGCCAGGGCCCGGCGCGAAGACGCCGCCGGCGAACACCAGGTCGGCCTCGCCGCTCTGCAGGCGCTGGCTGCCGAGGGCCAGCGTGTACAGCGAGGACGCGCAGGCCGCATCCAGCAGCAGGGTGCGCACGCCCTCGCCGAGGACGGCGCTGACCACTTCGCAGAGTGAACCAAAGGGCGCGAGCGCCTCTGAGTCGGCGCCGCGATCGCGCCCGGCCAGGCCAGGCTGGCCGGCCTCGCGCAAGAGCTCGTCGATGCCCTCCACGGCCAGCGCGCGGTCGTACTCTTCGCACCCGTCGGCGGTCGCGCCGAGCAGGCACATCACGCGCGAGGGCGTGCGCAGCGGCAGGCCACGCGCGCACTGCGTGAGCGCGATCAGCAGCTCCTTTTGCGCGCGCGTGTAGAGAGCGAATCGCGCCGCGTCGAAGCCCTCGGGCGCGACCAGGTCGGCCTGCTCGACGGCGCCCGCGAGCAGGCTGTAGCTCTTGTCGGGCGCGCCCGACGCGTCGAAGAAGTCGGCGACCAGCTCGGGCGACTTGCCCGCGCGCTGGTCGATGATTCCGCTCTTCCCGCTGCGAATGTTCCGCCAATATGCGTCGGGATCGCGCGCGCCCCCGGGCAGGAGGCAGCCGAGCGAGACGATGGCGATGGGCGCGAACGCGGGGCTCTGCTCGGCGACCAGCGCGGGCGCGAGCGATTCGACCACCAGCCCGGACGCCTCGGGGAGAATCTTGCGGACGATGCGCGCCAGCCGCTCGCGCGCGCAGCACTCGAGGAAGCGGCGGCAGCCAGCCTGGTGCAGCAAGCTCACCGCGCGGGGGAAATCAAAAGGCACGACCAGGTGACTGGCGAGGGCCGCGGCGATCTCTCCCTGCGCGCCCTGGTAGAGCGAGTGGCCGATGGGCGAGTAGACCGGGATGGCGGGCGTCCCCATCGGCAGCGCGGACAGGGCGGCGGCGAACGCGTCGGCCGCCGGCTGCAGGCTCGGGTGATGAAATGGATAGCTGCTGGCGATGAGCGTCAGCGACTTTCCGCGGGCGCGCAGCCGCTCGGCCAGCAGCTCCAGCTCGCGGCGCGGGCCCGAGACCACCGTCTGCTGCGCGTGATTGACGCCCGCGAGCGCGGTGTTCTTCAGCTCCGCGGCCACAAGCTCGGCGCGCAGCTCGGATGGGCCCAGGCTCACCGCGGCGAGCGTGCCCGCCTCGGCGCCCACCTTGCGCAGCGCCAGGACGCGCTGGCAGACCACCTCGACTCCGACGGAAAGCGTGAGCGCGCCAGAGACGGTGAGCGCGGCGATCTCGCCAAAGCTATGCCCGACCAGCACGCCGGGCTGGTCGCCGTTCCGCATCAAGAGCCGCGCGCCGAGCACGCCGGTGAGAAAGATGGCGAGCTGGTCGAGGTCGGGCGCGAGCGCGAGCGCCTTCTCGGCGGCCTCGGAAGAGCTGGCAAAGAGGAGCCCCTCGGCGTTGCTCCCCATCCGCTCGCGCCACCCGGCGCAGGCCGCGCGCAGCTCGTCGTGCAGCTCGGGCAGGCTGCGCACCAATTGGCCGAGCGCGGTCAGGTCGAGCGAGCCCTGGCCCGGGAAGAGGAAGGCGGTGGAGTCAGGCGCGAGCACCAGCGCCGCGGGCGCGGCCAGCATCTGCGGCGGGGGCAGGTCGGCGCCGGCGGGCAGCGTTTTTCGCGCCAGCGCGCGCAGCGGCTCGGGGAAGAGCTCGCGCACGAACTTGCCGCCGCGGTGGACGCGATCGCGAAAGCCGCGCTCGGTGGCGGGCTCGCGAATGTCGTTCAGCTCCGCAAAGCAGGCGCGGAAGGCCTCGGGGAAGCCGGTCACCTCGCCCGTCTCGCGCGACGCGCAGAGGATGGTCTGGTAGCCGCACGAGATGGGAGTGCCGTCGCTGCGGAGCACGCGGAAGCAGAAGCGGAAGCCGACCTCGCTCCACTCTTCAAACGTCGTCAGCACCAGGAGCCGGTCGCCGAGCATCGCCGGCGCGAGGTTGCGCGAGTACGCCTCGTGGGTCAGCAGCGCCACCTGGTCGAAGGCGCGCTTGAACTCGGGCCGATCGTAGAGGCGGCGCCCGAAGAGCAGGTGCTCGCGGCCGGCGCACTGGAACTTGAAGTTGGCGACGAAGTGATGGCTGCCGTACGCCATCGTGTCGTCGAAGTGGATGACGTAGGGGACGGCGAAGAAGGCCATATCGGCTCTCTAACCGCGCGCCAGATCGGCCTGCTGAGGTCCACCGCGCGGGGCGTGGCCATTCAGCGAGCTGGCCGCGCGCGCGGCGGGCAGCAGCGGCTTGACCCGGCCATCGACCTGGCCCGAGGCGCCGTTGTCCACGCACAAGGTCGTCCCGGTCATGCGCAGCGCGCTGCTGCCGAGCAGGAACGCGGTGGCCAGCGCGACGTCCTCGGCGGTGCAGAGCGCGCCGCCCGGGGTCATCGACTCCCAGCGCGCGATCAGCTCGGCCGCGTTGGGGAACTTGTTGATCAGGTCCCCATAGATGGGGCCGGCGCAGACGCAGTTGGCGCGCACGCCGAGCGGGGCCAGCTCGAAGGCCAGATATCTGGTCAGTGATTCGACGGCCGCCTTGACCACGCCCTGGCAGCCGAAATCTTGTAGATAGCGCTGTGAGGTGATGGTGGACATGGTGACGATGCTGCCGCCCCCGCGCTTCTGCATCAGCGGAGCGGCGCGCCTGGCGCATTCATAGGTACCGGTAATGTTGGTGCGGAAGGCGCGGTCCCAGTGCTTGGGCTCGATGGATTCAAAGGGTCCGATGAAGCCGTCCGAGGCGTTGCAGACCAGGTAGTCCAGGCCGCCAAGCTCTCCGTCGATGCGGGCGAAGATGGCGTCGAGGTGCTCGGGCTGGGCCACCGATCCCCAGAGGTGCAGCGCGCGGCCGCCGGCGTCGACGATGGCGCGCGCCGTGGCCTCTCCGGCCTCGCGCGAATGAAAGGAATTGACGACCACCGTGGCGCCCTCATTGGCGAGGTGCTCGGCGATGGTCTTGCCGATGCCGCGGCCAGAGCCCGTCACCAGCGCGACCTTGCCCTCGAGCGGCCTGCCGCGAACGGGCCGCGGCATGGATACATTGTGCACAATCGATCGCGCGGGCTGGGGCGCCGCTTGCTCCTGCGAGGGCGCCGCCGAGGCCGTTGCCTTGGCGATGGCGAGGACCACGTCGCCGATGGTCCGGACCGCGCCTGGCTTGACCGAAAGCTTCGGAAGGCCCAGCTCCTTCATCAGCACGACCGCGATCTCGGCCTGCTTGACCGAGTCGATGCCGAGCTCGTCCTCCAGGTCTGCCTGCAGCGTCAATACCTGGAGGGGGTAGCGCGTGACGCGGGCGATCACCTCGCGCACCCTCTCTGCCAGCTCTGCGGGCGCCGCCACGATAGGAGCGATAGGAGCGATAGGAGCCGGCGCGATCGCGGGCTCGTTGCTCGCAAGCTTCTGCGCGGCAAGCTGCGCGGTGGCAAAGCGCGCGATCCCTCCGATGGTGGCGGCGTCGGGCCCGCGCGGCAACGCCTTGGAAGGCAGGCCCAGCTCGCGGCCGAGCACCACCGCGATCTCCGCCAGCTTGACCGAGTCGATGCCAAGCTCGTCCTCGAGGCTGGCCTCGGGCGTCAAGACCTCGAGCGGGTACCGGGTGACGCGGGCGATGCACTCGCGCACGCGCGCGAGGATCTCTGGAGAGCTGTCGGCGGTCTCTGCAGGCATGGGAATGTTTGCTCCGCCAGCAGAGACGCACCGCGCTGCCGATCTTCCCAAGGTGTCTCAGGCCAAGACAGAGGCCTCGTCCTCTGGCTCCTCGCGGCGCCGGGAGCGCAGGTGCGCTGGCCACTGTTCGGGCCTGTCGCTTGGCACGATGGTGATGGGCGCGCCGGGCTTGCCGAGAAGCTCACCGATGGCGCAGCCGAGCACCCTGGCCGCTACCGCGACGCCGGAATAGTGGGCCCACATGACGCTGTGGCTGAGCGTGCTGGCCCCGCACATCCAGAGATCGCGGATCGAGGTCTGCAGCGGCTGGCCGAACGGGCCCACCTGCGAGAGCCGCTTCTCGGTGCCGTACATGTTGCCGCTGGTCGAGCCGCAATAGTGCAGGTTGGTCAGCGGCGTGCCCAGATCGGCGAAGAGGACGTGCTCTTGCAGGTCCGGAATCACCTTCGCGGCCAGCTCGATCATGCGCGAGAGCAACGCCTGCTTGGCCACTTCGTAGCTCTCGGGTCTCGCGCCGGAGGCGGTGCCTTCCCACTGTTTGAAGGCGTCGTACCCGATGAAGGCAAAGGCCTCGATGGTGTGCTTGCCGCCGTAGCTGCGGCTCGGGTCCTTGAGCGTGGGCGAGCTGACGAAGCCGCTGCGAATGGGTCCGTCGCCGGCGCTCCAGGCGGTGAGCCCGCGGCGGTAGGCGCCCTCGACGTCCTGGTCTTCGAAATACCAGGTATTGCCCGAGTCCATTCCCCGCGCGCGCAGATCGAGGTCGGTGGCGGCGAACAGGCTGATGGAGGTCAAGGACCACCTGGTCCGGCGCAGCCGTGCGCGCTCGCGGGCCGAGCACTGCGAGAGTCCGACCAGCTTGCCGAGCGTGATCGCCGGGTCGGCATTGCTGATGACCGTGCGCGCGCGGATCTCCGTCCCGTCGGCCAGGCGAACGCCGATGGCGCGTCCGCCTTCAATCAGGATCTGCGAGACCTCGGCGCGCACGCGAATCTCGCCGCCGGCCTTGCGCAGCGCGCGAATGAGGGCGCGAGGAATCGCGCCGCCGCCGCCTTTTGGATAGTAGCCGCCGTCGAGGTAATGGGCCTGCACTCCGGCGTGGACCAGGGCCGGCGCGCGCGAAGGCGGAAGGCCGTGGTCGCCCGCTTGCGCGGAGAGCACCGCCCGCAGCCGCTCGTCGCGAATGTAATAGGCAATCAACGCGCTCGCTTTCTCGAGCATCCAGCGCGAGGCGGTAAAGGCGCGAAAGGGCAGCAGCGCGAAGTCGCTCACAGACTGCAGGCCCATCAGGCGCGGGACCTGTGCGCCGATGGCCTGCACGGTGTCGAAATAGGCGGTCAGCCCTCTGCGCTCGCGGGGAAAGCGCGCGGCGAGCGCATCGACGAGCCGCTCCTTGCCTTTGGGTAGATCAAAGCGCTCGCCGGCCAACTGCACGTGATCGTATCCGTCCGGGTTGAGCTCGCAAAAGACGAGGTCCTGTCCCACGCCCAGCCCCTCATAAATCGAGCGGAGCAGGCCGCCCTGGTGCAATTCGCCGAGGTAATGGACGCCGGGGCTGAAGCGATAGCGGTCGAGGTGGAAGGAGTGGCACCACCCGCCCGGCAGGTAGTGCTTCTCCAGGACGAGCACCTTGTGGCCGGCCCGCGCCAGCGCCACCGCGGCCGCGAGCCCGCCGGCGCCAGAGCCGATGACGATGGTGTCGACGTCCAAAGAGCGCAGACCTCCGGCGGCAAGGCGCAGCCAACCCTTGGGACTCAACGCACGGCCGGGCGGAACTTCCCGCGCGACCGCCAGCGGGCGTCGCGCTCCTCGTGCGAGCGACACCGCGCCGTTGCGCAGCGCTCCCGAGACGATCTTGGTGCACTCGCCGCTCACCTCGCGGCCAGGGCTGCCCGCGCAGCACGCCGCGCGGCGCACAGCTTTTACGCGAGCGGAGGGCCTGTCGCCCGGCGGGCGGATCAAACCACCGGCAAGCGCGGCAGGGCGACGAAGAAAGTGGAGTGCGTGGCCGTGCGCTTGAAGTCGATCTTTCCGCCCAGCGCCTGCATCAGCTCGCGCGCCAGGTGGATGCGCACGCCGGGCTCGCCGTCGGTGGCGGGAATGGTCACTTCCAGCAGCACCTCTTCGCCTTGGCCCCGCGCCAGCACCAGGACGCTGCCATGCTCGGGGCTGCGTGCGCGCGCCTCCTCGAAGAGCAGCATGGCCGTCTGCGCGAGCCGGGCGGCGTCCCAGTGGCCCGTGCAGTCGCCCTCGGCGACGAACTCGAAGGCGACGCCGGCGCCCGCAGCCAGCTCGTCGATCGCGTCCTGGCACAGCTCGCGCAGGTCCACCGGCGCGGGCAAGAGCCGAGGCCCCGCGCCAAGCCCGACGCGCACCAGCTCGGCGAGCGAGTCCACGGTCATCTCGAGCTGCTCGATGCCGGAGAGCAGCCGCACGGCGCGCCCCGCCTCGCCCCGGGGCGAGCCCGCCGCGGCCAGGCCCGAGGCGGCCAGGCGGCGGAGATCTTCCACCTCCAGCCGCAGCTCGCCGTCGAGCGCCTCGATGACGGCGTCGCGCAAGAGCGAGCGCCTCCGCTGCTCGAGCACCACCATGACGAGCTGGGCGAGCACGCGCAGCGTGTGCACCTGCGCTGGCAACAGCTCGCGCGGCTTCCGATCGATGACGCAGAGCGTGCCGATGACCGCGCGCCGCGGGGTCACGAGCGGCACCGCGGCATAGAAGCGCAGGTGCTCCTCGCCGACCACCATGGGGTGGTGAACGAAGCGCGGGTCGGCGGCGGCGTCAGGCACCACGAAGAGCTCGTCGGACTGGGCCGCCGCCGAGCAGAACGAGCCGTGGCGCGGGGCCTCTTGCTGCTCCAGCCCGACGCGCGCCTTGAACACCAGCCGGTCGTGATCGATCAGGCTCAGCATCGCCACCGGCGCGCCCAGGAGCTGCGCGACGAGGCCCACCAGCGCGTCGAGCTCCGGCTCGGGAGCGCCGCTCAAGAGCGCATAGCTCTCCAAGGCCTGCTGCCGGATGGCTTCCTTCGCGAGCACTCCCATCCCTTTATTCTTAGCAGCCTCGCCTCGAGACGCACGCCCATTTCCCCGCGAATCCAGATGGTCTTCTCGCGCGTAGCACGGGTGCACACGCGGAGCCTCCCGCCTGTGGTGGCCGTGCTAGAAGTAGACCGTCGCTGCGGCCTGCAAGCCAAAGGGATTGCCCGGCGTGTAATGGATGTCCTGCACCGGATGCGCCTCGGGCACGAAGGGCTGGCCATTGGCTCCGACCGTCCTGCCCCCGAAGAGCGAGGTGACCTGCGAGACGTTGCCGAACTGCGCCTCGCGATAGACCGAGTCGAGCAGGTTCTCGAAGATCAGGGTGAGCGCATAGCGCGGAGTTTGATAGGTCACGGTCGCGTCGAAGATGGTGTATCCGTCGGCGATGAGATAGCAGCGCGAGGCGACGGGATCGGTTGAGTTTGCGTCGAGGCCCGCGTTGCACTTGACGACATGGCCTTTGGAGTGGTCGGCCGGGTCCAGGTAGTCATCGGGCGTGAATTGATTGCCCGGCCGGGTCCCGATGTGGCGCATGCGCAGGGAGGCCTGGAGGCCGCTCGGGTGGCGCGCGGTCAGGCCCGCGGTGGCGATGACCGGCGGCGAGAGCGCCACCGCGTTGCCATTGCCGCCGTCGTTCTTGAACTGGCTGTTCGAGAGCGTCAGGTCGGCGTCGAAGAAGAGCCAGGGCAGGATCTCCCAGCGCGCCTCCAGATCGACGCCATAGCGCTTGGTGGCGCCGCTCGGCGAGACGGTCCCTTCGTCGCCGCTGAAGACCAGCTCCGAGGCGAGGTCGAGGCGCCAGAGGGCGGCGCCAAGCTCGAGCTTGCTGTCGGCCAGACGCGCGCGCGCGCCCACTTCGTAGCCGAGCGCGCGCGGGAGCGCGCCGTCACCATGGGCGGGAATGGCGCTGCGGGCGTCGTTGGAATGAAAGCCCGAGCCAAAGTTCAAGTAGAGATCGAGCTGCTCGATCGGTGAGTACACCGCGCTGGCCTTTGGTGACTGGATGCTGCGCTGCACCACCGGCGCCTGCGGACCCGGGCTGTCGGGGCTGAACCCGAAGTCAGGCTTGAGTGAATGGACGTCGAAGACGAACAGGTCGGTGCGGAGGCCGCCGATCAGCCGCAGCTTCCGGGTCGGGCGCCACTCCTCTTGGAGATAGGCCGCCGCGTCGGTCTGGTGATTGATCGTGCTCACGCAGGGCGCCGGCAAGGTGTCGCAGGTCTGCCGCCGCACCCGCTCTTTGACCTTGTAGAGACCGGCGGTGATCTCGTCATTGCGAAACTGGATGCCCATGGTGCTGAAGAGCGGGCCGGGCAGCAGATCCTCGTCGCGCCGCTCGTAGCGCATGGCCGCATAGAGCACGCTGCGGGTGTCGTCCTGCTCGATCTCGTCGCCGTCCGGGTTCTTCGCAAAGAAGGTGAAATCATTATAGAGGGTCAGGTTGTAGCGAATATAGGAGCCGGTCAGCGAGAAGGTAGACTTCGCGTCGGGGTGGGTCACCAGACTCGCGATGAGTTGCTGCCGTTGGGTATTGCCGCCCTCGGTCGGGTCGATGGCGCCATACCGATCGAGGACGCCCGAATCCACCAGCCGCGACGGAATCTGACCCGAGCCATACCAGCTCGACGCATAGGCGCTGGCCAGCACCGACAGCTTGGTCTTTGCCGAGAGATCGAACCCGACCTTGGAGAAGAAGTTGTAGCGCTCCAATCGCTCGCTGGTCTGGAACGGCCCTTCGAGGCCCGAGACCTCGCCCGCAAAGAAGGGGCGGACATCGCCCACCTCGGGGCTGGCGATGCCGACCACGCGATAGTTGAGCCCGCGCCGGTCGGTCGAGCCGGGCACGCCGTCTACCTTGCCGGTATATCCGGGCAGGAAGCCGCCTTGCACGGTGAATTGAGAATGCTCGAAGCGGTCGCGGGTCACGAGGTTGACGGCGCCGGCGGTATCGAAATCACCTTTGTCGGCGAAGTAGGGTCCTTTGGTGATCTCAACCTTCTCCAGGATCTCAGGGATCAAGAAGTGCAAGTCGGCAAAGCCTTGCCCGTGCGCGTGGGAGGGCATGTTGACGGGCACGCCATCGAGGGAGACGGCCACGTCGGTCCCGTGGTCGGAGTCGAAGCCGCGCAGGAAGAGCTGGTCTGCTTTTCCGCCCCCCTGGTGCTGCGCGATGACGAGGCCCGGCACCGAGCGGAGGATGTCCTCCGGGGTGAAGCGCGGGCGCAAGAGGAAGTCGCGATCGCGCACGGTGGAGGCGCTGGCGGCGCTGAAGGGGCGCTCGCCCTCGACGATGGCCTCGAAGGGCGCTGGAGTCTTTGCCGCGGGTCCCGCTGCGGCCGCCGTGTCGCGCAGGGTGGGCAGCTCTGGATCCTTGAGTTGGAATTGCACCTCATAGTTGATCTGCACCGCGACCGGCTTGCCTTCTTGAGTGGCGGGCTGGAAGCGCGAGAGTCGCGCGGCCTCGAGCGCTGCCTCGTCGAACCCATGGCCCGCGGCCTTGGCGACCTTTGCCTCGGAGACGCTGCCGTCCACCCCGACGACCAGTTGCAAGAGGACGGTGCCGGTGGCGCCCTCCTTCCTCGCCTGCTCGGGATACTTCGCCTCGACGCGCTCGACGAGCACCGGCGGCTTGAAGCGCGACGGCGGCGCGTCGGCAAAGGAAGCGCAGGGGACGATCAGGATCGCGCAGCACGCGGCTGCGCGCCAATGGAGCCTGGACATGGTGAAGCCTCGAATGATCGACAAGTCGCTGCAAACGAACAAAGGGCTGACGGAGCGGCTGCGTCAGGCCTGCGGCGGTCCTTGTGAAGACTCGGGGGTTGAGTAATGGGGAGTGAGCAGCAGCGCGCGCGTCGCAAAGAGCTGTCCTTGCGCGAGCGGCGCCGGCGGGCGAGCCGCGGGAGGCGCCGCGGGGGTGTGGAGCGCGAGCGCGAAGTGCTCGAGCGAGGAGGAGCCGTGCGAGCCTTCGCCGCGGTGGGAATGGCGATGGCCGGGCCGCTGGTGCTTCTCGCCGCGCCCGCCGAACGCCGCTTCCAGCGCGGTCTGGAGCGCCTCTTGTTGCGCGGGGCTCCGCTGCTGTTTGAAGGCGAGCCGGAAGACGACCGCGAGGGCCTGCTTGCGCGAGAGGGCGGCCTCGTGCAGGTGCTGCTCGGCGTGGACCAGCGGCGCGAGCGCGAGCCCGAACATCGCCACGGCGGCGAGCAGCGCGGCAGCGCGTTGGTTTGCTCGACCCGTCACGCCGGCACCTTGGCGAACCGCGGAGATCGCGTCAACTGAGACTACGGTCCTGGCGTTCGTTTGGATGGACCGGCTCGCCGGCGAGCAAGGGGCCAGGCGCTGAGATAGCATTGCCCCCATGCTGGGACCTCTGAACGCAGGACCGCTGCGCGGGCCGCTCGTCCACCTCCTGCCGCTCTCGCTCGACCACGTCGAGCCGCTCCTGCGCGCCGCCAGCGAAGGCCGCGAGAGCTATGGGCACACCTTCGTGCCGGACAACCTGGAAGACATGCGGCGCTGGGTGGAGGCGGCGCTGGCCTCGTCCGCGGCCGGCGCGGCGATTCCCTTCGCGACCATCGACGCGGGCAGCGGCGCCGTGGTCGGCGCGACGCGCTTTGCCACGCTCGAGTGGTTCATCGTGCCGGTGCCGGGCCTGCCAAACGCGTCGCCTTCGTGCGTCGAGATCGGCTGGACCTGGCTGTCGCACTCCGCGCAGCACACGCACATCAATACCGCCGCGAAGCTCTTGATGCTGCGCCACGCTTTCGGCGAGTGGAAGCTGCCGCGGGTGATGCTGAAGACGGCGGAGTCCAACGCGCGCTCGCGGGCGGCCATCGCGCGGCTCGGCGCGCGGTTCGACGGGGTGATGACCACCTGGCTGCCGCTCGCCAGGCAGCGACCGAGCGCGTTCTATTCGCTGCTGGCGTCCGAGTGGCCGGCGAACGAGGCGCGGCTGGTCGCGCGGCTCTCTCGGGGTTGAGTTGACTCAAGCCTCGTTGAGTTGACTCAAGAGGTCGGCGTGAGGCGCGCCACCAGGCGCAGCAGCCGCTCGGCGTCCACCGGCTTGGCCACGTGCTCCTGGAAGCCGGCTGAGATCGCCGCCTGGCGATCCTCGATGCCGGCCAGCGCGGTGAGGGCGATGGCAGGCACCCGCGCGTGGGGCTTGCCGCCTTGGCGCACCGAGCGCAAGAAGCTGTAGCCGTCCTCGCCCGGCATGGCGATGTCGCTGACGATCAGCGCCGGAACGAAGCGCTCCAGCGCCGTCCGCGCCTCCTCGGCGGAGGCCACCGCGCGCACCTTGGCGCCCGAGCGGTGGAGCAGCTCCTCGGTGGCCTCGCGCGAGCGGACGTCGTCGTCCGCCAGCAAGACCAGCATGCCTCCGAGGTCGATGGCGGGGGCGGGCGTGGGGGCGTCCGGGACCGGGACTGCCTCGAGCTCGGGGCTGAGCGGCAGCGACACCAGCAAGGTGGTGCCCTGGCCGGCTCCGCCGCTCTTGGCGCGCACCGTGCCGCCGTGCAGCTCGACGATGTGGCGGACGATGGCGAGGCCGAGCCCGAGGCCGCCGTGCCGCCGCGAGCTCGAGCCGTTCTGCTGGGAGAAGCGGGTGAAGATGTGGGGCAGGAAGGCGGGGTCGATGCCGGTGCCCGTGTCCGTCACCTCGATCTGCGCGTGCCCGAACTGGTGGGTGAGCTTCATTAAAATTCGCCCGCCCGCCGGAGTGAACTTGATGGCGTTGCCGAGCAGGTTCCAGATGACCTGCTGGAGGCGGACGCGATCGCCGAGCATCCGCCCGGCGAACAGCTCCGCCTTGACCTCGATCTCGACGGGCTTGCGCGCGGCCTGCTCGGAGATGGCCTCGTAGGCGGTGCGCACCAGCTCGGCGACGTCAACGGTTGCGAGCTCGAGGCGCAGCTTGCCGGTGACGATGCGCGAGGTGTCGAGCAGGTCGTCGATCAGCTGCGACTGGATCAGGGTGCAGCGCTCCAGCACCTCCGAGATGTGCCTGACGCGCTCGCCGCTGAGATCTCCGCGGCGCATCAGCTGCGCCTGCATGAGGATGGTGGAGAGCGGCGTGCGCAGCTCGTGGGAGAGCGTGGCCAGGAAGTTGTCCTTGGCGCCGTTGGCCCCCTCGGCCTCGGCGCGGGCGGCGTCGGCGCGGAGCAGCAGCTCGGCGCGCTCGGCCTCGCCGCGCTTGCGCTCGGTGACGTCCTCGATGGCGAGCAGGGCGGTGCGGGCGCCGATGCGCGGATCCACCAGGCGCGCGGAGAACGAGAGCCACCTGCGCCTCTGGCCGAACTCGCGCTCCACCTCCACGCCCTGGAACACTCCTCCGCCGGCGAAGAGATCCGCGAGCAGCCGCTGCAGCGGTTGGATGTCCCAGCCGGGTCCCCAGTCGGTCATCGCCTTGCCTTCGGTGGTCTCCGGCGTCAGCCCGAACTCCGCGTAGAAGGCCTCGTTGCCCGAGTGCGCGCGCAGCCCCTCGTCGAGGACCAGCAGCGGCACCTGCACGGCGTCCACCACGCCGGCGGCGTAGTCGCGGGCCCACTCGGCGTCGTGCACCGTGTGCTTGAGCGCGTCGATGTCCACCAAGGAGACCAGCGCGCCGTCGATGATGCCGTCGGGCGAGCGATAGGGACGGACCTGCATGCGGTGCCAGTGGCCGTGGCGATCCTTGACCTCGGACTCGTCGATGAGCCCGGAGGAGATGGCCCTGGCGATGCGCTGGTCGAGATCGGTGACCTGCACGTTGAGCCGGATGTCGTCGATGGGCCGCCCGATGTCGCCCGGCAGCACGTTCATGAGATCTCGCGCCATGGGCGTGAAGCGGCGGATGCGGCGCTGCAGGTCGAGGATGACCACCGGCAGATCGACGGTGTCGAGCAGGTTGATGAGATCGCCGTTCACCTTGTGCAATTGCTGATTGGTGCTGTGCAGCTCGTCGTTGACGGTGACCAGCTCCTCGTTGGCCGACTGCAGCTCCTCCTTGGCCGTCTCCAGCTCCTCGTTCATGCTCTGCAGCTCTTCGTTCGACGAGATCAGCTCTTCGTTGGCCGAGCCCAGGTCGTCGTTGGTGCGGCCGTGCTCCTCGATCAAGGATTGCAGATACTCCCTGGTCGAGGCGAGCTCGTCCTCGAGCTTGCCGTTCGGCGGCCGGGCTCCGCGCCGCTCGCGCTCGACGGGCTTGCCCGAGGGGGCGTCCTCGAACAGGACCAGAAAGAGCGGCTCCCGGTTGCCCTCTCCGATCAGCGGCAGGACCAGCACCCTGCACTTCCTGGTCGCGCCGTACTCGTCCGGGATCGAGCCTTCCCGCTGCGCCGGCCTGCGCTCACGCCGGGCCTCGGCAAAGGCAGCGCGCAGCGGCGAGAGCAGCCCGGGGCGCGCCATCTTCAGGAGGTTGCTCTGCGGGTCGCCGGCGGCGGGCTCGAGGAAGTCACCGGTGCGGCCGCGGAACTGCAGCACCTCCAGCGACTGGTTCACCAGCGCGCCCGGCGGCGCATACTTGCCGAGCAGGATCCGATCGACCAGGCGCGAGACCTCGGCCGGCGAGCTGTGCTGATCGGTCGCCGCGCGATCCGTCGGAGTGGTTGCCGCCGTCTGCTCTCTTCGCTTCTGCTGCGTGAAGCGCAGGGTGCTGGCGACGCCGGTGCGGGTGAAGATCTTGTTCGCCTTGGAGAGCGGCGTGAAGAAGCGCCCGTGGGCCACCAGGCTCTCGGTGCGCCCGAGCAAGAGGTGGCCGGGCTGGTTCAGGCAGTAATGGAACGTGGCGATGATGCGCTTCTGCAGCGGGGCGGCGAAATAGATGAGCACGTTGCGGCAGGAGATCAGGTCGAGCTTGGCGAAGGGCGGATCGCGCGCCAGGTCATGCCGGACGAAGACGCACATCTCGCGGACGATCTTCTGGATGCGGTACCCCGCGTCCACCCGGACGAAGAAGGTGCGCCGCTGCTCCTCGCTGAGGTGGCGCACGGCGGCGTCCGGATAGACGCCCAGGCGCGCGACGGCGATCGCCTGTTCGCTCACGTCGGTGCCGAAGATCTGGATGGGCCGGTTGCAGGGCGAGTACTCGAGGCGCTCGAGCAGCGCGATCGCGAGCGAGTAGACCTCTTCGCCCGTGGAGCAGCCCGCGACCCAGATGCGCACCGGCGAGTCGCCTGCGCCCGGGTCCAGCAGCCTGGCAAAGATGGTGGCCTTGAGCTCCTCGAACACCTCCGGGTCGCGGAAGAGCGAGGTGACGTGGATGAGGATGTCCTCCTGCAGCGCCAGCACCTCCTTCGGATCGGCGCGCAGGTGCTCGAGGTACGACTCGAGTGTAGAGAAGCGGCGCAGCGCCAGGCGGCGGCCCAGGCGCCGCTGGAGGGTCGCCGGCTTGTACTCGGTGAAATCGATGCCGCCGGCGCCGCGCACCAGCCGCAGGATCTGCTCGAACGCGTCGCCCTGCGGCAGCTCCGCGGCCAGGGCCTGCGCGAGGTACGGATGGCGACCCAGGCGGGAAAGCTCCTCCGCCAGCAGCGGCAGCGCGAGCCGCTGATCGACCACCCCGGCGTTGAGCGCGCTCTGCGGCATCTCGCTGAACTTCGCGGTCAGCGGGTCCTGCGCCAAGGTGATGCCGTGCTCGTCCTTGATGGCGCGCAGCCCCTCGGTGCCGTCGGAGGCCGTGCCGGAGAGCACGACGCCGATCGCCTGGCGGCCGCGCGCGATCGCGAGCGAGCGAAAGAACGAGTCGATGGGCAGGTGCGGCGCGCCCTTCGACTTGCCGCGCGCCACCACCGAGAGCATGTCGCCGTGCAACGAGATGTCGGCGTTCGGTGGGATTACGTACACGTGGTCGGGCGCGACCACCATGCCGTCACCGGCCTGAAGGACCGGCATGGCCGTGGCTTTGCCCAGCGCCTGGCTGAGCAAGCTCGTGTGCAGCGGGTCCAGGTGCTGGATGAGGATGAAGGCCATGCCGGTGTCGGCCGGCAGCGCCTCGAGCAGCTGGGTAAAGGCCTCGAGCCCACCCGCGGACGCGCCAATTCCCACAATGGGAAAACTCGCGCCCTGCTCGTCGGAGGGCAAGACTTCCTTGGCGGCGGCCTTCTTCGGCCGGGCTGCTCTCCGCTTCTTGATGCTCACGGCCCTGCCTCCGGCGCCCGCAGGGGGCGCATCGCGTCGTTGGGCCTCTGCAAATGAAAGGAGGGCCAGCGCCCGAGGAAGCGAGCAACCGAGCCGGTCTTCTCTCGGCTCGCAAAGCCCGCTACGTAGTCTCCTGTATGGGCCTGCCGCGAGTTGAAGTCAACGCGATCGCCTGCCTGCAGCGCGCGAAGGCGACCGGCGCCGCCGTTCTTGCAGCGGAACGGTCCTGCGCTTCGACCGCGGTGACAGCCGTGCTCTCAGGGAGTGTCGGTCCGGGCGGCATCGGCGGCGGGCGCGAGGGCGACGGTGGCGGGCTCCGCTTCCAGCACTTTGGAGGCGATGCCGACGAAATCCTCCTCGGTGAGGAGCGCGACGATATGGCCGTCCTGCACCACCGGCAGGCAGCCGATGCGATAGCGGCGCATGAGCGCGATGGCGTCCACCGTGGTGGTGTCGGGAGTCACCGTGACCAGGTCCTTCTTCATGATCTCAGAGACCGCGGTGCCCGCGCTCCCGGGCTGCGGCGGATACTTGAAGAGCCCGGTCAAATAACGCATCACCGCGCGCGAAGTGACGAGGCCGACCAGGAGGCCCTTGTCGTTCTCCACCGGCACGTGGCGGATGCGCTCCCAGCTCATCAAATCAGCCACCAACTCAATCGGATCGTCGGGGCGCACGGTGGACATATCCGTGGCCATGTATTGCGAGACCTTTTGATATCCGGTGCGGGCGCTGTCGTTCTCGTCGAGGCGGGCGCGCTCCCACTCGCTCACCACCCGGTCGGTGCGCTGCCGCGCGATGGTGGCCGCCACCAGCGCGGTCAAGCGCGCGCCCTGGTTGCCTCGCTCCTGCATCGCGGCCAGGGATTGCAGCATCCAGCGCGACCCCGTGCGGCCGGTGCGGATGCGCTGATCAAGGATGCCCAGATAGCGCGCGCTGTCCTCGGGATCGACGCCGGCGCGATTGAGCCCCGACTGCGCCATCGGGAGCAGCTTCTCAAGGAGCAGCGGCGTCGCCAGCATCTCTTCGTCGTCCAGCCAATAGAGCCGCGCGCCCAGCCCATCGCGCGCGGCCGCATAGAGGTTGGCGCGCGCGTGCGCATAGTCCATCCGCTTGGGGATGTCCTCGTGGGTCGCGAGCAGCTCGCTCATCAGGCCGAGCCAGAGCGCGCCGTTGGCCACCTCGTCGGGAATGGTCGGCCCCGACGGCAGCGTGCGCAGCTCGATGCGCAGGTGCGGCTTGCCGTTCTCGGAGATGCCATAGGTCGGCCGGTTCCAGCGATAGATGGTGCCATTGTGCAGCCGCAAGGCCTTCAGCTCAGGCGCGCGGCCGTCTTTGAGAGCGTCGAAGGGGTCCTCGACCGAGTCGGTGCCGACCAATGGCCGGAAGCGCTTGACGTTCTCTTTATATAAATCAAGCACGCTGCCTTTGAGCCAATCGGTACCAAAGGAGACGCGGCCTTGAGTGTCGCGCAGGTGCATCGCGGGCGTGCGCACGTCGCAGGCCTGCTCGAAGAGCGCGATGCGCGTCTCGTTCCAGAGGCGGCGTCCGAGGAAGACCTGCGAGTTGACGGCCGACGCCAGCACCGGCCCGAGCAACAGCTGCGAGAGGTTGTAGGCCTCGGCGAAGCGCTCGGGCTCCGCCAGCTGCAGATGGACCTGGAAGCTGGCGCAGCAGGCCTCGACCATCACCGACTCGTGGCGCACGACCAGCTCGTCGATACCCTTGATCGAGAAATCAAAGGCGTCGCCCCGGGCCTCGGCCATGGCGCGGCTGAGCGCCAGATACCGGGCGTTCGGCACCATGTGCTGCATGCCCAGGTCGCTCTTGCCGATGGTCGGCAAGACGCCTGTCAGCACCGCGTGCAGCTCGAGCGACTCTGCCGTGTCGCGGACCTTGCCGAACAGCTCGGTGAGCTGCGTCTCCATCTGCCGCAGGCCGTGTCCCGCGAAGGGCTGCGGGTCGGCGTTCAGCTCTAGATTGAAGAGGCCAAGCTCGGTGGTGAAGTGCGGGTCCTTGATGCGCTCGAGGATCTTCAGCGCGCCCGGCGCCGGGTGGTACGAGCGGTCCACCAGGAACATCTCCTGCTCGGCGCCGATGCGGGAGACGCCGCGCTCGAACATGCCCTCTTCCACCATGCGCTCGACGGCGCGCAGGTCCTTGAGCAGCGCGCGCATGTAGTCGCGGCGCGCGTCGCCGACCAGCTGGCCGGTGGTCTTCTTGTGCTCGTGGGTCGCTGAGTTGTCGGTCGGCATCGGCTTTCCTGCGCTGCGATCAGCGCGTCCACTCGTCAAGATACTTGGGCATCATCGCCCGCCACGTCACCCAGTCGTGATCCCAATCGGGGCCCCAGGAGTCGAGGTGATTGGGTACCCCTTTGGCCCCGAGCGCGTTGGCGAGCGCCCAGCTCTCGCCGATGTTTTCCCATTTCCCCTCGCCCGTCGCGAGCTGGATGTGACGGGTGCGCAACACCTCGAGGTGGCGCCCTTCGAGGTGGGGCAGGAAGTAGAGCGGCGAGGCCACTTTGAACTCGTCGGTCGGCTGGTCCACTTCTATGAAGCGCATGAGGTTGAAGGTGCCGCTCATCGCCAGGGCGCGGTGGAAGAGGTCGGGGAAGCGGCAGACTACCGCGGCCGAATGGAACGCGCCGATGGACGAGCCCGCCGCCCAGATGCCGATGTCCGAAGTGCGGCAGTCGGCGTGGATGGCCGGCGCCACCTCGTGCTTGATGAACTGGTGGAACTGGTTCTGCATCCACATCCGGTGCTGCGGCGTGCCCTGCTTGTTGAACCAGACCGACCCGCCGACGCTGTCGCACGAGTAGATCTTGATGCGCCTTCCGTCGATGAGCGGCTGCAGCGCCTTGATCATGAGGAAGCGCTCGATCTCCTCGGCGTCGCCTCCTGCCGTCGGGAAGACCAGCACTGGCTGACCATATTCGCCCCAGCGCGCGAGCGTGACCTCGCAGCCCACGCGCGATGAATGCCAGCGTGATTTTAGAAACATCTTTTTCCCCCAAGGGCTGCCGTCGGCTGTCTCTTCACGGGCATCCCAGTCGGCGCCAGTCCTGGATGCGCGACCAGAACAGCTCGGTAAACTTTTCGACTTCGTGGGCCGGGAAGAGCGCGGTCACCTTGAGCCTGACCGCCTGCTTGGCTTCTTGAGTTGCAAAGAACTCATAGGCCTCAGTGTCGAGGTGGCCGAGGTGCTTGGCGCAGAACTCCTCGAAGCGCGCGGTCTCGAAGCGCTCCTCGGCGATGGCGGCATACTTGTCGAGCTTCTCGGCATAGGAGAGCTCCTGCGCCGCGATCTCATAGAAAGGCGCCCAGTCGAGGTTCGGGCGCATCTTCTTCTTGGTGGCCGCGGTGAAGATGCTCCAGCGCAGGTACGCTTTCACCAGCCAGGGAAAGTGGAAATGGAGGCTGGTCACTTGCGAGTCGGGGCAGGGATTGGCGAAGTCGATCGGATACCAGGTGCCCTCGCGCCGCAGCGCCTCGCAAGAGTTGAACTCCCAGCCGAAGAACGCATTGATGGTGAGCGTCACCTTGCGCAGGTGCTCCTCTTCGGCCTTGGGGATGAAGCCCTGCTGCATGGTGTAGCGATCGTGCAGCGGCGCCGACGGGTCGTAGAGCACGCAGCGGGTCTGCGCGCCAAAGCCGATGCAGCGCACGAAGCGGTCGAACCCTTCGATCGACTGCTGCGCGTGCATCACCGACTTGCCGCTCTCCTCATAGGCCTTCCAGGCGGCCTTGGTGTCGGCCACCCTGGTCACCGCGCGCCAGCCGCCGCCGTCGTAGGGCTTGAGAAAGAGCGGCCACCCAAGCTGGTCGCCGACGCGGCCGATATCGAAGAGCTTGGCATAGCTCTTCAAGGTAGGCTTCAAATCAGGCGTCGGCTCATAGCTCTTGGGCGGCAACATCCAGGTCTCGGGGATGGGCATCCCGAGCTGCATCATGGCGCAATAGGTGGTGTGCTTTTCATTTGATTGGACGCTCCACGGATTGTTGAACACGTAGAGGTCGTTCATCACGATGCCCTTCTTGATCCACTCGCGGCTGGTGTGGAACCAATGGGTCAGCCGGTCCACGACCACGTCATATTTGACCGGCTGCTTGAGATCGAAGGGCTCGATGGTGACCCGCTCGACCTCGAAGCGGACGGTGTCGCCCTGGTGGGGGATCTTGAGATCGAGGCGCTTCATCATCTGCTCGAAGCAGATGGGCCAGCAGATGTCTGCCCCCAGCGACAGCCCGATGCGACGGATGACCTCGGCCATATCAACGCCTCATTCGTAGATGAAGAGCAGCGGACCCGGAAGCAGCCAGCTCAAGCCTTCGCGCAGGCGGTCGCGCCAGTTTTCCCAGTTGTGCCCGTCGCGCGCCTCGACGAACTTCACTTCCATGCCGGTCGCCGTGAGCAGCGGGACGAGCGACCGGTTTTCGTAGATCAATGACTCGAACACGCCGCAGCTCAAGAACACCTTCTCGCTCACGGCCTTGGGCTCGGCTCGATAGGCGTTGACGAACTGGACCACGTTGTCGAAGAGCGGGCCGCGGCGGTTGCGGGTGCCGATGTCGGTGAAGGCGAACGAACCAGATTGCAAGAGCAGCTTGCCCCAGAAGCCAGGCTTCGCGCACGCGGTGGAGAAGGCGGCGATGGCGCCAAAGCTCGCGCCCATCAGGGCCCTTCCTTGTGGCCGGTCGATGAGCGGATAGAGCTTCGCCAGGCCGGGCGCGAGGTCGTCATTGAGGAAGCTCGCGTGGCGCTCATCGTTGGCATACTCAACCAGGCGATCGGGTGAGTTGGTAAAGGCGACGATGATATCGGGGATCTCCAGCCGATGAATCAAGTTGTCGAGCACGACCTTCATGCTGGCATAGTTCAGGTAGTCGCTGCCGTCGTGCACGACCAGGAGCGGATATTCGCGGCTGCGCCGGAAGCGCGCCGGAAGATAGACGCCGACGTCGCGGCGGCCCAAGGACCTTGATTCGAGGTGGACCACCTCCAGCGAGCCGCGGCGCGCGGTGGGGTCAGGCCTCGCCCAGGAAGGCGCCTCGTAGCCCTCGCTCTGCAAGACCGAGTTGGCGCCGAACGGATCGCGGGCGCGGTTCGGGTTGAGCGGGTCCTCGATCCAGATGCTGTGGCCGCCGCGGTGGACCTCGAACTTGTACTCGACGCGCGCGAGGCCCGGGATCTCGAGCGTCAGGTGCCAGAAGTCGGTGCCGGGCAGGCGGGTCAGGGCGGTCGCGGACTCGAGGCCGTAGATCCAGTGGCGAAGCGAGACGGCGTCGGCCTCTCCCAGCCAGACGAACGTCACGCTGGTGCCGTCGACGATGGGAACGCGGCGGCCGGCCAGGAAGGCGCGCACCTTCGCGGAGTCGGGCGCGTCGGCGAGCAGCTCCGCGATGGTCAAGGGCGCGCTCATCTGCGCCTCTCGCCGTCGAAGGTCGCGTTGCCGCCATCGTCGCGGAGCTCGAGGACGCCGTGGACCCCCGTGAAGCGGCCGCCGCGGTAGGTGAGGTACGAGCGGGCCGGCATCGCCAGGCAGCGCGAGGGGGCAAAGCGGCGCACCAGCTCGGCGACGCGCTCGCGGTTGTCCAGATGCAGGCGCTGCTCGGGCTCAGGCAGGACGACGACGCCGGGCACGAGGCCGAGCCCCGAGTCCATCACCTCGCTCGCGCCCGGACCTTGCGGGGGGTCGTCGTGGAAGAGCACGACGCGCTCGCTGACGGCCATGGCGCCGCCCGACCAGGCGAAGAGCCAGCGGCCCTTGGCGAGCGCGCCCAGGCCGAAGAGCGAGAGGCGGTTGGTCAGCGAGGCGACGTGGCCGCCGGCGATGGCCAGCGCGTCGCAGCCCTCGACGACTTTTTGCAGCTCGCGCCGGTGGCGCGCGACGCTCGGCCGCTCGGCCAGCTTCCAGCGCGCCTCGAAGTCGGCGTGCGTCCGCGCGCAGTTGGCGAGGTGCCAGCGGTCGAGCTCGCGGATGGCCTGCAGTGACGCCTCGGCGTGCTCCTCGACGACCTCCCTGGGCGCCGAGCGCTTCTGCATCACCCGCCTCGCCTCGAGCTCGAACTCGAGGCGGATGCGATAGAAGTCCTGCCGGTGGCGGAGCGCGTCCTGCCGATCGCGGTGCGCCGCGCGCAGCTCCGGGTCCTCGGCGAACACCTCTTCGCCGCGGCCGTGCAGGCGGAGGTTGACGGTGCGGCCGCCGAGGTGCGCCGCCAGATCGTCGTCCTCCAGCTCGCGCTCTTGCCAGCCGGCGGTGACCACGGCGATGCGGCCCTTGACGCCGGCCTCCGCCACCACCGCGCCGAGCGTGGGGTCGAACCGCTGCGCTCCGAGGAGGACCACGCCGGCCTGCTTCACCGCGCGCGCACCTTGGCGGTCTGGCCTACGGTGTCGAGCATGCCGCGCAGCGTGTCGTAGTCGGGGTGGCGCATGCGCAGCCAGGCGTTGGCCATATATCCGGCCTCGACCGGCTGGGTGGGCGTGCCCGGCGGCGGCAGATACGAATCGAGGATGAATTGACCATAGCGCCGGTGCAATTCGTCAATGCCTTCGTATCCGCTGATGGTGCCGTCGCGATCGGGCCGCAGCGCGATGATTCCCGCTGCATAGCGCCGCGAGAGCGCCTGGCTGGTCTTGCCGTGGACCACCGCCATGGCCCACTCGCGGTAGATATCGAACTCATTGGCGGCCGCATAGAGATCCCACGCGCGCACGCCGGGCGGCCGGCAGCCGATCTCGCTGAACTTGAGCCCTTTGGCGCCGTAGAACCATTCCATATGAGTGGCCGAGGTCTCGACCTCGAGCGCGGAGATCACCTTGCGCGCCATCGCCTTCACTTCGTTGTAGCCGGCGCTGTCGATGCGGTTGGTGGTGATGAACTGCGGCGAGATCCAGCGGGTGCGCATCGCCTCGAGCACGTTTGGATAGTAATGGGTGGCGAACTCGTGCGCGACCTTGCCGCCGATCGAAATGGTGTCGAAGAAGCCCTCGTGGCCCTCGATGAACTCCTCGATGGCCACGCTGCGGCCCTGTCCCACGCCCGACTGGGCGAGCGCGCGGAGCAGCCCTTGCTCGTCGTCCACGCGCGAGGTGCCCGACGCGCCCGCGCCGTCCCGCGGCTTGACGATGAGCGGATAGCCGACGCGGGAGGCGAACTCGCGGATCTCCTCCACGCTGTCCGAGCCGAGCGACTGCGCGCAGGGCACGCCGGCCGCGCGCAGCGCTTCTTTCATCGCGGGCTTGTCGCGGCACAGCCAGGTGGTCTTCACGCTGGTGCCCGGGATGCCGCACTTCTCGCGCACGCGCGCGGCGCACATGACGTGGGCCTCGACCACGGCCTCGAGCCGATCGACCCTCACCTTGCCCTGGACGAAGCGCACGGCGCGCTCGACCTGGTCCACGTCGGTGACGTTGCCGATCTGCTGGTAGTGGTGCAGCCACTGCCGGAGGTCGCCGTCGAGCGCCTCGCGCGGCCGCTCGCCGATGCCGGTGACGCGCGCGCCAACGGCGTGGAGGGCGCGGACGAACTCGCGCTGGTTGGCGGGGAAGCAAGGCTCGAGGAAGATGACGTCGGCGGGCATCGGGGGGGCAGAGTAGCAGAGGCCCGGAGACTTCGCGCGACCCACCGCTTGGCGCAGGTCAAGCGGACGCGCTCTTGACTCACCGCCGCCCGGCCTGTCCTATCAAGGGCGCATGAACGTCCTCTTCGTCTCCTCCGAGGTGGCCCCCTTCGCCAAAGCGGGCGGCCTCGGCGACGTCTCGGCCGCCCTGCCCCGCCACCTGCACGCGCTCGGCCACGACGTGCGCCTCTTCTTGCCGATGTACCTGCGAGTCCATGCCAAGGGGCGCCACTTCACCGAGGTGCTGCCCGAGGTGACCTTTCAGCTTGGGCCGCACCAGGTCCGCGTCTCGATCTATACCTCGCCCCTGCCCGGCACCTCGGTGCCCGTCTACTTCGTGCGCTGCCCCTCGCTCTACGATCGCCCGTCGATCTACGGCACCGACGCCGACGAGCACCTGCGCTTCTCGGTCCTCTGCCAGGCGGCGCTGCGCGCGTGCCAGGCGCTGCGCTTCGCGCCCGACATCGCGCATGTCAACGACTGGCAGACGGCGCTGATCCCGCTCTTGCTCAAGACGCAGTTTCGCGCCGAGCCGCTCTTCGCGCGCACGCGCAGCCTGCTCACCATCCACAACCTCGGCCACCAGGGAATGTTCGACGCGCGCGTGCTGCCCGAGACGGGCCTTGGACCCTCGGCGAGCCTGGTGCACGGCGACGACCTGCGCGCTGGCCGCTTCAGCTTCCTCACCACCGGCATCCTTCACGCGGGCGCCATCACCACCGTCAGCCCGACCTATTCGCGCGAGATCCAGACCAAAGAGAGCGGCGCCGGCCTCGATGGCCTTCTGCGCAGCCGCCGCGACGTGCTCTTTGGCATCTTGAACGGCATCGACGACGTCGAATGGGATCCAACTCAAGACCATCATTTGAAATACCATTTCAATGCGGCGAACCTCGAAGGCAAGGAGCGCAACAAGCAGTACCTGCTCGGCGTGGCCGGGCTTCCCTACCGGCGCGAGGTGCCGCTTTTGGCCATCGTCTCGAGGCTGGTGTGGCAGAAGGGCCTGGACCTCTGCATGCCCGTCTTGCCCGAGCTGCTCTCGCGGCGCGGCTTTCAGCTCCTCGTCCTCGGCACCGGCGAGCCGCAATACGAGAGCTATTTCCGCCGCCTGGCGCAAGCGTTCCCGCGCCAGGTGGCGTTCCAGAACATCTTCGCCGAGGACCGCGCCCATCTGGTCGAGGCCGGCGCCGATCTGTTCCTCATGCCGTCGCGCTATGAGCCGTGCGGATTGAATCAAATGTACAGCCTGCGCTATGGCACGGTTCCTATCGTCCACAAGACCGGCGGCCTCGCCGACACGGTCTGGCAACTCGACGAGCGGAGGAACTTCGGCACCGGATTCGTCTTCGAGCACTTCGATGAGAAGGGGTTGAGTTGGGCGATCAACCGCGCCCTCGACGTGTGGGGGACCGGAACGGGGAATGATAGAAAGCGGTGGATGGCAATCCAGCAGCGGGGGATGCAGCTGCCCTTGGGTTGGGGGCACCGGATTGGCGAATATGTCGGGTTGTATCGGAAGCTCGCGCCAGAGGCGCGGTAATCCCAATGTCAGGCAGATAGGCGCCGAGGTACCGGCCGCGGGCAGGCGGGAACCCGCCGCGAGGAACGGGCGCCCACCCGACTGAGGAGGCTCGCTGCGCTCGCATCTTTGGAGTTTGCGTCGGGAGCCGTGCCCGTCCGCCCGGGCGCACCCCGGAAACTGGGTTGACCCGGGCGCCGGCGTCGTGGCAGGCGGCGACGGCGTCGGACGGTGCTTACAGAGCGGGGGCCACGTCGCGCCGAGCCTTCCAGCGAGCTGGCAGCAGGTCG
>JBBRMA010000061.1:0-32340 GCA_038231075.1 Myxococcales bacterium | reverse complement strand
CGTGCTCGCGCGCGCCATCTACGAGCAAGGGCTGAAGCTCGTCGCCGCCGGGCACAACCCGATGGAGATCAAGCGCGGCATCGATCGCGCCGTCGTCTCCATCGTGGAGGAGATCAAGAAGCTCGCCACCAAGACGCAGGGCAAGAAGGACATCGCCCAGGTCGGCACCATCAGCGCCAACGGCGACGAGACCATCGGCAACATCCTGGCCGAGGCGATGGAGAAGGTCGGCAAGGAAGGCGTCATCACCGTCGAGGAGGCCAAGGGCCTCGAGACCACGCTCAAGATCGTCGAGGGCATGCAGTTCGACCGCGGCTACGTCTCGCCCTACTTCGTCACCGACCCGGCCCGCATGGTCGTCGAGCTCGAGGACGCGTACCTCTTCGTCACCGAGAAGAAGATCTCGGCCATGGCCGACATCATCCCGCTGCTCGAGCAGGTGGCGCGCTCCGGCAAGCCGCTGCTCATCATCGCCGAGGACCTCGAAGGCGAGGCGATGGCGACGCTCGTGGTCAACAAGCTGCGCGGCACGCTCAAGGTCGCGGCAGTGAAGGCGCCGGGCTTTGGCGATCGCCGCAAGGAGATGCTCAAGGACCTGGCCGTGCTCACGGGCGGGCAGGTGTTCAGCGACGAGCTCGGCAAGAAGCTCGAGCAGATCACGCTCGCTGACCTCGGCCGCGCCAAGCGCATCACCATCGACAAGGACAACACGACCATCGTCGACGGCGCCGGCAAGAAGGCCGACATCGACGGGCGCATCAAGACGCTCCGCTCGCAGATCGAGGACACCACGAGCGACTACGACAAGGAGAAGCTGCAAGAGCGGCTCGCCAAGCTGGTCGGCGGCGTCGCGGTGGTGCAGGTGGGCGCGGCCACCGAGACGGAGATGAAGGAGAAGAAGGCTCGCGTGGACGACGCGCTGCACGCCACCCGCGCGGCCGTCGAAGAGGGCGTGGTGCCGGGCGGCGGCGTGGCGTACCTGCGCTGCAGCGTGGGCCTCGACAAGCTCGTGGCGACCGGAGACGAGAGGGTCGGCATCGAGATCATCCGCCGGGCAGTCGAGGAGCCGCTGCGCAAGATCGTCTCCAACGCGGGCCTCGAGGGCAGCATCGTCCTCATGAAGGTCAACGAGGGCAAGGGCGCGTTCGGCTACAACGCGGCCACCGACAAGTACGAGGACCTGGTCGCCGCCGGCGTCATTGATCCCGCCAAGGTGAGCCGCACCGCGCTGCAGAACGCGGCCAGCGTGGCCGGCCTGCTCTTGACCACCGAGGCCATGGTCGCCGAGAAGCCCAAGAAGCCGAAGAAGGCATCGGCTGGGGCCGGCGGCGGAGGAGGCGGAGGCATGGGTGGAATGGGCGGCATGGGAGGGATGGGCGGCATGGGTGGAATGGGCGGGATGGATTACGGCGGCGGAGACGATCTCGACTATTGAAAGACGGCTCTCGGGCCAGTGACTGTCGGCTATCGACTGGGCCCCGGGGCGACTCGGGGCCTTTGTCTTTTTTGGGCCGATCGCCGATCGCCGCCCGACGGCAACGGGCAAAACCTTGCCTCGCTGGCAGCCGCACGGTACACGTCGAGGCTCAAGGGGAGGTTGCCGCCCGCATGCCTCGTTCCGTCCTGCTCGCCGATGATTCGGTCACGATCCAGAAGGCAGTCGGGATGGCCCTGGCCTCCGAGGACGTCGCGCTGACGTCCGCCAAGGACGGCGAGGAAGCGCTGCTCCGCGCGCGCGAGTCGAAGCCCGACATCATCCTGGCCGACGTGCGGATGCCGAAGCTCGGCGGGTTCGAGCTCTGCGAGCGGGTGCGGCAGGACGCCGGGCTTCGCGGCGTTCCGGTGCTGCTCCTCGGCGGGGAGGGGCCGGTGGACCCGGCGCGGGTGATCGCCGTCGGCGCCAATGGCCACCTGCCCAAGCCTTTCGATTCCACCAAGCTCATCGATCAAATCAAGAACATCCTCGCCAATCCCGGCGCCAGGCCGGCGCTGGTGACGGCGCCTCCTCCGGCCGCGGCATTGAAACCTGCGCCGCTGATCCCGGCGGCGCCGCTGGCGCAGCCCCTTCGCTCCGCGCCTCCGCCTGCCGCAAGCAAGCCGCCTCCCACCGGCGCCGTCGGCAGCACCCTGCAGATGAGCCGGCCCACCGTGCCGCCGAGTGTTCCTCCGTACGGCAAGCCCGCGCCCAGCGCCGCGCCGCCGCCTCTCGCGATGAAGCCCGCGCCGCTGGGGCCTCCGCCGGCCAGGCCGCCACCGGCGGGTCCGCCGCAGGCGTCGCGTCCGCCGCTCGCGGCTTCGCCTGGCCCGGCCAAGGCGCCGCCAAGCGCGCCGCCCCCCGCTGCCCTCAGGCCGCCAGGCCCTCCTCTCGCCGCCAAGCCGGCTCCTCCCCTCTCCAAGCCGCCGCCGCTGGTTCCTCCTCCGCACCCGGCCGCTGCTCGCACCTCACTTCCTCCAGCGCCGCTGGCGGCGAGGCCTCCGCCGCTGCCGCAGCAGCCGCTCGTCTCCAAGCCGCCGCCGGCGGTTCGCCCTCCTGCGCCTCCTCCCGTTGTCGCGCGACCTCCGCCGCTTCCTCCGGCCGCGCTGCGGCCTCCGCCGCTGCCTCCCCTCGCGCCTCCCGCCCCTGTGGCGCAAAAGCCTCGCGACCTCTTCGGGCTCTCGGCCGGCGCCCCCGAGCAGCACCACGACACCGCGCGCCTGGGCTCGCTGCACGACGAGCCGGCGATGGCGGCCGAGGAGGACGTCTTCCTCGCCGACGACGAGATCGAGGAAGTGCACGAGATTGTCGACGAGGCGCCGCCTCGTGCGCCTCCCGAGCCGCCGGCGCTGCGCTCGGTGCCGCCCGCGCCCACGCCCATCCGGGCTGCCCCGCAGCCTCCGCCGCTGCCCAAGGACGAGGCCAAGGCGCCGGCGCTCTCGGTCGTTCCCCAGCCCGCCGCCAGGATCGCGGAGCCTCCGAAAGCGGCCGCCGCCGATGGTGGCGAGGCGCTGCTGCGCGAGGCGCTGAGCAAGGCCTCTCGCGAAGTGATCGAGCGCATCGCCTGGGAAGTGGTGCCCGAGCTCGCCGAGACCATCATCCGCGAGGAGCTCGATCGGCTGATGAAGGAACGCGGCGCGTAGTTGTTGGAAGCCGCTCCCTTTGCGCCGCTTTTCCGCCAGCGATTTGCTATGGTGCCGTCCCGCGCGGCAGGTCCGCCCGCGCTGAGGAGCTCGTTCTGATGGCGGTGACGGAGTCGGCCATTTCGTCGGGTGGCCCGGCGGATCTCGACAAGGGCTACGACCCCGCCAAGGTCGAGCCTCGGTGGGCCGCATTCTGGGAAGAGCGCGGCCTCTTCCACGCCAAGGACGAGCAAGGCAAGAACGGCAAGCCGCCTTTCAGCATCGTCCTGCCGCCGCCGAACGTCACCGGCAGCCTGCACATCGGCCACGCGCTCACCGCGACGATTGAAGACATCTTGATCCGCTGGAAGCGGATGAGCGGCTTCAACGCGCTCTGGATGCCGGGCATCGATCACGCAGGCATCGCGACGCAGATGGTGGTCGAGCGCGAGATCAAGAAAGCGGAGAAGAAGTCGCGCCACGACCTTGGCCGCGAGGAGTTCCTCAAGCGCGTCTGGGCCTGGAAAGAGAAGAGCGGATCGCGCATCTCGCAGCAGCACCGCGCGCTCGGGGCTTCCCTCGACTGGGAGCGCGAGCGCTTCACCATGGACGCGCAGTCCTCGCGCGCCGTGCGCGAGGCGTTCGTCCGCCTCCACGAAGAAGGGCTGCTCTACCGCGCCGAGCGGCTGATCAACTGGTGCACCAGCTGCCGCACCGCCCTCTCCGACCTCGAGGTCGAGCACGAGGAGGGCGCCAAGGGCGAGCTTTACAAATTTGCTTACCAACTCGTCGAGCCGGTGGCCGGCGGAATTACCGAAATCGTCGTGGCGACCACGCGGCCCGAGACCATGCTCGGCGACACCGCGGTGGCCGTGCACCCCGACGATCCGCGCTACCAGGCGGTGATCGGCAAATTGGTGCAGCACCCGATCGTCGATCGCAAATTTCCCATCGTCGCCGACGCGACCCTGGTGGACATGAAGTTCGGCACCGGCGCGGTCAAGGTGACGCCGGGCCACTCGTTCGAGGACTTCGAGAGCGGCAAGCGCAACAAGCTGCAGCTGATCAACATCCTCAACCTCGACGGCACGCTCAACGAGAACGCCGGACCCTTCGCCGGGCAGGACCGCGTCAAGGTGCGGCCCGCGCTCAAGGCGCGCCTCGGGGAGCTGGGCCTCGAGCGGGGAACCGAGCCGCACACCTACGCCATCGGCCGCTGCCAGCGCTGCGACTCGATCGTCGAGCCGCTGCTGTCGAAGCAGTGGTTCGTCAAGATGGAGCCGCTGGCGGGGCCGGCCATCGAGGCGGTCGAGCAGGGGCGCATCAAGTTCGTCCCCGACAACTGGACCGCCGAGTTCTTCCGCTGGCTGCGCGGCATCCACGACTGGTGCGTCTCGCGGCAGCTCTGGTGGGGCCACCAGATCCCGGCCTGGTTCTGCGCAGACGGCCACGCCACCGTGGCGCGCGAGACGCCGACCATTTGCAAAATTTGCAAAAAGGCGAACCTCACGCAGGACCCGGACGTGCTCGACACCTGGTTCTCGTCGGGGCTCTGGCCGCTGAGCACGCTCGGCTGGCCCGAGAAGACCAAGGCCTTCGAGACGTTCTACCCGACCTCGGTGATGGAGACCGGGTTCGACATCCTCTTCTTCTGGGTCGCCCGCATGGCCATGCTCGGCCTGCACTTCACGGGCGAGGTGCCGTTCCACACGGTCTTCTTGCACGCGATGGTGCGCGACGAGAAGGGCGAGAAGATGTCGAAGACGAAGGGCAACGTCATCGACCCGCTCGAGATCACCGCCAAACACGGCGCCGACGCGCTGCGGATGACGCTCGCCTCGATGGCGGGGCAGGGCCGCGACATCAAGTTGTCGGTCGACCGCATCGCCGGTTATCGAGCATTCGCAAACAAGATCTGGAACGCCGCGCGCTTCGTCCTGATGAACGCCGAAGGCCACGAGCCCGAGCGGCCGCAGCCGCCGCAGACGGTCTACGACCGCTGGATCCTCTCGCGCTTCCAGCGCTGCGCCGCCGAGACCAATCTGGCGCTCGAGGAGTACCGCTTCAACGACGCGGCCCTCGGCGTGTACAAGTTCGTCTGGGGCGAGCTCTGCGACTGGGGCATCGAGTTATCGAAGCCGGCGCTCTACGGCGAGAAGACGGCGGCGGCGCGAGCGGGGGCGCAGAGCTCCCTGCTCAAGGCGCTCGACGGCTCGCTCAAGCTCCTGCACCCGTTCATGCCCTTCGTCACCGAGGAGATCTGGCAGCGCCTGCCCAAAAGCGCCCAGCATCCAGAGTCGATCATGGTGGCGCCCTTTCCGGTTGCCGATGCCGACCTGATTGATGAGGCGGCCGAGGCCGAAATGGACCTCATCGCCCGCGCCATCGACGGGGCGCGCTCGGTGCGCGGCGAGGTCAACCTGCCGCCGAACCAGCGCGTGCCGATCGTGCTCATCCCGCGCGACGAGGCCACGCGGCGCACGCTCGATGCCCACTTGCGCGCCTTCAGCCACCTCGCGGCGGCCGAGCCAGTGACGGTCGAGAGGCCCGGCGCGGCCCGGCCGAAGATGGCCGCCGTGCACGTCGAGCCGGAAGTCGAAGTACACTTGCCGCTGGCGGGAGTTATCGATTTTACCGAAGAGGCGCGCCGGGTGGAGAAAGAGCTCGCGCGCATCGACGGCGAGCTGGCCGGCATCGACAAGCGGCTCTCGAACGAAGGGTTCGTCGCGCGGGCCCCGCGCGAGGTGGTCGACAAGGACCGCTCGAGGATGGAAGAGCTGCGGGGCAAGCGGGAGAAGATGTCGCGCCACCTGGCGCGAGTGACCAGTCCGGAGGCCTCAATGGAAGAGCGCAAGGAAGAAGGCAAGGAAGCCGCGAAGCCCGGCGATGCAGCGCAATCCCACCCCACCGGCGAGGGCGCGCACCCCGCCCATCACGCAGGCCAGGGCCACGGCAACGCGGGCGGCGCGCCGCCGTCTGGCGGAGCCGAGAAGCACGAGGGCGCACCCCAAGGCGGCGAAGGCGGCGCCGACGAGGGCCGGGGCGAGGCGTACCCGAGCCACGGGCAGGATCGCACGGCGGGCCAGATGGGCACGCACGGCGGGCCCGACCACCACCAGGCGCAGCACGGCACGCCCTCGACCGGCCACTCCAACAACGGTCACGACAAGCACGCGGCCGTCGATGAAGACGGAGACGACGCCGCGGGCGATGACGCCGAGGCCGAAGCTCCCAAGGCAAAGCCCGCCGCGGCCGCGAAGGCGAAGCCGCCCAAGGCCAAGGCCGCTCCGGCCGCCAAGGCAGCTCCCGCAGCCAAGGCGAAGCCGGCCATGAAGGCCAAGCCCGCGGCCAAGGCCGCCAAGGGCAAGTCCAAGCCTGCTGCCAAGGCGAAGGCCAAGGGCAAGCCAGCGGCCAAGGGCCCGGCCAAATCGGCCAAGGGTGCCAAGGGCCCCAAGGGCAAGGCGGCCAAGAAGGCTCCGGCGAAGACCAAGAGCAAGGCCGCAGCCAAGAAGAAGGCTGCTCCCGCCGCCAAGGGAAAGTCGGCGGGGAAGGGCGGGCGCGGCAAGTTCGGCGGCGCCTCGCGCGGCAAGGGCAAGGGCGGGAAGGCCCAGGGGCGGCGGTAGTCGTGCCGCGCGGGTCGCGAGCGCTCTCGTTCGGCCGGGCTGGCGACGACGTGGACCGGCTGATCGCGCTCGCGCTCGACGAGGACGTGGGCCCAGGCGATCGCACCGCCGAGGCCTGCGTCGCCGCCGATGCCGAGGGCGTGGCGCTGATCGTCGTCAAGGAGCCGCTGGTGGTGAGCGGCGTCTCGGCGGCGGCGCGCGTCTTTCGCGCCCTGGACGCCGGCGTGCAGCTCGAGGCGCTCCTCGGCGAGGGCGACGAGGCAGACCCTGGCGCTGGCATCTTGCGCGCGCGCGGCAAGCTGCGGGCGCTGCTCACCGCTGAGCGAACGGCGCTCAACCTCCTGCAGCGGCTCTGCGGGATCGCGACCCAGGCGCGGCGGTACACGCGCGCGCTCGAAGGGACCAAGACGCGGCTGCTCGACACGCGCAAGACCACGCCAGGCCTGCGCGGGCTGGAAAAGGCGGCCGTGCGCGCAGGCGGAGGAACCAACCACCGCGGGGCGCTCTTCGACGGCATCCTGGTCAAAGACAACCACGCGGCGGCCGCGGGCAGCGTCGGGGAAGCCGTCCGGCGGGCGCGGGCCAGCGCGTCTCCGCTCATGCTGGTCGAGGCAGAAGTGTCAACGCCGGCGCAGATCGAGGAGGCGCTGGCGGCCGGCGCGCAGATGCTCTTGCTCGACAACCTCGGCGACAAGGAGCTGGCAGAGGCGGTCAGGCTGGTCGCGGGCCGCGTGCCGACCGAGGCCTCCGGCGGCGTCACGCTCGAGCGGCTGGGGCGGATCGCTGCGTGCGGCGTCGACTATGTCTCATCGGGCGCGCTCACCCACTCGGCCGTCGCGGTGGACCTGAGCATGATCATCGAGCGTGTCGGGGCAGTGAAGTGAACCTCACGGAGCAGGCTGACCTCGACGCCCAGGTGCTGGCGCTGCTCATCGACGCCGAGGGCGAGCCGCTGAGCGGGCAGGCCATCTGCGAGAAGCTCGATGTGCCGCGCCGGACGCTGCTCGCCTCGCTCGAGTCGCTGCGCGGGGGCGGGTTCGTCATCGCCTCGGGGCCGTCGCTCGGCTACCGGCTGGCGTCGATGCCAGAGGGGCTCACCGAGCGCGAGCTGTCGCCGTTGCTCGCGACCAACGACCTCGGGCGCAAGCTGTATTTCCACCAGACCATCGGCTCGACCAACGACGAGGCGCACCGGCTGGCCGACGAGGGCGCGCCCCACGGCACCGTGGTCATCGCCGAGGAGCAGACGGCGGGCCGCGGCCGGCGCGGGCGCAGCTGGGTGGCGCCGCCCGGCAAGTCGCTCTGCTTCTCTGTCGTGCTGCGCCCCGACCTGCCGCCTCAGCGGGCGCCCGAGCTGACCTTGATCGCCGCGGTGGCCGTGTGCGAGGCCGCGCAGGAAGCCGGCGCACCGCACGCCGCCATCAAATGGCCGAACGATGTGCTGTGCGGCGACAAGAAGCTGGCGGGCCTCTTGCTGGAGCTGCGCACTGACGGCGACCGCGTGGGCCACGTGGTGCTGGGCGTGGGCGTGAACGTCAACGTCGGGCCGGCCGATCTGCCTGCGGAGCTGCGCGAGTCGGCCACC
The DNA here is from genome assembly GCA_038231075.1 of Myxococcales bacterium. GTDB lineage: Bacteria > Myxococcota > Myxococcia > Myxococcales > 40CM-4-68-19 > JBBRMA01. The sequence continues at coordinate 24,036 of JBBRMA010000061.1, read as the reverse complement.
AGCCTCGCCATCGAGCGGCCCGGCGAACAGCCTCGCGGGCTGTTTTGCGCGCGCCTGCTCGGCCAGCTGGAAGATTGGCTCGGCATGCACGAGGCGCTCGGCTTTGGCCCCGTGCGCGATCGGTGGAAGGAGCTCTCTTGCACGCTGCACCGGCGGGTGCGCGTCGAGCTCGGCGAGGGCCCACCCCTCGAGGGCGAGGCCATCGATCTCGACGAGACGGGGGCGCTCCTGGTTCGGGTAGGGTCAGGGGCGGTGCATCGGGTGGTGGCTGGGGACATCGTCCACCTGCGCCGAGCCCCAGACTAGAAAAGGTGCGTCGCCGCCCTGTTGACGAGACGTCTCCCGAGGGGCAAATCTCGGGTCATGCTGTTGTGCATCGACGTCGGCAACACCAACACCGTGCTCGGGCTCTACGAGGTGCCCGCGCGCAAGCCGTCCGTGCTGCGCGACTCGTTTCGCGTGCAGACGGAAAAAGACCGGACCGGCGACGAGTACGGCCTGCAGCTCAAGTCGCTCTTCGAGTTCGCGGGCGTGCGCATGGACGCCGTCGCTGACGTCATCGTCTCGAGCGTGGTGCCGCCCATGGCCTTCCCCCTCGAGCAGATGTGCAAGCGCTTCTTCAAGAAGAAGCCGCTCTTCGTCGGCCCGGGCATCAAGACCGGCATGCCCGTGCTCTACGACAACCCCAGGGAAGTGGGCGCCGACCGCGTGGTCAACGCCGTGGCCGCCTACGAACGCTGGCCGCAGGGGCTCATCATCGTCGACTTCGGCACGGCGACGACCTTCGATGCCGTCACGCCGCGCGGCGAGTACCTGGGCGGCGCCATCGCGCCCGGCATCTCCATCTCGATGGAGGCGCTCTTCCACCGCGCGAGCAAGCTGCCGCGCGTTGCCTTCGAGAGGCCCGACAAGGTCGTGGGAAGGAACACCGTCAGCTCGCTGCAGAGCGGGCTCGTGTTCGGCTACGTCGGCCTCGTGGACGGCATCTGCGCGCGGATGGCCGACGAGCTTGGCTTTCCGACCAAGGTGGTGGCCACCGGCGGGCTCGCGCCGCTCATCGCCGGCGTCTCCAAGCGGATCGAGGTGGTGGACGAGCAGCTCACGCTCGACGGCCTGCGCATCATCTGGCAGCGCAACCAGCCGCCGGGGGCTGCTTGACCGCCGAGGATGACAAGCCCCGCGGAATGACCGGGGCGGAGGCCGACGTGCTCAAGGCCACCGTGCGCTCGCATCCGCGCGGGCGCAATGAGATCGTCACGCCGCGCGAGGTGGTCAAGGTCCCTCCGGCGGCGCTGCGGCCACCCTCGGTCGGCGCGACCAGCGCGGAGGTGACCGCCGACGTCGACCGCTACCTCGACGACGGCAAGGCCCTCTTCGAGCAGGACCCCAAGGCCGCGCACCAGCTCTTCGAGCGCGCGCACCTGCGCAACATGAACGATGCTCGCGCGATGAGCTTCTACGGGCTGACCTTGACGCTGGTCGAGGGCGACCGGCAGCGCGGCATCCGCTTCTGCGAGGAGGCCGTGCGCAAGGGGCCGGTCACCACCGAGGCGCTGACGAACCTCGCCCGCGCGCTGGTGGTGACGCGCAACAAGGAGCAGGCGGTCAAGGCGCTCAAGCGCGCGCAGGACCTGAGGCCCGACGACCCGCGCGTGTCGTCCGCGTTCATCGAGCTCGGGCTGCGCCGGACGCCGCCGATCCCCTTCCTCCCGCGCAGCTTCTTCATCAATCGCTGGATCGGCCGCCTGACGTGGAAGCTCCGGCCGCGCGCGAGGATGCGGTGAGCGAGCTCGTCGAGACCCCCGCCGCCGCCGGACCGCCGCTCTCGCTCGAAGTGCTGCCCGCGGCGTTCAGGAAGCACGTCGACCCGAAGGCGCCGGTGCCGCTCCGGATGATGGGCGCCAAGGGCCTCGTGCCGATGGGCCCGAAGGAGATGACCACCGCGCTCTTCATGCTCTCGTTCGACGCCGAGGGGGGCATCCGCGACGCTGCTGCCAAGAGCATCCTCGGGCTGCCCGACAAGATCCTGGCCGTGGCCCTGCGCGACGAGTCGCTCGACCCGCTGGTGCTCGCCCACTTCGCCAAGGCGCTCGCCAGCAAGGACGTCTATCTCGAGATGATCGTGCTGAACCCCTCGGCTGCCGACGAGACGGTCGCAGAGGTCTCCGCCACCGCGCCCGAGCGCATCGTCGAGATCATCTCGCAGAACCAGCTCCGCTTCTTGCGCCACCCTCCCATCGTGCGCGGCCTGGCGCAGAACCCCGCCACGCGCTCCTCGACGCTGGATTCGGTCACCGACTTCTGCGTGCGCTCGGGCCTCATCCTCGAGGATCTCGAGGTGTTCAGGGATGCCCGACGCCGCGTGCTCGGGTCGGGCTCCGACGAGAAGGCGCTGGAAGCCGCGGCCGCCGCGGAGATCGCCGACGCCGAGGCCGAGGCCGCGCTCGAACAGCTGGGCGCCGCGGCCCCTGACGCCCACGAGCAGCAGCTGGACGGCGCGCCGTCGGAGGACCCGTTCGAGGCGCCGCTCGAGGGCCGGAAGATGACCATCGGCCAGCGCATCGCGCAGCTCTCGGTCTCGAAGCGCATCGAATGGGCGCACAAGAAGGGCAACAAAGAGGTGCGGACCATCTTGCTCCGGGACTCGAACAAGCTGGTGCAGATGGCGGTGGTGCAGAGCCCGCGCATCACCGAAGGCGAGATCATCAAGCTCTCGAACAGCCGCGTCGCGCCCGAGGACGTGCTCCGCTACATCTACAACAACCGCACCTTTCTCAAGAGCTACCAGGTGCGGGTGGCGCTGGTGAACAACCCCAAGCTGCCGGTGGCCGTCGGCATGCGCTTCCTCTCGCAGCTGCGGGCGAGCGAGCTGAAGTCCGTGGCCAAGAACCGCAACATCTCGCACGGCCTGTCGACGGCCGCGCGCAACCTGGTCGAGAAGAAGAGCGTCTAGAGCGCGCTCAGGCAGACTGCTTGGCGACCTCGACGTTGACCTCGGCCGCCGAGCCGTCGATGGACGGCACCTCGTCGAGCAGCTGGAGGGCGATGGTGAGCGCCTTGCGGGTGCGCTCGCGGATCCGCTCGTCGCTCTTGATGCGCTGGTAGGCCTTGACGGCGCGCTCCTCGTTGAGCGTGGCCTGCGCCTGGGCCTCCGAGACCTTGCCCTGCAGCTCCTCGCGCTCGTCGCGGAGCAGCTCGCGCTCGCCCGCGGCCGCGGAGAGCTCGGCGCGCACGGCCTCGAGATCGCCCGAGTAGCGCTGGGCGTCGGCCTGCGCCGCTTGCGCCTCGGCCTTGGCGGCGGCCAGCTCTTCTTGCGCTTTGCCGATCTGGTCCTGGATGCCCTGCAGCTCGGCCCGCACCTGGCCCACCTCGGTCCCGTGCAGCTCGCGCGCACCCGCCAGCTCGGCCCCGTGCAGCTCGCGCGCGCCTTCCAGCTCGGCCCCGTGCAGCTCGCGCGCGCCTTCCAGCTCTTGCTGCAGCTCGGCCAGCTTCTGCAGCGCCTTGTCCACTTCGGCCTCGGCGCCCTCGTGCTTGCTGCGTAGCTCGCCATGGGCGCGCTCGAGCTCGGCGTGCCGTGCCTTGAGCGCCGCGGCCTGCTTGAGCTCCTCGCGCGCCGCGGTCAGCTCGCGCTCGAACTTCTTGGCGGCCGCGGCCAGCGCCTCGGCCCGCTGCTGGAGCGCCTTGGCGGCGGCCTCGCGCTTGATGGCCTCGTCGCGCTGCGACTGCACCTGCGCCTCGAGCGCGGTCTGCGCCTCGTGCAGCTCGATCAGCTCGCGGTCCTTCTCGTGCAGCTCTTCCTTGAGGCGCAAGGACTCTTTGTCCTGCTTGTTGCGCGCCTCCTTCAACTTCAGCAGCTCGGCGCTCGAGCCCGCGGAGGCCTTCGCCGACTCCAGCTCGGCCGTCCGCTGGAGCAGCTCCTGCTCGAGCTCTGCGATGCGCGCGTGCAGGTGCGCGCTGTCGCCGCCCTCGCCCTCGTGCGCGGGCGCGCCGTCGAGCGAGCCGAGGATGTCGTCGATCGACTTGTCCGCCGCGGCGTGCACCTCGGCGCCAGACTTGGCGACGTGCGCCTCGTGGGCGTCTTCCTGGCTCAGGTGCACGACCTCGTCGTGCGCCTCATGGTGCGGCGGCGTGGCGATGGGCGCCGTGTTGGCGTGCTGGTCGGCCTTTGACTGGGGCATCTCCAGCGCCTCGAAGGCGCGGTCGAACATCTGCAAGTCCGGGTCGCCATCCGCGCTCGCCGATTGCTCGTCGATCTGGACGACCTCTTCCACTTCATCGACGAGAAAGCCGTCGTCGCCGCCCTGGCTGGCCACCAGCTCGTGATCGCCGATCTGGATGGGCTCGTCGGTGCCCGCGACCAGATCGCCGATCCCGAGCGGCTCGTCGTCGAGCGAGACGATCTCCTCGGTGTGCAGGGGCTCAGCGGGCAGCCCGAGCAGCTTGTTCACCTTCTCGAAGAGCGCGCCCGCGTTGAACGGCTTGATCAGGTACTCCTCGGCGCGGGTCTTGAGCTTCTTGTGCTTCTCGAACGAGTCGGGCGTGGCGTTGGCGCTGGTGAGGATGACGGGGATGCCCTTGAGCCGATCGTCCTTCTTCAGCCGCGTGCAGAGCATGTACCCGTTGGTCGGCTGTGCCTCGACGCAGACGACGATCAGGTCCGGCGTCTCCTGCTTGGCCAGGGTGATGCCCTGCTCGCTGTTGGTCGAGACCAGGGGCCCATGTCCGCGCGCGGTGGCGGCCTGCGAGAGGCCCTGGACGAAGGTCTCGTCCGAGTCGATGAAGAGGATCTTCTTGGCCATCGCGGATGCCCCGGGCTTCCTGGAGAGACAACGAGCTTAGGTGGCGCTCGCGAGGAGTGTCAATGAAAGCGCCGGTAGGTGGGTCGGCTCATGGCCCCGGACCGGAAAAGGCGGCCCGGGATGTGCGACCGCCGGGAGCGCTCAGTGCTCCTGGGCGGCGCGGACCAGGTCGAGCACGTCGCGCTCGTCGAGGTCGGAGATGAGCGAGTAGACGATCTCGTCGCGGCGCCAGCTGGCCACGTTGTAGCCGCGGGCGTGCGAGACGTAGACCTCGCGATCGGCGACCCGGCGGAGCGTGCCGGCCATCTTCGGCTCGGGATCGTCGACGATGAGCAGCGTCAGCCGGCTCTTGGCCTGCGGCATCTGGTACGAGACGGCCGCCGCGGCTCGCGAGCCGACCGTGCTGAGCCGCACACCTTGCAAGGCCGCCGCGGGCTGGAAATGGGGCAGGTTGACCCCGAAGTCGAGCCTCCCCTGGAGCCAGCGCTGGACGCTCGCGGCATCGGAGGCCGCGTAGTCGAGGGGCAGGGTGCGCGCGTGCAGCGCAGCTCCGTCCTCGGCGAGGCCGCGGGTGAGCGCGCTCGGCCCGAAGACCGGCCGCGAGAGCCCTCCAGCGACAAACCAGACCGCAGCGCCTGCCACCGCCGCGGCGATGGCGACGCCCCGCGTCCGGTTCGAGAAGCCGCGGTAAGCACGGCCCGATGGCGAGCGCTGGCCTGCCTCGTCGTCGAGGTCGTCGGCGGCGCGTGGATCCGAGAGCCGCGCCTGGACCGCCTCGCGCAGGCGAGGCGGAGCAAAGCCGGTGCCGGCGGCCCTGCGCATGGCGCTCTTGAAGCTCTGCTGCAGCTTTGCCTTGTGGGAGCAGTCGGGGCACTCGGACAGGTGGGCCTCGAGCTCGAGGGCCTCGCGGCCGTCGAACTCACCGTCCACGTAGGCGTCGACGAAACCTTCGATTTGCCTGCAGGCGTCTCGCGATGGCGATGGCATGGCGGGGGGCCTAGGCGTCGCCGCGGGCGCGGCGGAACTCGAGGACATCTGCGGTGGCTTCGCCTTCGATCTCTTCTTGGGCCTCCTCGTCGAGGACCCGGCCGCCTTGGATCACGCCGTTCTCGAGCGCATACCCGAGCAGCGTCTTCTGCAAGAGCTTGCGGCCGCGGTAGAGCCGGCTCATCACCGTTCCCACGGGGCAGTCGAGGATCTCGGCGATCTCTTTGTACGAGAACTCTTGCAGGTCGGCGAGGATGACCACCAGCCGGAAGTCGATGGGCAGCCCGTCGATGGCCTTCAAGACGTCGTCGGAGAGGAGCCGGTCGAACAGGTACTGCTCCGGGTTCGACGCGCTCTCGTTGGCGTCGCGGGCGACGAACCGCTCGTTGTTGCCTTCGCGCGCGGCGCCTTCGACGACGGTGCGCTCCTTCACCTTGCGCCGGTAGCGATTGATGAAGGTGTTGGTCAAGATCTTGAACAGCCAGGCCTTGATGTTGGTCCCGCGCTCGAACTTGTCGAAGAAGCGGAAGGCGCGGAGGAAGCAGTCCTGCACCAGGTCCTCAGCGTCGCGCTCGTTCTTGGTCAGGCGCAAGGCGGCGCTGTACAGCGGGTCGATGTGCTCGAGGGCGAGGCCCTCGAACTCTCTGCGCGTCCGATCTGTCTGCGTGAGATTGAGCATCCACCCCTCGGTCACTTGAATGTAACTGGCCTGGCTGACGGAACAAGCGTTGCGAGATGAACCTCCAGTGGCGGTACTGCATTCCGTCCCTGGAGGGGCTCGCCTGGCCGCTCCTACCTCAGGACCTTCTCGAGGGGCGCGTACTCGAGGTCGAGCGCCTCGGCAACGGCCTTGTAAGTGCAGTGCCCGCCAAAGGTATTCACGCCGAGCGCGAGCGCGCGGTCTTTCTTGGCGGCGGCCACCACGCCGGCGTCGGCAAGCTTCACGCCATATTGGATGGTCGCGTTGTTGAGCGCGAAGGTGCTGGTCTGGGCCACCGCGCCCGGCATGTTGGCGACGCAATAGTGGACCACGCCGTGGACGACGTAGGTCGGGTTGTCGTGCGTCGTCGGGCGGCAGGTCTCGATGCAGCCGCCCTGGTCCACGGCGACGTCGACGATGACGCTGCCTTCGCTCATCTGCGAAACCAGCTTGTCGCTGACGAGCTTCGGGGCCTTGGCGCCGGGGATCAGCACCGCGCCGATGAGCAGGTCTGCCGAGCGGACGTGCTCCTCGATCTGCGCCCGGTCCGAGTAGATGAGCTGCGCGCGCGAGCCGAAGACGTCGTCGAGGTACGCGAGCCGGTTCAAGCTGACGTCGAGGATGACGGTCTCGGCGCCCATGCCCATCGCCATCTTGGCCGCGTTGGTGCCGACCACGCCGCCGCCGAGGATGACGATCTTCCCGCGCCGCACGCCCGGGACGCCCGAGAGCAGGATGCCCTTGCCGCCGTGCTCCTTCTCGAGCTGGACGGCGCCGATCTGCACGCTCATGCGGCCGGCGACCTCGCTCATCGGCTTCAAGAGCGGCAATTGGCCGTCGTCGGTCTGGATGGTCTCGTACGCGACCGCGGCCACCTTCTTCTCGATCAGGACCTTGGCCAGAGAGGGAACCGCGGCCAGATGGAAGTACGTGTAGATGGTCTGGCCTTCCTTGATGAGCCCGTACTCGGCCTCGAGCGGCTCCTTGACCTTGACGATCATCTCGGCGCGCGCCCAGACGTCGGCGGCCTTCTCGACGAGCTGCGCGCCGACCGCGGTGTAGGCCTCGTCGGCGATGCCGCTGCCGACGCCCGCGCCCTTCTCGACGAGCACGGTGTGGCCTCGCTGGACCAGGGTTGCGGCGCCGCCGGGCACGAGGCCGACGCGGTACTCGCGGATTTTGATCTCTTTCGGGACGCCGATGATCATCGCGAACTCTCCATTGCTGAAAAAAGGCGCGCACGATAGGGAAGCGCCCAGGTGCGGTCAAGTCGCGGCGCAGCAGCGTGCCGCCTGCCTGACAGCTGGTGGATGATGGCCGAGAAGCTACTCTTTGCCGACGAGCGCGGGAAGGTCTTCGAGCACCCCGAGCTGCTCGCGTTGGCGCTTGACGACCGGGCGCCCGGACGGGCGTCCTTGCCCCTCGGGCGCGCGATGCCCCTGCCGGCGTACGCGCAGCTTGCGATCTTGCCGGGCCGGCGCCCCGTCGGGCTCGATCCAGAGAGCGGCAAGCCGGTCGAATTGAACGAGATGAAGCTGGGCCGCAAGACCATCCGGCCGCTGGCGGTGGGCGCGGTGCTGCCCCCCGGCTTCACGCGCACGGCGATCCCCGCTTATCGAACATCGGCCATCGCGCCCGTGCTGCCGCAGTGGGCGTACACCGCGGCCGCCTGGGACGACGCGCTGGGCGGCCATGTGACCTGGGCGCTGCACACTGACAAGCGAGGCCACTGGGACCCCGCCGACCACTCGACGCCGGAGCTCGCCGCGCTGGTGGAAGCGCGCCTCGCGAAGGAGCCCGGCAACGATCTGCTCAAGCAGCTGGCGCGCTGCGCGCTCGAGTGGCGTTGCTTCACCGCGCAGAACACGTTCTACGTGCGCGACGAGGGGGCGATCCCAGCGTCGACGGGCTGCAACGCGCGCTGCGTCGGGTGCATCTCCGAGCAGCCGCCCGAGGGTCCGCCCTCCAGCCACGAGCGGATGATCGAGGCTCCCGAGGCTGACGCGATGGCGCAAATCGGCATCGCCCACCTCACGCACGCGCCGGGCCGCACCATGGTCAGCTATGGCCAGGGGTGCGAGGGCGAGCCGCTGACGCGTTATCGATTGATCGCCGAGAGCATCCGCAAGATCCGCAGCTCGACGACGCGCGGGTCGCTCAACATCAACACCAATGGCTCGCTGCCCCAGGCGCTCTCGGCCTTGATAGACGCGGGCCTGGACGCTTGCCGCATCAGCTTGAACAGCGCGGTGAAGGACCTCTACGAGGCCTATTACCAGCCCGTCAATTATCGATGGGAAGACGTGCGCGATTCGATAACCTTATCGAAGCAGCGCGGGCTCTACACGGCGCTCAACTTGCTGACCTTCCCGGGCGTCACCGACCGCGAGGGCGAGGCCGACGCGCTCTGCGACCTCGTGTCCTCGGCGGGCGTCGATCAGGTGCAGGTGCGCAGCCTCGCGATCGACCCCGAGCAGTACCTGAACGTCGCGCGCGGCCGCGGCGCAGGCGGGGCGCCCATCGGCATGGAGGCGCTGATGAAGCGGCTCAAGCGGGCGCGACGGGGCCTCGTCATCGGCAACTTCGCCCGCGCGCTGGACGAGCGGCGCGCCGTCTAGTTTTGCGTTGTGGCCAGGACCCGGGTCTCTCGGTCGAGCAGGGAGAGCCGTGTAGACTCGCCGCACCTCTGGGACCCAACTCCGTGACCACCGACATGCGCCTCGCCGCCCTCTGCGTCCTCGCCAGCCTGGCCTCGCTCGGCGCCGCCGCGCAGGAGTCCGCGCCGAGGGTCACCGTGCCGTCTGCGCACGCCTTGCCGCCGCCTCCCGCGGATCCGGCCGATCGGGTCCAGCCCGCCGGCGCCGCGCTGGTGCTGGCCGACGACGGCGGCTTCGATCGCATCACCTCGCGCACGCTTCGCTCGTTGGCCGCGGCCGAGCTGCGCAAGCACGGCGTCTCGGTCTGGGATGACCCGCGCTTCCACACCGTGCAGCCCGTCGATGGCTTCCTCGCCGACACGCTGCGACAGATGGGCGTGCACCGGCTCTTCGTGCTCCGCGTGGGCGGCAGGCTGGGCAAGAAAGTGCCGCTCGCCTTCGAGGAGGCGGACGCGTCGCGCCTGACCACCATCTACGCCGCGGACCTGGTCGCCACGGGCATGGAAGAGACCGATCGCAATCTCGCCCGGCTCGTCGAGGCTGTGCTCGATCGCAAGTCGGCCGGCGACACCGCGGGCATGCAGACCGTCACCGTCGAGGAGAAGCGGCCCTTCCAGGAGTTGCCCGGCCGGCGCTTCTTTGCGGTCGGGTTTCCCTTCGGCTTCCAGGGCTCGACAGGCCGCACCTACGGCACGCCGCTCGGCCTCTCGGCCACCTTCATGTACGAGGCGCAATGGGCGCGCGTCGACGTACAGGTCCTGGGCGAGACGCACGGGTCGTCATCGACCGTCTTCGCCGGCATCCTCGCCAACTGGGTGCCCCTCGACCGGCAGGTGTCGCCGTACATCGGCGCGGGCCTCGGCTACCTGCTCGTCTCGGGCAGCAACGGCGCCATCGCCGCCGACTCGCGTTACAGCGGCGGCATGGGCGTGGCCGTCGAGGGCGGCGTCGAGCTGGCGCGGCTGCAGGGCTTTCGCGTGCTCGCTGGCGTCGAGGTGCTGATCCCACTCTTCAAGACCGGCGATCTCTCGCTGAGCGCGCCGGTCACGCCGCTGGCCCACGTCCGCTTCGCTTTCTAGCGTCTCCGAGCCCGGTGTCGGTTCCAGTTCGTGGAGCGGCGCAGCCGCGCAGCACCGAATCGCCTTGCGACACCTGACTGGCCGCAGTTAAGTGCGCCGCGTGCCCGTCAAGCTAGAGCTGCAAAAGGACCTCGCCCGCCACCTCCGCGCCGGCCATCCCTGGGTCTACAAGCGCGCGCTGGAGAAGCCGCCGGCTGGCCTCGCGGCCGGCGCCATCGTCGACATCGTCGAGAAGGGCCGCTTCGTCGCGCGCGGATACTACGACCCGCTCTCGCCCATCTCGGTGCGGGTGCTGACGCGCGACCCGGCCGAGGCCATCAGCCACATCTTCTGGCGCCGGCGCGTCGCGCGGGCCGTGGCCTTGCGGCGCGCGTTCGTGCCCTTCAGCGAAGGCGACACCGACTGCTGCCGCCTGGTCCACGGCGAGGGCGACGGCGCGCCCGGCGTGATTATCGATTTGTACGGAAAGTGGGCCGTCATCAAGCTCTACAGCGCGGGGCTGACGGCGCACCGGGCCGACATCGTCGAGGCGCTGCGGGCCGAGGTGGCGCTCGAGGGGATCTGGGGGCGAGATGAAGAGCGGCTCGCAGGGGCCGACGAAGAAGACGACGAGGAGGAGGACGAGAAGCCAGCTCCCGGCCGCGTCCTCTTCGGCAAGGAGCCGCCCGACCCGATCATCGTTCGCGAGCACGGCGTGCAGCTCGCGGTCGATGTCCGCACGGGGCAGAAGACGGGGATGTTCCTCGACCAGCGCGAGAACCGTCTCGCCCTGCGCCGCTATGCCAAAGGCCGCCGGGCGCTGAACTGCTTCTCGTTCACGGGGGGCTTCTCGGTGCAGGCGGCGCTCGGCGGGGCGCGCGAAGTCACCTCGGTCGATCGCGACGCGGGCGCGCTGGAGCTGGCCAGGAAGAACTTTACACTCAATGGATTCGATCCCGCCCGGCACCACTTCGTCGCCTCCGACGTGCTCGAGTTCCTGGCGAAGAAGAAGGCCGATGGCACGCGGTACGATCTGATCGTCCTCGACCCGCCCGCGTACGCCAAGACGCAGAAGGCCGTCCCCGCGGCCATCGATGGCTACGCCTCGCTCCACCGCGCGGCGCTGCAGCTCCTGGCGCCGCTCGGCATCCTGGCGACCGCGAGCTGCTCGGCGCGCGTCTCGGTGGACGAGTTCATGGGCGCCGTGAAAGAGGCCTCGGTCAAGACAGGCGCAGATCTCCAACTGCTCGAGGAGCGCCGCCAACCGCCTGACCACCCGGTGTCGCTCGCCTTCCCTGAAGGCCGCTATCTGAAATTCTTCGTCTTCAGGCGCGTAGAAGGCTGACCGTGGTGCTGCCTGGCCAATTTCTCGAGCGCAACGTCGTCGTCCCGAGCGGCGGCCTCTTGCTGGACGCGCTCTACCACCGGGGCGCCGAGCGTCCCGCGTGCGCGCTGGCGGCGCCCCATCCGGCGCTCGGGGGCAGCATGCAGGTGCCGGTGATCGCGGAGCTGGCCTTCGCGCTCTCGCAGGCCGGCCACTCGACGCTGCGCTTCGACTATCGCGGCGTCGGCGCCAGCCAGGGGAGCTCGAGGCACAAGGCCGGCGCGCTCGGGCGCATCGCGCTCGACAAGCTGGCCGACGAGGTGGCCGACATGGGCGCGGCGATGGAGCAGCTCTGCGCCACGGCTGGAGTCGCCGCCGGATGCGCCGTTGGCTACTCGTTCGGCTCCGCGGTCGCGCTGGCCTGCGCCGCCGATCCGCGCGTGGAAGAGCTGGTGCTGATCGCGCCCCCGACCCGCTTGATCGACTTCGCGCCGCTGGCGCAGGTGCACAAGCCGGTCCTCGTGGTCCTCGCCCACCACGACGATCTTTGCGACCGCGCCCGCGTGCAGGAGTGGCTCGCGCCGCTCGGCGAGAAGGGCACGCTGGCCGTCATCGCCAACGCCGACCACGTCTTCCGGCGCGGCCTGCGCGAGCTTGGCCACGAGGTGGTGAGCTGGCTCTGGCGCGACCGCTCCGAGCGGCCTGCGCGCGCGCGCCGCGAGACGGCCGAGGAGCCGGGCCAGGCGCTCTTCGAGCTCAGCCTGCCCGACGAGGGCGAGCCGCCGCTCGAGCTCGACGATCGTTGACGGGAGTAGGATGGATCGTTTCGCCGCAGCCCGCGTTCCACGTCCCGGAGGCTTGCAGATGCCCACGCTGAATCGAGGTCTGGCCATCTCGGCCTGCGTGTGCGCGCTGGCCGGCTGCGGGCGGCGCACCGTCGATCGATCGCTGCAGGCCGAGCTCGCCGACGAGGGGGTCGTGCCGGGCCTCATCGACGTCCAGCTGCGCGGGAGCGAGGCGGCTCCGAGACAATTCGTGCGCACGCTCGGGGAGGTGCTCGAGGATGAAGAGCTGCGCGACCAGTCGCTCGAGGGCCTCTTCGAGCGCGACGTGGCCGAGCACTTCCTCATCAAGGTGGACCCCGCCAAGGCGGCGCAGGTGCTGGCTGCCCTGCGCGCGCGCGATGACGTCCTCTATGCCGAGCCCGCCGTGCGCATGGCCGCGCTCTGGACGCCGAACGACCCTGACTATGCCAAGCAGTGGCACTTGAAGGCCGCGGGCGCCGAGGAGGCGTGGAACGCCACGCGCGGCGCCGGCGTGACGGTCGCGGTCATCGACACCGGCGTCGCGCTGGTGGACGATCTCGACAAGGCGCGCATCGTCACGGGCCACAACTTCGTCGCCAACTCGGCCGACGCGCGCGACGACCATGGCCACGGCACGCACGTCGCGGGCACCATCGCGCAGAGCACCGGCAACGGCGTCGGCGTGGCTGGGATGGCGCCGGCTGCGAAGGTGATGCCGCTGAAGGTCCTCTCGGCCGAAGGGTTTGGCACCTCGGCGGCCATCGCCGACGCCATCCGCTACGCGGCCGATCACGGCGCCAAGGTGATGAACCTGAGCCTGGGCGGCGGGGCGCGCTCGGCGGCCATGGCGGACGCGGTGGCCTACGCGCGGCGCCGCGGCTCGCTGGTGGTCTGCGCGGCGGGCAACAGCGGGTCGCGCGGCGTCTCGTTTCCGGCCGCCTATCCGGGCGCGTTCGCGGTCAGCGCGGTCGGACCCAAGGGCACGCTCGCGCCCTACTCGTCGTTCGGCCCCGAGGTGCGGATCGCCGCGCCGGGAGGTGACAAGTCGCTCGGCGAGGAGTCGGGCGTGCTCCAGCAGACGCTGGCTGAGGGCGACGCGACCAAGAGCGCGTACCGCTGGTTCCAAGGGACGAGCATGGCCACCCCGCACGTCGCGGGCGCGGCGGCGCTGGTGGCGTCGATGGGCGTCACCAATCCTGCGGCCATCGAGCGGCTCTTGGTCTCGACCGCCAAGAGCCCGCCTCCCGAAGCGCGCGGCCAGGGCCCGATGGCCGAGCGCTACGGCGCGGGCCTCCTCGACGCCGGCGCTGCCGTGAAAAAAGCCGCGATCTGGCACGGCCTGCTCCGCTTGATCCTCGCGCTCGGCGGCGCGTTCTTTGCCATCGCCCACGCGCGCAAGCTGCAGCAGCTGCGCGCCAAAGAATCGCTCCCAGGCGCGTTCTGGACCGCGCTGGTCGTGGGCGCGGGCGCTTTGACCATCGTCGCGCCGCTCGGCCTCGCGCGGATTCCGGGCGCCGCCTATGTGCTCACGCCGCTCGCGGGCCTTGGCGCGCTGATCGTCGGCGGCGCGCACGCGAACGTCGCCGGCTCGGTGCTCGCGCTCGTCGGCTACAGCGCCGTGGTGCCCTTCACGCTCGCCACCTTTACGCGCGCGGCCACCTCGCGCAGCACGGCCCTCGGCACCTGGACCCCGCTGGTGGCGGGGCTCTCGTTCGGCTGGGCGGGCTTGCTCTTGGGTGCGGCGCTCCTGCGCACCGTCTATCTGCCGTGGATCCCGTCCTTGCTGGTCCCCGTGTGGCTGGTGATCGGCGCCGTCATCGCCTGGGGGGCAGGCCGCGGTCTGCTCGCGCGCGGAGGAGTGCGATGAAAGTGCAAGGCAAGGTCGAGCACAAAGATCTCGAGGGCGGCATCTGGCAGCTGGTCGCTGATTCGGGCCAGCGCTACACGCTGGCTTCGGCGCCACCCGACTTGAAGAAGTGCGCGGGCGAGCGGGTCGAGATCGACGGCGCCGTCGAGGAAGGCGGAGGCTTTGGCTTCGCCATGTCGGGCTCGATCCTGAAGGTCCGCTCCTTCAAGAAGCTCTGAGCGCGGCCAGCAGGCTCTTCGAGAGCGACGCATACGGATTGTCGGGCAGGCTCAGCGCCGTGCTCAGCACCAGCTCCGCGAGCGGCACCACGAACGGCTCGGGCTTGCCCCCGAGCGTCGCGCACTCGATCGGGTGGCTGAGCACCACCAGCTTGCGGCACGCGCTCGGCCGGCTCGCGTAGACGGTGCAGGCGCCGTCGTCGCCGAGCATCACGCAGCGGTTCTCCGGTGAGACCAGCGAGGCCCAGGCCGCGCTCCGCCGCTCGCGCGACGCTTGTTCCTCGAGCCGCGCGCGGTCGATGGGGTGCCCCTGCCGGACCAGCGACGCGAGCAGCTCGCCTTCGTCGCGCGTGATCTCGACCTCGAGGTGGCAGCAAGCCGAGCAGCCCCGCGAGCAGGTCGTGGGCGCGCCGAGCGAGGGCGCCATGGCCTCTTCCATCAGCGCTTGCACGGCGCGGGCGCGGTCTGCTCCAGGCTTGTGGCGGGAGATCGCGGCCGCTGTTTCGGCGTGAAGCGCGCGGACGTGCGCGACGAAGTCTTCGAACTCAGCCGCGGGCAAAGTTCGCTGGTACTGGTCCACCAGCGCGGCGAGGGTGGGCGTCAGCGTCTTCAAGAAACCTAGCGGGCGCTGTGACTCCATCAGCGTCCTTTAGCACGCGACTCCAGGTACATTTGTGCCGGAGGCATCGAGACCGAATATCGGCGAGGGGGTCTCGGGCTTCCAGGACCCCTCGGCGATAGGCGTTGACGGCCACGAGGCGGTTAGGTTCACGCCGCCGTCAAACACGGGTAGTGTTCGGCCGTCCGGGGGGGGCCAGAGCCGAAGGCAATGCGTCCGCCGTCGGCTCCGGTTCTCGCTTGGTCCACTTCTCCGGCCGCGCGGTCGAACGTCAGATTGGGCTATTCGCAGGCAGCCTTGATTTGGGCATCGGTAAACTTCAGGTCTTTCATTTTCATCACCTGGTCCACCGTGCACTTCTGCGCTTGCACCGCTTGCGGAGCAACTGCGGGCTCCGGCGCAGGAGGAGCGACCGCCTCGGGGGCCGCCGACGGAGCGACAGCGGCGGCTTGGACCGTCATAGTTGCAGTCGGGACTGTGGCCACCGCCGGAACGGCCGTCGGTTCCGTGGGTATCTCTCCCAATAAGGCAGTGCGAATTTTGCTCGTCTTGAGTAGGTTCCCGAAGATGGAAGCCATGGTTGCGGGAGCGCTCAAGCGCCCGGGCTGCTCATTGCTGGGTGAAGCGAGGACCTCCTCGCCTGCGAGAGACGATTCCGCAACCAGGCTGCCGCCCGAATCAATCACTTCCGCTCCGACATCATAATAGAGTGTCGTTTTGAAATAGACCTGCGTCTCCCATTTCCGGAGGACAACAAGTATCCCGTGTCCCTGGTCCGGTTTCATGAGCTTCTCAGCGGCTCGGTCACCTGAGCCACTTGGAAGGACCACCTGCTTGACAGCGAAGCCCCTCTTGGCGAGCGACGCCGTTAGGACTTCGCCAACGTCGGTGGCCAGCGGTCGTCCTGAGGCGGTCTCTACACGATAGGGGATACCGGCCAGTGAGCGTTGAACGCCAACCCAATTGGCTCCTTTGTCCGCAATCTCGGCGCGACGATCAACTACGCCGAGAAGCACGGGCGTCTCAACCTTGTAGTCTGTGGCGACCCTGGCGGCGCCTCGATACTCCATCTTGCGGCCTGAGGCACAGCCCGAGGCGGTCGCGAGCATGATTGCGCAACAGGCCGAAACCCCAACGTTCGTTACCCAGTTCATGAAATCCCTCCAAGTCTAGTGAGAGCCGCGTCGAAAGGTCGGTTCATCAAGGATGAGTTCAGCCCAGTGAACTCAGACGAATAGTCTCACCGATCGAGAGATCACCTTGCAACGTTGCCTGAGTATTTATCAATTCGCGTTCCAGCCTGGAGGCGTCGTTCTCTAGCTTCGATTGGTCCGAAGAATCCGGACAGGGCAGTACCTCGGCATATGACTCCCAGTGTTCTACCATCGCGCTGGAACGAGTCAGGCTTACTCAGGCGTCCCTAGAGTGCTTCTTCGAGAAAGAAGTCGCGGCGTCGCAGAACAATTCCGCGGTCTGTGGCGCGACCTTGTGTCCAGGGAAGTGCACCGCTATCAACAGCAACTCTAACAATTCCTGCCCCGGCGCGACCGCGTGTCACGCGCCCACCCGCGCAACTCAGTACTATTCGGCGGCGGCTTGCCTGATGTTTTGGAGGAACGTTTCGCGCTCGCAGGGTGCAACTCAGCCGCGGGCAGAGTTCGCTGGTACTGGTCCACCAGCGCGGCGAGCGTCGGCGTCAGCGGCTGCAAGAAAGGCAGCGGGCAGGGCGAGTCCATCGGCAGTTTTCTACCATGACGGATCGCCCCGCCCGCCCGGAGCCTGGGAGCTACCAGCGGCCCGCGTAGGCGGCAGTTGGAGGCGCGAACCCGCTCTCGCGCTGGTCGGCCACAGGCGCCACGTATGTCGGGCCCGAGCTCTGCGTTGAGGCATCGACGATGCCGAACACGAGGCCCACGGCGAGGCCGACGCCGGCGCCGATGGCGAGGTCGCGCTGCCAGTCGCCCCAGCTCTTGTCCGAGGAGACATAGCGGTTGTAGAGGGCCACGCCGCCGCCGACCGCGGCGCCCGCGATCGCGCCGCCGAGCGCGTCGCCCGCGACGATGGCGCCGGTCGAGCGGTGGGTCTCGACTTCGACGACGTCGGCGCGGAAGGCGGGGTTCCCCGAGGAGACGACCACGTGGTCGTCGCGCTGCAGCTGCAGGGGTTTCGCGGCGAGCGACGGGGTCGCGAGGCCAAGACAGAGTGCAGAGGTCAGGATGGCTGCTTTCAGCATGGTGATCTCCGGGTTGGTGACCCGGAAAGCTGGTGCGGGCCTGGCCGATTTCGCAAGCGGGCGGCCGCGCTGGGAGGCGCTTGCTGCCGCTTCACGACGCCAGGCGCCGGACCAGCGGCCAGAGGTACGCGAGGCCCGCGGCGACGGAAACCGCCCAGACGGCGAGCAGCGGCCAGGCGCGGGCCAGCCGGAACCCGCCTGGGCCCTCGAGAGACCAGCGCTCCTCGCGCGCCGCTGCGGGCGAGGGCCGCATGAGGTAGCGCGCCGCGAGAGGAACGAACACGACCAGGAGCAGCCCGCCGCACCAGACCAGCCAGCTCGGGGGCACCTCTTCGGGCTTCTGCATCCCGAGCAGGAAGGCCGCCGCGGCCAGCCCATTGTTGGTCGCGTGGGCCAGCACCGCCGGCCAGATCGACCCGGTCGCCCAGCGGAGGACGCCGAAGAGAATCCCGAGCTCCCAGAGGCCGATGAAGCCGACCGGGTCCATGTGCAAGAGCGAAAAGAGCAGCCCCGAGACCACGACCGCCGCGGGCGCGCCCATCCCGCGGGCGAGCGCCGGCAGGGCGAAGCCGCGAAAGAACAGCTCTTCGCCGAGAGGCGCCGCGATCACGACGGTGACCACCATCCCGAACTTGTGGTTCGCGAAGATGGTCTCGAGCAGGTGGTTCTTGTCGGCGAAGGCCTTGACCCAGCTCTCCGGCGCGAGCTTCTGCGCGGCCAGCTCGAGGAACGTCACGGGGGCCTGGTTGATCACGGCCAGGACCAGCGCGGCCAGGAGCGCCAAGGCCGCCGGCGCGCGCAGGCCAAGGTACGGCGCCGGGCGGACGTTGGCCACGCGCAAGGCGATGAAGGCGGGCAGGGCGATGGCCAGCGCCTCGGTCAGCCAGAGGCCCGAGATGGCATCGCGCGACTGCGACGAGAAACCCACCGCGGCGAAGCCGAAGAGCAAGAAGAGGTAGCCGACCAGCGCCAGCGCAGGTCCGGGTGGAGACACGGCCGCCGGCGCTGCGAAGGGTTCCTCAGGTCCGCCGTTCATGGCGCGCGGGTATAGCAGAACCGCGCGCCCCCACCGGTTGTCCGATGCCGGACGCCCTCCCCCCTGATGGTAGAAGCGCCGCATGTTTCCGGACCCCCATCCTTCCCGGCTCGCAAAGGGCACGCGCGGCGCGGCTCTCACGGCGCTCGCGCTGGCCTCTGGCATCGCGCTCGGCGCCGCCGCCGGCTGCAGCACCGCCGACTGCAAGTCGATGAAGGGCTCGGGCAGCGCTCTCGGCGACCTGGTTTGCGGCGGCCAAGGCACCAACGCCCCCGAGCCCGACGCGCCGTTGCCCAACGCCTGCACCGACATCAAGCTCGTCATGCCCGGGTTCTTCGTTCTGCTCGAGGACCCGACCCAGCCGCTCGCCAGCCTGCGCGAGGCCGTCAAGACGCTCGGCACTCCCCAGTGCCTGGACCGCCAGCACCAGAGCTGCACGGCAGACACCACCTGCCCGGTCGGCGACTGCGGCGCCGACGGCTTCTGCCCCTGCCAGACCACCTACAGCCCGCTCTCGGATCTGCTCGTCATTACGTTCAAGGGGCTCGCCTCCATCGCCAGCACGGTCGCCGAGCCCGGCGCGCCCGGCGGCTCCTTCTGCGTCACGCCCGCGCAAGCCGCGCTGCTCTTGCCCTCGCAGATCAACCGCACCTGCGAGATCCGGCGCCTGCTCGACGTGCTCTTGCAGCAGAACGGCGGCCAGACGCTGCTCAACGATCCGAACGTGCAGTCGGTGGTGCTGAACCTGCTCCGCTACGTCGAAGGCAAGACCGACGGCGTCCCGCACTACGACCTGTTCACCACCTTGGGCCGGATGGCGCAGAACCCTGGCATCTGCGCGCCTTCCGATGCGTACAACTTGCTCGACAAGGCGCTGCTCTATTACACGCCGGCCAAGGCGGGCGCGGACCTGGGCGCCATCCAGGACCTGCTGGCCGATCCGCTCACCAAGCAGTTCCTCGCCGGCCTCTCCACGGGCAACGGCACGGCTGCTGGCCGCCAGAGCTTGATCACGCTGGTGCACGATCTGGTCGGAACCATCACCAGCGCCGATAGCGGCGAGCACGCCACCGCGCAGATCGATAATTTGTTATCGAAAGTCGTCTACCCGTACATCGAGCAGCACCAGGGCCAGGCGTTCGAGGCCAAGGTGAAGAAGGCGGTGGCCGCGTTCGAGGGGCTGCTCTCGACGCCCGCGGGCGTCTTCCCCTTCTTGAAGCCGCTGCTCACCTGCATCAACAACCCGGTGGTCGACAACAACGGAGAGCCGGTCGGCGCGCTCTACGACCTCGTCTCGCTGCAGAGCACCACCGGCGGCATCGACCTCGCGACCCTGGTGGGCGCGGTCAAGACCCTGGTCACGCTCGACCCCACGGGCCAGGTGAGCCGCTCCTTGCGCCTGATCATCGAGGGCGCGCGCGACGACGACGCCGCGACCGAGGCGGTGCGCGCGCTGCTCGGGCAAGTGCTGACGCCGGGCCTCGCCCAGAAGCTCCTGCCGCCCCTGGACGTGCTGGTGCAGAAGCAGGTGCTCGGCGAAGTGATCACGCTGCTCGACGACCTTCTCTACAAGTGCACGCCGCCCACGAAGAAATAAGAGCCGCGCAAACCAATGTCCTTCACTCTTCGAATTGCGAAGCGATCTTGTGCCCTCTTGGCGGCGGCGCTGCTGGTGCCGGTCGCGGCCAGGGCCAACCCGTTCGAGCTCTTCGGCTTCACGCCGCGCGGCGTGGGCCTGGGCGGCGCCATGGTCGGCCTCGCCGATGATCTCGCCGGCTCGTTCTACAACCCGGCCGGCATCATCGGGCACACCAAGACCGAGTTCGGCATCGGCTTCGCCGACACGGTGCCGGCGCTCCACATCAACCGCGACAAGGCCAGCACCGCGAACACCACCAGCGCCGACGCGCCCGCCGCCCCGCGCTTCGAGTTCGGCCTCATCTTTCCGCTCGGCGGCCTCTTCAAGGACAGGCTGGTCCTGGGCCTGGGCTTTGGCCACCCCCTCGGGTCGCTCGTCAAAGTGCAGACCACCGATCAGGCGCACCCGCAGTTCTACATGTACCAATCCAAGCCGCAGCGCTTCGCGCTCGACGCGGCCATCGGCCTCAAGATCATCGACGGGCTCTCCATCGGCGGCGGGGCGTCGGTGCTGGCGCAGCAGATCGGCACCGTGCGCTTCGCGGTGGACGTGGCCGCGCGCAGGTTCGTGGCCCGCGACATCAACATCGAGCTGAACACGGTCTTGACGCCGAGCCTCGGCATCCTCATCGAGCCGACCGACGCGCTCAAGATCGGCTTCTCCTGGCGCAAGGAGTCGCAGCTCTTCTACGCCCAGCCGACCGACATCAACCTCGGCGACATCGGCGACTTGAAGCTCGACGTGCAGGGCATCGCCCAGTACTGGCCGCACGTCTTCTCGGCCGGCGCCAGCTACCGCACGCTCGAGAACAAGCTCCTGGTCAGCTTCCAGCTCGACTACCTGGTGTGGAACCGCGCGCCCCGCGACCAGGTGCAGGTCACCATCACGCCGTCGGGGCCCGTGCTCGATGGGCTCGGGCTCTCGGACATCCTCGGCTTCAAGTCGCAGGACGTCTCGCCCGGGTTCGTCAACATCCTGGTCCCGCACCTCGGCGTCGAGTACCAGGCCGCCGAGATGGTCACGCTGCGCGCAGGAGCCTCGGTGCGGCCGCCGGTCACGCCCGACCAGGTCGGCACCACCAACTACTACGACAACTTCACCGAGACCTTCTCGGGCGGCGCCACCTTCAGGTTCACCGACCCCCTCAAGGTCTTCACCGAGGCTGTCTCCTTCGACGTCGGCTTTTCGGTGATGATCGCCAACGAGCGCCAGGCCTCCAAGACGCAGAGCGCGGACGCGACCGGCGGCGCGAGCTACGGTGGCGCCCTCTTCACGGCCTCGGGGATGCTTCGCTACCTGTATTGACCCGGGGCGGTTAAGCTCCGCCCCCCATGGCCGACGACGATCACGTGCAGACGGGGCGGCTCAAGCGCCTCGGGCGGCTGGCGTATCTCACAGCGCGCACCACCGGAGACCTGATCGCCTCGGCGACCCGGCGCAAGATCACCGGCGACGATTCGGCCGCCCTGCCGCCTGAGATGAAGAAGGCTGCCGAGCGCATCCTCGGCACGCTCGGCGAGCTCAAGGGCGTCGCGCTCAAGCTCGGGCAGGCGCTGGCGATGGACCCCGACGCGCTGCCACCGGAGGCGCGCAAGATCGTGGCCAAGCTGCTCTCGCAAGCGCCCGAGCGGATGCCGTATGAGCGGGTCGCCGAGGTGGTGCGCGCCGAGCTGGGCAAGGCCCCGGAAGAGCTCTTCGCGACCTTTGACAAAGAGCCGCTCGCCGCCGCCTCGTTCGGCCAGGTGCACGCGGCCACCTTGCCCCCCGAGCTGGGCTCTGGAGACGTGGTCGTCAAGGTGCAGTACCCGGGGGTCGAGAAGGCGCTCGAGAGCGATCTCGCCAACGCCTCGGTCCTGGTGCGCGGCTTCGCGGTCACCGGCCAGACGCTCGATGGCAGGCCGTATTACGACGAGATTCGCCGGAGCCTCCTGCGCGAGCTGGACTACACCGCCGAGGCCGAGCAGCTCCGCGCTTACGCCGTCGCTGCCGCGCGCTTTCCCGAGCTGGCGGTGCCGCAGCCCATCGCCGAGCGCAGCGCCAGGCGCGTCTTGACCCTGACCCGGCTGCGTGGTCCGAGCCTCCTCGAGATCATCGAGGCGCACCCGCCGCCCGCCGAGGCCTTTCGCGTCGCGCGGCTCCTGGTGTTCGCCATCTGGGGCCCGTTCTACGCGGCGCAGCTCATCCACGCAGACCCCCACCCGGGCAACTTCCTCGTGCTGCCCGACGGCCGCCTCGGGGTGCTCGACTTCGGCGCCACCAAGAGGCTCTCCGACCAGTTCTCCTCAGTGTACCGGGGATTTCTCGAGACCCTCGCGACCGGGCGCAAGCGGCCGGCGGTGGGCCCCGAGCTCAAGCGCGCGGGCTTCAACTTCCTCGGCGCCGAGGATGTCTCGTTCGAGTTCGTCGAGAGGCTCGCCGACATCGTCGAGAAGCCGAGCCTGCAAGAGAGCTACGACTTCGGCAGCGACGCGATGGTGGTCGCCGCGCGAAAGCTCTTCCAGAGCGAGCCGCGCCTGGCGCTGTCGATCAAGCCGCCGGCCGAAGCCGTGCTCTTCTACCGGGCGGCCGCGGGCCTGGCGCAGGACTTGAGGCTGCTCAAGGCCTCGGGTTCCTTCCGGCCGCTGCTGGCCGAGATCATGGCTCGCGGAAAAGACGCGGCGTGATAAGGCTGCGCCCGTGGCGGACCCGTCGGCACCGGAGCAGGCAGAGCTGAGCGCGACCGACCCCGCCGGCCGCCCGCAGCACTACGTCGACAGCGCGGGTCTCCTCGAGCGGCTGGTGCAAGCCGTGGCCGCCGAGGACCGCGTCGCGCTCGACACCGAATCGAACGGCTTCCACGCCTACTTCGAGAAGGTCTGCCTCGTGCAGATCGCCACCAGCGACGCCGACTGGGCCGTCGATGTCCTCGCCGCGCCCTTCGCGCCGCTGGTGCCGCTCTTTGCCGATCCGAAGCGCGAGGTGGTGCTCCACGCCGCCGAGTACGACGTGCTCTGCCTCAAGCGCGACCACGGGCTGACGTTTGGCCGCATCTTCGACACGCACGCGGCGGCCAAGGCGCTCGGCGTGGTCCGCGTCGGGCTCGGCAACCTCCTCGAGGACGAGCTGGCGGTGAAGCTCACCATCGACGAACAGCGCAGCGACTGGGGCAAGCGGCCGCTCTCCGCCAAGCAGCTCGAGTACGCCTTCGCCGACGTGCGCTGGCTGCTTCCCCTGCGCGACAAGCTGCACGGCACGCTGGTCGAGAAGGGGCTCTTGCACGAGGCCGAGGCCGAGTTCGCGCGGCTCATCGCCAAGCAGGTCAAGCCGCGCGAGTTCGACGCCGAGGGCTGGCAGCGCATGAAGGCGGCGCGGACGCTGGACGGCAAGGGGCGGGGCGTGCTGCGCGAGCTGTTCCTCCTGCGCGACGCGCGCGCTCGCGAGCTCGACCGGCCCGCCTTCAAGGTGCTGAGCGACCTCTTCCTGGCCGAGGTGGCGCGGCGGCTTCCCAAGACCGAGGAGGAGCTGGCGCGGGTGCCAGGCGCGTCTGCGCAGTCGATCAAGAAGATCGTGCCGGGCCTGCTCGAGGCGGTGAAGGTCGGGCTCGAGGGCCAGCCGCTCGGCAAGCCACGCGGCGCGCGGCCGCGCAACGGCAAGCCGGTCGCCCAGCCGCCGCCCGAGGTGGTCGACCGCTACGAGCGGCTCCGCTCCTGGCGCAAGCTCCGGGCCGAGGCGCGCAAGGTCGAGGTCCAGGTCATCGCCCCCAACGCCGTGCTGCTGGCGGTGGCGCACACCGCGCCGAAAGATCTCGCCGCGCTCGCCTCCGTCGAGGGCATGGACGACTTTCGCCTCCAGAGCTACGGCGCCGAGATGCTGGCGGCGCTCTGGCCGCCCGGGCAGCAGCTGACGCTCGACGGTCGCTAGAGCACCGAACAGGTTAACTCCCGTCGCCTGAGGGCCGCTAACCTGATCGGTGCTCTAGGGCGTGTCCGCAAACTCCGGACCGAGCCCGAGGGATGAGGACCAAGCAGCGCAAGGCGCGAGGAGGGAGCCGTACTTTCTGTACGGCGACGACGAGCAACGCAGCGATGCGCCGGTCATCGGCCCTCTGGCGACG
>JBBRMA010000060.1:0-33193 GCA_038231075.1 Myxococcales bacterium | reverse complement strand
ACTACAGGCCAATCCAAGGCAAGACCGGGCAGGGCGCCTTCGACGCCACCGCCGACGACGTGGGCGTGCCCATCTACGCGGGCGACTTCCTCGTCTTCAATCGCGACGAGCAGCTGCAGATCGACAACGCCGGCCGCCGGCCCGGGGGCCTGCCCGCAGGGCGCTCTGCGCTCACCGCGATCCTGGTGCGGTCGGACGACCTCGACAAGGTCTGCGACCAGGCCACCGGGCTGCCGCTGACCAACCAGTCGAACCCCGACGGCACCGTGAAGACGCTCTGGGACATGGCGGTCGATCTGGTCCGCGGGGGCACGGCGTTCGTCTTGACGCCGAGCGACTTCCACCAGCTGGCGCTGAACACCGACTACATCGGCTTCTTGCTCTGCGTGGGCTGGCCGCCGCCGGCGCAGGACGCTCCCGCGCCGCTCGACCTGCACGTGGCGGCGCTCGGCAAGAGCAAGGGCGACCTGCTCGAGCTGATGAAGAGCGACCCCGACAGCGCGCTGGAGCTGGTGATGCAGGCGCTCGGGAAACGGGGCGCCAAGTGATCCCCGGCCTCGGTGCGGCGCTCATCGATGCGCTGGCGTCGGCGCGCGAGTGGCTGGTGTTCGCGGGGCGGCTGCGGGCGCTCTCGGTGCTCGGCCACCCGGCGCAGCGGGACAAGCTCGCCATCGCCGCCGAGATGTCCGAGCGGCTCGAGCTGGCCGGCGAACTCGAGCAGCATCTGCTGGCGCAGTTCGGCAAGCCCGGCTGGCCGGTGGCGTGGCCGCTCGGCGAGCGGCCCGACCAGACGGGGCTCTTGCACCCAGGCGGCATCGGCCTCGATGTGGCCGACGCCTGCGCCGACGCCGACGCGGGCGCGGCGCTGCAGGTCGCCGAGGTGCTCCGGCTCGCCTCGACCAGCCCGCTCGCGGCCCCGACGGAAAGGCTCGCGAGGCGCTGGCTCGCGGGGCTGCCCGAGACCTCGCAGGCGCTGGCTCCCGACGCGCTGCACCCGCGCGCCCCCAGCGTCAAGCGGGTGCTGCGCGGCCCGCGCACGCTGGCGCTCGACCCCATGTTCGCGCCTGCCTTCAGCCTGCTCGAGGGGCCCGAGCCGACCAGCGAGGGGAACGAGTACGATCGCGCCCCCCCGCGCCTGGTGCCTGAGCATCCGCGAGTGCATGGCCGCCGAGCTCTGCGCCCTCAACGTCCTCGAGTACGACGGGCTGCCGCTGGCCTACTACCGCGACTTCGCCAAGCAGTGCTGGGACGAGGTGCGCCACGCGCAGTTCTACTTGCGCCTGGCCGTCGAGCTCTTGCACGACTTCATGGCGCGGGCGCCCGCGGGCCATCCGCTGCTGCCGGGTGCGCGCGCCTTTCTCGCCACCGGGAAGGGCCTGGGCGTGCCGCGCGAGGGCAACCTGTACGTCGTCGCCTGGAGCGCGCCGCTCGACGAGCGCCTGGTGCTGATGCACCTCGACACCGAGGCGCCGGCGGTCCCTGCCCTGCGCCGCGAGCTGGAGTCGCCTTTCTGCGCGAAGAACCCCGGCATCGCCTCCGACCTGGCCCTGACCCTGCTGGACGAGGCCGCGCACGCCCGCATCGGCAAGCGCTGGCTGGCCCATCTGCACCCCGAGCCGGAGCGGCGCGACGCCGCCATCGAGCGCGCGAGGATGCTGCGCGGGGTCTACGTCGCCGCCGCGTTGGCCGCCGGCGCGGGGCTACCGCTCGGCGAGGTGATCGATCGATTGAGAAAACCCAAGGCCAGCTCGAGCGGCGCCGCAGGAGGGCGGTGAGCAACTCTACGCAGTGCATGGAACTGCCGGGTGTGCCGGGGTAGAATTCTGCAATGCAGGTCCCGAGCGGCCGCGACGCGGACGCGCACGCCAGCGCACTCTCCGACGCGCCGCCGCCCGCGGTCGAGCCGGCGCTCGCCGTCGGCACGGTGCTCGACGAGCGCTACCGCATCGAGCGCTTCATCGCCACCGGCGGAATGGGCGTCGTCCACGCAGCGCGCGATCTGCGCCTCGGCCGCGACGTGGCGGTCAAGATCGTCCGCCGCGGCGAGCCCGACGAGGGCAAGCTGCGCCGCTTCCGGCAAGAGGCCACCACCCTCGCCAGCCTGCAGCACCCGAACATCGTGTCGGTGCTCGACTCGGGCTCGCAGCAGGCGCGGCCGTACCTGGTGCTCGAGCTTTTGCGCGGACAGACCTTGCGGCAGGAGCTGGCCAGGGGCGCGCTCGCGCCGGACCGGGCGCTGGAGGTCGCCATCCAGATCGCGCGCGGGCTGGGCGCGGCGCACCTCGCCGGCATCGTGCACCGTGATCTGAAGCCCGAGAACGTGATCTGCACCGCGGTCGGGCCCGTGAAGCTGCTCGACTTCGGCATCGCGCGGCTGCACGGGCCGCCTCCCGCGGCCGCCGGCGAGACGCTGCAGAACGACCAGCACCACACCCAGCCCGGCCAGCTCCTCGGCACCGTCGAGTACGTGGCGCCAGAGCAGGTGCGGGGCCAGCCGGCGGACGCGCGCTCCGACCTCTTCGCGCTCGGCGTCGTGCTGCAAGAGATGCTCACCGGCAAGGCGCCATTCCTGCGCGCCTCGCCGCTCGAGACCGCCTACGCCGTCGGGTTCGCCGAGCCGGCTCCGCTCCCGGCCTCGATCGATCCGCGGCTGGCCGCGGTGGTCGCGCGCTGCCTGGAGAAGGACGCCGCCCGGCGCTTCTGCTCGGCCGCCGAGCTCGAGAGCGCACTCGAGCATGCGCGATCGCAGCCGCCCGCAAAGGCTCGCTCGCCCGGGCGGCTTCTGGCCCCTGCTCTCGCCGTCCTGGCCCTGCTGGCCGTGGTGGCCCTCGCGCTCCGGCCGCGAGCCCCCGCGCCTGCGCCACTCGAGCCGCCCGTCCGCTCGCGCGTGCTGGTGATGCCCTTCACCGTCCAGGGCGGCCCCGAGCAGGAGTACCTGCGCGAGGGCCTCGTCGACCTTTTTTCCAGCGCTTTCGAGCTCTCCGGGGTGCAGGCCGTGGACCCGGCCACCGTGGTCCACTTCGCCGCCCGCGAGAGCGGAACCCCGGCGCTGACCTTGGGCCGCGCTGCCGCCCGCCGCTTCCATTCGCGCCTGCTGGTGGTCGGGCAGGTGGTCGAATCGGCGGGCCGCCTGCGCCTGAGCGCCGAGCTGCTCGACGCCTCCGACCAGGACGCGACGATCTTGAAGGTCAGCGAAGAGGGGCCGGTGGACGACCTCTTGCCCATGGTCGCGAGGCTCGCCACAAGCCTCCGCGCGCGCGCCGTCAGCCAGGGCCTGCCCGTCGCCGGCGCCGCCGGTCGGAACGCGCGCCTCGGCGTCTCGTCCACCCGCTTCCCCGAGGCGCTCAAGTCCTACTTGCAGGGCGAGGCCATGCTCCGCCGCGGCCAGTGGTCCGACGCGATCACCCAGCTTCGCCGCGCGGTGGCCGCCGACCGCAAGTTCGCGCTCGCCCACTATCGGCTGGCGGTGGCCGCCTCGATCGCCGAGCCGGGCATGGCCGACGATGCCATCGATCGCGCCTTGGAGCTCTCGGCCGCGCTCAGCCCCAGGGACCGCGATGAGCTGGCCGGCTTCGCCGCCTTCCGCGCGGGCCGCACCGCCGAGGCCGAGCGGCGCTACCGGGCCGCGCTCGCCCAGGACGCCGACGACGTCGAGGCCTGGTACCAGCTCGGCGAGTCGCTCTATCACGGCAATCCGCTGCGCGGCCGCCCGGCCTGGGAATCGAGCGAGGCCTTCAACCGCGTCCTCTTGCTCGACCCCGATCACGGCGCGGCGCTCCTGCACCTGATCAACGCCGCGCTCTTGCAGCGCCAGGTCGAGGTGGCCGGCCGCCTCGCGCAGCGCTACCAGGCCGCGGTTCCTGAGTCGCCCGATCTGCCGGCGAAGTGGATCGCCGCCTGGGCCACGCATGACCCGGGCGCGCGCGCCGCTCTCCTCGACCGGCTGCGCAGGCCCGAGACTCCCTACGGCGAGATCGACGGCGTCTTGATGGAGGCGATGGTGCAGCCGGGCGATCTGGCCGACGCGCAGGCGATCTCCGCCATCGCCGCCGCGCGCCCCTCCGCGCACGAGGCCGGGCGCGGAAAGCACTTCCTCGGCCTGCTCGAGCTGGCCCGCGGCCGCCCCGCCGCCGCCCGCGCGCTCTTGCAGGAGGCCGTGCAGGGGCTGGTCGGCAGCAGCATCGAGATCGACCTGATCATGATCGACACGCTGCCGTTCTTGCGACCGGGCGAGGCCTCATTGCAGAAGAGCCTGCGCGCCGCCGCCGCCGTGCAGCCGCGCACGCCGGAGCAGCAGGCGCTCTTGCAGTTCGCCACTGGCGCGCTCGCGCTGCGGCTCGGACGGCGCGACCAGGTGCAGCAGGCCATCGCGGCGCTTCACGCGCAGCCGCCCATCATCGGCGCCGAGCTGGCGCAGGACCTCGCCTGGCTGCTCCGCGCGCGGCTCGCCCGCGAGGCGCAGGACTGGGCCGGCGTGCGCAGGGCCTTTGGCAAGATGCGGCTGGAGCTGCCCTATCGGAACCGCAGCGCCTGGTGGGAGTGGACCTCGGACCACCTGCTGCGCGCCGAGCTCCTCCAGCGCGACGGCGACGACCGGGGCGCGCTGCGCTGGCTCTCGTCGTTCGCGGCGCCCGACGCGCTCTCGCCCATCCGCACGGCGCCCGCGCTGCTCGCCAGCGCGCGCTTGCACGACCGGCGCGGCGAAGTCACCGAGGCGGTGCAGGACTATCGCCGGTTCCTCGAGCTGTGGAAGGACGCCGAGCCGGCGCAGCGCCCGGATGTAGAGCACGCTGAAAAGCGGCTGGCTGCGCTGGTGCCAGGCAAATAGGCGCCGGGACCGCTCTAGCGGATTTCCAGATGCCAGGGCCCGCCGGAGAGCGCGGGCGGGCTCTGGCTGACCGAGGTGAGACCGTCCCTGGCGACCAGCGGCGAGAGCCCGAAGCCCTGCGCGACGCACCCCGAGGAGGTCATGCTCGAGGCGGTCGAGACCGTGCGCAGAGGCTGGGCGTCGCCGCGGGCAAACTCGCCCGGCTGGCCCCAGAGGCTGAAGACCGCGCGCGGCGGAAGGGCCGGCACATAGGCCGCGCCGCTGCAGCCCGCGCCGGCGAAGAAGAGGTCGAGCGTGGCGACGTCGCGCACGGCGGCCGCCTCGGGGTCGAGGGTCCAGACGAAGCCCTGCGCGTCGAAATAGAAGACCCCGCTGCCCAGGCCGGGGAGAAAGCCAGTCAGGAAGCGGGCCGCGGGGTTGCCCGTCGCGTCGACCCAGACCGTGGCCGCCGCTGCAGGCCCGGTCGGCCCCGTCGGTCCAAGCGCGCCGGCTGCTCCCGCGGCTCCGGCCTGTCCGGCAGGTCCCTGGACGCCCGCCGCGCCCGGCGCTCCAGTCGCCCCGGCGGCACCTTGCGGCCCCTGCGCGCCAGCGACGCCTGTCGGCCCGGCGGCTCCCTGCGCGCCCGCAGGCCCCGGGTCGCCTTTTGATCCCTGGGGCACCGGTGCGTCGGCGCCTTTGCACCCAAGGAGCGCCAGCAGTGCCAGGACGCCGATTCCGCGCATACGTCTCCCGCGTGTCTTTCCGACAAGCAAAGATCCGCCGCCTTCGCCGCCCTGCGCGCCGCGAAAAGACAGGCTTGCTGCAATTCGACAACCCGATCCATGTTCTTGCCCATGCGCGACGACGCAGCTCCCGCGAAGGCGCCGCCCGGCCGCTGGCTGCAGCTCGCCCTCGGCGTCCTCTGCATGGTGCAGATCGCGAACCTCCAGTACGGCTGGACGCTGTTCGTGACGCCCATCGACCAGAAGTTCCATTGGGGCCGCACCGCCATCCAGGTGGCCTTCACCATCTTCGTCGTCACCGAGACCTGGCTGGTCCCGTTCGAGGGATATCTCATCGACCGCTTCGGCCCGCGCGCGGTGGTCCTCGGCGGCGGCCTCCTGGTCGGTCTCTCCTGGATACTCAACTCCTCCGCCAGCTCATTGACCATGCTCTATCTCGCCGCGGCCATCGGCGGCACCGGCGCAGGGGCCGTCTATGGGACGGCGGTCGGCAACTCACTCAAGTGGTTTCCGGACCGGCGCGGCCTCGCCGCCGGGCTCACGGCCGCGGGCTTTGGCGCGGGGTCGGCATTGACGGTCGTTCCTATCGCGAACCTAATCAACTCAGGCGGATATGAGATCGCCTTTTTGCGCTTTGGCGTCGTCCAAGGCGTGCTGGTGATGTTCTTTGCGCTCTGGCTGCGCGCGCCGGCGGCGGGCGAAGTGCCGACGGCCGCTTCGACCAAAGTGCAGCAGACCCGGCGCGACTTCACGCCCGGCGAGGCCCTGCGCTCGCCGATGTTCTGGATCATGTACGCGATGTTCGTCCTGGTCGCGACCGGCGGCCTGATGGCAGTGGCGCAGCTTGCCCCCATCGCCCGCGACTTCAAGGTGGCCGACCTGCCCGTGACGCTGCTCGGGATCACCTTGCCGGCGCTGCCCTTTGCCCTGGCCATCGACCGCGTACTCAACGGAGTCACCCGGCCTTTCTTTGGCTATATCTCCGACCACGTGGGCCGCGAGAACACCATGTTCGCCGCCTTCCTCCTCGAAGGCTGCGGCATCCTGCTCTTGCTCTACTTTGCCCAGACCCCGGCGCTCTTCGTGGTCCTGACCGGCCTGGTCTTCTTTGCCTGGGGAGAGATCTATAGCCTCTTCCCCGCTACCTGCGCCGATATCTACGGAAAGAAATACGTCACGACAATCTATGGAATGCTCTACACGGCCAAGGGCACCGCGGCCCTGCTGGTGCCGCTCTCGAGCTATCTGAGCCAGCGGCGCGGCTGGGCGGCGGTCTTCATCGCGGCGAGCGCGCTCAACTTTGCCGGCGCCTTGATGGCCTTGTTCGTCCTCAAGCCCGCGCGTGCAAGAGCGGCGCAGAACGATCTCATCCCCGGCGCGCTCGGGATTCCCCGCGTCTGAACCAAAGGAACCGAATGGCCAACGCCGATTCCATCAGAGGCTTGCTCGAGAGCGGGGCCGCGGAGGATGTCGCCATCGGCGCGCCCGAGCAGGTCCCTCCCTTGCGCCACGGCGCCCTGCGCGCGCTCGCGGCCCGGACCATCGAGCGATTGAACGAGCTCGGCATCGGCCGCGGCGATCGGGTGGCGATCGTGCTGCCCAACGGACCCGAGATGGCCGCGTCTTTCGTCTGCATCGCGGGCGGGGCCGTCACCGCGCCGCTCAATCCCTCCTATCGCGCCGATGAGTTCGAGTTCTACCTCTCCGATCTCAAGGCCAAGGCCCTGGTCGTCCAGGCGGGCGTCGATTCTCCGGCGCGCGCGGTCGCAGGCAAGCTCTCGGTGCCGATCCTGGAGCTGCACCCGCGGCGTGAGCAGGGCGCGGGCACCTTCACGCTGGAGCCGCTCTCGCCCGCCCCGGGCGCGGCCGCGCGCGGAGGCCCGGGCGGCTGGGAAGACGAAGCGCTGGTGCTGCACACCTCGGGCACCACGGCGCGGCCCAAGATCGTGCCGCTCTTGCAGCGCAACCTGCTCGCCACCGCGCGCCACATCGGTGAGTCGCTGCAACTCAAGCGAGAAGATATCTGCCTCAATATCATGCCGCTCTTTCATATCCACGGCCTGATGGCGGCAACGCTCTCGTCTCTCGCGGCCGGCGCCTCGGTCTACTGCACGCCCGGCTTCAGCGCGCTGAAGTTCTTTGCCTGGCTCGAAGAGACGCAGCCGACCTGGTACACGGCGGTGCCCACCATGCACCAGGCGATCTTGTCGCGCGCCGAGCGCAACCAGGAGATCGTCGCCAGGCTCCGGCTGCGGCTCATCCGCTCCTCTTCCGCGTCGCTGCCGCCGCAAGTGATGCTGGAGCTGGAGAAGACCTTTGGCTGCCCCGTGCTCGAGAGCTACGGCATGACCGAAGCGGCGCACCAGATGGCCGCGAACCCGCTCCCGCCGCGGCCGCGCAAGCCGGGCTTTGTCGGCCTGGCCGCAGGGCCCGAGGTCGGGATCATGGACGAGGAGGGCAACCTGCTGCCGCAGGGCCTCATCGGCGAGGTCGTCATCCGCGGACCCAACGTCACGCCCGGATATGAATCGAACCCGGAGGCCAACCAGAAGGCGTTTACCAATGGTTGGTTCCGCACCGGCGACCAGGGAGTGCTCGACGAGGCCGGATATCTGCAACTCACCGGGCGACTCAAGGAGCTGATCAATCGCGGGGGCGAAAAAATCTCGCCTTTGGAGGTGGACGGCGTGCTCATGGACCACCCCGCCGTGCAGCAGTGCGTGACCTTCGCCATGCAGCACGACAAGCTCGGCGAAGAGGTGGCGGCCGCGGTGGTGCTGCGCGAAGGCCAGAGCTGCACCGAGCGCGAGCTGCGCGAGTTTGCCGCCGTGCGCCTCGCCGACTACAAGGTGCCGCGCCGCATCGTCATCCTGCCCGAGATTCCCAAGGGCGCGACCGGAAAGCTGCAGCGCATCGGCCTCGCGGCCAAGCTGGGTCTCGGCTCGTGAAGATCTGCGTCTTCGGCGCCGGCGCCATCGGCGGCTATATCGGCGCGAAGCTTCTGCTCGCGGGCGAGGACGTCTCGCTCATCGCCCGCGGCCCGCACCTCGCGGCCATGAAGCAGAACGGCCTCGTCTTGCTCGAGGCCGGCGAGCGCCACGTAGTCAAGCTGCGCTGCACCGACGACGCGCGCGAGCTCGGCCCGCAGGACCTCGTCGTGCTCAGCGTCAAGGCGCACGCGCTGCCTTCCATCGCCGACGCCGTGCAGCCGCTGCTCGGGTCGGAGACGGTCCTGGTGCCGGCGATCAACGGCGTCCCCTGGTGGTACTTCCATCGCCTGCCCGGCCCGCACGCCGAGACGCACCTCGAGAGCGTCGACCCCGGCGGCGTGCTCTGGAAGAAGCTCTCGCCGGCGCGGGTGCTCGGCTGCGTCGTCTATCCGGCCGCCGAGGTCATCGAGCCCGGCGTCGTCGAGCACCGCTATTCAAATCGCTTCGATCTAGGCGAGCCGAGCGGCGAGAAGTCCGAGCGCGCGCAGGCGTTCTCCGAGGTGATGATCAAGGCTGGCCTGCGCTGCCCCGTGCGCGCCAACATCCGCGAGAACCTCTGGGTCAAGCTCTGGGGCAACCTCTCGTTCAACATGATCTGCTCGTTGACCCTGGCCACGCTCGACCGCGTCATCGCAGACGGCGGCACGCGTGCGCTCGCGCGCGGCATGATGGTCGAGGGCCAGGCAGTCGCGGAGAAGCTCGGCGTGCGCCTGCCCATCGACGTGGACGCGCGCATCGCCGGCGCGGCCGAGGTCGGCGCGCACAAGCCGTCAACGCTGATCGACCTGGAGCGCGGCCGGCCGCTGGAGATCGACGCGCTGCTCGGCGCCGTCGTCGAGTTGGGCAAGCTGGTGGGCGAGAAGATGCCGCTCTGCGAGGCCGTGCTGGCGCTCATCCGGCTGCGCGCCCGCACGGCCGGACTCTACTAAACTGAATAGAGTTGAACTCAAGTCCGAAAACCGCCAGGGTCGAGGCCGAACCGCTTCAGCCAGCGCTGCACCTGCACGCGCGCCTTGCCCATCGCGCGCGCGACGGCGGTGACGTTCCCCTGGTGCGCGCGCAAGAGCTCGACG
This sequence comes from Myxococcales bacterium, assembly GCA_038231075.1. Lineage (GTDB taxonomy): Bacteria > Myxococcota > Myxococcia > Myxococcales > 40CM-4-68-19 > JBBRMA01. Next base: position 23,580 of record JBBRMA010000060.1, on the reverse strand, counting down.
ATCTCGTCCCGCCTTACGGCGTCGCCGGGCGAGAGCGGGCGCGGCGGCGCGCCGACGGCAGCGGCTCCTTGCGGCGGCGACGGCGGTGCGCGGATGGACGCGGGCAGGTGGGCAAGCTCGATGCGGCCGTTCTCGGCGAGCGCCGCGGCGACGCCGAGCGCCTTCTCCAGCTCGCGGACATTGAGCGGCCATGGGTGCAAGAGCAGCGCGCGGGCCGCCGGCAGGCCAAAGGCAACGCTCGCGGCGCCCTCGCCGAGCAGCCTCTTGAGCAGCGCGGCCACGAGCAGGCCCAGGTCCTCGCGCCGCTCCCGCAGCGGCGGCACTTCCACCGTCAGGCCCGAGAGGCGCGCCAGCAGATCGTGGCGGAACTCGCCGCGCGAGGACATGCCTTCGAGGTCCCTGTGGGTGGCGACGATGACGCGCAGATCGACCGCGACCGGCCTGGTCGCGCCGACCGGCAGCACTTCGCTCTCTTGCAAGACGCGCAGGAGCGAGGTCTGCAGCGGCAGCGGCAGGTCGCCGATCTCGTCGAGGAAGAGCGTCCCGTGGTCGGCGCTGCGCACCAGGCCCGGCCGGTCCTCCAGCGCGCCGGAGAAGGCGCCCTTCCGATAGCCGAACAGCTCCGATTCGACCAGCGCCCCGGGCAGCGCGCCGCAGTTGATGGCGACGAAGGGGCCGGGCCGCAGCGAGAGCGCGTGGACCGCGCGCGCCAGCACCTCCTTGCCGGTGCCGCTCTCGCCGCGGAGCACGACCGAGACCTTGGCCTTGGCCACCAGCTCGAGCGCGCGCAGCTGCTCCGCCAGCTCGCCCTGGAGCGTCGCCAGGCCCGGCAGGGCCAAGGCCCGGCTGACCTGCGCCGGCCCGCGCCCATCCTCGCGGAAGACGAAGAAGGTGTGGCCCACCTCGAGCACGTCGCCGTCGGCCAGCTCGACGCGGGTGATGGGCCGGCCATTGACGAAGGTGCCGTTCTTCGAGCCGGCGTCCAGGGCCATCCAGCGGCCGAGCACGCGGCGCAAGAGCGCATGCGACGAGGACATCCAGCGATCGGGCACCGTCAGCGCAAGCACGCGCTCGCCGCCGCCCAGAAGCTCGGCGCCGCGGTCGTCGCGGGAGCGGCCGATGGTGACCGCGTCTACCTGGGCCAGCGTGTGCAGCGCGGGAGGCAGGAGCGGCCGCTCGGACTCGAGCGCGAGGCAGAGGCAGGGCGCGTGCAAGCCGCGCGCGCTTCGTCCGGGCGACTCGTCGGCCGTGGTGGATTCGGTGGACGGCGGGCCGCTCAGCATCGGGGGGCGGAGCATAGCAAGGATGGCGGCGGGGCGTCTCACTGTGTAACAGATGGCGCCGCAGCCGGACTTGCCGGCACTTTGCAGGAGGCCGACGCGTGGACCATCCGGCGAGGACGAGAAAATGACCGCCGAAGAGCAGCGGCTGGAAGAGTCGCGCGCGCGCATCCGCCATTGGAAGCGCTGGGGGCCCTATCTGAGCGAGCGCGCCTGGGGCACCGTGCGCGAGGACTATAGCGAAGGCGGCACGGCCTGGGACTACCTGCCACACGACCACGCCCGCTCGCGCGCGTACCGCTGGAACGAGGACGGCATCGCCGGCGTCTGCGACCGTCACCAAGCCCTCTGCTTTGCCGTCGCGCTCTGGAACGGGCGCGACCCGATCCTCAAGGAGCGCCTGTTCGGCTTGACCGGCCAGGAGGGCAACCACGGCGAGGACGTCAAAGAGCTTTATTACTACCTCGATAGTACGCCGACGCACTCTTATATGAAGTATCTCTATAAGTACCCGCAGGGAGAGTTTCCCTATGCGGAGCTGCTGGCGGAGAGCCGCCGGCGCGGCCGCGATGCGCCTGAGTACGAGCTGCTCGACACCGGGCTCTTCGAGCACGACCGCTACTTCGATGTCTTCGTCGAGTATGCCAAGGCCGACGTGGACGACCTCTGCATCCGCATCGTGGTGCACAACCGCGGGCCCGAGGAGGCGCCGCTCGAGCTCTTGCCGACGCTCTGGTTCAGGAACACCTGGAGCTGGTCGAGCGGCGCGCGGAGGCCGTCCTTGCACGAGAGCGCGCAGGGGCTCGTGCAGGCCAATCACCCGGATGAAGGGCGCTACTACCTGCACTGCACCGGCGCCGACCAGCTGCTCTTTACCGAGAACGACACCAACAACGCCAGGCTCTTCGGCGGCAAGAACCCGGGCTACGTCAAGGACGGAATCAACGACTATGTGGTGAATGGAGACGCCGACGCGGTCAGCCCCGACTTCGCCGGAACCAAGTGCTCGGCGCGCTATCGGTGCAGGATTCCGGCGGGCGGCTCGCGCACCCTCGAGCTGCGGCTGTGCCGGCAAGAGGTGCCCGAGGGCAAGGTCGCCGAGGTCATCGACCTGCGCAAGCGCGAAGCCGATGAGTTCTATGCGACGGTGATACCCGAGACCTTGCAGGGCGACGCGAAGAACGTCATGCGGCAGGCGCTGGCGGGGATGCTCTGGTCAAAGCAGTTCTATCATTACGTGGTGCGCGACTGGCTGCACGGAGACTCCGCCCAGCCGCCGCCGCCCGAGGGAAGAAAGCACGGGCGCAACAGCGACTGGTCGCACCTGCACAACGCCGACGTGCTCTCGATGCCCGACAAGTGGGAATACCCTTGGTATGCGGCGTGGGACCTGGCGTTCCATTGCATCCCGCTCGCCATCGTCGACGCCGACTTTGCCAAGGACCAGCTCGTGCTGCTCTTGCGCGAATGGTACATGCACCCCAACGGGCAGATACCGGCCTATGAGTGGGCGCTCGGCGACGTCAACCCTCCAGTGTTGGCCTGGGCCGCCTGGCGCGTCTACAAGATCGAGAAGAAGCGGCGCGGGACGGGCGACCGCAAGTTCTTGAAGCGCGTCTTCCACAAGCTGATGCTCAACTTCACCTGGTGGGTGAACCGCAAGGACGCGGAAGGGCGCAACGTCTTCCAGGGCGGGTTCCTCGGCCTCGACAACATCGGCGTCTTCGATCGCAGCGCGCCGCTGCCTGGCGGCGGGCACCTCGAGCAGTCCGACGGCACCAGCTGGATGGCGATGTATTGCCTCAACATGCTCAGCATCGCCCTCGAGCTGGCCACCGAGGAGGATGAGTACGAGGACGTGGCCAGCAAGTTCTGGGAGCATTTCGTCCAGATCGCGGCGGCCATCAATACCCTGGGCGTCTGGAACGAGGCCGACGGGTTTTACTATGACGTCTTGCACGGCCTGGACGACAAAGAGACCAGCCTGAAGATCCGCTCGATGGTGGGCTTGATCCCGCTCTTTGCCGTCGAGGCGTTCTCCGCCGAGCTCTTGCGCGTCTTTCCCGACTTCGAGAAGCGGCTCGAGTGGTTCATCGACAACCGTCCCGATATCACCGCCGGCGTCGCCTGCATGCGCAGCCGCGGCGTCGCCGACCGGCGGCTCTTTGCCATCGTCGATCCCGACAAGCTGCGGCGAGTCTTGCAATCGATGCTCGATGAGTCGCAGTTCCTCTCTCCCTATGGAATCCGCGCGCTCTCGAGAGGGCACCTCGACAAGCCTTACGAGCTGGCCATCGCCGGCCATTCCTATCGCGTCAAGTACGAGCCGGCCGAGTCCTCGAGCGGGCTGTTCGGCGGCAACTCGAACTGGCGCGGGCCGATCTGGTTTCCGGTCAACTACCTGCTCATCGAGTCGCTGCAGAAGTTTCATTACTACCTGGGCGATGCCTTCAAGGTTGAGTTTCCCACCGGCTCCGGCAAGGAGCTGACGCTCTGGGAAGTGGCGGCCGAGCTGTCGCGCCGCCTCTCTGCCCTCTTTTTGCGCGACGCCAACGGCGATCGGCCGGCGTTTGGCAAGCAGCAGAAGCTGCAAAAGGACCCGCACTTTCGCGACTACCTGCTCTTTCACGAGTACTTCAACGGCGACGATGGCGCGGGGGGCGGCGCCAGCCACCAGACCGGCTGGACCGGGCTGGTTGCAAAGCTCCTGCAACAGAGCGGAGATTGAACACCGATATGATCGAGCTCGATGCCAGGACCTGCGGCGACTTCGCGCGCTCCTCGAAGCTGGAGTGGCTGGAGACCAATGGCGCCGGCGGATTCGCCATGGGCACGGTGGCCGGAGTCAATACCCGCCGCTATCACGGGCTCCTGGTCGCCGCGCTGCAGCCGCCCGTCGATCGCCACCTCTTGCTCGCGCGGCTCGAAGAGGCGGTGCAGGCCGACAAGGACGGCAACCCGCGGGCCGAGCTGGCCACCAATCAATATCCGGGCGCGGTCTCTCCCGAAGGGTATCGGCGCCTGGTCTCGTTCCGCCTCGATCCCTTTCCCACCTGGGTCTTCGACGTCGGCTCCGCGCAGATCGAGAAGCAGGTGTTCCTGGTCCAGGGCGAGCAGACCGTGGTGATTCAATATCGCGCCACCCACGCCCGCCGCCTCCACGTGCGGCCACTCTTGGCGATGCGCGGCTATCACTCGCTGGCGCGCGCCAACACCACGCTGAACGGCACCGCCGAGCAGTCGCGCACGCCGGGGGCGCTGACACTGCAGCTCAAGCCCTATCCGTCGCTGCCCGCGCTCCGCCTGCACGCGAGCCCCGGAGCGTCGTTCCACGCCGACGCCGATTGGTATTACCGGAATGAGTATCTCGAGGAGCTCGAGCGCGGCCTGGACTACCGCGAGGACCTCTTCTGCCCCGGCTACTTCAACCTCGATCTGCGGCCGCTGGTGACGGCCTTCGTCGTCGCCACCATCGGCGACGGCGCCTTCGACGCCAATGCCGTCGCCGGGCTCGCGCAGGCCGAGCGCGCGCGGCGCAAGCCCTCCGCGCGCGCCTCGTTCAAAGGGTCGCTCGAGACGGCCGCCGATCAATTCCTCGTCGCCCGCGCGGACGGAACGCCCACGGTGATCGCCGGCTATCCCTGGTTCACCGATTGGGGCCGCGACACCATGATCTCGCTGCCCGGCCTCTTGATCTGCCGCGGCCGGCTCGACCAGGCGCGCGAAGTGATTCGCAGCTTCTTGCGCTTCCTCGATCTAGGGGTGATTCCCAACCGGTTCCCCGACCAGGCGGGCGAGCCGCCCGAATACAACACCGTGGACGCGACGCTCTGGCTGCTGCAGGCGGGCCACGCCTGGCTGCAAGCGGGCGGCGAGCCCTCGTTTCGCGCCGAGCTCTATCGCGCCGCCAAGGAGATCCTGCGCTGGCACGAAGAGGGGACCCACCACGGCATTCGCGCCGACCCTGCGGACGGCCTGCTCGCGGCCGGCGACCCCTCTGTCCAGCTTACCTGGATGGACGCGCGCGTCGGCGACCGCGTGGTCACGCCCCGCCACGGCAAGCCGGTCGAGATCAATGCGCTCTATTACAATGCGCTGCGCCTCGCCGCGCTCTGGGGCGAGGCCGAGGGCGAGCCGGACGCGGCCGGGCGATTTCTGGCCCTGGCCGAGCGGGTCCGCGACTCATTCCAGCGCGCATTCTGGAATGAAGCGCGCGGCTGCTTGTACGACGTGATTGGCCCCGAAGGAAAAGACTCCAGCCTGCGGCCCAATCAATTGTTCGCCGTCTCGCTGCCCTTTCCCTTGCTCCCTCCCGCGCAGCAGCAGGCGGTGGTGCGCGCCGCCGAGCGCGAGCTCTTGACGCCCGTTGGCCTGCGCACGCTGGCGCGCGGCGACGCGGGATATATCGGCAGCTATCGCGGCTCGGTGGCCGAGCGCGACGGCGCCTATCACCAGGGCACCGTCTGGCCCTGGCTCCTGGGTCCGTATATCCGCGCTTATCTGGCCGCCTTTGGACGGAGCGCCGCGACGGTGGCCCATTGCCGGTCGCTCTTGGGTCCGCTCGAGCAGCATTTGAGGGACGAGGCGTGCCTGGGCAGCATCTCCGAGGTCTTCGCCGGCGACGAGCCGCACCAGCCCGCCGGCGCGCCAGCCCAGGCCTGGAGCGTCTCTGAGCTGCTCGCGCTCCTGTCGGTCGAGCTCGCCTCCGCGCCGGAAGAGAGCCCATGAGCGCCGCCGACGCCCCGGCCAGGCGCCCGCGGCTGACGCTGCTCGGCCTGTTTCTCGGCGCCACGGTGGCGCTGGCCGTGGTGCTCGGCGCGCTGCTCCTTGCCATCGTCGGCGACTCCCGGCGCCTGATCCTTGCCTCGGCGGAAGAGCTGCGCGAGGCCGCCGCGGTGCGCGCCGAAGGGCTCTTGCGCCGCGAGCTCGGCAACGCCTCGGAGGCCGTGGCCGAGGTGGAGCGCGCGCTCTCGCTCGGCGCGCTCGAGCCGAGCGACCAGTCCGCCGTCGAGGCCGCGATCTTCCTCGCGCTCGCCAAGAGCCCGCAGCTCGCGGAGGTGACCTTTACCGGCGCCGGCCGCGCGGGGTTTGCGAGCGACGGCCAGCCGCTCCTGGCGCGGTCCGGACGCTTTCAGGTGTCGGTCTTCCGCGACGGGGCCGCGCTCACCACCGAGCGCGTCGTCGAGGACGGCAAGGGCTTCCAGGCCGAGCGGCGCAGGCGCGCGCCCGGCGCACCGCTCCACTCGGGCGCCTTCGCCAAGAGCGGCGCCGCGCTCGATCCGACCGACCACTTGACCTTCACGACCACGGCCTCGCGCGCCGTCGGCGGCGCCGCCATCTGGACCGACCTCTCCTATTGGCAGCGCGACGAGGCCTTGCCGCCCGAGCGCCGCCGCGTCGTCGTCAGCGTGCAGAAGGCGGTCGTCGACGCGGGCGGAAGGTTCGCAGGCGTGGTGCGCGCAGGCCTCCTCACCGAGGCCATCGATCGACTCACCCAGCTCAGGGTGGTCGAGGGGAGCGCGCCCGACCCGCACCGCGTCTTCCTCTCCGACAGCCAGGGCCGCCTGATCGCGCGGCTCCGGCCGCAAGACCGGCTGCGGCTGGTGGACGACACCCTGCGCGTCACCGCCGAGGACGTGCCCGCGCCCATCCGCGCCGCCCTCGCCCATGTCGGCGAGAGCTCGGCCACGCTCGACGTCGCAGGCGAGCCCTGGCTCTCGACCTTCCGCAAGCTCGCCGGCACCCAGGGCTGGATCGCCGGCATCGTCGTGCCCGAGGCGGCCTATACGCGCGAGCTGTCGCGGCAGCGCGAGAGGCTGCTCTTCATCTACGCGGGGGTGATGGCCGCGATCGTGCTCGGCGGCGCGCTGGTGCTGCTCGCGCTGCGCCGCAGCCTGGGCGGAATCACCCTCTTGGCCGCGCGCATGAGGGGCCTCGACTTCGCGCCCGCGCGGTCGCGCGCCCGCTTCGGCGACGTGCAGGACGTCCTCGACGGCCTCGAGCGCGCCAAGACCGCCATGCGCGCGCTCGGCAAATATGTCCCGATCGATCTGGTGCGCGAGCTCTACGAGGCCAATCGCGAGCCAACTCTAGGCGGCGAGCTGCGCGACTTGAGTATCCTCTTTACCGACTTGGAAGGCTTTACCTCGCTCTCGGAGAAAGTGGCGCCGGTGGAGCTGGCGCGCCGCCTCGGCGCCTATCTGCAGACCATGACCTCAGCCATCCGCTCTACCTCCGGCACGGTGGACAAGTTCGTCGGCGACGCGGTGATGGCGCTCTGGAACGCGCCCTCGCTCAGCGCCGGCCATCCGCGCCTGGCCTGCGAGGCCGTCCTCCGCTGCCGCGAGGCGACGCGGCTCTTGTATGCCTCGCCGGCCTGGGAGGGCCTGCCGCCGCTGCGCACGCGCGCGGGGCTGCACCGGGCGCGCGTGCTGGTCGGCCACTTCGGCGCTCCCGATCGGCTCAGCTACACCGCGCTCGGCGACGGCGTGAACCTGGCGGCGCGGCTGGAGAGCCTGTGCAAGCAATATGGGGTGGAGGTGCTGGTGAGCGGCGCCATCGTGGAGGAGGCGAGCGAGGCGTTCGTCTTTCGCTTGATCGACCGGGTGGCGGTCAAAGGCAAGACCGAGGCCGTGCAGGTCTATGAGTTGCTGGGTAGGAAAGGCGAGACCCTGCCGCTGCAGCCGATCGCGCGCCGATATGAAGACGCCTTCAATCGATATCAAGCGCGCGACTTTGGCGGCGCCCTGGCGTTGCTGGCGGAGCAGCTGCAAGACGCCCCCAGCAAGGTGCTCTCCGAGCGCTGCCGGGCGCTCCAGGCAGATCCGCCCGGCGCTGATTGGGATGCAGTGCATCGCGCAAAAGCAAAATAGTGAGTGGAGTGGTACCGCGGTGTCACTCAATCGGGCGCGAACTCAATTGGCCTGGCGACTCAATAGAGACGCCAATACCACCAACAATTCGTCCGGCGACGCCGGCTTGGTCAGGTGCATCTGGAAGCCCGCCAGCAAGGCGCGCGTGCGCTGCTCGGGGCCCGCGAAGGCCGTGAGGGCCAGCGCCGGGATGGCGCCGCCCTGCGAGGCGGGCAGGGCGCGGAGGTGGCGGAGGAAGGCATGGCCGTCCATGCCGGGCAAGCCGATGTCGCTGATGATGACGTCGGGAAGATCCGCGCGCAGCGTTTCGAGCGCGGCCTCGGCCGTGGCGGCCGCCGTGACCTTCATGCCGGAGCGCTCGAGCGCCGCCGCCACCATCTCGCGGGCGTCGGCCTCGTCCTCGACCACCAGCGCGCGCCGGCCCTTGAGCTCGGGCGGGGCGGCCAGCATGGGCGCCGCGCTGCCCTGCCTTCCGTCCAGCTGGCGCCCGCCCAGCTCGAGCGCGCGCGGCAGGCGGACGACGAAGGTCGCGCCTTTGCCCTCGCCCGCGCTCTGCGCTTCCACCTGGCCGCCGTGCAGCTCGACCAGCTGGCGGACGATGGCGAGGCCAAGCCCCAGGCCTCCGTGCGCGCGGTCTCCCCGGCCGTCGGCCTGGCGGAAGCGATCGAAGACGCGCGGCAGGAACTCCGGCGCGATGCCCCGGCCGTCGTCGGCCACGCGCAGCTCGAGCTTGTCGCCGGCGCGGGCGAGCGAGACGGCCACGCGCCCGCCGCGCTCGGTGAACTTGAGCGCGTTGCCGACGAGGTTCGTCACCATTTGCGCCAGGCGGCTCGCGTCGCCCGCGACGTGGCCCGCGGCCGGATCGATGCTGGAGGTCAGCGCCAGCCCGCGCTGCTCGGCCGCGGGGCGCATCGACTCGACGACCCCCTCGGCCAGCGACGCGAGCTCCACCGGGGCGAAGTCGAGCCGCAGCTTGCCGGAGATGATGCGCGAGACGTCGAGCAGGTCCTCGATCAGGCGCGCCTGCGCGCGCGCGTTGCGCTCGATGGTCTCGAGCGCCCGCGCCTGCTTCTCGGCCGGCACCGTGCCGCGGCGGAGCATCTCCAGCCAGCCGAGCATGACGTTCAGCGGCGTGCGCAGCTCGTGCGAGACGGTGGCGAGGAACTCGTCCTTGAGGCGGTTGGCGGCCTCGGCGGCGTGGAGCAGCCGCGCGTTGTCCACCGCCAGCGCCGCCCGCCGAGCCAGCTCCTCGGCGACCGGCAGATCGGCGGTGGTGAAGCGCCGGCCCGAGTCGGTCGTGGCGCAGAGCGAGAGCGCGCCGAGCGTGCGGCCGCGCGAGATGAGCGGCGCGGCGATGAGCGAGCGCATCTGCAGCGCTTCGACCACGGCGCCGTGCTCGGAGGTGTGCACCAGGCGCTCGACCTCCTCGTGGGGCATGTCGGCGATCAGCACCGTGGCGCCGGTGGCCATGGCCCGCGCGGCCGGCTGGGTCGAGCCGAGCTGCGGCGGAAACCGGCGCAGGCCGTTGGCCAGGACCTCCTTGGCCTGGTCGCGGTGCGCGACCGACACGCGGCGCACCTGTCCGTCCTCGTCGACGACATCGAGCACGGCCACGTCGGCCAGGTCCGGCACGCAGACGCGCGTCACCTGGTCCAGCGTCTCCTGGTAGTCGAGCGCCGCCGACGAGAGGACCTCGCTGGCGTTCGAGACCAGGCGCAGCCGCTGCTCGGTGCGCTTGCGCGCGGTCAGATCGCGGCAGACGACGCCGATGGCCTCGAGCTCGTCGTTGCGCGGGCTGCGCAGCGCGAACAGGTCGCCGAGGATGGGGATGGCGGCGCCGCTGCCGGCTGCAGCTCGCCGCTCCAGCGGCCCTCGTGCAGCACCTGGGGCAGCACCTCCTCGCGAATCCAGGGCTGCTGGTCAATCGGGAACCAATCGAACAGGGTCTGGCCCTCGAGCTCGGCGACCGCGTCCGCGCCGATGAGCCGGCGCCCAGCCTCATTGACGTAGACGGGCTTGCCGGCGGGGCTGCAGAGCGCGATGAAGTCCGAGCTGCGCGCCACCAGCGCCGAGAGCTTGCGCCGGTCCTCGGCCAGCTGCTCGCGCTCGGTCAGATCGACGAAGAAGGCCGCCCGGCGAGTCCGCGCGGTGTTCAGGTGGCGGCGCCAACCAGCACCGGAACGCGCGTGCCGTCGCGGCGCAAGAGCGCGCTCTCGTAGGGCCCGCAAGACCCGGTGGTCGCCAGCAGCCGCGCGGCCGCAGCGTCGCGCTCGGCCACCTCCGGCACGGCGAGCGTGCGGCCGTGCAGCTCTCCCCGCGTCAGCTCGTCCCGCGAATAGCCGACCAGCGCGAGGAAGCGGTCGTTGGCCTCGCGCACCACGCCGTCCTCGTCCAGGCGCGCGATGCCGATGACCCCGGCCTCGTAGAGCCGCAGCCGCACCAGCTCGCTCTCTCGTTCGCGGCGCAGGGCATCGGCGCGCGCGTCGTCGATGCGCTGCAGGGACGCCGCGCTGCCCCAGACCATGAGCGCGAAGACCGTCATGCTGACGAGCACCAGCAGGGCCGTGCCTCCGGCGGTGTCCAGATAGTGGAGGGTCTGCACCTCGAGGCGGAGCCAGCCGAGCAGCGGCAGCACCACCAAGGTGACGAGCAGCATCCGCCGCGCCAGCCAGCCCGCCGAGGCCTGTCCGAAGAGCAGCCGCATCGGGCCGCGATCGGGGCGCGCGCAGAGGCCGCCGAGCACCAGCAGGCTGAGGGACGTGGCGGCGATCTCGCCAAGGCGCACGAAGCTGACCAACTGGTAGAGGAAGCTGACGCGGTAGAGGTAGCCGAGGCCCGCGAGCAAGCAGATGAGGCCCACCGCCAGGAAGAGCGCCTGCGCGGGGGGGCAAGCGCGCCTTGGGCCGCCGATCGAGCAGCAAAAGGCCGAGGCCGTAGAGGAAGAAGCTGAGGGCCGCGTTCGGCGCCATGCGACCGGCGAAGGGGCCCACCGTCGCAAAGAAGGGATCGCGCGCGAGCAGCTCGTCGATGCCGAGGTTCGTGCCGCTCAGGTACTCGAAGAGGCTGGCCGCGCCGAGGAGCGCGCAGGCGAGCGCGAGCCCCCGTCCGACCTGGGCGCGGCGGCCCTCGCCGGGTTTGCGCAAGAGCAAGAGCGCGCTGCTCGCCAGCAGCAAGCAGACCGCTGAGTTCAACTTGATGTAGGCGGAGAGGAACGCGAGGCGGACGCCGGCCAGCCATCCCAGCACGAACAAGGCGGAAGCGGCCGCGCAAGCCGCTCCGCACACGACCGGAAGCCACCTGGCGATGGCACCCGGCCCTGGCTCGCTGTCTCCTTCGCTGTCGGGCATCAGCCTTTGTCCGTACTACTGCAGCTTGTCAGGGTGTGAGGGGAAGCTGCCGCACGCGCTTGTCTCTGCCGCAATCTATCCCGCGGCGCGGCCGGCCTCGCCCTTTGCCAGCGGCACGGTGAAGGAGAACGTGCTGCCGGCGCCGGGGGAGCTCGAGACCGAGAGGACGCCGCCGTGCGCCTCGACGATGCCCTTGGCGATGAAGAGGCCAAGGCCGGCGCCCTGGGAGTTCGCGCGCGGCTGCCAGAAGCGGTCGAAGAGGCGCGGCAGGTGCTCGGCGGCAATGCCTTGTCCGGTGTCCTGCACCGAGAGCAGCGCCTTCTGGCCCTGCACGTCGAGCGAGACGTTGACCGATCCGCCCCGCGGCGTGAACTTGAAGGCGTTGCCGAGCAGGTTGGAGAAGACCTGCAGGATGCGCGCGCGGTCCGCGGTGACGATGGGCGAGGCGCCGTGCGCGCTGCTGGTGAGCTGCACGCCTTTTTCTTGCGCGAGGGGCTGGAAGGCCTCGATGGCCTCGTCCAGCAATTCGCCGGCAGGCAGCGGCGCGAGCTCGACGGCGAGCTTGCCCTCCTCGATGCGGCTGGCGTCGAGCAGATCGCCGACCAGCCTCGTCATCTGCTGGCTGGCCCTGAGGATGCGCCCCACCTGGGTCCGGGGCTGCTTGAACTGCTCGTCATCGGGCAGGGACTTGAGCAGCACCGCGGCGCTCATCGCCACCACGCTGATCGGGTTGCGCAGGTCGTGCGAGACGATGGCCATCAGCTCTTCGCGGGCCAGCGAGGCCTCGCGCAGCTCGCGGAAGAGGCGGGCGTTCTGCAGCGCCAGGGAGCCCAGGTGGGCGAGCTGGTCGAGCATGGCCAGGTCGCCGTCGCGGAACTCGGCCAGCGGGTCCGCGGCCTGCAAGACGCCGAGCAGGTTGCCTTGGCCGTCGCGCATGGGCACGCAGAGCCACTCGCGCTCGGGCCAGGGCAGCGCCGCGGCCGCCAGCAGGGCCGCATGTCCGGGGGACTCGGCCAGCTCGGCCAGGGTCATGCGCAAGGGCCCGGTGAGCCTCTGCAGCGCGTCGATGGCCGTCTTGTCCAGGCTGGCCGCGGGAGGCGGGCGCAAGAGCTGGGGGCTGCTCGAGTGGGCGGCGGTGACCAGCTTTGCCGGCAAGAGCGTGGTGGCCGCCGTGCGCGCGCCGATCAGCGCGCAGGCATGATCGACGAGCAGCTGGCGGAGGCCCTCTTCGGTGAGGTTCGCGTGGGTCGCGAGCGAGGCGTTGGCCAGCACCCCGCGCTGGTGCTCGTTGCGCCGGACGGCCAGCTCGGCGGCGCGCACCCTGAGCGCGCGCGTGAGGCGCTGCTCGAGCCGCTCGGGGGTGAGCCTGCTCTTGGCCAGGTAGTCGGAGGCGCCGGCGCGCATCAGCTCGACCGCCATCTCCTCGTCGCCAAAGCCGGTGAGCATGAGGATGACCGCGTCGTGCCCGCAGGCGCGCAGCGTGCGCAGCACCGAGAGGCCGTCGCGGTCGGGCAGGCGCACATCGAGGGTGACGACGTCGAAGCGCGTGCTCCTGCAGGCCGCCTCGGCCTCGGCCGCGTTGGCCGCCTCCTGCAGCGTCACCGGTGAAGGCCAGGCCTTGAGCGCGCGCGAAACGGCCATCCGGTCCACGGAGTCGTCATCGACGACCAGACTTGTAGCGGCCGCTCGCTCACTACGGCATCTCGACCAGGGCCCAATATTTGTTCAAGGTAGCCATCACCTCGACGAAGTTCACGAAGGTGACCGGCTTCAAGAGATATCCGGCGACGTTCAGTTTGTAGGCGTCCACCTTGTCGCGGTCGTTGTTCGAGGTGGTGAGCACGACGACCGAGGTCAGCTTCAGCTCCGGGTCGGCGCGGAGCGTCGTCAAGAACTCGATGCCGTTCATCTTCGGCATGTTGAGGTCGAGCAGCACCAGGCGCCGGCCCTGCGGCACCGTGCCGTCGCGCAGCATGGCGAGGCCCTCGATGCCGTTGCCGGCGACGTAGATGGGGTTCGCGATGTGGTTCTTGTCGAAGGCGCGGCGGACGTTCATCACGTCGATCTCGTCATCCTCGACGAGGAGGATGTGCAGCACTTTTTCGGCGCTCACTGTGCGGCTCCGTTGGCAGCCTCGCGCTTCGGCCAGGTGAAGTGGAAGGCGGCGCCTTCGCCTGCGACGGACTCGACCCAGGCCTTGCAGCCGCGGCTCTCGACGATCTTTTTCACGACCGACAACCCGATGCCAGTGCCTTCCACCTTGTCGCGCGCCTCGAGGGTCTGGAAGATGCCCCAGATGCGCTCCTGGAACTCGGGCGCGATGCCCGGCCCGTTGTCCTTGATGGTGAAGCGGTGGAACGCGCCCTCGGGCCTGACCAGGACCTCGATGCGCGGATGCTCGCTCCGCGCGTGCTTGATGGCGTTCGACACCAGGTTCAGGAACACCTGCTGCAAGGGGACGCGCTCGGTGTCGAGCACCGGCATGCGCGGCTCGACGAACACGGCCACGCCCGCCGGCGGCGCGAGCAGCTCGAGCACCTCCTTGAGCAGGCGGCCCACGTCCACCTGCTCGGGCTTGTGGCGCACCCGGCCGGCGCGCGAGTAGTCGAGGATGCCGTCGATGAGCGCCTCCATGCGGTGCACGCGGCCGCGGAGCAGCTTCATCTTCTCGCGCACTCCCTGGGGGACGTTCTCGCCCAGGTCCTCCTCGATCCAGTCCGAGAGGTTGCCGATGCCGCGCAGCGGCGCCTTGAGGTCGTGCGAGGCGACGTAGGCGAACTGGTCCAGCTCCTGGTTGCTGCGGCCGAGCTGCTCGTTGGACTTCTCGAGCGCGCCGATGAGGTTGCCCATCGCCTCCTCGTCGAACTTGCGCTGCACGCCCATCGCCACCATGTCGGCGAGCGCCGCCACCGCCTCGAACATCTCGCGCTCCATCGGGCGGCGGGCGAAGAGCGCCACCACGCCGAGCACGCGGCCCTCGACCAGCAGGGGATAGCCGGCGAACGACACCATGCCTTCGCGCCTTGCCCACTCGTGATCGCCGACGTGCGGGTCGTTGATCACGTCGTTCGAGAGGTGCGGCTCGCGGCTCTCGGCGATGCGGCCGATCTTGAACTTGCCCACCGGCACGCGCCCGTGCGGGCCATCCTTGTGCGTGTACATGCCGGCGCTGGCGCGCATCTCCAGCACTTGCGTCGCTTCGTTGAGCGTCCAGATGCGCGCGAAGGCCGCGCCCAGGTGGCGGTGCAGCGCCTCGGCGGACTTTTGCAGCATCTGGTCGGAGCTCTTGGTCTTGGCCAGGATCTGGCCGACCTCGGTGCCGAGTGAGAGATAGGCGGCGCGCAGGTTGAGGTGCTCCCTGATCAAGGCCCCTTCGGCCACCAGCTTGTCGGTCTGCAGCCGCGCCAGCACCTGGTCGGTGACGTCGTAAGCGACGACCGCGACGCCCGTGACCGCGCCGCCCGGGCCCCGGCGCGGCTGATAGATGAAGTTGAAATACGACTCGCGCGGCGTGCCGGTGCCGTCGCGGTCGAGCTTGAGGAGCACCTCCTCGCCGACGAACGGCTCGCCGCTGCGCAAGACGCCGTCGAGCAGCTCGCGGATTCCCTGGCCCTCGAGCTCGGGGAAGGCCTCGGCCAGCGTCTTGCCGTCGGGATTGCGACCGACCAGCCGCCGATAGAGCGCATTGCTGCTCTGGAAGCGGTGCTCGGATCCGCTCAAAACGGCCAGCGCGACCGGAGCCTGGGCGAAGATCTCGCGATAGTCGGAGAGCTCGAGAGCAGGCGCAGCGTCCCTTGCGGTTTCCACCGCTGCCGGGCGGGATTGGGACATCGCCAGAGCCTAGTCGCGCCGCGCGGGGCCAATCAAGGCGGAGGCCTGCGATTGTGTCGGGGAGAACTATTCCGAGCTGGAAGCCGGGCCGGCGGCGCCCGTGCTCCCGTCTCCGGGAGGGAGCAGCGCCTGCAGGAGCAGCGCGGTGGCGACGACGAGGCCGCAGCCGATGACGTTGAACCAGAGAAAGCTGATCGAGCTCTTCAGCCAGAAAGCCACCACGCAGGCCTGGGCAATCAGGGTGGCGATGAAGACCGCGGTTCCGCGCACGCGCTTGAAGAGAAAGCCCACCAGGAAGACGCCGAGCATGGGGCCATAGAAGATCGAGCCGAGGATATTGACGGCTTGAATCAAGTTGTCGAGCAAGGAAGCAAAGGTCGCGAAAGAGATGGCGATCAATCCAAAGGCTATGGTGAGCAGGCGCGCGGCCCGCAAGGACTGCGCGTCGGTCGCCTGGGGGCGCCAGGGTTTATAGAAATCGACCACGCTGGTGGCGCCCAATGCATTGAGCGCGCTCGCCGTGGCCGAGAGCGCGGCGCAGATGATGACCGCCAGGAGCAACCCGACGAGGCCCGGGGGAAAGCGCTTGAGTACGAAGGTCAGGAAGATGGAGTCGGCGTCGCTGGCCTGGCCCGGCGGCGCGTTGGCGCGCACGATGGCGCGGGCCTCTTTGCGCACCTGGCGCTCGTCCTCTTCGCGGGCGTGCAGGATCTCCTTGGCCGCTTGATTGCCCGACAAGAGCTGCAGCGCCGCGGCGCGCTTGTCCTCGAACGCATGAGTCAAGCGAACGTCCAAGGCGTCGAGCTTCGCCGAGGCGCCCGCGTCGTGCGCGCGCGCCTGCTGCTCGGCGACGCCATTCCAGAGCAAAGGCGGGCGCTCGAATTGATGGAAGACGCAGACGGCGACGCCCACCATGAGGATGAGGAACTGCATGGGCACTTTGATGAGGCCATTGAAGAGCAGGCCGATGCGGCTCTCGCGCAGCGACGTTCCGCCGAGATAGCGCTGCACCTGGGATTGATCGGTGCCGAAATAGGCGAGCGCGACGAACAATCCGCCCACGAGGCCCGACCAAAGGTTGTAGCGGGTAGAGACATGCAGCGCGGGGTCCACCGCCTGCATCTTGCCGAGCGCGCCGGCGATCTTCGCCATCCCCAAGAGGCCGACGTCGGGCGGCAGCGCGTGCAGGACGAAGAAGAAGGCGGCCAGCATGCCGCCGAACATGATCCCCATCTGCAAGCTCTGCGTCACGCTGACGGCGCGGGTCCCTCCCGAGACGGTATAAATAATCGCTAATACCCCCATCGCTAGATTGGTGAGTTGCAATGGCCAACCCAAGACCGCGGTCAGGACCAGCGCCGGCGCATAGAGCGACAGTCCGGCGGCGAGGCCGCGAGAGAGGAGAAAGAGCGCCGCCGTGAGCTGGCGGGTCTTGCGATCAAACCGCGTCTCTAGATACTCATAGGCGGTATAGACCTTGAGTCCGCGATAGATGGGAAGGACGAACCAAGACAGCAGCACCATCGCGATCGGAAGGCCAAAATAGAACTGGATGAACCCAAGCCCGTCTTCATAGGCCTGGCCCGGCATCGAGAGGAAGGTAATGGCGCTGGCCTGGGTGGCCATGATCGACAGGCCGATGGTCCAGAACCGCTCGCCCTCGCCGCGCAAGTACGACTCGGCGGTCGCGACCTTGCGCGTCTTCCAGATCCCCCAGGTGACGATGGCAAGGACGGTGGCGATGAGCACCGTCCAGTCGATGATCCTCATTTGCTCACTTGCACAGCCAGCCGAGCAGGGCGAAGAGGCCGATCTCGCCGAGCAGCGCCAGCAGCACCGCCGCGGTCAGCGGCCGCAGCGCGCGCTCGCCGTCCTCAATGGGTTGCATCGGCATCGCGGGCCAGCAAGTTGGCAAAGAGGCGCAGCGCGCCCGGCACGCCGGCGGGAAGCTGTCGGAAGAACGCCAGGCCGGTGTAGATGAAGCGTCCTTTGCCGTAGCGGCCAATCAAGAGCGATCCGCGCAGCGGCGCCTCGCCGGGGTCGTGCATCGAGAGCGGCTGCTCATAGCGATCGCTCGCCTGGCCGGCATAGTAGAGCCCGCGCTCCTGCACCCAGCCGGCGAAATCGGCGGCGGTGATTTGATTGGGTGCATTGAGTACGGCGCTCGCGGGCGTCGCGAAGGAGACCTCGGCGGTCTCGTCGGTGACGCGATCGCGCGTGACGGTAAACGGGTAGGGTCCGATTTGATCGGGCGCTTTGTTGAACCAATTGTTGGTCATGTATTGCACCAGCAAGACGCCCCCTTGCTCCACATACTGCATGAGTCGCGGCTTCAATTGCTGCAGCCAGGGATGGACATTGTACGCGCGCACGCCGATGACGATGGCGTCGAAGGACGACAGGTCGCGCTCGCGCAGCGCCGCCTGGTCGAGCGGCGTCACCGAGTACCCGGCCTGGGACAGCACTTGCGACACCTCGTCGCCGGGGCCCATCACGTAGCCGATGCGCGAGGGGCCGCGCTGCAAATCCAGGTGCACGAGGCGGACGCTCGACTCCGGGTGCCAGACTTGCGGCGGCACGTGCGCGTACTCGACGCGCCGGACGCCGCGGTCGAACCGCTTGCCGTCCACCTTAACCCCGAGGCGCAGCGTGCCTTCCTTGGAGGAGGGCTCGGCGCGGAGCGTGAACAGCAGCTCCTGTTCGCTCCCGGCCGCCTCCAGCTTGAACGGGCGCGATCGCGGCTCGGCCGCAAAGCCCGCCGGAGCCTCCACCAGCGCGCTGCCCTGCACGGGCCCCGCGGCCGAGCGGACGATGACCCGCAGCGTGCGCTCCGCCGCGTCGGGAAAGAGCAGGACGGCGGCGGCGGCGTCGATGGTGGCGGGAGGTGCGATCTCGACCGCGCGCGAGCGCTGGCCAAGCACCGGGTCGACCCAGCGGAAGACGATCGGTCGCCTGACGGTGATAGAAATATCACCAGCGCGCAGCTTGAAGTCGGCCCAGATCGGCGGCGCGGGCTCGGGGCGGTTGCGATCCTCCAGCGCCTCCACCGGGTAGTGGCCCTCTTCGGGCGCTTTGCGCAGCCACGCCGGGTCCGACGAGAGCGGCGGCGGCAGCTTGTCGAGCGCGGCCTTCTGCGTCCAGGGCGCGTCGGGCTTGAGGGCGCCCGGGCCCTCGAGCTTCTGCCCCGAGCTGAGCTCGACTGACGCCAGCGCGAGCTGCGCGGGAGCGCGGAGCAGCGCCGAGACCGACAGCGGCAGTTGCAGCCCCGGAGCCACCGCGGGCTTGTCGGCCGCGGCCTGCAGAGAGAGCCCGGCGCAGGCGGCGATGGCCTCGGCGATGTCGGCGCGACGCTCCTCGGGTGCTCCTGCGTACAGCTCGAGCAGCGCGGGGATCGCCTCTTGCGGCGCCTCGGGACGGAACGCGGCCAGCGCCCGGGCCAGCGCTCCGGAGGGAGCTGGCGCTGGGACGCCATCGAGGAGCCCGTGCTGCATCGGCTCGCCCGCGAGCAGGAAGAAATATTCGGGCCGCGAGCCCGGGTCGCGATTGGCGCCGAAGCCCTGGCTCTTGTGCATGGTGCGGCTGTCGGCGGCCAGCTCGCTCATCGAGAGCCCGAGGAGCGCGTCGTAGGTGCCCGTCTCTTCTTTGGTGAACTCGTGCAAGTCATCGGGCGGCTTGCTCTGGAACCAGCCCGCGTTCCAGACCACGCGCCGCGGCTGCCAGGGCTTGACGAGCCTGAGCTGCTCGGGCGCGAACTTCGGGTCCGCCGCGGCCGTGAACGCCTGCACGGCGAGCTGGGCGGAGGCGGTGTGGTGCCCGTGGGTCTCGGAGGGCTTGGGGTCAAAGCGCGTCACCACCACGTCGGGGCGGAACGAGCGATAGGCGAAGACCACGTCCTCGAGGACGCGGTCGTGGCCCCAGAAGCGGAGCGCCTCTTCTGGATTCTTCGAATAGCCAAAGTCGCGCGCGCGGGTGAAGAGCTGCTCGGCGCCGTCGATGCGGCGGGCGGCGAGCAGCTCTTGCGTGCGCAGCGCGCCCAAGGCAGGACCAAGGTCCTGTCCGATGAGGTTCTGCCCGCCGTCGCCGCGGGTGATGGACAGGTACGCGACCCGCGCCTTCTTGACGTGGACGAGCCAGGCAATGAGCCGCGTGTTCTCGTCGTCCGGGTGCGCGGCCACGTAGAGCACGCGGGCGCCGGGCTCGAGCCGCTCGAGCGCGCGGCGCAGCTGGGCCGCGTCGGGCTGCGCGGGGGGGATCGATGGCGACAGGGTCATGGCGAGCAGGGCAAGGAGGAGCATGGGCGGGCCGAGTATAGAGCGGGTGGGCGAGGGCGCTCCTGATTGGACAGCCGCGCCCGCCATTCGTCTCCGCGGCGCGACGATTTGGAATGCAAGGTGTCCTCCCTTGTTAGGATGCGCGTTCAGATGAGAGCCTCCTTCGCCGCGCCGTTCCTCGCTGGTGAGCCGCGCGCGACCGCGCTCTTGCCCGATCACTTTCGCCGCCGCGAGGCATGGCAAGAGGAGGCCCGCGCGCGCAGCCGCCAGGCCGTCGCTCCAGAGCTGATCGCCGCCCTGCGCGCGCAGGACGCAGCGCTCGCCCCGAGCGAGGCGCGGAGGCGAAACCTCGACGCGCTGGCGCTGCCCGGCACCACGGCCATCGTCAGCGGCCAGCAAGTCGGCCTGTTCCTGGGGCCGCTCTACACCTTCTACAAGGCGGCCTCGGCCATCGTCTGGGCGCGCGCGGTGGAGGCCGAGGCGGGCGTGCGCTGCGTGCCCATCTTCTGGCTGCAGACCGAGGACCACGACTTCGCCGAGATCGCCTGCTGCGAGGTGCCCGCCCCTCCTGGTCCCGCGCTGCGCCTGGCGCTGCCCGGGGGTGACGGTCGCTGCTCGGTCGAGCACGTGACGCTCGCCGCCGAGGTGGACGCGCTCGTCGAGCGGCTTGCGCAGGCGCTCGCCCCCTTGCCCCACGCGGCTGAAGCGATGGCGCTGGTGCGCGCCGCCTACGTGCCTGGCCGCTCGCTGCCGGCGGCCTTCGCGCGGATGGTCTCGGCGGTCTTCGCCGACGAGGGGCTGCTCGTCCTGGACCCGCGCTGTCCCGAGGTGGCGCGCCTGGCAGCGCCCCTCTACCAGGCAGCGCTGACTCGCACGGCCGAGGTGGACGAGGCGCTGATCCACCGCGGGCAGGAGCTGGAGCGAGCCGGACTGCGCGAGCAGGTCAACGTGCGGCGCGGCTCGCCGCTCATCTTCTTCCACGCCGAGGGCACCGAGGGTCCGCGCCACCGGCTGGCGCGCAAGGGAGACGTCTTCCACCTCGACGGCGGCGGCTCGATCCCGCTCGCTGAGCTCGTCTCGCTGGCGGGCCGCGAGCCGCTCCGCTTCTCCACCAGCGCCCTCTTTCGCCCCGTGGTGCAGGACGCGCTGCTCCCCGTCGTCGCCTACGTGGGCGGGCCGGGCGAGCTTGGATATCTGGCGCAGTCGCAGCCGCTCTACCCGCTCTTTGGCGTCCGGCCCGCGCTGGCGGCGCTCCGGGCGCGCTTTCGCTTGCTCGACGCGCGCAGCGTCTCGAACCTCGGCAAGCTCGGCTTGACCGCCGGTGAAGTCGAGGTGCCGCGCTTGCAGCTCTTGCAAAAGCTTGGCGCCAGGGCCGCGGGCAGCTCGCCTTCCGAGCTGGCGCGGAGGCTGCTCGGCCCGCTGCCCGAGCAGATCTCGGCGATGGCCGCGAGGCACCCGGCGCTGGCGCGAGCGGTGCGGCGCACGCAGGCCACGGTGGAGCGCGGGGCCGGCAAGCTCGCGGCCCGCCACGCGCGGCTGCTCGCCGAGGAGGACACGGTGTTGCAAGAGCGCGTGGACAAGCTGCAGAACGCGCTCTACCCGGGCGGCGAACCGCAAGAGCGGGTCCACTCGCTGCCCTTTTATGCCGCGCGGCACGGGCTCGCCGCGCTCAAGGCCGCGGTGCTGGCCGCCGTGCGGCCCGGCGAGAGCGCCGTGCAGGACCTGTCGCCGTGAACATCGCCGTCCTCTGCTTTCATGCGCTCGGCGGCAGCGGCGTGGTGGCCGCCGAGATCGCGCGCGGCCTCGCTGAGCGCGGCCATCGGGTGCACGTGGTGGCCCCGGCGCTGCCCGGCCGGCTCGACCCCGCGCCGCCCGGCGTCACCTTGCACGCGGTGCCGCTCGAGGAGGCCCCGCCCATCGGCGCGCAGGCGTACCCGCTCTCGCTGGCGGCGCGGCTCATCGACCTGCTCCAGAGTGAACGCATCGATCTGATCCACGCTCACTACGCCATGCCTCATGCCGCCGCCGCCGTGCTCGCCCGGGCCGCGCTGGGCAAGGGTTTGCCGCGTTTGCTGCTCTCGCTGCACGGGACCGACGTCCCCCCGGCGCACGGCACCGAAGGGCTCGCCCGGCTGGTGCGCCACCTGGTGACCAACGCCGACGCGGTGACGGCCCCGTCGCGCGCGCTGGCCTCGCTCGCCCGGGAGAGGCTCTCCTTGCCGGAGCACCCGGCCATCGAGGTGATGCCGAACTTCGTCGACACCGAGCGCTTCCGCCCTGCGAGCGAGCCGCCGCGCGAGCTCTTGCGCAGCTTGTTCCATGACCGGCCTGAGGCGGCGCTGGTGCTCTGCCACGCCTCGAACTTCAGGCCCGTGAAGCGGCCGCTCGACGTCGTGCGCGCCTTCGCGCTGGTGCGCGCCGAGCGGCCAGCGCTCCTCCTCCTGGCCGGCGATGGGCCGGACCGGCCCGCAGTCGAGGCAGAGGTGCGCGCCCTTTGCCTCTCGCGCGACGTCGCCTTCACGGGCACCGCGCGCGAGCTGGCTCCGCTCTTGTCGGCCAGCGACCTGTTCCTCTTGCCGAGCGCGCAGGAGAGCTTCGGCCTGGCCGCGCTGGAGGCGATGAGCTGCGGCGTCCCCGTCCTGGCGACGCGGACCGGCGGGCTTCCCGAGGTGGTGGACGACGGCCAGACGGGCGTCCTGGTGCCGGTCGGCGACGTGCACGCGCTCGCCAACGCCGCGCTGCGCCTGCTCGCGAACGACCCCGAGCGCGCCCGCCTCTCGAAGAACGCGCGCGCCCGCGCCGTGCAGCAGTTCCCGGCGGGGCCAGCGCTCGATCGCTGGGAAGCACTTTATCGACGCCTGATCGGCTAAGAAGCTGGTCACCAAAATCCGGAGGTTCTCAAATGCGCAATTCAGTTGCCGCGGCACTCTGCCTTCTTGCCTGTCCCGCCTTTGCCCAGCAGCTCGAGCTGCCGCGGCCGAGCCCCACCGCCAAGGTCTCGCAGGTGGTCGGCCTCACCGAGATCAGCGTCGACTACTCCAGCCCCGCCGTGCACGGCCGCAAGGTGTTCGGCGGCCTGATCCCCGAGGGCCAGCTGTGGCGCACGGGCGCCAACATGGCCACCAAGATCACCTTCTCCAAGGACGTCGAGGTGGGAGGCACCAAAGTGCCCGCGGGCTCGTACTCGATCTTCAGCCTGCCCGGAGCCGAGCACTTCACGCTCATCCTCAACAAGGTCTGGCAGCAGGGCGGCACCGGGCAATACAAGCAGTCCGAGGACGTGGTCCGCGTGCAGGCGCAGGTGCAGGCCATCCAGCCCCGCGAGCGCCTGACGTTCCTCTTCGCCGACAGCACCGACGTGCAGACCCGCCTCGACCTCGAGTGGGACCGCACCCGCGTCAGCCTCCCGATCCATGCCGACACCGACGCGCAGGTCGGCAAGGCAATCGAAAATCTCGAGAAGCACCCGGCAAACCAGCTGGTCTCGGCCGCCCGCTGGATGCTGGAAGGCAAGAAGGACTACGCCGCCGCGGGCCGGCTCGCGGACCAGGCGATCAAGATCGACGAGACCTGGCTGGCCGACTGGACCAAGGCGCAGGCGCTGGTCGGGCAGGGCAACCAGGCCGAGGCGCGCAAGTTCGCCGAGAGGGCGCAGGAGCTGGGCAACAAGAACCCGCAAGGCTTCTTCTATGCCGACGAGGTGAAGGCCGCGCTAGCAGCAATGTCAGGCAAATAGGCGCCGGTGAGTACCGGCCGCGGGCAGGCGGGAACCCGCCGCTCGGAACGGGCGCCCACCGGCACAGATGCGCGAATTGCAGAGCAAGGTTGCCGGAGCCCTTAATTGCTGATGCCGACCATCTGACCATCCGCATTCGGCACGCAAATCCCGGACGGATCCGGAGCGCGACCGCAGGCGGCCGGAGGTCGCGATGGAGTCGAGCAAGAGGCGGAGCTACACGGCGGAGCAGCGCGAGGCGGT
>JBBRMA010000059.1:0-33663 GCA_038231075.1 Myxococcales bacterium | reverse complement strand
TCTTCCGAGCCTGGTCACTTGACCTCAACCTCTCGAACCGCCGGATGCGGACCCGCATGTCCGGTGGTGTGGCAGGGGGCTGGCGGCGAACGCCAACCCCTATGCCGATGTCGGGTGGGCGCCCGTTCCGAGCGGCGGGTTTCCGCCTGCCCGCGGCCGGTACCTCACCGGCGCCTATTTGTCCGCATGGGGGCTACCGGCGATCTCGAGCGCGAGCAGCAAGCGCTCATCCTTGCCCCTGGCGCCCGCGGCGCCGGGGAGCTGCGAGAAATCGACATAGTAGGCCGCATAGCGGCCCCTGAGCTCTCGCAGCTCCGGGCGCGCGAGCAGGGCGCGAAAAGTCCGGCCGTCCGACGAGCGCAACAATTCGTCGCCCGGGACCAGCTCGAGCACCTCGCGGGTCACCGTCACCTGAGCGAGCCGCGCGGAACGATCCGCGTGCGAGCGCAGCGCCAGCAGCCCGAAAGCGAACGCCACCGCCGCCACCGCCGCAGCGAAGAGCAGCGGCGAGAGGGACGCCGGCAAGAAAGGGAGCGCACCTCTTCGGGCCAGCAAGAGCGCGCAGAAGCCGAAGACCAGCGCGAACGGCAGGAGCACGAGCGTGCTGCAACCTCCGCCGCGCACGAGCCCCGCGGCGCCGGCGGGCAGCGCGCCCGTGCGCATGGTCTGCCGATCCTCCGGCCCGGTCAGCAGCCAGGCATCGAGCTCCTCCTGGGTCGGACTCAATGGCAGGGTCCACCGGGCAGGCCCGAGATCCAATCGCTCACCAATTGCAGTCCGTCCTTGTCCACCGCCGCGCGGCCGATCTGCGGCATCGCGATCGAGGGTTTTGTGGACGCCAGGCGATAGGTGATGATCGAGTGCGCCGGATCGCCCGGCACCGCGTCGAATTGATTGCCGCCCGTCGCCTCGCCCGCGGCCACCGGCGGCTTGCAGGTGCCGAACGCGGTGGGATCGGTGACCGCCGTTCCCAGGGAGAGCCCGGTGCTGGCCGCGGCGCCGTGAGCATTGTGGCAGTGGGCGCAGTTGGTCTCGAGATAGGCGCGGGCGCGGTCATTGACGCTGCCCGTGCTCGGGTCGTTCCACACCGGCAGCCTGGGTGCGACCGCCGCCGCGGGGGCGCCGGTGAGGATGCCAATCTTTGCCCAATGGGTGAGTTGATTGTCGGTGCCCTCGCCATAAGGAAACGAGCGATTCAAGTTGCGCGCCTTGGGCCCGATGGTGTTCATCACCGCGTCGGTCTGGTGGCACTGCTTGCATTGATTGAAGCTCGGCACGAGGTAGTTGATGTTCTGGGTGGCCCCGGCCTCGTCGAGCCAGGAGATGCTCTGCACCCGGCCCCCAAAGTCGAGGGTGGCGTCGGTGTGCGCCTGGTTCCAGAGATAGGCATAGCCTTGCCAGCCTGAGTCGCTCTTGAGTAGCACCCGCGTCTCTACCCAATTGATGAGGGGATTGGTCTTCCTGAAGTCGTCCTTGAACCCGAAGGACTTGGTAAAGACGGTGCCGGTGGGGAAATCAAAAGTGTTGATTGCGTCGTAGGCCGCCGTCTTTCCCGCGGGCAGCCAGACGGTGCGCGTCTTCACGGCATAGTCGGAGAAGAGCGGGGTGTTGAGATCATATTGAGTCACGCCCGCCATCGGCACGATGGCGCCGGCGCTCAGCTGCACCATGCAATATTGCGTGAGCGAATTGAATGGCGTCGAGACATAGCTCCCATCGCCGCCCGGGGTGCAGGGCTTTTGCGCAGCGCTGCCTCCGCAGGCGGCTGCGATCAGCGAGGCAGCGGCGAGGAGCCTCTTCACGGCAGCGTCACCGCCGGCAGCGCGGTCTGCGCGCAGGTGTAGGCGGTCGCGTCCTGGGTCATGTGGACCCCGAGCGAGGTCGGATTGCTCTGGTCGAACTGGTCGAAGTGCAGGTTGGCAAAGGTCGCCGCGCTGCCGTTGTTCTGGTAGCAGATCTGCATCGGATTGGCGCCGGCCGCGTTGGCGACGTTGGGATCGATGATGCCGTCATAGAGCTCGGCCGCGATCACGCCGCCGCTGAAGGCCGACTTGTTGAAGAGAAAGAGCGTGCCGAGCTGCGTCTGCGGATCGGGCGCGGTGCCGTTGCCCGTCATCACATTGTCGTGGATGTTGATCTTCGTCGGATAGGGATAGTAGCTGGCCGGCAGCTTGCTCAAGTCCTGGCCGGTCAAGGCATAGGAGATGACGCCGGTGGCGCCGGTGTTGTTGTTGGTGATGGTATTGCCGAACACTTCGACGTCGTGATTGGCCATGACGAAGAAGCCGATGCCCGCGGGCACGATGGCGACGATATCTCCGGCCGCGGCGAAGTTGGTGCGGTTGTTCCCCGTCATGGTGTTGTTGAAGACGCGCACTTGGTGGCCGCCCTGCTGCTGCAGGTTGGGGAGATCGAAGACCAGGATGCCGGCGGTGTTGTCGGTGGCGTTGTTTCCCATGACGTCGGCCTGGAAGGAGTTCTCGATCTCGATGCCGGCCACGCTCTGCGACACTTGATTGTTCCGGACGATGATGTTGCTCGACTGCCCGACATAGATCCCCGAGTCGGCGGCGCCGATGACGATCGAGTTCTCAATCAAGACGTTCTTGCAGCCGACCGGATAGAGACCATAGGGACCATGAGTATGGCCGTCGGCCGCGGTCCATTGCACCTTGACCCGCTGCCAGTGCACGCCGGTCGAGCCCGTCACCTTGGTCGCATTTCCCTTGGTGTCCTTGATGGTGAAGTCGGCGAAGGTGACGCCGTCCGATCCGTCGAGCACCAAAAGGCCGTCGGAGCCCGCGGTCTGGCCGCTGAAGTCGAGCACCGACTTGTCGATGCCGGCGCCCTTGATGGTGACGCCCTTCTGCTGCAGCGTGACGCTGTTCGAGAACTTGAAGGTGCCCTCGCCGAACGCCAGCGTCGACCCTTGCGCCGCCTGGGCAAACCCGGTGGCGATGGCCGACTCTGAGGCGCCTTGCTCGAAGCCGACGCAGGCCCCCGTCACGCCCCCGCAGGCAGAGGCTTTCGAGTGACAGGCAGCGAGGGAACCGAGCGCCAGCGACGCGACCGCCGCGACCAGAAGGGTGCGCATAGACAGCCTCCGAATGAAGGGCGAAGAGCGTACTCCATCGAGCGCGCGCCGCCCATCGTCTTCGGCGCGCCCGCAGGCGGTGTAAGCTCGCCGCATGGCCGCCGCCCCTCCGCCGCCCTCGCCGAGGCCCTCGGACGCGCCCTCTCAAATGGGGCAGTTCCTGGTGGAGCGCCGGCTTGGCCGCGGCGGCATGGCGACCGTCTACCTCGGCCAGGACCAGGCGGGCACGCCCGTCGCCATCAAGGTCATGCTGCCGCAGCTTGCCTCCGAGGCCTCGTTTCTCGAGCGCTTCCTGCGCGAGGTCGAGGCCACGCGGAGCCTCACGCACAAGAACGTCGTCCAGGTGCTGGGCGCGGGCGAGCAGGACGGCTTGCCCTATCTTGTCTGCGAGTACGTCGAGGGCGGCTCGCTCGAGACCATGCTGGAAGAGTGCCCGCGGCTGGCCCTGGATCTGGCGCTGGAGATCGGCGTCCAGCTCTTCGAGGGCCTCGCGCACGCGCACCAGCAGGGCATCATCCACCGCGACTTGAAGCCCGCCAACCTGCTCCTCACCACCGGCGGGGTCTTGAAGGTCGCCGATTTTGGTGTCGCCAAGGTGGCCGGCGCCAGCTCGCTGACGCGCACCGGGGCCCTCTTTGGCACGCCCGCGTACATGAGCCCGGAGCAGGCGCAGGGGCTGCACGTGGACGCGCGCTCCGATCTGTTCTCGGCCGGCGTCATCGTCTACGAGCTGCTCACCGGCATCAATCCGCACAAGACCGAGGACCCCTCGGCGGCGCTGCTCCGCGTCCAGCTTGGGGTTCCGCCGATCGCGGAGCTCGACCCGACCGTCCCGCCCGAGGTCGAGGTGGTGATCGAGAAGCTGCTCGAGCGCGAGCCCGACGCGCGCTACCAGAGCGCAGTCGAGGCCCTGGGCGCGCTCTTGCCGCTGGTCGCGGAGGTGCGCGGCAAGCAGCCGGGGCTGCTCGCCGAGGCGCTGCTCGACCCGGTCGGCGTCTCGCGGCGGCTGCGGATGGAGCAGGCCGAGCGCTTTCGCCTGCGCGCGCGGCAGCTCTTCGCCGAGTCGAGCTTCCTGCCGGCGGCCCTCTGGCTCTCCCGCGCCGTCACGCTCGACCCGGAGAACGAGGCCGCGCAGAAGCTCTTTGCCCAGGTCTGCCAGCGCGAGAGCTTGAGCTTTGCGCCCTCGGTGAACCCGAAGATCGCCGAGCTGGAGGGCGCCGTCGCCAAGGGGCCGGACAACGCCAAGGCGCTGCTCCAGCTGGCGCAGCTCTTTCGCCTCGAGGGCAATGTGGCCAAGGCCGTGGCCCAGCTCAAGCGCGTGCTGCGGCTGCGGCCCTCCGATGCGTACGTGGCCTCGCAGCTCTCGCAGCTCACCGGCGAGCGCTTCGCCGTGCGCCAGAGCTCGACCGACCTGGCGCAGGGCATCGACACCGGCGGCCACGTGGCGCAGGCGCGCGCGCGGCCGGTGGGCAGGGAGCCGCTTCTGCCGGTCGCGGGGCAGAGCACCGGCATCGAGCGGCTGCCCGACATCACCGAGGAGGCCGCGCTGCCTTCTGCGGCATCGGGCCCGCAACGCCGCCCGGCCGCGCCCATCGCGGTCTCGCTGCCGCGCGAGGCGGTTGAACCCATCGCCGCCGCGTCCACGCTCGAGCTCTTCTGGCGCGCGTACGGCAAGCGGCTGGCGACGGTGGTCGCGGTGGTCCTGGTCCTCGGCTGGGCGGTGCGCCGCGTGGGCCGGATGATCGAGCGCGCCACCTCGGAGACCGACCGCGCCACCGCCGAGCTGCGCGCGGGCATCCAGGGCGGCAACCAGGCGCTGGCCGGCGCGTCCACGGGCCCCGAGGGGGCTGCGCTGCGCGCCAGGCTCGAGCAAGGCATGCGCGACGCGGCCAGCAAGCTCGAGGCGGCCAGCGCGCTCTTCCGCCGCGGCAGCTTCCTCGAGGCCGTGCAGGTCTGCGACGCGCTCATCGACCGCTACCCGAAGTTGCCCGAGGCCACCGAGGCCGCCTTCCTGCGCGCCCGCGCGCTGCTCCTTGCGGGCAGGGACAAAGAGGCCCTCGAGGCGCTCTCGCGCTTCGCGAGCGAGCACCGCGGCAGCGCCCACTATGCCGAAGCGCTGCTTCGCGCGGGCGAGGCGAACTTGAAGCTCCACGACGCCAAGGACGCGTTGCCGCCGCTCGATGAGCTGGTGCGCAGCCTGCCCGACAGCCCCTTCGCGACCGAGGGCTACTTGTTCCGCGCGCGGGCCCTCGCGGACAATGGCGACGCGCTCTCGGCCGAGGCTGACTACCGCATCGTCATCGGCCGCACGGGGCCCGCCGACCCGCTGCACGCGTCGGCGCGAGAGGCGCTCAAGAAGCTGCCGCCGACAAAGATTCCATGAGCGAGCGCGCGCGCAGCTTCTGGGGCTGGGGCTACAGCGACAAGTTCCCCGACGACGAGGCCCGGCAAGGCATCGCAGCCCACGCGTGCGCGCTGCTCGGGTTCGAAGGGCTCGCGCCGCAGCCGGTGCCGCGCCTGGAGGAGGTCACGCTGCCAGGGCCGCGCCTCGAGGTGCCCGCGGAGCTGCGCGAGTTCGCGACCTGCGAGCGCGAGGCGCGCGTGCGCCACACCTACGGCCGCGCCTTCCCCGATCTGGTGCGAGGCTTTCGCGGCGACTTCGCGGCGGCGCCGGACCTGGTCGTCTTTCCCCGCTCCGATGAAGAGGTGGCCGCGGCGCTCGCCTTCTGCGTGCGCGAGCGGGTCGCGGCGGTGCCCTACGGCGGCGGCACCAGCGTCGTCTCTGGCGTGGAGGCCGCGCCCGGGGCGGGCCAGCGCGGCGTCGCCTGCATCGATCTGAAGCGCATGTCCGCCGTCCTCGAAGTGGACGAGCTCTCGCGCGCGGCGCGCATCCAGGCCGGCGCCACCGGGCTTCTGCTCGACCAGCAGCTCGGAGGGCGCGGCCTGACGCTGCGCTTCTATCCGCAGAGCTTCGAGTTCGCGACCCTCGGCGGCTTCATCGCCACCCGCGCCGGCGGCCATCACGCGACGTTGCGCACGCACATCGACGACCTCGTCGAGTCGGTCAAGATGGTCACCCCGCGCGGCGTCTTCGAGACCAGAAGGCTGCCCGCGAGCGGCGCCGGGCCGCAGCCGGAGCGGCTGGTGCTCGGCAGCGAAGGGAGCCTCGGCGTCATCACCGAGGCCTGGGTCCGCGTCGAGCAGCGCCCGCGCTTTCGCAGCTCGGCGAGCGTGCTCTTCGAGGACTTCTTCGCCGGCGCCCGGGCAGCGCGGGCCATCGCGCAGGCGCAGCTCTATCCGGCCAACTGCCGCCTGCTCGACGCGCGGGAGGCGCTCTTGAACGGCGTCCCCGCCGAGGGAAAGAGCGTGCTGCTCCTCGGCTTCGAGTCGTCCGAGGGCCCGCGCGCGGCCTGGATGGAGCGCGCGCTCTTGATCGCGCAAGCGCAGGGCGGCCGCTGCCCGGGCGGCCCAAAGCACCGCGAGGACTCCGCGCGAGGAGCCGATCCGGCCGCCGAAGGCTGGCGCCAGGCGTTCCTCGACGCTCCCTATCTGCAGTCGGCGCTGGTGAGCCTTGGCGCCATCGCCGACACCTTCGAGACCGCCTGCACCTGGGACCGCTTCGAGGCGCTGCACGCGCAGGTCAGCGAGGCCGTGCGAGAGACCATGCGAGCGCAGTGCGGCGCGGGCAGCCTGACCTGCCGCTTCACCCACGTCTACGCCGACGGGCCCGCGCCCTACTTCACCTTCGTCGCCCCGGCGCAGCAAGGCCGTGAGCTCGAGCAGTGGGCGGCCATCAAGCGCGCCGCCTCTGAGGCGCTGCACGCCGCCGGCGCGACCATCACCCACCACCACGCGGTCGGCCGCACGCACAGGCCCTGGTACGATCGCGAGCGCCCGGCGCTCTTTGGCGACGCGCTCCTGGCGGTCAAGCAGTCGCTCGACCCGACCGGCGTGATGAATCCCGGCGTCCTGGTCGGCTGAGCTGACCCGGAAGTTCGTTCCCCCTCCAGGACGCGCACGGCGCGGCCCGGCCGTACTAGGATGAGCGCCCTTGATGGCCCGGCTCGCTCTCGTGCTCGCCCTCTGCGCCTCGCTCTCCGCCAACGCCGGCGAGGTGGCCCCAGCTTTCGCGGCGTCGCTGACCGGCGGCGCGCTGGCGGTGCTCCGGCCGACCAGCCGCGGTCAGGTCGGCGACCCCTATTCGATCCTCACCGCGCACCTCGAGCTGGGCGCGCAGCTCAACTCGGCGGGCGCGCTGGTCGCCCTCGGCAACCTCTCCTTGCCGCTCACGCAGCGGCCGGTGGGCGCGCTGGTGTCGGCGGGCGCCGGCCTGCGCTTCGGGCCCGACGCGCTGCAGATCACGCTCGGCGCCGCGCTCACCGCCTGGAGCGCCTACGGCACCAGCGCCACCGGGCCTTCGCTGCTCCTGCACCTCGCGCTGCCTCTGGCCTCCCGCCTGGCCCTGCAGGCCCAGGGCGAGGCGCACTTCCTCGGCACGCTCACCGGCTATGCGCTGACCATCGGCATCGGCTTCGCCGAATAGGTTGGACAGGCGGCCCTGCCCGCTGTTGCGCGGGCGGCTTCTCACTCTGGGAAGCGCAATATTCGGAAACACGCATCGAGCGCAACGCGGCTTGACCAGCACTCTTGTGCCGCATTAGTTGCTGCCAACAATGTTGCGCCGACAATCGGTTCTTTCGGGCCTCATCGCTCTCCTCTGCGCGGCGGCCCCTGCGCGCGCTGCCGGCGGGCGCGTGCTCACGCTGGAGGACGCGCTGCGCACCGCGCGCGAAAAGCAGCCGCAGCTGCGCCAGGCGCGGGCCGGAACGCTCGCAGCCAAGGCCCGCTCCGACGAGGCGAAGTCGCAGCTCCTCCCGCAAGTGCAGGCCAGCGCCGGCTACCAGCGGACCACGGGAAACATCTTCACCCGGCCGGGCGTCGTCTCCAGCGGTGGAGGCGCGGGTGCGACCGCGGGCAGCACCTCGAGCTTCGACACCTTCAATTATTTCTCCAGCGGCATCACCGCCAACCAGCTCCTCTATGACTTCGGCCAGACCACCGGTCGATGGCACTCGCAAGAGGCGCAGGCGCGCGCGACCGAAGACACCGAGCACGCGACCCGGCTGGCCATCGCCCTTCAGGTCCGGGCGGCTTTCTTCGACGCGCGCGCCAACAAGGATCTGGTCACGGTGGCGCGCGACACCTGGGAGAACCTCAAGAAGCACCTCGAGCAGATCGAGGCCTTCGTGGCGGCCGGCACGCGCCCCGACATCGACGTCTTCCAGGCGCGCAGCGACGCCGCCAACGCCCAGGTGCAGCTGATCAACAGCGAGAACGCGTACGCGACGTCCCGTGCAAATTTGAACCAGGCGATGGGCGTCGAGAGCACCCTCGAGTACGACGTGGCCGACGAGCAGCTCGCGCCGGTCGAGGGCGAGGACGCCGCCATCGACCCGCTCTTGACCGAGGCCGTCAAGGCTCGCCCCGAGCTGGCCGCGCTCGAGGAGCAGGTGCGCGCGCAGCTCGAGACGCTGCGCTCGGTCGAAGGGCAGTACGGGCCGTCGATCTCCGCGCAGGCGGGCTTCACGCAGGGCGGCGTCAGCCTCGCGCACTATGGCTGGAACGCGAGCCTTGGCCTCGCGCTCACCTGGAACCTGTACCAAGGCGGCCTGACCAACGCGACGGTGCGCGAGGCCGAGGCCAACGCTGCCTCGACCTCCGCCCAGCTCGAAGTGCAGAAGCAAGCTGTCCGGCTCGAGCTGGAGCAGGTGCGGCTCGCGGTGCGCGCGGCCAAGGGAACGCTCGGCGCCTCGCGCGAAGCGCTCGACAATGCAAAGCAGCGGCTGGCGCTGGCCGAGGGGCGCTACGAGAACGGCATCGGCAACATCATCGAGCTCGGGGACGCGCAGGTGGCGCTGACCACCGCGGCCGCCCAGGTCGTGCAGGCCAACTTCCGGCTGGCGACGGCGCGCGCCCAGCTCATCAAGGCGCTGGGGAGGCCATGAAGAAAGCGATCGTGACAGCCTTGTCGGTCCTGATGCTGCTCGCCTGCCACAAGGGCGGCGCCGACGGGCAGGCCGCTGGCGGCGCCGGAGCGGCAAAGGGCGGCGGCAAGGGCTCTGGAGCGCCGTCGGCAGCAGGCCGCGTCATCCCCGTGGTGCTGGCCCCCGCGGCGCAGAAGGACGTGCCCATCTACCTCGATGGCCTGGGCACGGTGCAGGCCTGGCGCACCGTCACCGTGCGCTCGCAGGTCGATGGCCGGCTCGACAAGGTGCTCTTCAATGAAGGCCAGGAGGTCAAGCGCGGCCAGCTCCTCGCCCAGATCGATCCGCGGCCGTTCCTGGTCCAGCTCCACAACGCCGAGGGCGCGGTCGCGCGCGACAAGGCGCAGCTCAAGAACGCGCGCACGAACCTCGAGCGCTTCAAACAATTGCGCGAGAAGAAGATGGTCGCGCAGCAGCAGGTGGACGACCAGGAGGCGCTCATCGGCCAGCTCGACGGCTCGATCCGCATCGACGACGCCGCCGTCGAGAGCGCGCGGCTCAACCTCGACTACGCGCGCATCACCTCGCCGATCGACGGCGTCACCGGCATCCGCCTCGTGGACCAGGGCAACGTGGTGCACGCGGCCGACGCCACCCAGGGCCTCGTGGTCATCACCCAGCTCGACCCGATCGCGGTGCTCTTCACCATCCCGCAGGACGAGCTGCCGGCGATTTCCCAAGCGATGTCCCAGGGCCAGCTCACCGTCGACGCCTTGAGCCGCGACGGCCAGGGCAAGCTCGCCACCGGCAAGCTCGCGCTCATCGACAACCAGATCAACCAGGCGACGGCCACGCTCAAGCTGAAGGCGGTCTTTCCCAATCCGCAGCGGCTGCTCTGGCCAAACCAGTTCGTCAAGGCGCGGCTGCTGGTCGCCACCCGCAAGGGCGCGCTCGTCATCCCGAACACCGCGGTGCTGCGCGGGCCCGACGGCACGTTCGTCTTCATCGTGGACGCGGACAAGAAGGCCGTGCAGAAGCCCGTCGAGGTGGAGATGTCGCTCGGCGACCTCGCCCTCATCGGCAAGGGGCTGCAGCCCGGCGATCAAGTGGTCGTGGACGGGCAGAACCAGCTCCGACCCGGCTCGAGCGTGATGCCGCGCCAGGCTACGCAGAAGCCCGGCGCGCCCGCGGCCAGACAAGGCGCCATCGGGGCCGCCAGGTGAGCATCTCCGAGCCCTTCATCAGGAGGCCTGTCGCCACCTCGCTCCTGACGGTGGGCCTCTTGCTGGCGGGGCTCATCGGGTATCGCCAGCTGCCGGTCTCGGCGCTGCCCCAGGTCGATTACCCGACCATCGTCGTCTCGACCGGCCTGCCTGGCGCCAGCCCCGACACCATGGCCTCGGCGGTCACCACGCCCCTCGAGCGGCAGTTCGGCCAGATGCCGTCGCTCTCCCTGATGACCTCGGTCTCGAGCTTCGGCAGCTCGCAGATCACCTTGCAGTTCTCGCTCGAGCGCAACATCGACTCCGCCGAGCAGGACGTGCAGGCCGCCATCAATGCCGCGTCGAACCTGTTGCCTCGAACCCTACCGGCGCCGCCCACCTATTCGAAGAGCAACCCTGCCGATACGCCAATCCTCACTCTTGCAGTCACGAGCGACACGCTGCCGCTCGACCAGGTGGATGACGCCGCCGACTCCATCCTCGCGCAAAAGATCTCGCAGGTGGCGGGGGTGGGCCTCGTCACCATCAGCGGCGGGCAGAAGCCGGCCGTGCGCGTGCAGGTGGACCCGACCGCGCTGGCCGGCACCGGGCTTGGATTGGAGGACGTGCGCACGGCTTTGGTGCAAGCCAACGTCAATCAACCCAAAGGCAATCTAGATGGCCCGCGGCAGGACTATGCGATCGCCACCAACGACCAGCTCTTCAAGGCCAGCCAGTTCCGCAGCCTGATCATCGCCTATCGAAACGGCGCTCCCATCCGACTGCTCGAGATCGCCGACGTCATCGACGGCGTCGAGAACGCGCAGCTGGCCGGCTGGGCGCAGGACAAGCGCGCCATCATCGTCAGCGTGCAGCGGCAGCCCGGCGCCAACGTGATTCAAGTGGCCGATCGGGTCAAAGAGTTATTGCCCAGGCTCAAGTCAACTCTACCCCAGGGGTTGGACGTCTCCATCCTGAGCGACCGCACCGAGACCGTGCGCGCCTCGGTCGAGGACGTGCAGTTCACGCTCCTATTGACGATAGGATTGGTCGTCGCGGTCATCTATCTCTTCCTGCGCAGCCTGCGCGCGACCATCATCCCCGGCATCGCGGTGCCGCTCTCGCTCATCGGCACCTTCGGAATCATGTACCTGTGCGGCTATAGCCTGAACAACCTCTCGCTCATGGCGCTGACCATCTCGACCGGCTTCGTGGTCGATGACGCCATCGTCATGATCGAGAACATCGCCCGCTATATCGAAGAAGGGGACAAGCCGTTCGACGCCGCATTGAAAGGCGCCAAGCAGATCGGCTTCACCATCGTCTCGCTCACCGTCTCTTTGGTGGCCGTCTTGATTCCCTTGCTCTTCATGGGCGGAATCATCGGCCGCCTCTTTCGCGAGTTCGCGATGACCCTCTCCATCGCCATCGGAGTCTCGGCGATCTTGTCCCTGACCTTGACCGCGATGATGTGCGCGCACCTGCTCAAGGAGCACGACGACAAGCACGGCTGGGTGGTGCGCCAGTTCGAGCGGGGCTTTGATTGGACCACGCGCAAATATGACGGCGGCCTCAAATGGGTGCTCGACCACCAGTTCTTGACCCTGATGGTCACCATCGGGACGCTGGTCCTCACCGTGGTGCTGGCCATCGAGATCCCCAAAGGCTTCTTCCCCCAGCAAGACACGGGCCTCATCACCGGCGTCAGCGAGGCGCCGCCCGACGTCTCCTTCGCGCGCATGGCGACCTTGCAGCGCTCGGTGGACCAGATCGTCATGGCCGACCCGGCGGTCCTCTCGGTGGCCTCGTCCATCGGCGCCGACGGCACCAACGCCACGGCCTCCAGCGGCCGCCTCTCGATCACGCTCAAGCCGTTCAAGGAGCGCGACGTCAACGCCGAGGAGATCATCGCCCGGCTGCGGCCCAAGCTGCAGCAACTGGAAGGCATCGCCCTCTATCTGCAGCCCGTGCAGGACTTGCAGATCGACACCCGCCTCTCGCGCACCCAGTTCCAATACACGCTCGAGGACGCGGACCCGCTCGAATTGGCCGAGTGGGGGCCCAAGATCGCGCAGAAATTGGAGACGCTGCCGGAATTGCGCGACGTGGCCAGCGACCAGGAAAATGCCGGCCTGCAGCTCAAGCTGACCATCGACCGCGACACCGCCTCGCGCCTGGGCGTCCAACCGCAGGCCATCGACGACGCGCTCTACGACGCCTTCGGCCAGCGGCAGGTCTCGACCATCTTTACCCAACTCAACCAATATCGCGTCATCCTCGAAGTGAAGCCCGAGTTCCAGAAGTCACCCGAGTCACTGAAGAACCTGTATGTCCGCTCCTCGAGCGGCGAGCAGATTCCGCTCAGCACCTTCACGCGGATGGATCCGCAAGCGACCTCATTGGCGGTCAATCACCAAGGGCAATTTCCGGCGGTGACCATCTCCTTCAACGTCGCCAACGGCGTCGCGCTTGGCCACGCGGTCGACGCCATCAACCGCGCCGAGGCCGAGATCGGCCTGCCGCCGAGCGTGCGCGCGGCCTTCGCCGGCACCGCGCAGGCCTTCGGCGAGTCGCTGGCCAGCGAGCCGCTCTTGATCCTAGCGGCCGTCCTCACCGTCTATATCGTCCTCGGCGTACTCTACGAGAGCTATATCCACCCCATCACCATCCTCTCGTCGCTCCCCTCGGCGGGCGTGGGCGCGCTCCTGGCGCTGATGGTCACCAAGACCGAGTTCAGCATCATCGCGCTGATCGGCGTCATCCTCCTCATCGGCATCGTGAAAAAGAACGCCATCATGATGATCGACTTCGCGCTCGAGGCCGAGCGCGACAAGGGCATGTCGCCGCGCGAATCAATCTATCAAGCGTGCCTGCTGCGCTTCCGGCCGATCATGATGACGACCATGGCGGCGCTGCTCGGCGGCCTGCCGCTGGCCATCGGCAATGGCACCGGCTCGGAGCTGCGCAAGCCGCTCGGCATCACCATCGTCGGCGGCCTGCTCATCTCGCAGCTCCTGACGCTCTATACGACGCCGGTGATTTATCTTTATATGACGCGGCTCGGCCTCTTCTTTACCCGGGGCAAGCGCCCGCTCGGGCACGCCGCCCCGGCGCGCGACGCGGCGGTCGAGGCGCCGCCGTGAACGTATCGGCGCCTTTCATCAAGCGGCCCATCGCCACCACCTTGCTCTCGATGGCGCTCTTGCTCGCGGGCGGCGGCGCCTTTACTCAACTGCCGGTCGCGCCGCTCCCTAGAGTTGATTTCCCGACCGTCAACGTGAACGCCGGCCTGCCCGGCGCCAGCCCCGAGACCATGGCCTCCGCCGTGGCCACGCCGCTCGAGCGCCGCTTTGGACGCATCGCGGGCGTCACCGAGATCACCTCCTCGAGCACGCTCGGCGCCGCCAGCCTGACGCTGCAGTTTGATTTGGATAGAGACGTCGATGCCGCCGCGCGCGACGTCCAGGCAGCCATCAACGCGGCCGGCGGCGACTTGCCCGCGAACCTGCCCAATCGCCCGCGCTTTGGAAAGGTCAACCCGGCCGACGCGCCCATCCTCATTCTCTCTTTGACCTCCGACATCGTGCCGCTCTCGCGGATGTTCGACCAGGCCAACACCGTGCTGGCGCAAAAGATCGCGCAGGTGGACGGCGTCGGCCAGGTCTTCGTCGGCGGCGGCCAGCAGCCCGCGGTGCGCGTGCAGGCAGACCCGGTGGCGCTCGCCGGCCTCGGCTTGTCGCTCGAGGACGTCCGCGCCGCGCTCTCGAAGGCCACAGTGGACGACCCGAAGGGCGCACTTGGCGGCGCCTCGCAGATGCGCATCATCGCCGCCAACGACCAGCTCTTTGGCGCCGAGCAGTTCAAGCCCGTCATCATCGCGTACAAGAACGGCGCCGCGGTCCGTCTCTCCGACGTGGCCAGGGTCTTCGACGACGTGGAGAACAACCGCCTCGCCGCCTGGGCCGACGGCAAGCGCGCCGTGCTCATCATCGTGAGACGCCAGCCCGGCGCCAACATCATCGAGGTGATCGACCGGGTAAAGAAGCTGCTCCCAAGCCTCGCCTCGGCCATCTCGCCCGCCATCAACGTCAGCGTCGCGCTCGACCGCGCCACGACGATCAGGGCCTCGGTGGCCGACGTTGAGTTGACCCTGCTCATCAGCATCGGCCTCGTGGTGCTGGTGGTCTTCCTCTTCTTGCGCAGCGCCCGCGCCACGCTCATTCCAAGCGTGGCGGTGCCCTTGGCGCTGGTCGGCACCTTCGGCGCGATGTATCTGTTTGGATATAGCCTCGACAACCTATCGTTGATGGCGCTGACCATCTCGACGGGCTTTGTGGTCGATGACGCCATCGTCGTGACCGAGAACGTCGCCCGCTACATCGAGCTCGGCGAGACGCCATTGAACGCGGCCTATAAAGGCGCAAAGCAGATCGGCTTCACCATCGTCTCCATCACCGTCTCCCTGCTCGCGGTCTTCATTCCGATTCTATTGATGGGCGGCATCATCGGGCGGCTCTTCCGCGAGTTCGCCGTCACGCTCTCCATCGCCATCGCCATGTCGGCGGTGGTCTCGCTGACCTTGACCCCGATGATGTGCTCGCGGCTCTTGCGCTCCGAGCACGAGGTCAAGCACGGTCGCCTCTACCAGGCCTCGGAGCGCTTCTTCGAGGGGATGCTCCGCCTCTACGATCGCGGGCTCAAGTGGGTGCTGAACCACGAGATCTTCACGCTCTTCATCACGCTCGCGACGGTGGGCGTCACCGTCTTTCTCTACATCATCGTGCCGAAGGGTCTCTTCCCGCAGCAGGACACCGGCCAGATCATGGGCTTCTCCGATGCGCCGCAGGACATCTCCTTCGCGGCGATGAAGGATCGGCAGAACGCCGTCAATCAAGTCGTCATGACTCATCCCGCGGTCAACCATATGGTGGCCTTCATCGGCGGCGGGCCCGGCGGCTCGGCGCTCAACACCGGCACCATGTTCGTCGAATTGAAGCCCATCGGGGTGCGCAAGAAGAGCGCCGATCAGGTCATCAACGAACTCAGGCCGAAGCTCGCCGTGGTGCCGGGAATCAATCTCTTCTTGCAGGCCCAGCAGGACGTGCGCATCGGCGGCCGCTTCACGCGCACCCAATATCAATACACCTTGCAGGACGCCAATCTCGAGGAGCTGACCACCTGGGCGCCCAAGGTGATGAAGACGCTGCAGAAGCTGCCGCAGTTGAAGGACGTGGCCACCGACCAGCAGACCAACGGGCTGCAGTTGAACCTGGTCATCGACCGCGACACCGCCTCGCGCTTGGGAATCACGCTCCAGCAGATCGACGACACGCTCTACGACGCGTTTGGCCAGCGGCAGGTGGCCAACGTCTTTACCCAACTCAACCAATATCGCGTCGTCATGGAAGTAAAGCCCGAGTTCCGCGACCGTCCCGAGGCGCTCGCCAAGCTCTACGTGCGCGGGCAGAACGGCGCCCAGGTGCCCCTCTCGGCGTTCTCGCACTTCACGCCCTCGGCCACCGCGCTCTCGGTCAACCACCAGGGGCAATTCCCCGCCATCACCATCTCCTTCAACATGGCGGAAGGCGTCGCGCTCGGCCAGGCCGTGGCGGCCATCCACAAGGCCGAGCTCGAGATCGGCATGCCGGCCAGCATGCACGCCGCCTTCCAGGGCACGGCGCAGGCGTTTCAAGACTCACTCAGCACCCAGCCGATGCTCATCCTCGCGGCGCTCTTCGTCATCTACGTCGTGCTCGGCGTCTTATATGAGAGCTTGATTCATCCCATCACCATTCTTTCAACTCTACCCTCGGCCGGCGTCGGCGCGCTGCTCGCGCTCTTGCTGATGAAGACCGAGTTCAGCATCATCGCGCTGATTGGAATCATCCTCCTGATGGGCATCGTCAAGAAGAACGCCATCATGATGATCGACTTCGCCATCGAGGCCGAACGCGACCGCGGCCTGTCCGCCAAGGACGCGATCCACGAGGCCTGCCTGTTGCGCTTCCGCCCCATCTTGATGACCACCATGGCGGCGCTGCTCGGCGGCCTGCCGCTGGCCCTGGGCACCGGCGCGGGGTCCGAATTGCGCCGGCCGCTCGGCATCACCATCGTCGGCGGCTTATTGATTTCGCAGATGTTGACTCTCTTTACGACGCCGGTCGTCTATCTGGCGCTCGACCGGCTCACGGGGCGGCGGCGGCACGCCGCGGAAGCGCCGGCGCCGGCCGCGAGCTGACGTTCAGCGCTCGTCGAAGAGGAAGGTTGGGACAGAAATCGCGGGCGCGGCCGCCGTTGGATAGGCCCGCGGAGCGGTCCACTCCAGCACCCAGGCTTTTCCATTGGCTGAAAAGCCCGCGCTCGAGGCGTCAGTGGTCGGCACTGTCGCCGAGGTGATGGCTCCGTTGCGGACGATTGCGACAGCATCCCCGACAGCGATGAAGTCCCGGCCGTCTGCGGAATGCGCCACGCTTCTCAATCTGGTCAACCCTAGCGCGGCGACCGTCCACCCCTGGGAGTTTCCGCGCACATAGCTGTACCGGCGGTCGGAATCGAACTCGTCGCTGATGAATGAGACGACCCCTCCAACGACCGACATCTCAACGTAGGTACAGTCTGAGATGTAAAAACGCGTCATTTGGTCGGCGCGCCAACCCGATGCGTCCTTGGAGAGGTGGTAGTTCTGGGAGAAGCTCAACGAGAGCAGGTGCGGCGCGCCCAGCTCATCTCCGGAGACCGCGAGGAGGCCGTTGATGGCAGGGCCGGGTATCGGCTCCAGGGTCCAATTTTTGCCTGGTATCAACGTTCCAAGCTCAATGTTCTTTTCATCGACATGCCAGGCTGCGTAGAGCGTGCCGTCTGCGCCGATGTCGAAGGCGGGTGATCGGTCCACGGTGGGCGCAATCAACTCCGTCTGCCAGGAAGTGCCGTCGTGCCAGGAGTGCATGACGTTGCCTTGGGCTCCGCGCGGCGCGGGTTGAACCCAGACCACGTGCGAAACCCGAGAGGCGTCGATGCGACACTTGACCCGCTCCATTGTCGGGAGAACGAGCGGGTTTACCTCCCTGGCCGGGGCGAAGACGGCGCTGCCGACGACGCTCCCAAACGAGTCAGCCCTGTCGTAAAGAAACTCGACGATGCAGAAGTGCCCAGCCGCATCTCGAGCCGCCGAGCTTCCAAGCTGCAAGGTGGTGGTCGTTGGTTGGAGAAGCGCGTCTACGGATTGAAGGGCCTCCCAGGCATCGATCGGGCCGCTGGAGGCGACCTTTGTTTGCGCTGCGATCTGGAAATGGATGAAAGGAATCTGACCTATATCAGTGAACGCAATCGCGCCGCCGGGCGGTGCGTCGGCCTGGTCGAGAAAGGTGGGGTAGGGGTCGGAGGCATAACGTGCCCAAGCCAGGGATAGTCTGGCCGTGTGCGAGCTATTGTTGCGAACGGTCACGACAGCGCTGGTCCCTGCTCCTGGCCGAAAGGAGACGATCTCCGGCGCCAGGAGCAAGGATACAGACGTGGTTGCGCTACGGGAGGCCAAAGCGCCGGCGGCTGCCGAGACCGCCTGGTATTCATAGGCCGCTCCATCAGTCCACGCTGCCAGGTCGGTATCGGAGTAGGTGAGGTCAAAGCCGCTGCCCGCCGCGACCTGGACGAAGGGTCCGCTCGCGCCGGCTCCATCGATGACGCGGCGCTGGAGCAGGACTTGCGGCGCGGTGCGGTTGCCGAAGTGGACCAGAAAAGCGTGCGCACTGGGATCCGGCGACATCGTCACCGAGACAGTCGAGAGCGCGGGGCCTGGATCGTAGCGGAGGATGTTGCTCTCGAAGCCTCCTGGGTCGGCGCGGATGCGCAGCTCGACCGGCTCGCCGTTTGGCGCGACCTGCTTGAGGTCGACGATGTTCGTGAGGCTCAGCGCGGAGGCGTGCGGGAGGAACGGAACATCGGTAAAGGTTCCGCAGGAAGGCCGCGCTTCCACCGTGTACTTCTCCACGTCGCCGGCAGGCGGCTCCCAGCTCAGCTTGACGACAAAGGGGTCGATGGGAGCGACGACAGCGCTCGAGAACAGATAGGGCGAGTTGGTGGTGCGGGTCTGGCCGCAGCCGAGAACCAGCGGCATCGCCAGCGACATCAACAACCGTCTCATGGCCTGGTCTCCCGCGAGAAAGGAAGCTCGACGCCGAGCAGCAGCGCGCCCGACAAACCAGAGTCGAGGTGGTCCTGATAGGCGCCGTTGACCATCGAGGTATCGAACGAAATCAGGCGATAACGCGCCTCGACCGTCAGGTGCAGCCGGAGGCGCGTGCCGAAGGGCGGCGTCCAGCGGAGGGCCGCAATCAGATCCGGCTCTGCAAACCAGCTCGACTTGGTGACCGGTTGCGGGCCGAACGAATAGTTCGAGACCGCGACGCGCGACGCCGAGAGGCCAAGCCCGAGCGCCAGCTTCAGCGCGCTGTTGAGCTGCAGCAGGGCGCCGAGGTCTGCCCCTACGGTGGTCAGCGAGTGTGCGATCTCGCCGCCGCGTGCGTTGGCGCTGGTGAAACCTGCCTGCGCGAAGAACCAGCCCGCGGTAGCGCCGAGGCGCAGATCAAGTCCGGTCGCGATCTCGGTCGCTGAAGCCACGCCGTTCTCGGTGGGGTTGGCGCTGCGGCTGGTTGATTCATGACTGAGTACCGCGAAGCGTGCTCCGGTATCGAAGTAGAGTCCTGACCGGCTGCGCGTGGGTCGAAAACCCGGGGCCCTTTCAGGTGGAGGCAAGGGCGCCTCAGGCAAGGCAGGACGTCGCGCCACCGCGCCTTGCGCAACTCCAAGCGTTGCCAGGCGAGCAACGACGGGCGCGGGCTCTTCGAACTGCGCTTCGAAAGCGCGCGCCGCCATGTTGGTCGCCCGCTCGAAGGCGGCCGGCAGCGCGCCTTCACCAAGACCCACGACGTGGCCGCGGCCCTCGACCGTCCATGAGCCCAGCCGCACCTCGCCCGAGTCATAGAGCTCGAGCTCGTGGCGCACGACCGCGTGCCAGCCATCCTCCTTCAA
This sequence comes from Myxococcales bacterium, assembly GCA_038231075.1. Lineage (GTDB taxonomy): Bacteria > Myxococcota > Myxococcia > Myxococcales > 40CM-4-68-19 > JBBRMA01. Next base: position 14,356 of record JBBRMA010000059.1, on the reverse strand, counting down.
CTCAACCGAGGGTGCGACCGCGGAGAGATAGAGTGTCAGTCCGACGTTCGCGTCCTGCTGGAAATACTGGCGGGCAAGAGAGGCGTAGGAATCGATCGCCTGCTTTCCCACGAACGAGACGGAGCCCTCGCAGCGGGGAGCCGAGAGCCCCGAATCGTCGCGCCCCGCGTGGACGTGCTGCGCGGAGATCGCCGACGGGTCTCCCTCGAGCTGCAGCGCGAAGGGATACCGCGCGACCGGCGCGATGGCAAACAAGACCACGACTGAAAGCATCAGCCCCCCAAATCGAGGCCGGAGCCTACTTCATCCAGGCCTTTGCGCCTAAGCGTTCACTCAAGTCCACGCCTCGCCATGAAGTTCCTTGGCTCGCCCCGCTCGCGGCGGCCGCGAGGGTGATGCGAGCGCTCGTGCTCGTGGCGATGTTGCCTGTCACTGCCGCCAACGCCGGCGAAGGAGCAACCCAAGCCCTGCACGGCGGCCTTGGGTTCGGAATAGGGACGGAATACTCAATGCTGGGTATTCGGGCCGAGCTTGGGTATCGCGCCTTCAGCGTCTTCGTCTCTCTGCCGGTGACGCTGCTCTCCGACTCCCGTCCCCTCTTTGCCCTCGGCCTGCGCTGGTCACCCCAAAGCAAGGGCGGTCCGTTTCTTTCGGCCCACGGCATGGTCTTTTTCGAGGCTGCTCACCGCGACTCGGATTCGCAGAGGACGGTCGTCGTGCTGGCGCTCCAAGCCGGCTGGCGGCTGCAGCTTGGTCCTGCCTGGCTGGAAGTTTCGCTCGGTCCGGCGGTCAGCCACGTCGCCTACCGATCTCCAAAGGAAGTCGATGGCGGCAACAGCGGCAGGCTCGAGGAGGCGTGGCTGAATGGCGTCGCCTTTGACACTGGGGAGGCCACCATTCCGTTCGACTTCGCGGTCGGCGCCGGCGTCGCCTTCTAGCGGCTCGCTGGATTCCGCCGAGCCGCGAAGCGCCGCAGATCCCCCTGCTCGCGTCGCCCGTCCTCCTCGATGGAAAAGCCCGCCTCCTCCACCGCGCGCACCGTCTCCCGATTGGGATGGCACCCTCCGGTGACGGCGGTCCAGGCCGGCTGCAGCGCGTCTTGCAACCGCGCTTTGAGACGCCCGCGCGAGCGCACGTGCTCGATCATCCGCAATTGGCCGTGGCTGACGAGCACGCGCCGCACCTCGGCGAGGCCCTGGTCGGCGCGGGGCACGCTGCAGAACACAAGGCTTGAGACCACGGTGTCGAAGGTGCCGTAGCGGAAGGGGAGCGCCTCGGCGCTGGCGCGGACCAGCGGCGTGCCGGGCGAGCGGCCGCGCGCAGCCCGAAGTGAGTCAAGGCTCGGGTCGATGGCGATCAGGCGCACGCCGGGCGCATAGAGGGGAAGGTTTCTTCCGGTGCCGCAGCCGACCTCCAGCGTCCGCCCGTGCGCGCCGCGCGCCAGCCACTGCCGCCAGCGCAAGAAGCCGGTGCCGTCGACCAGCGCGAAGAGCGCGTCGTACAGCCAGGGGATCTGCTCGAGTCCGCGCATCACGGTTCTCCTTTGCGAAGAGGATAGCAGTGCGCATCTTGCGCCGATGCTCCTTCGCTCTGCCCTTCTTCTCGCCGCGGCGCTGTCTGCTTTCCCCGCGCTCGCCGATGAGCCGGCCGAGCGCCTGCACCCTTCTATCGCGGCCGACCCGTTGCCTTATGTGCTGCACGGCTTCTCGGCGCACCTCGGCGTGCAATCGCCGTCCAATCGATTTTCATTCGAAGCGGCCGTCTTCAAGTCAGCGCTGGGCGACACTCTCTTGACGCTCATCCGCCCCGACGACACGGGCTGGAAGGCCGACCTGAAAGGCTTCACGCTGGAAGGGTATTGGCACCCGATCACCTGGGGCCGCAACGCGCTGCTGCTTGGGTTGCAGGCTCACTTCGATGAGTTCAATGTCCACCGGGACGACGAGGCCGGCAGCGCCACCGTCCATCAAATCTACCTGATGCCGACCATCGGCTATCGCTGGTTTCCCTTCGACGCCATCGGGCTCTTCTTCAAGCCCTTCGCGGGTCTGGGCCTGCCCATCCTCGGGGTGGCGCCGGTCCGGCTCGGCGCGCACCTCTTCGAGCAGCTCCCGGTCTTTCCCCTCGCCACGGTGATCGTCGGTTATCAATTCTGACGATTACAGCGGGATATTGCCGTGCTTTCTCCTCGGCACGTCCTGCCGCTTGGTGCGCAGCATCGAAAGCGCGCGGCAGAGCTGGGGGCGGGTGTCCTCGGGCAGGATGACCTCGTCGATATATCCCAGCTCGGCGGCCTTATAAGGATTGGCGAAGGTATCGCGATACTTCTGCGCCAGCTCCTTGCGAGCCGCGTCGGCGCCGCCGGTCTTTGACTTCTCTTCCAATTCCTTGCGGAAGACGATGTTGACCGCGCCCTCGGGACCCATGACGGCGATCTCGGCCGTGGGAAAGGCGAGGTTGACGTCGGCCTTGATGTGCTTGGACGCCATCACGTCATAGGCGCCGCCATAGGCCTTGCGGGTGATCACGGTCAGCTTGGGCACGGTCGCTTCCGCGAAGGCATAGAGCAGCTTGGCGCCGTGGGTGATGATTCCGCCCCACTCTTGCGCGGTGCCCGGCAAGAAGCCCGGCACGTCCACGAAGGTGACCAATGGGATATTGAAGGCATCGCAGGTACGGACAAAGCGCGCCGCCTTCCGGCTCGCATCGATATCTAGAACGCCGGCCAGGATCGCCGGTTGATTGGCGACGATCCCGACGCTCTTGCCGCCGAGCCGCGCGAAGCCGGTGATGATATTGCGCGCATAGTGTTCGGCCACCTCGAAGAAGTGGCGATCATCGACCACCGCGCGGAGGATCTCCTTCATGTCGTACGGCTTGTTCGGGTTCTCTGGAACCAAGGTCTTCAAAGCCTCGTCGCGCCGGTCGAGCGGGTCGTCGGTCGGCACCGTCGGCGCGGGATCGAGGTTGTTTGAAGGGAGGAAACTCAAGAGCTCGCGTAGAGTTCGAATTGCCGACGCTTCGTCCTCGGCGGCGAAGTGGGCCACTCCGCTCTTGGCATTGTGTGCCTGCGCGCCGCCCAGATCTTCCTTGCTCACTTCCTCGTGCGTGACGGTCTTGATCACGTCGGGGCCGGTGATGAACATGTAGCTCGTCTGCTTGGCCATGACGATGAAGTCGGTCATCGCCGGCGAATAGACGGCCCCGCCCGCGCACGGTCCTAATATCGCCGAGAGCTGCGGCACCACGCCCGAGCTCTGGACGTTGCGATAGAAGATATCGGCATATCCGGCCAGCGAGACGACGCCTTCCTGGATGCGCGCGCCGCCTGAGTCATTGAGTCCGATGACGGGGCAGCCGGTCGAGACGGCCAGATCCATCACCTTGCAGATCTTCTCCGCATAGGCGCCCGAGAGCGAGCCGCCAAAGACGGTGAAGTCCTGGGCGAAGACGAAGACCTGCCGGCCTTCGACCATGCCGTAGCCGGTGACCACGCCGTCGCCGAGGACCTTCTTCTTCTCCATGCCGAAGTCGTCGTTGCGATGGGTCTTGAACTTGTCGAGCTCGACGAAGCTGGCCGGATCCAGGAGCAGGTCGATGCGTTCCCGGGCGGTGAGCTTGCCCTCGGCGTGCTGCTTGTCGTTGCGCTCGGGGCCGCCGCCGAGCAGCGCTTGCGCCTCGAGGGCGGCGAGCTTCTCGCGGGGGCCGAGGCCGGCGAGGCGCTCGGCGCGGGCTGCGGACGACATGCCTCCCTGCGGCTCGGCGGGAGGCGGGGCTGGCGTCTTGGCGGGGTCGGTCGGCATGGCGGCGCAGGCTACAGCGAGCAACGCGCGTGGGGAAGCGACAGCGCGGGACTCAGTGCAAGAGCGGCCAGCGGAGCTCGACCCAGGCGGCCTTGGGGTTGCCCGGCGCCGGGCGCGCGCGGGCGGTGAGCGGGCCGCTGGCGGCGAGAAGCCTTCCCGCGAGCAGCTTTGCTGTGTACGCGCCCGCGGCGAGCGAGCCGCCCAGGGCGGACAGCGGCGACAGGCGGGAAACGGCGCGCGAGAGAGCGGGCGTGTCGAACGAGGCGACCGAGTCGGTCTCGCCGTCCGCGGGCAGAAGCGGGGCAACGGGCGCGTCGCAGTCATCGCCGAGCGAGGCGACCTTGCTGCCCGCGCGCAGGCAGAGGGCGCGCGCGGCCTCGATGGTGAAGCCGGAGGCGTCCTTGGTGACCCCGGCCGGCAGGGCGGCACGCGGCTCGAGGGAGAAGCCGCGGGCGAGGCCAGAGAGCGTGAAGGGCAGCGCGAAGATCGGGTCCGCGCTGCCCGAGGCCAGGTCGGGCAGGGGCGAGCGCAGGGCGACGGGGCCCTCGAGCGCTTTGGCGAAGCGGGCCGCGAGCGGCAGGAGGAAATCGGCTCGCGCCTTGGGCAGCGCCAAGAGGGCCCACCGCTGCGCGAGCGTGAAGACGAGCTGCCGTCCGGCGGCGCCGAGCCCTGCGCGCGCGCAGACGAGCGGCGCCCCTTCGCAGGCCGCCTCGGACGCGGGCGGCCCGGCCAGGAGCGGCTCCGAGGCGAGGGGCAGGACGATGCCGTCGAGGGCGAGCAGCGCGCTGGTGCCGGTCAGCGAGAGCACGGCGGCGCGCAGGGGCGGCTCGCCGTGCAGGTAGAGCACGGCGGGTCCGGCGGCGCGCTTCACCTCGGCGGCGATGTCCGGCTTGCCCGAGAGCGGGCGCCGCTTGCGGCCCACTTGAGCGAGCCCGGCCGCCAGGCGTTGCGCCTCGGGACCCGAGGCGAAGAGGAGCCGATCGACCCCCGCCACCCGCGCGATGGCGCCCGCGCGCAGGTGCTGCCCCCTGCCGGCCAGCTTGCCCGGCACGCCCGGCGCGAGCTTCGCAGTTTGCGGAGAGCCCACCTCGGCGAGCCAGCGGTCGAGAGCGGCGCGCGCGGCGGAGAGGCTGGCCACGGGCAACGTCGCGCCCAGGGCGTGTCCCCAGACGACCAGCGCGCGCGGCCCTTTGCCGGAGAGGCCCAGGCGCTGCGACTCCTCGGCCGTGGGCGCGAGGGCGTCGTGGCCCACCGTGCGCCGCAGGAGGCGCGCGATCTCGTCCGCGCCGGCGATGGGGGCGAGCTTGCCCGTCTCGACGAAGAAGGCGCGGGGTCCCGCGAGAGCCTCGGCCGAGTCGAGCAGCAGCGCCGCGTCGGCGCCTGCGGGCACCAGGCGCGCGGCCTTCAAGGACGCCGGCGTGGCGAGCGCGGCCGAGGACAGGACCGTGGCGATCGCGCAGGCGCAGCGTGCCGCCTGGCGACGGATCACCGCGCGGCCGGCAGCTCGGTGCCGAGCGTGTGGGCGGCGGCGGCCAGCGCCTCGGCCTTCTCGCGGGCGCGGCGGGCCATCGCGCGCCTGGCGTAGCCATAGCCCAGCATCAGCGCGGCAAAGAGCGGCGAGAGCGCGGCGCCGACCGTCCAGCCCGAGTTCTGCGCCAGAAATCCCCAGACCGCATTGGCGGGCGCGGTGAAGAAGTTGCCGTACCAGACCAGGGCCCAGACGAGGCCCGTGAGCGCGAAGGCGAAGGCGTTGGCGATGAGGAAGAAGATCACGCCGCGCTTCTGAGGCATGGGCAGGACGTACTGCTTTTCTTCGGCCACGGGCTGCTCCTTCGCGGCCGGCGAGCCTAGAGGGCCCGCGCGCCCGGCGCAAGAGTGGCGTCCTGCCGCACCACCGCGGTGCCGGTCAGCTTGTCGTGCAGCGTCTGGCCGCGGGCGTCGAAGAGGGCCAGCGCAAAGCCAAACAGCCCGAGCGCAGCCGAGCAGACGCTGAGCGCCGCGCGGGCCAGCGCTGGAAGCGCGCGCACCTGTCCGCCTCCGATGCGGGCGAGGCGCAGGCCGGCCAGCGCCATCCCCGGCGTGCGGCCGGCGCGGGCGGCGAAGAGCCACGAGTAGCCGAGCGCGAAGCAGGCGAAGAGGCCGCCCCAGAGCAGCGGCAGGCGCGGGCCGAACGCGAGCAGGTCGAGCCAGTAGTCGGAGGACCCGAAGCCCGCCGGCGCCAGGCGAGCAACGCCGACCACCCCGGCGGCCACGACCAGCTGCAGCGCGGTGCCGAGCGCGAGCAGGAGCGCATCGATTGACCAGGCGAGCAGGCGCGCGCCAAACGGCGCCCAGGGCGGTCGAGCGCGCTTCGGGGCGAGCTCTTCGCCGGGCAGCTCGACCTCGAGCGGGACTGCCCGGAGGTGGTGAGGCGGCTCGGCGCCAGGCGGACCGAAGTCGAAGCTCTGCGAGAGCAGGTCGGCGGGGGCCGCCGAGGTCTGGCTCAGCTCGGCGAGCGGCGGCGGGGGATGCGAGGTGATGCGCCAGGAGTCGCCCAGGTCGGCCCGGTCGGGCGCCGCAGCCGCGGGCGGCGGCTCGGGCGGGTCGGTCCGGCGCAGCGATGGATCGGAGGCCGTCAGGTGCACCGGCAGCGCCGGCATGCCGAAGTGCAGTGTGGTGCCGGGGCTCTCCTCGGGCGGTTCGAGCGCGTCGAGATCGACGTCGCCGAGGTCTCCGCCGGCGGCGTCCTCCGCTGAGCCCGGCGGAGAGGATCTGCGCGAAAGCCGCGGCAGGCTGGGGCTCGTCACCGGCGGCGCCAGCTCGAACGGCTCGCTCGACTGCGCTGGAGGCGGCTCGGAGGCGATCGAGGCCCGGGAGTGCGCCGGCGGATCGCTCTCTATCGACAGGGCCAGCGGCGGAGGCGGCGGGTCCGATTCGATGGAGACCCGCAGCGGCGCCGGCGGGTCCGAGAGCCCAATGGCTGCCAGCTCAGGCTCGGAGATGGGCGGCTCGAAGAACGCCGGCCGCTCGAGGGAAGGCGGCGGCGCGCCGGGCTTGCCGGCCTCGCGCCCGCGCGGGTTGAGCGCGAAGCAGCGCAGGCACCGATCGGCGCCGGACGGCAGGGGATGCGAGCAGCGGACGCAGTTCACGGCGGGCAAATTACCACCGCCGCCGCTTGTGGGTCGCCCCCGGAGGCGCTATCACCCGCCCGCTTTCTGTTTGCACTCTCCCGGAGGCCGCCATGGCGACGACGCGCATCGAGAAGGACACGTTCGGGCCCATCGAAGTGCCGGCGGACCGGCTGTGGGGCGCGCAGACGCAGCGCTCGTTCGGCAACTTCAAGATCTCCACCGAGAAGATGCCGCCGCTCCTGGTGCGCGCGCTCGCCCAGGTAAAGCGCGCGGCCGCCGTGGTCAACGTGGGCCTCAAGCAGCTCGACGCCAAGAAGGCCGACGCCATCGTCAAGGCCGCCGACGAGGTGATCGAGGGCCGCCACGAAGGCGAGTTCCCGCTGGCCGTCTGGCAGACCGGCAGCGGCACGCAGACCAACATGAACATGAACGAGGTGCTGGCAAACCGCGCCAGCGAGCTGCTCGGCGGCGAGCGGGGCGAAGAGCGCCTCGTGCACCCGAACGACGACGTCAACCGCGGCCAGTCCTCGAACGATGTCTTCCCGACCGCCATGAGCGTGGCCGCGACTCAAGCCGTCGTCGAGCAGCTCATTCCGGCCATCTCGAAATTGCGCGACACGCTCGGCGGCAAATCGCGGGAGTTCGCCTCCATCGTCAAGATCGGCCGCACGCACTTGCAGGACGCGACGCCGCTGACGCTCGGGCAGGAGTTCTCAGGGTACGTCGCCCAGCTCGACCACTGCTTGCGCCACGTCGAGTCTTCCTTGCACCACCTGCGCGAACTGGCGCTCGGCGGCACCGCGGTGGGCACGGGACTTAATGCGCATCCTGAGTTCGCCGACAAAGTCGCGCATGAGTTGGCGCGGCTCACCGGCCACCCTTTCCTATCGGCGCCGAACAAGTTCGAGTCGCTGGCGGCGCACGACGCGCTGGTCTTCGCCCACGGCGCGCTCAAGACGCTGGCCTGCGCGCTGATGAAGATCGCCAACGACGTGCGCTGGCTGGCGTCTGGCCCGCGCTGCGGCATTGGCGAGCTGCGCATCCCCGAGAACGAGCCGGGCAGCTCGATCATGCCGGGCAAGGTGAACCCGACCCAGAGCGAGGCCTTGACCATGGCCTGCTGCCAGGTGCTGGGCAACGACGTGGCCATCAACTGCGGCGGCGCGATGGGCAACTTCGAGCTCAACGTCTTCAAGCCGCTCATCATCAATAATTTTTTGCAAAGCGTGCGCTTGCTTGCCGACGGCGCGGTCAGCTTCAACGACCACTGCGCCGCGGGCATCGAGCCCGACCGCGCGCGCATCGACAAGCTGCTCCGCGAGTCGCTGATGCTGGTGACGGCCTTGAATCCGCACATCGGCTACGACAAGGCCGCCGCCATCGCCAAGAAGGCGCACAAGGAGGGGCTGACGTTGAAAGAGTCGGCGCTCAAGCTCGGCCATTTGACGAGCGAGCAGTTCGACCAGTGGGTGAAGCCGGAAGAGATGACGGGACCCAAGAAATGACGGCGATCGCCAACCGCCCGTCTCAAGGATTCAGGAGCTGCACTCGCCACGGCTCGCCCGGCGCCGCGCGCTCGTAGCGCTCGCGGTGATGCAGCCGGCTCGGCATGTTCTTCCAGAACTCGATGGCGCGCGGGGTGATGAGAAAGCCGCTCCAATAAGGAGGCCGCGGGACGGAGTTCCGCTCGAAGTGCGCGGTCACTTCGGCCAGGCTCTCCTCGAGATCGCTGCGGGAGGCGAGCGGGCGGCTCTGCTGCGAGGCCCAGGCGCCAAGCTGGCTGCCGCGCGGGCGCGAGGCGAAATAGGCGTCGGCCTCCTGGTCGCTGACGCGCGCGGCGGCGCCCTCGATGCGGACCTGCGCCTCGAGCGGGTGCCACCAGAAGACGCAGGCGACGTCGGGGCGCGCGGTCAGCTCGCGACCCTTGCGCGACTCGAAGTTGGTGTAGAAAACCAGCCCGCGCGCGTCCACGCCCTTGAGCAGCACGATGCGCGCGGAGGGGCGGCCCTGCGCGTCCACCGAGGCCACCGTCATCGCCGTGGGCTCGGCGATGGCGGGCGTCGCCCTGGCCTCTTCGAGGAGCCTCGTGAAGCGCAACAGCGGGTCGGTCATCTCTTCCATGCCCGGAAGCTAGCAGCGTTATAACGAGCGCGCATGGAACGCCTCCTCAACTGGCTCGACAGGAAGCTTGGCCGCGCGGTGCCGGCGGGCCTGTACGTGTGGCTCATCGGCCTCTGGGCGGTGGTCTTCGTCGGGCTGTACTTGAAGCCCGAGGTGATCTCCGACTTCACCCTCGAGCGCGGCGCCCTGCTCCGCGGCGAGGTCTGGCGCCTGTTGACGTTTTTGCTCCTGCCGCCGAGCCTGGGCCGCGGCCCGCTCGACCTCTTGCTCGGCGGCGTCGTCATCCTCTTCTTCTTCACCGTGCTGCAGTCGCTCGAGTCCGAGTGGGGCCCGGTGCGGCTCTGGGCCTACTATTTCATCGGCGCGCTCGGCACCATCGGCGGCGCGCTGCTCACCGGCCACGCCGACAACGCCTACCTGAACCTCTCGCTGTTGCTGGCCTTCGGCACGGTCTTTCCCGACTACGAGATCCTCCTCTTCTTCCTCCTGCCCGTGAAGATGAAGTGGCTGGCGATGCTCGACGGCCTCTTCCTCCTCTACGCCTTCGCGACCGGCGACCTCTCCTCGCGCGCGGCCATCGCCATGGCGCTGCTCAACTACACGCTCTTCTTCGCAGCCCAGCTCTTCGACCTCACGCGCGGCAAGGTGCGCGGCAGGAAGCTGCGGCCGGGCGGCAGCAAGACCCAGAGCCAGAGCGCGCGCCTGGAGCAGTTCCGCGAGATGTCCTTGCAGCCCAAGCGGCGCTCGCGCATCTGCGCGAAGTGCGGCAAGAGCGAGTCCGACGATCCCAAGCTCGAGTTCCGCGTCTGCGATTGCGAAAAGTGCGGCGGCAAGCCGACCGACTACTGCCTCGAGCATGCCAAGGCGCACTAACCAGGCTGCTGCACGCGGAGCCACGGCCTTGGTGTCTCCGCGTCCAGCAGTTGGTTCCTACTTGAGCAGCTTGATGAGGCGGAGCAGGCCGTTCGGGCGCGCCTTGCGGAAGAGCTTCTTGGCGCCGCGGCCCTCGGCGGCGGACTCGAGCGCTTCGTGAGCCGAGATGGGTCCCGGGCCGGCGAGCAACAGGCCCGAGGCGATGGCCATGAGCGCCAGGTTGTACTCGTAGCCGCCCTTGGTGAAGTCGTAGCCGTTCTTGGAGTGGACCTTGGCGAGCGCGACGCCTTGCGTGACGAGCACCGCGATGGCGGCCGGGCGCGTCCAGAGGCCCAGCACCGCGCTCGCGCCGGCGAAGACCTCGGCGATGCCGGTGGCGACCGCCCAGCCCTTGCCCGGGGTGACGCCGACCTGGCTCTCCATCAGCTGGCCCGCCTGCTGCGGTCCGCTGCCAGAGAGCTTGCCGTAGCCGTGATAAATCATGCTGGCGCCGAGCGCCGCGCGGACCGGCAAGGTGCTCAAGGCGTTGCGGGTGCGGACGCTGTCTCTCTCGACTGATGGCATGGGGGCAAATCTCCTGGTTGGGGTTCGCCAACAGTCCGCACGACGCCGCGCGATGACAACGAACGAGCGCCTGATCGGCCCTCGGCTTTCACCCCAGCTCGCCCGCCAGGTGCTGCACGACGGCGAGCGCGGCCAGCGCGACCGTCTCGGTGCGGAGCACGCGGGCGCCGAGGCCTGCCTCGATGAGGCCATTCTGCGCCGCCGCCTCGCGCTCGCTCGGCGCGAAGCCTCCCTCGGCGCCCACGACCAGCGCCAGCTTTGGTGCCCCTCGAGCTGCCGAGGAGAGGCGCAGCGTGGCCTCGGGGTGCAAGAGCAGCGCGCGGCGGTCGGGCTCGCGCACCAGCGCGGCGAACAGTTCTTCCCAGGTGCGCGGCTCGTCAATCACCGGCACGTCGGCGCGGCCGCACTGCCTCGCCGCCTCTTCGGCGATGCGGCGCCAACGGAGGACGCGCGCGGCTCCGCGATCGGCGTCGAGCTTGACCACGCTGCGCAGCGTGGCGAGCGGGACGATGCGAGAGGCGCCGAGCTCGGTCGCTTTCTGCACCACGAAGTCGAGCTTGTCGCCCTTGGCGAGCGCTTGCACCAGGACGATGTCAACCGCTCCAGGAGCGGCCGTGAGCGATCTGGCCCCCAGGCGCAGCTCGCCGTTGCCGAGCACCTCGGCGGCAAAGCTGCCCCCCTCGCCGTCGAACACCTCGAGCACCGCGCCGGGTGAAAGCCGCAGCACGCTGTTCAGGTAATGCGCGCGCGGGCCGTCCAGGCGCACCACGCCTTCGGCGGCGCGAGGGACGAACAGGCGGTGCATCAGGCGAGGATCTGGTCGATGCGCGCGAGCACCTCGGCGTCGAGCTTCACGCCGCTCGCCTTCGCGTTCTCTTCCACCTGCGCGGGCCGGCTTGCGCCGATGATGGCCGACGACACCTCGCTCCGGCGCAGCACCCAGGCGAGCGCGAGCTGCGGCAAGGACAGCCCCAGCTCGGCGGCGACGGGCTTGAGCTTTTGCACCTTGGCCAACACCTCGTCGGCCAGGCGCTCGCCCTTCAAGAACCCGCCCATCGAATCGCTCGCGGCCCGCGAGTCCTTGGGCGGCGGCTGGCCCGGCAGGTACTTGCCGCTCAGCACTCCCTGCGCCAGCGGCGACCAGACGATCTGCCCGATGCCAAGCCGCGCGCAGACGGGAAACACTTCCCTCTCGGGAGCGCGCCAGAGCAGCGAATATTGCGGCTGGCTGGAGACGAACCTCTCCATCCCCGCGAGCGCCGCGGCGCGCTCGATCTGCGGCGCGCTCCACTCGCTGAAGCCGATGTACCTGGTCTTGCCGGCCTTCACCGCGGCCGTGAGCGCCTCCATCGTCTCCTCGAGCGGCGTGTCCTCGTCGTAGCGGTGGCACTGGTAGAGGTCCACGTGCGCCACTTGCAGCCGCTTGAGCGAGGCGTCGAGCTGCTTCTGGATCTGCGCTCTGGACAAGCCGCGGTCGCCCTCTGACATGGGAAAGTAGAGCTTGGTCGCGAGCACGTAGGAAGCCCGCGGGACGCCCTTGAGCACCTCGCCGAGGAACGACTCGGCCTGGCCGCGCGAGTAGACGTTGGCCGTGTCGATGAAGTTGATGCCGACGTCGAAGGCCTTCTTGACGCAGGCCTCGGCGTTGGCGCGCTCGACGCCGCCGCCGTAGGTCAGCCAGGAGCCGAGGCTGATCTCGGAGACGCGCAGCTCGCTGTTGCCCAACTGTCGATAGTTCATTTTCGATAGTCCTCTTGGTGATCGAATCAGGGACGGACCAGCTCGACGCGGACCCAGCCCTCGCGCTCGCGGCGGCCCGCTCTGCGCAGGCCCTGTTGCTCGTAGGCTTGCTCGGCGAGGCCCCCCTGCTGCGAGAGCAGGCCGCTCAGCACCAGGCGGCCGCCCGGCGCCACCTTGGCGGCGATCTGCGGGGCCAGCGCCGTCAGCGTGTTCAAGAGGATGTTCGCGACCACGATGCCGTAGGGCGCGTCGTACGGCGGCTCGAGCTCATCGGGCGACTTGAGCCGCCAGGTGATGCGGTCTGCAGCCAGGCCGTTGCGCTCGGCGTTCTCCTTGGCGACGGTGATGCTGAGCGGGTCGTTCTCGGTGCCGACCACGCGCGCGCCCGCGCCCAGCTTGACCGCGAGCAGCGCGAGGATGCCGCTGCCGGTGCCGATGTCGAGCAGATCCGCCCCGGGCGTCTTGCCGAGGAGCTCGTCGATGCGCTCCAGGCAGAGCGCCGTGGTGGCGTGGCTCCCGGTGCCGAACGCCATGCCTGGGTCGATGCACACGAGCGCATCGCCTTTGACGTGGTCTGGGATCTCCCAGGGCGGGTGGATCCACGAGCGGGGGCCAACTTTCACCGGTCGGTGAAACTTGCGCCAGGCGGTGGCCCAGTTCTCGGCGGGCACCTCCAGCGGCGGCGGAACTTCCAGACGGCCGAGCAGGGTCAGCTCGCGCACCGCGGTCGCAGCCTCGTTGGCCGCCGATCTCTCCTCGAAGTGGGCGATGCAGCGCGCGGCGCCCTCGGGGAGCGCCGGCGTGCCGGGCATCAGGGTCAGCTCGCTGTCTTGCACCTCGACGCCGAGCGCGCCCAGGTCGAAGAGCAGCGCGCCGAGCGTCTCGCCGTGCTCTTCGGGGAGGGTGACGACTAGCGACCAGCTCATTGGGGCCTCGCGCGGAAGAGAGCCAAGGACTCTAGCGCGCGAGGGCGTCAGGTGCAGCGGGAATGACCGGGCGTGCGGCGCGCAGAGGCCCGTCGCCGCACCGGGGCCCGCCCCGGGCGGAAGTGGGGTGACCCGACTCTGTGTGGGGAGCCCGGGGCACCCAAAAGCGTCGCCGGACCTCTGCGCGCCGCCCGCCCTCTTTGCCCGAGTGGCCGGCCCGACCCGCGCGCCAGAGGCAAGGCTCTCTGGCGCGCTCGTGGGTTGCGAAAGAAGCGCCTCGACTGTCGTCGTGCTCAGCGGATGAGCCTCGTCAGCATCGCGACCACGCGGTCCGCCAGGACGAGCACCGCTTGGAGCCCCTCGCCCGGCGCGTCGCCGGCGCGCACGGCGATCTCGACCGCGGCGGCCGCCTCGACGCACTCGGCCCGCGCGATGGCGTAGGCGCGCGCCTTGTCCCGCCGCGAGACCCGCCCCGCACCCTCGGCGCAATTGAGGCAAGTGCTCTTGGCCGCCCTGAGCGCTTGGTCCCGCAACGTGGGATCTGAGATGTGCATCGCCCGCACGGCATCGAGCAGCTCGACCGCCACCCCGTACGCAATGAGCCTGTGATGTGGAAGTTGAATCGGCTTCGTCATGGCCTCGTTCCTCCTCACCTGAAAGCGGAGCGGGAGGAACGAGGCCATGACGACGCCAGGGAACGTCCGGCGCGCGCAGCGCCTCCATGCCCAACTTGCAGGCGGAGTGACGCGCCGAAGGCGTGGCGCGAGCCTGCTCCGCTCTAGTCCTGCCTCGACCACACCCGGGACCGCTCCCCGCGACCACGCCCGCCCGCCCCGACCCCGCCCGCAAGCCGCGACCCCGCCCGCAAGCCGCGACCCCGCCCGCAAGCCGCGACCCCGCCCGCAAGCCGCGACCCCAACCGCGACCGCGACCCCCAGCCGCGACCACGACCCCCAGCCGCGACCGCGACCCCCAGCCGCGACCGCGACCCCCAGCCGCGACCGCGACCCCCAGCCGCGACCGCGACCCCTGCCGCGACCACGACCCCCAGCCGCGACCGCGACCCCCAGCCGCGACCACGACCCCCAGCCGCGACCGCGACCCCCAGCCGCGACCGCGACCCCCAGCCGCGACCGCGACCCCTGCCGCGACGGCGACCGGTCGGGGCTTGTGGTCGCGGTCGCGGTCGCGGCTTGCGGTCGCGGCTTGCGGTCGCGGC